>DATCRK010000071.1:0-62382 GCA_036569005.1 Rhizomicrobium sp. | reverse complement strand
CCCCGCCGCTCTTGAGCGGTTCGTCGCCATCGGCCGGCTGGGGTTGATCCACAGGAGAATCGAGCTGGCCGAGCAGCCATTCTTTTGGGGATTTGCTGGCGGCGGCGATTTCACCCGGTCTTCCGCCCAAGCCAAAACGGCGTACGGCGATTGCGCCTTCGAGGGACAAAGGGCCTCCCTTGCGTCAGTTCCCCCGCCCCACTAAACGAACGCTAGTTTGGACTCTCTGAACAAGCGATGAACAGCGGCAAGAACGGCATCACCTACAAGGACTCCGGAGTCGATATCGACGCCGGCGACGCACTGGTGGATCGCATCGCGCCCGCCGCGAAGGCAACACGGCGCAAGGGCGCGGACGCGGACCTCGGCGGCTTCGGCGGCCTCTTTGACCTGAAGGCGGCCGGGTTCAGGGATCCCATTCTGGTGTCCTCGACCGACGGCGTGGGAACCAAACTCAAGATCGCCATCGACACCAAGCTGTTTTCCGGCATCGGGCAGGACCTTGTGGCGATGTGCGTGAACGACATCATCGTTCAGGGCGCGGAGCCACTGTTCTTTCTCGACTATTACGCGACCGGCAAGCTGGACGTGGACGATGCCGCTACGGTGATCGAAGGCATTGCGCGCGCCTGCAAGGAATCCGGCTGCGCGCTGGTGGGCGGCGAGACGGCGGAGATGCCGGGGCTTTATGCAAAGGGCGACTTCGATCTCGCCGGTTTTGCGGTTGGCGCGGTGGAACGCGGCCATGTGCTGCCCAGGACGCGCGAAATGGTTCCGGGCGATGTGCTGATCGGCGTGGCGTCCAGCGGCGTTCACTCCAATGGCTACTCTCTGGTGCGCAAGGTGGTGAGCGATGCCGGGCTGGACTGGGACGCGCCCGCGCCGTTCGACAAATCCCGCAAACTGGGCGAGGCGCTGCTGGCGCCGACGCGGCTATATATAAAGAGCGGGCTCGAAGCGATCCGCGCCGGCGGCGTGAAGGGCTTCGCCCATATCACCGGCGGCGGCATCACCGAAAACCTGCCGCGCGCCTTGCCGGACGGTCTCGATGCGGAGATCGATCTTTCGACATGGACGCCCTCGCCCGTGTTCGGCTGGATGGCGAAGTCGGCGGGCATCGAAGAACGCGAGATGCTGCGCACCTTCAATTGCGGGCTGGGATTGATCGCGGTGGTTTCGGAGAAGTGCGCCGGACATGTGATCGACGCGTTCCAGGAGAGCGGCGAGCGCGCAACGCGCATCGGCCATCTTGTGAAAGGCGACGGCGAAGCGAAGGTCCGCTACAAGGGCGCGCTGAAGCTGTGAGCCGTGTTCGCGTCGCCGTTCTTATTTCCGGCAGAGGTTCCAATCTTCAATCGCTGATCGATGCCGCGAAGGCGCCGGATTATCCGGCAGAGATCGCGCTGGTTGTTTCCAACAAGGAAAGCGCCGCTGGCCTGAGCGTGGCCCAGAACGCGGGTGTGCCCACGCGCGTCATTTCGCACCAAGACTATGAGAGCCGCGAGGCGTTCGATCGCGCCATCAATGCGGCGCTGCGCGCGGCGAAGATCGATCTCGTCGCCGAAGCCGGCTTCATGCGCATCCACTCCGAATGGTTCGCGAAGACGTGGGAAGGCAAGGCGCTGAACATCCATCCGTCCCTGCTGCCGCTATTTCCCGGAATCCGCGTGCATCAACAGGCCTTGGACGCGGGCGTGAAAGAAAGCGGCTGCACGGTGCATTACATCGTGGCGGCACTCGACAGCGGCCCGACCATCGCGCAAGCGGCCGTGCCGGTGCTGCCGGGCGACACGGCGGAGACGCTCGCCGCGCGCATTCTGATCGAGGAGCACAGGCTTTATCCTGCGGCCCTGAAGCTGGTGGCCGAAGGAAAAGTGAAGCTGGACGGTGGACGCGCGGTTTTCGATTAGCGATGCTTCGGCATCTGCCCTGCGGAGGCTGGCCATGCAGCGCTTTTTCCGTTTTCTTCTCGCCCTGACGCTGTCTAGCGTCGCGCTGCCGGCGCTGGCGGACGATGCGGCGGAGAATTTCTTCGTGCTGATCTATACGCAGGGGCCAACCTGGCAGCCTGGCGTGCCGATGGCCAAACAGAAATTCGGGAACCATCTCGGATACATGAAATCGCTGCGTGACGCGCACAAGCTGTTCGTCGCCGGGCCGCTGGCCGACACCAATGGCGGATTGATCGTTCTGCGCGCCAAAAACATCGACGAAGCGAGGGACATCATGGCGCACGATCCGGCGATTCAGAGCGGACTCTTCACGGGCCAGGCGCATACGTGGCAGGACGCGGTGGATTCCGGCAAGACGGCCGCCGACTTCCTCGCGGCGCCGGAATAACCGCTAACCGACCAGTTTTTCGGCGCCGAGTTCCTTGCGCCATGCCGCTTCGCGCTCTTTCAGCAATTCGCCGATGATGAGCGCGTTGTCGTCTTTCACTTCTTCCAGGACTTCGTAGGCGAAGGCCGTTTCGCCTTGCGCGTTCCACACCTTCTGCACATCCGCGTTCGGAAACCCGTTCATGCGAAGCTGGAACCAGAGCGAGTTCTGCTGCTTCTCGAGATTGCGTGACGTGCTGGTCCAGCGCCGCTCGCCGCATGTGACGGAGAACACGCCGGCGCGCTGCGGCTTTTCCTTGTATTCGCGCAGCAGCTCCTTCTTGCGGGCGTTGCTCATCAGAAACCCACGCCCGCGATCTTGGCGGAGATATCCCACAGGCGCTTCGCATCCGCATCGCTCTGTGCCGCGCGGGACGGGATTATGAGCTTCTTCTTGTCGTAATAGCCGCCGGTCTTGCCCGCGACATCATCCGACGAGGCAAGATAGATGATCGTCTCGGCGCCCTGCTCCGGCGTCAGCGCGAAATTCTTGGCGATCTTGATCGCGAACGCCATCAGCCCGCCCGATTGATCGCCAAAGCGCGTGCCGACGAAACCGGGATGCAGGCAGTTCGCGGTGACGCCCGTTCCCGCCAGGCGCTTCGCCAGTTCGCGCGTGAAAAGGATGTTCATCAGCTTGGAACGGCCATAGACGGCGAAGGGCGAGTAGCTTTTCTCGGATTGCAGATCGTCGAAATCCAGCTTGTTGCCCTTGTGCGCGTCCGACGCGGTCGAGACGATGCGCGCCCCGGGCGTCGCCTTCAGCCGTTCGAGCAGGATGTTGGTGACCGTGAAATAGGACATGTGGTTCAGGGCGAAGGTCTTCTCCAGGCCATCTTCCGTCACCTGTCGCGAACCGAACATCGCGCCCGCGTTGTTGATGAGCACGTCGATCTGCGGCTCGCTGTCCGCGATCTCCTTCGCCACGCGCTTCTGCTCGGCGAGCTTGGTGAGATCGGCGTAATGCACCGTGTGGTCGGATTGCCCGGCGATGGCGCGAAAATGCTTGCGCGCCGCCTCACCGCGTTCGCGATCGCGCGCGACGAACACGATGCGCGCGCCTTTTTGCGCCAGCCTGTCGGCGGCGACTTCCCCGATCCCCGACGTGGCCCCCGTGACGACAACAACCTTGTCTTTCATCGCGAAGTCCATCGTTCGGGGCCTCGGGCGTTACAATGTCTTAGCCGACCAGTTCGAGGTCGGAGAAGAAAAAGCGGATTTCGTGCGCGGCGGTTTCCGGCGCATCGGAGCCGTGCACCGAGTTGGCTTCGATCGATTCCGCGAAATCCTTGCGGATGGTGCCCGGCGCGGCCTTGGACGGATCGGTGGCGCCCATGACTTCGCGGTTCTTCGCGATGGCGTTCTCGCCTTCCAGAACCTGCACAACGACGGGACCGGACGTCATGAACTCGCAGAGGCTTTTGAAGAACGGACGCGCCTTGTGCACGTTGTAGAACGCTTCGGCCTGCGCCGTGGAAAGCTGCATGCGCTTGGAGGCGATGACGCGCAGCCCCGCCTTCTCGAAACGGTCGACGATGGCGCCGGTGTGGTTACGCTTGGTGGCGTCCGGCTTGATGATGGAAAGCGTGCGCTCGACGGGCATTTCTCTACTCCGAATGGGGAAAATTTCGCGCCTTATAGAAGCGGCTTGGCGGGAGGGCAATGGCCGGGTCGCGCGGCGCTCCGCTTGCTGCCCGGCCATGACAGTTTATAAGGCCCCGCCATGCTGGTTATCGACGACGTCACCGTCCGCATTGCGGGCCGGGAAATCCTTGAGGGCGCGAGCGCTTCGCTGCCCGCGGGGCGGCGCGTGGGGCTGGTGGGCCGTAACGGCGCGGGCAAATCCACGCTTCTGAAGGTCATTCTGGATCAGCTTCATCCGGATCTGGGCGAGGTCACAAAACCGTCAGGCTGGCGCATCGGCAGCGTGGCGCAGGAAGCGCCTTCGTCTGATGTGTCCCTGCTCGACGCGGTGCTGGCCGCGGACAAGGAACGCATCGCGCTTCTGGAACGCGCGGAAACCGAAACCGACGGGCACGCGCTGGGCGATATTCACGCGCGGCTCGACGCGATCGATGCCTATTCCGCGCCGGCGCGCGCGGCATCCATTCTCGCCGGCCTTGGCTTCAATGCCGAAGAACAATTGCGGCCGTGTTCGGAATTCTCCGGCGGCTGGCGCATGCGCGTGGCACTGGCGGCGATCCTGTTCTCCGCGCCCGATCTTCTGCTGCTGGACGAGCCGACGAACTATCTCGATCTCGAAGGCGTGCTGTGGCTGGAGGAATATCTGAAGCGCTATCGCGGCACGGTGCTGATCGTCAGCCATGACCGCGATCTTCTGAACAGCGTCGCCGAGTTCATCCTGCATCTCGAATACAAGAAGCTCACGCTCTACACCGGCAATTACGACACCTTCGTGGAGACGCGCGCGATGCGCCGTTCCAACGATCTCGCTTTCGCCAAGAAGCAGGAAGCCGCGCGGGCGCATATGCAGGCCTTCGTGGACCGCTTCAAAGCCAAGGCCTCGAAAGCGCGGCAGGCGCAGAGCCGCATGAAAATGCTGGAGCGGTTGCAGAAGGTGGAAGTGCCGCCGGATGAATACATCGCACCGATCAAGCTGCCCACGCCGGACAATGTGAGCCCGCCGCTGGTGACGATGGAGAAAGCGTCTGTTGGATATGACGGCCGCGCGATCCTGACGAACATCTCGCTACGTTTCGATCCGGATGACCGCATCGCGCTACTGGGCAAGAACGGCAACGGCAAGTCCACGCTCGCCAAGCTGATTGCGGGCCGTCTCCAGAAGATGGGCGGCGATGCGGTGTTCTCACGCAAGTTGACCGTCGGCTATTTCGCGCAGCATCAGCTCGACGAAATGGACGCCACGATCACGGCGGTGCAAACACTGGCGCGCTATCGCCCGAAGATGACGGAGACCGAGTTGCGCACGCGGCTGGGCTCGATGGGTCTTGTCGGCGACAAGGCGCTGACCGTGGTGAGCAAGCTTTCCGGCGGCGAGCGCGCGCGGCTGATGCTCACGCTAGCCACCTTGGACAAGCCGAACCTGCTTATCCTCGACGAGCCGACCAACCATCTGGACATCGACGCGCGCGAGGAACTCCTGATCGCGCTGAACGATTTCGAAGGTGCGGTAATCCTCATCAGCCATGACCGCCGCCTTATCGAGGCAACGATGGATCGTCTCTTCCTCGTCGCCGATGGCGGCGTGCATCCGTATGACGGCGATCTGGACGATTACCGCCGCTTCCTGCTGACCGGAAAGAACGCGCCCGCGCACCGCGAAGAGCCGGCACCGAAAATCTCGAAAGAAGACGCGCGCAAGCAGGAGGCGGAGAAGCGCCGCCTGCTGAAGCCGCTGAAGGAAAAGGTGGAACTCGCGGAAGGCCAAATCGCGGAACTGAACAAGGAGATCGCCAAATACGACAAGTCGCTCGCCGATCCGCTGATCTTCACGCAGGACCGCGCGAAAGCGACGGCGGTGTCCAAGAAGCGCGCCGAAGCACAGCGCAAGCTGGAAGCGGCGGAAGCGCGCTGGCTCGCGGCGAACGAAGACTACGAAGCCGCGATGGCGGAGGCTTGACGATGGCGAAGGTCGATCTTTCTCGTTTCGCGCGTATCCCGCTGCTCGAAGGACCGACACCTATCCAGGAATTGAAGCGCTTGAACGCGGAGCTTGGCGGCGTGCGCATCTTTGTGAAGCGCGACGATTTCACGGCGCTGGGCGGTGGCGGCAACAAGCTGCGCAAGCTGGAATTCCTGCTCGGTGAAGCGAAAGCGCAAGGCGCGGATACGATTATCACGGTTGGCGCGCGGCAATCCAACCACGCGCGCCTGACGGCGGCGGCTTCCGCGCATGCCGGTTTCCAATGCGAGTTGGTGCTGCTGCGCACCGTGCCGCGCGACGACGCGGATTACGCGAACAACGGCAATATCGTGCTGGACAATCTGTTCGGTGCGACGATGCATGATCTTCCGAAGGACGGCGATGTCGGCGCGCTGGTGGCGCAGCGTTTCGAGGCGCTGGCGAAGGATGGCCGCAAAGCCTATTTCGCGCCGGTCGGCGGATCGAGCGCGGTGGGTTGTCTGGGCTATGTCTCCTGCGCCTTGGAGATCGAAGCGCAGTCCGAGCGCATGGGGTTGGACTTCGCGAACGTCATCACCGCGAATGGCAGCAGCGGCACGCATGCCGGACTGGCCGCCGGCTTCGCAGCCAGCGGCCGCGGCGCGGCGTTCTCAAAATCTTATGCCGTCTATTACGACGGACAGAAAACGCACGGCATCACGCTCGACAAGGCGCGCGAAACGCTGGCGCTGCTCGATCCCTCCGCCGTGCTGAACGATGCGGACATCCTCGTGAACGGCGATCATCGCGGTGACGGTTACGGCATTCCCACGCAGGGAATGGTCGAAGCCGTCCGCTCGATGGCGCGCATGGAAGGCCTGCTGCTCGATCCGGTCTATAGCGGCAAGGCGTTCGCAGGCCTGCTGCACGACATTCATAGCGGCGCCTACAAATCCGGCGATAACGTCCTCTTCCTGATGACCGGCGGCGTGCCGGGACTTTTTGCGTATCAATCTGTCTTCGCGGCGCAGAATTCGTAGGCATTCCGCGGTTCACCAAGAATCGTCGCTGCATCGCCTCCCCTGCCCTATCGTGATACGGTCGGCGCAATCTCCATTGGAAAATTGATGACCGATGATCGCTTTTTCCGCCGCGGCGGACCGTTTGGGCTGGGCGATCTCGCGCGCCATATCGGCGCGGACATGCCGTGCGATGCATCGGCGGAGCTTCCCATCCACGGGCTGGCGTCGCTCGACAAGGCGGAAAGCGGCGAAGTCAGCGTCTTCAGCGAAGCGCAACATCGCGGCAGTTTCGAGCACAGCGCGGCCAGCGTGGTCGTCACCAGCAACGCGCTGAGCAAGCACAAGCACAATGGCACCATGCTGCTCTTGTGCGAGAATCCGCGCCTTGCCTTCGCGCAGATCGGGCATCTGTTCTATCCGCGCAATCTTCCCATATCCGGCGTGCATGCGCAGGCGCGCATCGATCCCATGGCACAGATCGGCGAAGGCACCTATGTCGGCGCCGGCGCGGTGATTGCGGCCGGCGCAAAGATCGGCGCGCGCTGCCGCATCGACTGCAACGCGGTGATCGAGGACGGCGTGATCGTCGGCGACGATTGCGATGTGGGCGCCAATACCTGCATCAGCCACGCGATCATCGGCAACCGCGTGCGCATCTCAACCAATGTCAGCATCGGCGGCGAAGGCTTCGGTTTCGTGCCGGGGCCGAAGGGGCTGTTGCGCGTGCCACAACTGGGCCGCGTTCTCATCGAGGACGACGTGGAGATCGGCGGCAATTGCGCCATCGACCGCGGCGCGATGGACGATACCGTGATCGGGCGCGGCACGGCGATCGATAACCTGGTGCAGATCGCGCACAATGTGCGCATCGGAAAATATTGCGTGATCGCGGGACAGGCGGGCGTGGCGGGCAGCACCACCATCGGAGACTTCGTGATGATCGGCGGGCAGGTGGCGGTGAAGGATCACGTCACCATCGGCGCGCATGCGCGCATCGCGGGGAAGAGCGGCGTGATGCGCGACGTGGGCGCGAAAGAATCGGTGGCGGGCACGCCCGCCGTGCCGGTGCGCGAATGGCACCGGCAGACGCTGGCGCTCGCGAAGATGACGAGCCGCAAAAACGACTAGGCCTTCAGCGCATTGCGCGCGATGGCGCCCCATTCCTTCTGTGCGCTGCGATAGCGGCCCGTCGCGCCGTCGAGATTCTTGAGCACCTGCGTGTAGAGATCGCGCGCTTCCTGCGTGCGACCCATCTTTTCAAGAAGCTGCGCATAGCGCGTGCGCGCTTCTTCGCCCGCGAAATAGGGAACGAGGCGCTTATATTCTTCCGCCGCTTCTTCGTTCTTGCCCTGAAGCTCCAGCGCGCGGGCATAGATGAGGTGCGCTTCTTCCGAAACGAATTTCGGATCGGCTTTCTGCAGTGCGTCGAGCGAGGCCTGTGCGCCCGCACCGTCGCCGCTCAGGAATTGCGCGCGGGCGAGACCCAGCAGTAGCGCCGTGTCAGTGGCGAACTGACCTTGCGCGGCGTTGCGATACATCTCAGCGGCATCGGCGTATTGGCCGCGCTGCATGAGCTGCTCGGCGAAGGCGCGCTTGGCGTCGACGGAGCCGACCATCTCCACATCACGCATCGCCTGCCGGTAATCCTTGTTGGGATCGATAGCGCGCGCGGCGCCGCTGCGGAACTGACGCGCGGCGCGGCTGCGCGACATGTCGGGCAGGATGACCATGAAGAAATAGATCGCCGCGCCGATGGCCGGCAGGAAGACGAGGATGTAGATCCACGGGAAAACATTGCCGGTGCGCACGGCATGCACGACGCAGATCACGATCAACGCGAGGATGACCCAACCGAGCGGCGAATAAAGGAGAGACAACAATCCCACGCTCTAACCCTGCTTCTCGAATTTGCCCGTGGGCGTTTCTTTCCAATAGGTCGCGTCATGACCGGCGGCTTTCGCGTCCTTCCACGCCGCGCGGGCGCGGGCGAGCGAATCCGCATCGCGGCCGTCGAACATCAGGACGATGCGGGACAACGCTTTGGCTTCCGCGCCGTTCCAGGCGAGCGGCTCCGCACCGCCGACCAGGAAGAGGACGTTTGCATCGTTGGCGTTCGAGTCTTCGGTGGTGATGAGCACCGGCTGGCGCTTGGCATCGCCATCGCCCACCTGCGCGTGCGGCAGGAAGCTCTGATCGTCATAGGTCCACAGCAGATTGTCGATCGCCGAGGCGCGATCCGCCGACTCCGCCTTGATGAGCACCCGCTGCCCGCGCTCGAGCGTTCGCGTAACGAGCGTGGGCAACACGTCGTCAAGCGAACGTCTTTCGAGGTGGTAGAAGAGCGTTTCCGTCATCACTTCTCGTAGTGGTCGGACACCAGACGATCCAGCACGCGCACGCCCCAGCCGACGCCCCAGCCGGGGGAGAGCGGCTTCTGCTCGCCGTCCTGCCAGGCGACGCCGGCGATATCCAGATGCGCCCACGGCGTGTTGTTCTCGACGAAGCGCTGCAGGAACTGCGCGGCGGTGATGGAGCCGGCGTAGGGACCGCCGATGTTCTTCATGTCGGCGATCTTGGATTTCAGAAGCTTGTCGTAACCGTCGCCCAACGGCAGACGCCACACGGCTTCGCCTGCTGCCTTGCCGGCATCGGTGATGCGCGCGGCGAGCTGGTCGTTATTGGAGAACAGGCCGGCGTGATCGTTGCCGAGTGCGATCATGATGGCGCCGGTCAACGTGGCCAGATCGATCACGAATTTCGGCTTGAACTTGCGCTGGGTATAGGTGAGCGCATCGGCCAGCACGAGGCGGCCTTCGGCATCGGTATTCAGCACTTCGATGGTCTGGCCCGACATGGACGTCACCACATCGTCAGGACGCTGCGCGTTGCCGTCCGGCATGTTCTCGACAAGGCCGATGACGCCGACGGCGTTCACGCGCGCCTTGCGGGCGGCGAGCGCGCGCATGGTGCCGGTAACGGCAGCCGCGCCGCCCATGTCGCCCTTCATGCCCATCATGCTTGCGCCCGGTTTCAGCGACAGGCCACCGGAATCGAAGCACACGCCCTTGCCGACGAACGCGATGGGCGCCTCGGTCTTGTTGCGCGCGCCGTTCCAGCGCATGACGACGAGCTGGCTTTCGCGCTCGCTGCCCTGCCCCACGCCGAGCAGCGAACCCATGCCAAGCTTCTTCATCTCCGCTTCGCCCAGCACTTCAATCTTCAGGCCGAGCTTCGACAGCGCCTTGGCGCGACGCGCGAACTCCGCCGGATAGAGAACGTTCGGCGGCTCGTTCACCAAATCGCGGGCGAGATAGACGCCATCCGCGACCGCTTCCATCGCCGTCCACAATTTCTTCGCCGCCGCCGCATCGCGCGTGCCGACGGTCACGGACTTGATGGTCGTCTCGTATTCGTCTCGGTTCTTGGTGCGATAGTGCGTGAAGCCATAGCTGCGCAGCTTCGCGCCCATCGCGAGCGATGCCGCCAGCGCGCCAGGCTTGAACTTCGAACCTTTCGGCGCATCGACCGCGAACGTGATCGCATCGACGCCTGCGGTGTAGAGACGCGCCACGATGCTGGCGCCGAGTTTCTCCGCCGAGCCGGTGTTGAAATCCTTGCCCAAGCCAACCAGCAGCACGCGGCTCGCCTTCAGACCCTGCGGCGCGAGAACCTCCACAACCTGTCCGGCCTTTCCGGTGAATTTGCTGGAGGCAACCGCCGCCCGCTTCAAGGCGCCGCCGGCAGCCTTGTCGGCATCCGCGGCGGACGGGGTGAACGTGCCGTCGCCCTGGACGCCCAGAACGAGGGCTCCAGCCGCATTCAGGGACGGGGCGGCGAAGGAAAACTGCATAGGGGATACCTCCAGGTAATGCTTGCCCGTGTTTAATCCGAAAAAATGCGCCGAGTCAGGCGGATGCGCGGATTTCGGGTTGCCGGGTGGCGGCGGGAAAATGCTAGTTAGTGCGCTTTGAAGCTTAGGTCGAATCCGGGGGCGGGACCAAGCGCCGGGTCAGGGCTTTCAGGAATGCCATCGAAGCTGCCGCGAATGTCGAATTATGTCCTGCGCCAGCTCGCGGGGCCCATTGCGCTGTTCTGCTTCCTGCTGACGGGCGTGGTGTGGCTGTCGCAGTCGCTCAGGCTTCTCGATCTTGTGATCAACCGTGGGCAATCGGCGCCGACCTTCGTTTATCTGACCCTGCTCGTGCTGCCGAGCTTGCTCGTCATCATCCTGCCCATCGGTTTCTTCGCCGGCGCGCTCTACGGCCTGCACAAGCTGAACGCGGACAGTGAACTGGTTGTCATGCAGGCGTCGGGCTACAGCAAGGTGCAGCTGGGCATTCCGGTGATGATCGCCGCCGTGGCGGTGATGGCCGCAACCTATTTGTGCAGCCTCTATCTGATGCCGCTCGGCCAGCGCACGATGAAGAGCGCGGTGCTGGACATCCGCGCCGACATCGGCGCCGCGATGTTGAACGAAGGCGCGTTTAACACGCCGGCGGACGGCTTGACGGTGTTCATCCGCGAACTTTCGCCGGACGGCCACATCCGCGGCATCCTCGTGCACGACAATCGCGATGCGCAGCGGCCGACGACCTACATCGCGGAGAGCGGCATCCTCGCGCAGACATCCGCCGGCGGCCGCCTCATCATGCAGGACGGCACCATCGAGCAGGCCAGCGGAACGGGCGCGCAGCTCTCCGTGCTAAAGTTCAACCGCTACGTTTTCGATCTCGACCAGTTCTCCAGCCAGCAGAAAGAACAGCAGCTTGAAGCGAGCGACCGCTATCTGAGCGAATTGTTCTGGCCGCAGTTCAAGACGCCGCCGAAGAACAAGAACATGGTGAACCTTCTGCGCGCGGAGGGGCACAACCGCCTCGCCGCACCGCTCTATTGCCTCACCTTCGCGCTGTTGGCGCTGGCGGCGGTGACGAGCGGCCGGCGGCAACGCGGCGCCTATGCGCTTCGCCTGACGCTAGCGTCTCTGCTCGCAGCGATGGTGCGCATCGTCGGCTATGGCGCGCAGAGTACGGCCGCGCGCAATCCATCTTTGCTGTTCCTGCTCTATCTGGTTCCGATCCTGGGCGCGGTGCTGGCGCTGATCGAGCTTGAGGGCACCATCTTCCCGCGCTTCCTCGACCGCTTCCGCGCGGCCACGCCGGTGCCCGCCGAATGACTTGGTCGTGGACACTCTTCCGCTATCTCGCGCGCCAGTTCATCGTCGGCGTGGGCGCGGTCTATGCCGGCTTCCTGTTCCTGGCGCTGTCGCTCGACATCGTGGGGCTCTCCGATCACACCGCCGCCAAGCATGTGCCGACGAGCGTCGTCATCGGCATGTCGTTCCTGCAGCTTCCCGATCTGGGGCTGAAGCTTCTGCCCTTCGCGGTGTTGCTCGGCGGCGTGTTCGCGTTCGTGCGGCTGTCGCGCAGCCAGGAATTGATCGCGATCCGCGCCGCCGGAGTTTCCGCGTGGGACTTGCTGGCGCCGTCACTGGTCGTGGCTGTGGCGCTGGGCGTGTTCACGGTTCTCGCGCTGACACCGCTGACCTCCCGGATGCTGGTCCAGTATTCGGAGATGGAGGCACGGTATGTGCGCGGGCAAGCCTCGCAGCTCGCCATCTCGCGCAACGGATTGTGGCTGCGGCAGGGCGATGCGACCTCGCAATCGGTTATCCATGCGCTGCGCGTGGCCAACCAAGGACTGCGTCTGGAAGATGTGATCGTGTTCCGCTACGGGCCGAACGACAAATTCCTCGGCCGCATCGATGCGCGGTCCGCGGTACTGGAAACCGGCGCGTGGACGATGCGCGACGCCTGGGTGAGCGGACCGGAAGGCAAGTCGATCCATCACCCGGTCTATAGCTTTGCCACCACACTCACACCGTCCCAAATCCAGGAAAGCTTCGCCTCGCCGTCGACGATTTCATTCTGGGACCTGCCCTACTTCATCGCGACGGCGCGCAAGGCGGGATTCTCGGCCGTGCGCTACGTGCTCTATTTCGACTCGTTGCTGGTGATGCCGGCGCTGTTCGCAGCCATGGTGTTCATGGCGGCGAGCTTTTCGCTGCGCCTGGCACGCATGGGTGGATTGTTGCGCGTGATCCTCTACAGCGCGCTGGCCGGCTTCGGAGTCTATTTCTTCGGCAACGTCACGCAGGCGCTGGGTGAATCGGGAATCCTGCCGACTGCGCTTGCCGCGGCCGCACCCGCCGCCGCCGCCATCCTTCTGGGCATGACTCTCGTCTTCCACCAGGAGGACGGCTGATGCAGCGCAGGGGGCTGCTTGGCTTGCTGACCGCCGCGCTTCTGCTCGGCGGCGCATCGGCGCATGCGGCGAACACGTTCGGCGGCAAGAACGATCTGCTCGGTCCGCCGGGTGGCGACTATGTGATGAAGGCCGACGACGTCACCTATGACGTGAAGGCCAAGATCGTCACCGCAACCGGCAATGTGGAGATCGACCACAACGGCCGCATCGTCACCGCGGAAAAGATCACTTACGACCAGAACGCCGACACCGTCGTCGCCAGCGGCAATGTGGTGATGATGGCGCCCGACGGCGCCGTCGTGTTCAGCCCCAAGGCCACGCTCAGCAACGAGATGAAAGATGGCGTGCTGGAAGGCTTCCGCGCGCTGATCGGCAAGAACGGCCGTCTTGCCGCCGTGCAGGCTACGCGCAAGGGCGGCGACAAGACGGATCTGGAACGGGCCGTCTTCACGACCTGCAAGATCTGCAACAAGCCCGGACAGCGCACGCCGCTGTGGCAGGTGAAGGCTTATCACGTCGTCTGGGACGAGCAGGCGCACAAGATCGTCTATCGCGACGCGGTGCTGGAGGCTTTCGGCGTTCCCATCGCCTACACGCCCTATTTCAGCCAGTCCGACCCGACGGTGAAGCGCGAGACGGGTCTCCTCGCGCCGGATATCGGTTCATCCAGCACGCTCGGCTCCTTCATCAAGCTGCCCTATTACATCTCGTTCAGCGACTCCCGCGACATGACGATCGAGCCGATCCTTTCCACGGAAGGTGGTCAGGTTCTGGAAGGCGAATATCGCGAGCGCTGGAACAATGGCGGCATGTGGATTCAGGCGACCATCGCCCACAATCCCGAAGGCGGCATCAATGAAGACGAAGACCAGACCTATTCGTCGTTCTTCGGCTCGGGCCGCACGCAGATCGGCAACAGCAATGTCTGGCGCTTCGGCTTCGATGCGCAATTGACGTCGAACCCAACCTACCTGGAACGGTACAGCCTCTATAACAAGGACGATCAGCTCTTCAACGACCTGTTCGTCGAAGGCATCAGCGGCCGCAGCCGCTTCAAGATCACCGGCTATTTCTTCCAAAGCCTCGTGGGCCAATGCCCCGTGCTGGCGACGACCAAGCCACCAACCTGCGCGACGACGGAGATCTCGCCGCTCTTCATCAAGACGGCGCAGATACCGCTGGTGCTGCCGTTGATCGAATACACCTATATCCCCGAGCGCTCCGTGCTGGGCGGCGACTTCCGTTTCGACCTCAACAGCGCTTCGCTGGACCGCAATGTCGGACCCAGCGATCAGCGCCTGACGGCGGAGATGCGCTGGCAGCTTCCGCTCGTCACCAACAACGGACAGCTCATCACCATCCGCGCCGATGCGCGCGGCGACCTCTATCGCACGACCAACAACGATCCCCTCGACTTCCCGGATATCCAGACCAAGGAAAACTACATCACGCGCGGCATTCCCTATATCGGCGTCGACTGGCGTTGGCCCTTCGTCACCGGCGGCGGATCGGGGAAGACAGCCTTCATCGTGGAGCCGATCATCCAGGCCATCGCGGCGCCCTATGGCGGAAATCCGAAGGGCATTCCCAACGAAGGCAGCTACAACATCGAACTCGGCGAGAACGATGTGTTCAGCTTCGACCGCATTCCCGGTTACGACGTCGTGGAGAGCGGACCGCGCGCCAATGTCGGTTTCCGCACCGAAGCGCTGTTTCCGAAAGGCAGCGTGGAAGTGCAGATCGGACAGGTGCTGCGCCTGAAGCCCGATCCGGTGTTTGCGGAAGAAACCGGCTTCGCGGATACGGCTTCGGATGTCGTCGGCCGTTTCACCATAAAGTTTCCGCCTTACCTGAGCCTCACCCATCGCGTGGACATCGACGAATCCACCGGCACGATCCGGCGTAACCAGGTCTATCTGGATGGCAGCTATGGCCGCACATCGATCCAGTTGAGTTATGTTCGCTTGCCGCAGCAGGACGTCGTTAACACCGACGAGCCGCGTGAAGAAGTTAACGGACAGGCCACAATCGGCCTCTTCGGCAACTGGGTGGGATTTGCGGCGGCCCGCCGCGACCTCGCCAACAGCCAGATGCTCGATGACGAATTCGGCCTCGGTTACGATGATGAATGCCTTAAAATCTCGCTTTCCTACCGCCGCCAATACACACGCGACCGTGACATTCCGCCGTCCACATCCATCCTCTTCCGCTTCAAGCTGAACACCGAGGATGAGCCGGATTCGCAGGGGTTGAGCGAGCTCTTCCCACGGCATTTGTTCTCGTCCACAAGCCTTTGACCTTGTGCCCAAATCGCCTATTCTCCCGGTCAGCCGGGCGCCCGCGGTGGACGGGACGCGAATGGTGACCCGAAACCGCAAGAATTCCGAGACCGGTCCTCAATGACTCGCAGTTTTACGTTTGCCCTCCTCGGCGTCTGTGCGCTTGCGTTCAGTGCCGTGCCCGTCTGCGCCAAGGATGCGCCGGCCGCCGCGACGACGGCCAAAGCCGCAACGACGCCCGGAACCGAGCAACTCAATGTCGGTGAATCGCCGGAGGAAGCACAGCAGAGAGGCGATGGCGTCGCCGCGATCGTGAACGACACGGTCATCACCGATTACGACCTGCGCCAACGCGTGGCGCTTTATCTGGCGACCTCCAACGCGCACCCCACACCGGAGGCCCTGAAGCAAATTCGCGAGCAGGTGTTGCACCAGCTCGAGACCGAGCGCATCCAGCTTCTGGAAGCGCAGAAGAACAAGATCACGGTGTCCGCGGCGGATGTCGACAAGTCCATCGACAACATCCTGAAGGACAACCATCTCACGCTCGAGCAGCTGACCAATGTGCTCGCGCGCTCGAACGTGAAGATGGCCACGATGCGTTCGCAGATCGCCTCGCAGATCGCATGGTCCAAGACCGTGCAGCAGCAATATGGCGATCGCGTGGATATCTCGCAGGATGACGTGAAGGCGGAATTGCAGCGCCTAGCCGAAGGCCGCAACAAGCCGCACTTCCTGATCGCCGAAATCTTCCAATCCGTCGACAATCCGGAAGACGACGCCAAGGTCCTGAAGAGCATGCAGGATCTGGAGGAACAGCTGCGCAGCGGCGCAGCTTTCGGCGAGCTCGCGCGCCAGTTCAGCCAGAACCCGACGGCGGCTTCCGGCGGCGATCTCGGTGTCGTGGTGCAGGGTCAACTGCCCAAAGAACTGGACGACGCCGTGAGCCAGATGCGGCCCGGTTCGCTGAGCCCGCCGATCCGCTCGACCGGCGGCTATTACATTCTTCTGCTGCGCGCGCGACAGGAGGGCGAAGGTACCAGCGTCGCACAGCAGCCCGTGCAGCCGGTAAACGATCATCCGGATGCCTTGCCGCTGAACCGCATCCTTCTGCCGATCGGCCCCAAGCCGTCGAAAGAATTGCTGGATCGCGTCGTGAATTTCGCGAACGAGCTGCGCACGCACATCCAGTCCTGCAACGGGCTCGCCGATCTGGTGAAGCAGATGAAGGGCGCGGTATTCATGAATCTGGGCACGATGCGCCTGGCGGACCTCAGCCCGCAGATCCGCGACGCGCTGGCGCAGACGCATGCGGGCGAGACCACCGTACCGTTCCAGTCCGCTGCCGGCGTCGAGTTGTTCGTGCGCTGCGACAAAGGCCCGCCGCCACGCCAGCAGGCGTTCCAGATGCCGACGCATGACGACGTGGAACAGCAATTGTTCGAGCAGCGCATGGCAGTTCTTTCGCGCCAGTATCTGCGCGATCTGCGCCGCGATGCGGACATCGAGAAACCGGGCGAGCCGCTGGGCCCGCGCAAATCCTCCGATGCCACGACGAAGTGACAACGCGCCATCGCCTGACGCTCCCGTCCTCATAACCATGGGCGAACCGGCCGGTATCGGGCCGGAGGTCGCGATTGCCGCCTGGCGCGCGCTCGGTGGAAAGATCGGGAAACGCGCGCTGAAGCTGGTGGGCGATGCGAGTGTGCTTCGCGACATTCCGGGCGAAGCGTTGATCGAAAGTCATCCCCTGGGCGCGCCGCTGCGCGCCGGTCACGCCGATCCCGCGAACACGCACGCGGTGGTGGATGCCATTGACACCGCTGTCGCCATGGCGATGCAGGGCGCCGCAAGCGCCGTCGTAACGGCGCCGATTCACAAGGCATCGCTGATGCAAGGCGGGTTCGAATTCGCCGGCCATACCGAATATCTGCAGAAGATCGCCGAAGCGCCCCGCGCGGTCATGATGCTGGTGGGCGGCGGGCTGCGCGTGGTGCCGCTGACGATCCATATCGCCATCAGCGACGTGCCAAAGCGCATAAGCGAAGTTGCGATTGTGGAGACCGGCGAGATTGTCCTGCGCGCGTTGAAGGAGGATTTCGGCATAGCCAAGCCGCGGCTGGCGGTGAGCGGACTCAATCCGCACGCTGGCGAAGACGGCGAGATCGGCCGCGAGGAGCGCGATATTATCCGTCCGGCTTGCGAGGCGTTGCGCGTGGAAGGCGATATACTGGGTCCATTGCCGGCCGACACGATGTTCCACGAAGAAGCGCGCGCACGCTATGACGCGGCGCTCTGCATGTATCACGATCAGGCGCTGATCCCGCTCAAGACGCTGGCGTTCTGGGACGGCGTGAATGTGACGCTTGGTCTTCCGATCGTGCGCACCTCGCCCGATCACGGCACGGCGCTCGATATTGCCGGCAAAGGCAGAGCCGATCCACGCAGCATGATCGCGGCGATCAAGATGGCGGCCGACATAGCGGATGCGCGATTTGGATAGCGCCGATCCGCTGCCGCCGCTGCGCGATGTGATTGCGCGTTACGATCTGGCGGCGAAGAAATCGCTAGGACAGAACTTCCTTCTTGACCTCAACCTCACCCGCAAGATCGCGCGCGCGGCCTCGCCCGAAGGCGCGGCGATCTACGAAGTCGGCCCAGGCCCCGGCGGGTTGACGCGCGCTCTGCTGATGGAAGGCGCAGCGAAAGTGGTGTCGGTCGAGCGCGATGACCGCTGCCTGCCCGCGCTGGAAGATATTGCCCGTGCTTATCCCAATCGCCTGCAGATCGTTCCGGCCGACGCGCTGGCGCTGGATGAGACGAAGCTGTTTGCCGAACACGGCATCGCAACACCGGTGCGCATCGCCGCCAACCTGCCCTACAACATCGGTTCCGCGCTGCTGGTGAAGTGGCTGACGGCGGAGACATGGCCGCCATTCTGGCAATCGCTCACGCTCATGTTCCAGCGAGAAGTGGCGGAACGCGTCGTTGCCAAGCCTGACACCAAATCTTATGGACGCCTTTCCGTTCTTTCCCAATGGCGGGCGAAGGCGAAGATATTGTTCGACGTTTCGTCGCGCGCGTTCACGCCGCCGCCGAAGGTCACTTCCTCCATCCTTCACATCGAACCGCTGGCGGAGCCTATCGCAGCCGCGCGGCTTGCAGACCTGGAAGCGGTGACCGCGGCGGGCTTCGGCAACCGGCGCAAGATGCTGCGCCAGAGTTTGAAGTCGCTGACGCCGGATGCCGAAGGGCTCGTTCGCGCGGCGGGACTTGACCCCACGGCACGCGCGGAAAACCTCTCCGTTGCTGACTTCGCCGCGCTCGCGCGGACCTGGCGCGCATCACTTTAGTCGCGCCTCCTGCATGGCGGTTGAGACAGCCCCATGACCATGCAAGACTGACAAAAGATCATAAAAACCCAAGGGAGACTGCCATGCTTAGTCAGGTGATCACGGAATTCGGCAAGCCGCTTCAGGAACTGGAGACGCCGACACCGACGCCGACAGGCACCGAAGTTCTCCTGAAAATCCACAATGCCGGCGTCTGCCATTCGGACGTCCACATCCATGATGGTTATTTCGATCTCGGCGGCGGCAACAAGCTGCCGATGGCGAATGTGAAACTGCCCCACACGCTGGGCCATGAGATCGAAGGCGAAGTTGTCGCTGTCGGTCCCGATGTGAAGGACATCAAGGTCGGCGCCCGTTATGCGGCGTTCCCGTGGATCGGTTGCGGCAAGTGCCCGTCCTGCCTGCGCGGCGAAGAGAACATCTGCGTCGGCGGCCCGCGCCAGCTCGGCTGCTCCAACGGTTGCCCTGGTGGTTATTCCACGCATGTGATGGTGCCGCATCCGAAATATCTGATCGACTACGGTAAGACCGATCCGGCGCTGGGCGCGGCTTATATGTGTTCCGGCGTCACCGCTTATGCGGCGATGAAGAAGGTCGGACACCTTGGCCCGAACGATCAGGTTCTGGTGCTGGGCTGCGGCGGCGTCGGCATGATGGGCGTTCAGTTTGCCAAGGCGATGTTCGGCAAGGGCCCGTTGGCCGCCGACATCATCGACGGGCATCTGGAAGCCGCGAAGAAAGCCGGGGCCAGCGCGGTTTACAACACGAAGGACCCGGAATCCGCGAAGAAGCTGGTGGCCGATACGGGCGGCGGCGCGTATGCGGTGGTGGATTTCGTGGGCTCGGAAAAGACCTTCGCGTTCGCGTCGCAGGCGGTGCGCCGTGGCGGCAAGGTGATCATCGTGGGCCTGTTCGGCGGCGCGATGTCGATGCCACTGCCCATGTTCCCCTTCCGCACGATCTCCATCGGCGGCTCCATGGTGGGCTCGCTGGACGAGACGAAGGAGATGATGGAGCTGGTGCGCGCCGGAAAGGTCGATCCGATCCCCTATACCAAGCGCCCGCTCTCCGCCGCGAACGCCGCGCTGGAGGACCTGGTCGCCGGAAAAGTCACAGGCCGCGTGATCCTCACGCCGTAAGACTGCGCTTGTCATTCCCGGCCGAGCGAAGCGAGGGGAAGGGAACCCAGGTCGCGATGCTCGGACGGTCTTTCAAAATGAGCACAGAGCGGGTGCATATCACTCCGCTCGAGCACCTGGGTCCCCTTCCCTCGTATCGCATACGTGCGATGCTCGCCGGGGATGACAGTGGAGGGATGGCATGAGCACAGAACAAATCCTCGAACCCGATCTGCCGATCGTCGATCCACATCATCATCTGTGGGACCGGCCGAAAGAGGTTCTGAAGAACCTGCCGCCGATCGAGCACGGCTTCATGGACATCATCCGGGAGGTACCGCGCTACCTTCTGGATGAATTGCTCGCGGACCTGCAAAGCGGCCACAACGTCAAAGGCACGATCTATATGGAATGCGGCGCGATGTACCGCGCCGACGGGCCGGAGCTTCTGCGCTGCGTGGGCGAGACGGAGTTCGTCAACGGCGTCGCGGCGATGACGGCAAGCGGCATCTATGGCGATGTGCGCGCCTGCGCCGGCATCGTGGGCCATGTGGATCTACGCGAAGGTGCGGTGGTGGAAGATGCGCTGCGCTCGCACATCGCGGCGGGGCATGGGCGTTTTCGCGGCATCCGCCACAGTGCGTCTTACGATGAAGACCCGATGGTGCTGGGGCCGCTGCATGGCCGCACCACGGCGGGCATGTATCTCGACAAGACATTCCGCGAAGGCTTCGCGGTGCTGGGCAAGCTGGGATTGTCGTTCGATGCCTGGCTGCTGGAGCCGCAGCTTCCTGATCTTATCGATCTGGCGCGCGCGTTTCCGGACACGACCATCATCCTCGATCATGTGGGCACGCCGCTGAGCGTGGGCCGCTACACGGGCAAGCGCGAAGAACGCTTTGACGAATGGCGCAAGAACATCCGCGAGCTTGCGAAGTGCGAGAATGTGCATGTGAAGCTAGGCGGATTGCCGATGCCCTTCGCGGGATGGCGCAAGAGCTGGCATGAGCCGCAGCCTTCTTCCGAGCAACTGGCGAAAGAGTGGAAGCCCTATATCGAGACCTGCATCGAAGCGTTCGGTGCGGACCGCGGCATGTTCGAAAGCAACTTCCCGGTGGACCGCTTCGGCTCGACCTATGTGACGCTGTGGAACGCCTTCAAACGCATTGCGAAGAATTATTCGGCGGACGAGAAGACCGCGTTGTTCAGCGGCACGGCATCAAAAGTGTATCGCGTCCATCTGACCTGACAATTTTCGTCGGGAACAACCGTATTTGAAGCACGCGCACCGTGCGCGCCTATGCGATCGATCCCAACCACGCCAAGGCGCTGTGGGCCAAAAGTGAAGAGTTGGCAGGCGAGACGTTCTAGCTCGCCAGCGTCCGCGCGAAAGCGGAGATGCCGAGCTGGCGGATACGCTTCAGGCGCTCGGCGGCGAGGATCGTTTCCAGCTGGGTCTGCGCGCGCGTCACGTCGTCGTTGATGATGATGTAATCGTATTCCGCCCAATGGCTGATCTCGTCCGCTGCTTTGGCCATGCGCTTCTGCACGACGTCCTCTGCATCCTGCGCGCGGGCGCGCAACCGGCGCTCCAGTTCGTCATGGCTCGGCGGCAGCACGAACACGCTCACCACGTCGTCACGCGCCTGCTGGCGAAGCTGCTGCGTGCCTTGCCAGTCGATGTCGAACAACACGTCCTTGCCGTTTTCAAGCTCGGCCATTACTGCCTTCTTTGGCGTGCCATAACGATTACCGAAGACGTTCGCATGTTCGAGGAAATCGCCGTTCTTCGCGCGGCGCTCGAATTCCGGCTCGTCGATAAAGTGGTAATCCTGACCGTCGATCTCGTTCAGGCGGGGCTTGCGCGTGGTGGCGGAGACGCTCAGCGTGATAGACGGATCGCTCTGCAGCAGACGCCGCGACAGCGTGGTCTTTCCCGCGCCCGACGGCGAGGACAGAACCAGCATAAGTCCCCTGCGCTGCATCGCCCCCTCAGTGCTCATTCGACGTTTTGTGCCTGCTCGCGAAACTGATCGATCACATGCTTCAGCGCCAGCCCCGTGCGCGTGAGCGCAATGTCCGAAGACTTGGAGCAGAGCGTGTTGGCCTCGCGGTTGAATTCCTGCGCCAGGAAATCCAGCTTGCGGCCGACCGCCTCGCCGGACGACAGCAGCGCACGCGCCTCATGCACATGCGCATCGAGACGGTCCAGTTCCTCGCGCACGTCCGCGCGGGTGGCCAGCAGGGCCACTTCCTGCGCCAGCCGGTCATCGGAAAACTGCGTTCCTTCCAGCAAGTCCTTGAGCTGGCCCGACAGCCGATCGCGCAACGCTTTGGGCTGCGTGGCGGCGAGCGATGCCGCTTCTTTCGTCAGCCTGTCGATCTCGTCGATCTGCCCTTTCAGCACAGCGGCAAGCTTGGCGCCTTCGGTGCGGCGCGCGCGGCGGAGCGCATCGAAGGCCATCGCGATGCTTTCGAGCATGGCAGCATCGCGCGCGGCACGTTCCGCGGGCTCCAGCACCGCAGCTTCATCCTGCACGATCACACCCTTGAGCGAGAGCAGCCCGTCCACCCGCGCAGGCGCGAGGCCCGTCTCGTCCGCGATCTGCTTGGCGAGGCGCACCGCGGCACTCAGCGCCACAGGATCCACGCGCAGCGCGCGCGTTTCCTCGCGCGGCTCCATCGTCAGCGTGGCCTGGATGTTGCCGCGCTTGAAACGCTCCGACGCCAGCGTGCGCGCGGCGATCTCGAGGCCGTCGAAGCCGGGCGGCATTCGCAGGCGCAATTCAAGGCTGCGGCCGTTGACGCTTTTGACTTCCCAGCGCCAACGCGCGGCTTCATGGGCGCCATGCACCTCGGCAAAGCCGGTCATGCTGACGACCGTCACGGGTGAATCTCCATGGGGCGAATTTAGCGCCTGCCGGGCGCGCGGATCAAACGGCGATCAATGCTGGGCGTTGTGGATTTTGCGCCAATTCGCCACGTTCTTTTCGTGTTCCGCCATGGTGGCGGAGAACACATGGCCGCCGGTTCCATTGGCGACGAAATAGAGATCGTCGGAGCCTTCCGGATTGAGCACCGCCATGATCGCGTCTTTTCCGGGATTGCAGATGGGGCCAACCGGCAGACCCGGAATGGCATAGGTGTTGTAGGGCGTCTGCGCGTCGATTTCGCTTTGGCGGATGCGCCGGCCGATGGGATAGCCCTTGGTGATTCCGTAGATGATCGTGGGATCGGATTGCAGCTTCATGCCGAGGCGCAGCCGGTTCTCGAACACCGCGGCGATGTGGCGGCGCTCCTCCGGAATGCCGGTTTCCTTCTCGACGATGGAGGCAAGGATGATGGCTTCCTGCGGCGTTTTCAGCGGAAGATTTCCGACACGCGCGGGCCATTGCGCGTCGATCAGTTTCTTCTGCGCGTCACGCATCTTGGCGAGCATTTGCGCGCGCGTCATGCCGCGGGTGAAGAGATAGGTCTCCGGCAGCAGCGTGCCCTCGTCCGGCACAGTCCCCGCATTGCCCAAGAGCACCGGGTCCTTCTTCACGATGTCGTAGATCATCTGACTGGTGAGGCCTTCGGCGGCCGTCAGCTTGTGCTCGATGGACTTGCCGGAGATGAGGATGCCGGTGACATCCGCCATGCTCACATGCGCGGGAAAGCCGTATTCACCGGCCTTGAGCTCGGTCTGCTGGTTGCGGATGCGCAGCCCGATGGCGAAGAGAGTCTTGTTGGCGATGACGCCGGCGTTCTGAAGGTTCTGCGAAATCGCGGCGACATGCTCGCCCGGCTTCACCATCACAACCTTGTAGGCCGGCGATGGTCCTTCCACCTGCCAGTTCTCCTGCTCCCAAAACCACGCGCCGCCGATAATCGCGGCGAGAATGACCAGAACCGCGAGAAAGCGAAGCATCGGAGCAGCCGGTTATTGGACCTGAGAGACGATCAGCGAAGCGTTGGTGCCGCCGAAGCCGAAGGAGTTGGACAGCGCGGCTTTCACTTCGCGCTTCTTGGCCTTGTGGGGCACCAGATCCATCTTCGTTTCGACCGCCGGATTGTCGAGGTTCAGCGTCGGCGGAACAACCTGATCGCGCAGCGCGAGCAGGCAGAAGATCGCTTCCACCGCGCCTGCAGCACCCAGCAGATGACCGATGGCGGATTTGGTGGACGACATGGACACCTTGCCCGCGGCATTGCCAAGGAAACGCTCGACGGCGCCAAGTTCGATGCCATCGGCCATCGTGGAGGTGCCGTGCGCGTTCACATAGTCGATGTCGGACGGCTGGATGCCCGCGCGCTTCAGCGCCATCTGCATGGCGCGGAAACCGCCGTCACCGTCTTCCGACGGCGCGGTGATATGGAAGGCGTCGCCCGAAAGGCCATAGCCCGTGACTTCACCATAGATCTTCGCGCCGCGTGCTTTCGCGTGCTCGTATTCCTCGAGCATCACGGCGCCGGCGCCTTCGCCCATCACGAAGCCGTCGCGATCCTTGTCATAGGGACGCGAGGCCTTCTCGGGCGTGTCGTTGAAAGCGGTGGAAAGTGCGCGGCAGGCATTGAAGCCCGCAATACCAAGACGGCCGATCGCCGCTTCCGCGCCGCCGGCCAGCATCACATCGGCATCGTCCAGCGCGATCATGCGCGCGGCGTCGCCGATGGCGTGTGCGCCGGTGGCGCAAGCCGTGACCACCGCATGGTTTGGGCCTTTGTAGCCGAAGCGGATGGAGGCGTAGCCGGAAACCAGATTGATGAGCCGCCCGGGTATGAAGAACGGCGAAATCTTGCGCGGGCCTTTTTCGTTGAGAAGCAACGCGGCATCAGCGATGCCGTTGAGGCCGCCGATACCCGAGCCGATGAGCACGCCGGTGCGGCAACGCTCCTCCTCGGTCTTCGGCTCCCAGCCGGAATCGGTCACCGCCTGTTGGGCGGCGGCGAGACCGAAGGTGATGAATTCGTCGGTGCGACGCTGCTCTTTGGGATCGACCCACTGATCGGCATTGAACGTTCCGTTCGTGCCGTCGCCGCGCGGAACGATGCAGGCGATTTTCGTCGCCAGATCGTCCGTGGGGAATTCGGTGATTTTGCGCGCGCCGGACTGACCGGCGAGGAGACGGGACCAGGTCTCTTCCACGCCGCATGCCAGCGGCGTGACGAGACCCAGTCCTGTAACCACTACTCTGCGCATGTTTGAGGCGTTGGCCCCGAGCATCAAGCCTGCGACTTGTCGATGAACTTCACCGCATCGCCGACGGTGACGATGGACTCGGCGGCATCATCCGGAATTTCGATGCCGAATTCTTCTTCGAACGCCATGACCAGCTCGACGGTGTCGAGGCTGTCCGCGCCCAGATCTTCGATGAAGGACGCGCTTTCCGTGACCTTGTCGGCATCCACGTTCAGGTGCTCGACGACGATCTTCTTTACGCGTTCCGCAGTGTCGCTCATTGGTGTTTTCAAAACCTCTCGTTGTTGTCATCCGCCGCGTAACGCACAGGGGCATGCGGCGTATCCCCCACCTCCCGCTGGAGAGCGGGCCCGGAAGAATGGCGCGTTTGGTAACACAAAGCCTCCGGGACCGCTATAAGCGGGTTAAGTGACTGAATTTATTGTCAAATCATCGCCATGCCGCCGTTGATCTGCAGCGTTTCCCCGGTCACATAGCCCGCTTCGTCCGAGGCCAGATAGGCCACGGCGGCGGCGATTTCGGCCGGTGTGCCCATGCGGCCAGCGGGGATTTTGCCGAAGACGGCTTCCTTCTGGGCGTCAGTCAGCGCGTCCGTCATGGGCGTCGCGATGAAGCCTGGCGCAACGCAGTTAACGGTGATGTTGCGGCTGGCGACTTCCGCGGCGAGCGATTTGGACATGCCCACCAAACCCGCCTTGGCCGCGGCGTAATTTCCCTGCCCGGGATTGCCGGTTTCCCCGACCACGGAGGTAATCGAAATGATGCGCCCCCAGCGTTTCTTCATCATGCCGCGCAGAACGGCGCGGGAGAGCCGGAAGGCGGCGGTGAGATTCACCGCGATCACCTGATCCCACTCTTCATCCTTCATGCGCATGAAGAGATTGTCGCGCGTGATGCCGGCGTTGTTCACAAGGATATCGATCGGCGCACCGGCGGCGGCTTCCGCATTTTTCACCAGCGCTTCGACCGAATCCTTGTCGCCGAGATTGCAGGTGGCGACGAAGGCGCGACTGCCGAGTTCGGCTTTGAGCGATTCGAGTGCTTCGGCGCGCGTGCCGGAGAGGACAACCGCAGCGCCCTGTTTGTGGAGCGCCTTGGCGATCTCGCCGCCAATACCGCCCGAAGCGCCCGTAACGAGCGCCGTCTTGCCTGTGAGATCGAACATCCAAATCCCCTTTCGCTCGCTTCGCGAGCACCTCCCCCGTAAACGGGGGAGGAAATTCTTTCAAAGCGTTTTCGCAAAGGCTTCGATATCCGCCGCGCTGTCGAGCGTGACGTTCGCGAGTTCCTTGTCGATGCGCTTGACCATGCCGGTCAGAACCTTGGCGCCGCCGGCTTCCACGGTCGTGTCCACGCCGAAACCGCGGAATGCCAGAACGCTTTCCCGCCAACGGACGCGGCCGGTGACCTGTTCCACGAGCAAGCGGCGGATCGCGTCCGGCTCGTTGATTTCGGCAGCGGTCACGTTAGCGACGAGCGGCGCGGCGAGCGGACGGATGCTCACGCCGGCCAGCACCTCGCGCATCTTGTCCGCGGCGGGTTTCATCATCGGCGAATGGAACGGCGCCGAGACGTTTAAGGCCATCGCGCGCTTGATGCCTTTTGCTTTCGCGATTTCCGGCGCCTTGTCGATAGCGGCTTTGGAGCCGGAAATGACGACCTGCCCCGGCGCGTTGTCGTTCGCAACGACACAAACACCGTTGGTGGCCGCAGCGCACTCTTTTGCAAGCTCTTCCGCCTGCTCGATCTCCGCGCCGAGCAACGCGCTCATGCCGCCTTCGCCCACGGGAACAGCGGCTTGCATCGCCTGCCCGCGCGCTTTCAAGAGGCGCGCCGTGTCGGCGAGCGTGAACGCACCGACCGCGCAGAGCGCGGTGTATTCGCCCAGCGAATGACCGGCGACGAGGCGCGCATGTTTCGCGAAATCGAGACCGGCTTCCTTCTGCAGCACGCGCACGATCGCCATGCTGGCCGCCATGATTGCGGGCTGCGCATTTTCGGTGAGGACGAGATCGCTCTCCGGGCCCTCCCACATGATCGTGGAAAGCTTCTGCGAAAGCGCGTCGTTCACTTCCTGGAACACTTCGCGCGCGGGTGCGAATGCTTCGGCGAGAGCCTTGCCCATGCCCACGGCCTGACTGCCCTGTCCGGGAAAGATGAATGCACGTGTCATTTACGGCCCGATTTGAAGATGGGCAGACAAATCAACTGGGGCATTTGGTGTCAAGGTTTTTGCCCGATTGCTTGTCGCAGCGCATCCCCTGGCCGATGCGCTTCTGTTCCGCCTGATAGATTTTATCGAAGAATGCCGCCCGGTCCGCGCCGTTGGTGCCATGGCTGACATGCGAAACATCGCATTTCAGCGTGCCGGAGACGAACGCCAGCATGGCGTCTTCGAGCCTGGTGTCGTGGCGGGTCGGCGGCGGCGAATAAAGGCCGACGGAATAGATGCTCGCCACCGGTTCCGGCTTGTCGCCGGACTTCTCGTTGATGCCCCGGAAATCGAGCATGCGATGGCGCGCATCGAATCCATCGATCGCCAGGGGATACATCGGAAGATTGTATTGCCGCCGCACGCGCTCTTCGTTGAACGCGGTGAAGCCGTAGCCGGCGATGAATTTCTCGATCGCCGATTCCGATGCCGGATAAGCGGCACCGTTGCATCGGAAGTTGAACGCGAAATCGGGCGCAAGCTTGTCTTCCTGTCCGCAGCCGCTGAGCGCGAGAACGGCAGCAAAGGCTGCGAGGAAGATCGCACGCGAAGAATTCGCGCCGGAACCGGACATGCTCGACATATCAGCCCGGCTGACTGACGCGTTTCATGGCGGAAGAGAGCAAATCCTCCACCTTGGATTCGCGATCCATCGCATCCTGCAGCGTCATGCTCGGCGGCGGAATATAAGCGGAGGCATTGCGCGCGTCGCGGACCGGGTTGCTATCGCTCGGCAACAGCGAGACGAAAGCGTGGCCTTGCAGTTGCTGGGCGGATTGATTGCCGCCGCTCATGCCCGCCTGCTGCGAAGTTGCGATTCCGCCCGATGTCAAAGCGGCCTGGCGCTGATCCACGCGACTGGCGCCCGCGGCCTGCACGCCATTCACCAGCGTATAGACGTTCGCATCGGCCGCGCGCGCGGCTTCCATCAGCACCAGAAAAGCGAGTGTGCTGACATCGGAGCCCGACGCGCCGAATTTGCGCGCCGCATTTCGCGGCATCTCTTCGGAGAGGAATTGGCCGGACGCTTCATCGGCGCCTTCCGCTTTGATCCAGGCCTTGGCATCAGCGCTTTGCTTGGCAAGCAGCTGGCTTTCCAGATCCAGCGCCCCCTTGGGATACATCGGAGAAGCCTGCGCTCCGGAACCGAGCATTGCCGCCGTGAGCAACACCAGACAGGACAAAGACAAAACGCGCATGGCCGCCCTTTCGAATTCCCCCGTCTCTATACCACTGCCGGCTTCGGGGCCGGAAGAGACCGCGACAGCGCAGTAACCACAACCGCCGTCATGATCAGTCCCGCCGCGAAGACGCCCATGGCGACCGCGTAGGTTCCGGTCGCGGCCTTCAGGTAACCGACGATTGTGGGCCCGAGGAAGCCGCCCAGATTGGCGATGGAATTGACGAGCGCGATGGCGCCGGCCGCCGCCGTGCCGCCAAAGAAAGATTGCGGCAATGTCCAGAGCACCACGAGCGCTGCGTAGATTCCGACTGTCGCCAGCGTGAGCGCAATCACCGACCACAGGCTGGCGCCGAGAAGAGCTGCCGCGATCAAGCTCGCCGCCGCGAGCAGCGCCGGTTGCACGATATGGCGAACACGCTCGCCGCGCGCATCGCTGAGACGCGCCCACACGATCATCGCGACCATGGTTGCAAGATAGGGAACCGCGACGACGAAGCCCGTCTCGAGATCGTCGAAGCCAAGCGCCTTCACGATCTGCGGCAGCCAGAGCCCGATGCCGTAGAGCGCGACGATGATTCCGAAATCCGCCAGCGCGAGAAGCCAGATGCGGATATCGCTGAGGCCCGTGCGCAGATCGTGGTGCGGAAGATCGTCCCGCGAAATCGCGACAGCGACGAGTTGCTTTTCTTCCGCACAGAGCCATTTCGCGTCCGCGGGTTTGCTCGGCAGATACAAGAGCGCGACGAAAGCAAGGAGGCAGGACGGCAGGCCTTCGATCAGGAACAGCCATTGCCAGCCGTGCAGACCGCCCCAACCGTGCGCCGTCTGCAGAATGAATCCCGAAATCGGGGCGCCGATGATGTTGGCAATGACGATGGCGGAGAGGAATAGCGCGTTGAACTGCCCACGTGTCGCTGCCGGGAACCAGTAGGTGAGATAAAGGATCATGCCAGGGAAGAATCCGGCTTCGCAGGCGCCGAGCAGGAAGCGTAGGATGAAGAAGCTCACCGGGCCGGTGACGAACGCCGTCGCCATAGAGACGACACCCCAGGTCAGCATGATGCGGAAAATCCAGAGCCGCGCACCAAACTTCTCCATCGCCACGTTCGACGGAACTTCGAAGAAGAAATAGCCGATGAAAAACATGCCTGCGCCGAGGCCATAGGCTTCCGCGCTCAAGCCGATGTCGGCGTTCATCGTCAGCGCAGCGAAGCCGACATTCACGCGGTCAAGAAAATTGGCGACATAGAGCAATCCCATGAACGGGATCAGCCGCCAGGCGCATTTCGAAAAGACGGCGGCTTCGCTCATGCGTGGATCAGTGCAGACGGACAGGCCCGCGGAACTGACGTGCCTGCGCCGTGAACCAGCTTCCGTCGAGCGGCACATTCATCTTCGAATAGAGCGCCGGCAATTCGAGCCAATGCGTCTGCGGCGAATGGTGATGCGCGCCGTGGAAATTCTGGTTGAGAATCATCCAGCGAATGGGCTTGGGGAACGTCGTGTTGCGCGCATCGCGCCCCGAATCCAGCGGCATCGCGTAGTGCGGCGCGTTGTCGAGAATCGACTGCACGCACCAGCGCGCGGCAATGCCGAGCGCGAACACCGGCCAGTGCGCGCCCCACATCCACACGGCGAACGCAAACAGCAGAACCGTGCAAAGCAGGTCGATGCGAATGGCGCGGCGCTTCTGCGGATTGGTGAAGGTCCGGAACGCCGCGTTGCGGAACCACTCCATCTCCGGGCTCTGGTCCATCAGCTTCACGATCTTCGGTGTCATGGAGATGGGAAGCAGCAACGGCAGCGGCGCGAGCACATAGAGTACGACATTGCCGATAACGAGCTGGAAGTAATATTGAACGGACTTGCCGAAATATCCCTGGCCTTCATGCCAGGATTCCGGGCGGTCGTAGTCGTGGCGGTTGAAACCGTGATGCGCGAGATGGCCGAAGCGCATCGTCTCCCACGGGTAACCCATGGTGATGCCGAGCAAACGACCGACACGGCGATTCCAGTCTTCGCTTTCGAAGAGATTGCCGTGCATCGTCTCGTGCATGAGGCCGTAGTGCAGCGGCAGGGTTGCGCCCATCACGACGACGAAGAGCGCGTCGGTGGCGAAGGTCTGCGGAATGAGCACGGGAAACAGGCCGAACGCGAAGACGGCGATCGTCGCCACCAGCGCCAGCAACACCGCATCTGCAACACGAATCTTCACGCCACCCTCTATCGCCGCCCAAGCCACTTTATGAGACGGGATAGCTACAGTTTTCGCAACGGGATGGCCATGTTTTTCGGCGGATGCGCCGGAAAACGGCCTATTTCGGCTCGCCGAACAGGTTTTCCAGCGAAAAGCCCATGCCGGTGGGTGGTGTGCGGCGGAAGATGCCGTTCGCCCGCAGACAGGGTTCGCCATCGGCCGTCGCCAGGCCTTGGGAGAAAACAAGCTTGCCCGTGATCTTCACCGGCTCCGCACGGCCTTCGACCCACGCACCAAGCTTTGCCGGCGCCAGGTAATCACAATTCAATTGCACCGTCGGAATGAAGCCGAGGTCCTGTCCGCTCTGAAAACGCGTCGCCATCGGCAGGAGCATGTCGGCGAACGTGGCCATCATGCCGCCATGCGCGACCTGCCCCGGATTGCAGTGGCGCATCTCGACGCGGAAGCCGAGCAGCAAACGCTCACCGTCCCACTTTCCATAAAGCGGACCGCATTGTTCGATGAAACCCATGCTGAAATTGAGCGGGCGAAAACCTTCCGGGATACTGGCGGACATTGAATTCTCAGGATTGCGTTCGCGCAAAGCTCTAGCGGCGCATTGCGGCGGCGACAAGCGCACGCGATTATTTCCGCAGCGTCAGCCCACGCGCTTCTGCATCAGCACCAGCGCCTCGCGCGTTTCGTCCCACAGCACGCGGACAAGATCGGCGGCGGGCATTTCGCGGATGGCGTTCACGCCCTGCCCGGCCCAGAGCGACAACGCATCGGCGGAGCCCGCCTTGGCTGACGCCGCGCGCAGTTCGCCGGTGAGTGCGTTCTGCACCGGATAAGCGGGAACATCTTTTTCCGTCGACCGAAACTCGCGCATGAAGCGGTTCTCGATACCGCGCGCATAGCGACCGGAATAGACCCGCGTGAGGCGCGTGGCATCGTCCGGCACCTTCTTCAGCGCGTTGCGCCACGGTTGCGAGATGATCGCTTCGGGTGTGAGCAGGAACGCTGTTCCCATCTGCACCGCATCGGCGCCCAGCAACAACGCCGCCGCGATGCCATCACCATTCATGATCCCGCCCGCCGCGATCACGGGAAGATCGGTCGCGGTTCGTATCGCGGGAACGAGCGCGAAGGTGCCGACGGCCTGATCGTTGCCGTCGGACAGGAACGCGCCGTGATGCCCGCCGGCTTCATAGCCTTGCGCGATGATCGCATCGGCGCCCGCCTGCGCCCATGCGCGCGCCTCGCGAACGTCCGTAGCCGTGCCCATCACATATGTGCCGCGTTTCTGGAAGGCGGCGATGTCTTCGCGCGAGATCAGATCGAAGGTGAAGGAGACGGTGGGCGGCGCGGCTTCGATCAGAGCATCGAGCTGCGATCGGAAATCCTCGCTCCAACGATTGGGACGAAAATCTTCGGGCAAGCCGAATTCCTTGCGCCACTTCGCGAGGCGCTGAACGGCATGCTCGACAGTTTCGGAATCCGGATCGGCTTTCGGCACGACCAGCAGGTTCGCGCCAAACGGCTTTCCCTGCTCTTTGAGCTTGGTGATTTCCTCGCTGATAGCAGACGGCGATAGCGCGCCGGCTGCGAGCGTCCCCATCGCGCCCGTGCTGCTGACGGCGGTGACGATCCGCGAATCCGTCGCGCCCAGCATTGGCGCCTGGATGATCGGGATGGAAAGGCCGAACCTTTCCATGAAGGGGTTGGTGAACGGCATAGCGCCGTTTTACTGCAACTCGCCTTCCATTTCGATCAGCAAGGTGACGTCATCGCCCACCATGCCGGACCAGATCGCGTGGGTCAGGCCGAAATCGGCGCGGTGGATCGTGGCGGTGGCGTCGAAGCCGATGCGATAAGGCTGGAACGGGATGGGCGGATTGCGCGCGCCCTTGAACGTCACATTCAACGTCACGGGCTTGGTGATGCCCGCCAGCGTGAGGTCGCCGGTAACAGTGCCTGTATTGTCGCCCGTGCGCGTGATGCCGGTCGCCTTGAAAGAGGCCGTCGGAAATTTGTCGGCCTTGAAGAAATCCACCAGTTCCTTGTCGAGTTCAGAGACATGCGTGTCGATCGCGGTCATATCGACGTCCGCTTGAAGCGAAGACGATTCCGGCGCCGCGGGATCGAACACGAGCTGCCCGCTGACCTTGCTGAAACGGCCAAAGAAATTGGACAGACCCATGTGCTGGATCTCGAAGATGATCTGCGTATGGCGCGGATCGATCTTGTAGGTGCCTTTCTTCGCGTCGACGGGGCCGAAGGCGGCGAGCGACAGGCCGATAAACGCGACAGTAGCGAACTGAACGAAGGCGATGGCTTTCTTGTGCATGGCAGCGCTCCGCATTTCCTGCAGAACGCTAGCATGGCTTTCGCGAAAGTCCTTCGGTTTACGCCGAACGTGAACGATTTTTCGAGCGCCGCGGCGTGTCGAGGTTCTGTTTCATGCTGGCGAGATAGGCCGTTGTCTCTGCCGGCAAACTACGTTCGCCGGAGCGGTATTTGTCGAAATTGCCCGGACCGTCATTATAAGCGGCGAACATGTCCGGAAAGCCGTAGCGCTTGTAGAGCCAGCGCAGATAGGCCGCGCCGGCGATGATGTTGTCGTGCGGATCGGCGGCGTTGTCGCCCAGAGCGTATTGCGCGCGCATCTCGTCATAGGTCTGCGGCATCACCTGCATCACGCCGATGGCGCCGGCATCGGAGGTGATGGGCTGTCCGTCTTCCTCGACGGTGCGGCCGCCGCTTTCGCGATTGACCACCGCACGGATCCAACTCTTCGGAAGGTCGAACTTCTTCGAGGCTTCTTCGATGAAGGGATTCCAGCGGTTGATAAGTTCTTTCGGCGTCATCGACAATTCCTGCTCGAAGACGGAGGGACGCAATGCAGCCGAGACATTCTTCACCGGCTTTTCCAGCGTCGCCGACCATGTCGGCAACGGTGGAAGCTGGTAGCTGTGATGAAACGGCAGCGCGAAGAACGCGACGATCGTGGCGGCAATCAGCAACGCAAACTTCGACGCAAACGCGGCAGCGCTCTCGCGGGCGCGGACAACAACATAAGACAACGCAGATTCTCCGGCGGTGTTGATGTGGGGAGCGGATCGGGTACTCCGCGCGTTTCGCCGAAGAGATCGACCCAGCCGATACACCAACCGCGAGGACCGCTACATCGTTGATGTCGGCGGGAAACTCAAGTGGAACTCATCTGTTCCCGCGAAGAAACTTCATTCGATGTTCTCAAAGTTTCGCGAAAGAGGATTTCGCGAACATCATTCAAACATCGGGACGAGAAAGTTCCGCTCGTAGCCGGTGAAGCATTGCGTTTCGTTGAAACGCGCGGTCGCGGTTTTGCACGCTTCATCTTCGGCGACGTCGCGCTTGTACCGCTCATACGCTTCGACATTTGGAAAGCTGAACAGGGCGACAGCGATATGCGCCGGCCCTTCCCGGCCGATGCCGGGAAAACTGAAGCTCGCATCCGGCAAAGCATCGCCCGCGCCGCCCGGCACGAAATAGCCGTGATGGGTGCCGCCATATTTGCGGATCAGCGCCATCCAGGCATGCGCGTAATCCCTGAACGCCTCCAGTTTGCCGGGCGCAATTTCGTAGCGGATGAAGCAGGTGAACATCGTTTCTCCCCTCGATCGGCGCGAAAGATAGGGCCTTGGCCGGCAGAAAGTGGACCCGCCCGCCCTTGACGGCTCCCGGCCCCGGCATTATCTCGCGGTCAGCCTGTTAGCACTCGCCTGATGGGAGTGCTGCCGCGCTGATCCAACTCGTTGGAAAACCTAGGTATTTGAGGAGACTCCCCCGATGAAATTCCGTCCGCTCGGCGACCGCGTGGTCGTCCGCCGCGTCAAAGAAGACCAGAAGACCGCTGGTGGCATCATCATCCCCGAGACCGCCCAGGAGAAGCCGCAGGAAGGCGAAGTCGTCTCCGTCGGCCCCGGCGCCCTCGACGACAGCGGCAAGCGCGTCAACCCGGAAGTGAAGGCCGGTGACTTCGTGCTGTTCGGCAAGTGGTCGGGCACCGAAGTGAAGGTCGATGGCGAAGAACTCCTCATCATGAAGGAGTCCGACATCATGGGCGTTCTCGAAGGCCGCAAGGCTTCGAAGAAATAAGCCACTCGCAAATCTGAATTCAGGAGAACACTACTATGGCAGCCAAAGACGTTAAGTTCGGCGCCGACGCGCGCGAGAAGCTTCTGCGCGGCGTCGACATCCTCGCAGACGCCGTTCAGGTGACGCTCGGTCCCAAGGGCCGCAACGTCGTGATCGACAAGAGCTTCGGCGCCCCGCGCACGACCAAGGACGGCGTGACGGTGGCGAAGGAAATCGAGCTCGGCGACAAGTTCGAGAACATGGGCGCGCAGATGGTGCGCGAAGTCGCTTCCAAGACAAACGACATCGCCGGAGACGGCACGACCACCGCGACCGTTCTGGCCCGCGCCATCGTGCGCGAAGGCGCCAAGTCGGTTGCGGCCGGCATGAACCCGATGGACCTGAAGCGCGGTATCGAGAAGGCGGTTGATGCCGTCGTCTCCGACCTCAAGAAGCGCTCCAAGAAGGTGAAGTCGAACGAGGAAATCGGCCAGGTCGGCACGATCTCCGCGAACGGCGACAAGGAAATCGGCGAGATGATCGCCAAGGCGATGGCGAAAGTCGGCAACGAAGGCGTCATCACGGTTGAAGAAGCCAAGACCGCCGACACCGAGCTGGAAGTCGTCGAAGGCATGCAGTTCGACCGCGGTTACATCTCCCCCTACTTCATCACGAACGCGGAGAAGATGACGGCTGAACTCAGCGAGCCCTACATCCTCATCCACGAGAAGAAGCTCACCAGCCTGCAGCCGATGCTGCCGATCCTGGAAGCGGTTGTGCAGGGCGGCCGTCCGCTCCTCATCATCGCCGAGGAAATCGAAGGCGAAGCGCTGGCGACCCTCGTCGTCAACAAGCTGCGCGGCGGCCTGAAGGTTGCGGCCGTGAAGGCGCCGGGCTTCGGCGATCGTCGCAAGGCGATGCTGGAAGACATCGCCATCGTGACCGGCGGCCAGGTGATCAGCGAAGATCTCGGCATCAAGCTCGAGAACGTGAAGCTGAACATGCTGGGCACCGCGAAGACGGTGAAGATCGACAAGGACAACACCACGATCGTCGACGGTTCGGGCAAGAAGGCCGACATCCAGGCGCGCGTCGCCCAGATCAAGGCGCAGATCGAAGAGACCACGTCGGACTACGACAAGGAGAAGCTGCAGGAACGTCTCGCGAAGCTCGCGGGCGGCGTTGCGGTCATCCGCGTCGGCGGCTCCACGGAAGTGGAAGTGAAGGAGAAGAAGGATCGCGTCGATGACGCGCTCAACGCCACCAAGGCGGCGGTCGAGGAAGGTATCGTTCCCGGCGGCGGCACGGCGCTTCTCTATGCGTCCAACACGCTGAAGAGCCTGACCGGCGACAATGACGACCAGACGCAGGGTATCGCCATCGTGCGCCGCGCGGTGCAGTACCCGATCCGTCAGATCGTCGAGAATTCCGGTGAGGAAGCCTCGATCGTCGTCGGCAAGCTGCTGGACCAGAAGTCCTCGACCTATGGCTGGGACGCCCAGAACGGCAAGTATGTGGACTTCATCGACGCCGGCATCGTGGACCCGACCAAGGTCGTGCGCACTGCGCTGCAGAACGCCTCGTCGGTCGCGGCGCTGCTCATCACGACGGAAGCCATGATCACCGACCGTCCGAAGAAGGACGCAGCCCCGGCCATGCCCGGCGGCGGCATGGGCGGCATGGGCGATATGGATTTCTAATCCATGTCGGTCGGTGTCACCGATTGAACGCAGGAAGGCCCGGCGGCAACGCCGGGCCTTTTTTGTACACAGTTAAAGCTCTTTGTCTGGTCAGCCTATTCTTGATCTATTTACAAGCCGAGGAATGATCATCCAATCAAGGAGAGAATCATGACAATCAAACTGAAATTAAAGACGGCAGATTTTGAAATCGAGTTCGAGGGCGATCCCAAAATATTCACAAAAGACATCATGGACGTTCTCTCTAAGCTGGATTCGGTCGAAGCCCAATCAAACGGCGAAAAGCCGAAGGCAAAAAAGGATCAAATAAAGGATCCAAAGCTGTCGTCGTTATCGACAAATACGATCGCGTCCAAGCTTGGATGCAATTCGGGTTCGGATTTGGTAATGGCTGCGGCGGCGTATCTCGGAATCGTTGAAGGGAAGCCGACGTTCACTCGACAGGAAATCACGACGCAAATGCGCAGCGCGCATTCGTACTTCAAAGAGACGTACACCACTGGAAATCTTTCGACTTCTTTGAAGCGACTCTCCAAATCGCGGCTGAACTTGACCGGGAAAGACACGTACTCTCTTCCCACTGCGGAAAAGGCCAGTCTGGAGTCGAGACTTGGTTCCGCTTAGCGATCTTAAAGTCTGGCTGCATAAGCCAGAACTGAGAAAAGTAGATAAGCTACTTGTTATTCTGGCGTCGTTTCCTGGCCCCTCCAGCTTGGAAGAGCTTAGGAAGAAGGCCAACGAAGCGGGCTACAGGATAACGACTAGTTCAAACCCCTCTGCCATGCTCGCTTCGACTGGGGGCAAAGCTATCCGCACGCCACAGGGATGGGAATTGACGCCATCAGGAATCAAGCATGTTCAAAGCTTGGGTATATCTTTCGGCGAAAGCGCGCCTGACGAAATAGCCGACGACTTGCGTAAAGAAGCTAACCGAATAAGTGATCTCGATACAAAGGCATTCCTTGAAGAAGCCATCGCTTGCTACGAGCATAAGCTCAATCGCTCAGCAATCGTCATGTCTTGGCTAACCGCGATACAAGTTTTGCGGCAGTACGTTCACGCGAACGCTCTCAATGACTTTAACAAAGAAGCTTCGAGGGTAAATCCGAAGTGGAAAACTGCACGAACAACAGATGACATCGGAAGAATGGACGAGTCTGAGTTTCTGGATAGGTTAGTGGCAATTTCCGTCATCGGGAAGAACGTGAAGGACGAATTACAAGAATGTTTGAAGCGCCGAAATGGATGCGGACACCCCAATTCTCTCAAGGTCCGAAGAAACACGGTGAAGCACCACATTGAGATTTTGATCGTAAATGTCTTGCAGAAATTTGCGTGACACGAAGAGAAATTCTAGCTCCTTTTTGCGCCCTCACCTTTATCAGGCTCCCCATTATCCAGCTTCCAATCCACCTTCACCGTCATTGGGGCGTCGATGGTTTGGTCGTCCTTGATGGCGGGGCGGTAGTGCCAGCCGCTGACGCATTCCACGGCCGCGTCGTCTAAGCGGTCGGAGTCGCTGGATTTCGTGACTTTCACGCCGCTCACCGTGCCGTCGGCCAGAACCTGGAAGGCGAGCTCGGTGGTGCCTTCCTGTCCCAGCACGCGCGCGAAGAAGGGATAGTGGTCGCGGCAGTTCTCCGGCTTCGATAGCGCGGGCGGGCGCGAGACATGCTGCACCACCGGCACGTTCACCCGCACAACCTTCACCACCGGCGCCTGCGGCTTGGCCTCCATCTTCTCGTAGAGATCGTAGAAGAACAGCAGCGACGATCCGGTGGCGACGGCGCCCGCGATGATCACCGCCCAGATCCGGTGATGGAAGCTCTGGCGATAAAACACCCCCGACGACACGACGAAGATGATGAACTCGATGACGATCACGGGTGCTCTCCGGAAACGGCGAATATGCGCCGTGCGATAATACAGCTTCTCATGGCCTGCAAATGCGGGGTGACGCTCTCGTAATTCGCCCTCTGTTGCCGTCATGGCCGGGCTTGTCCCGGCCACCCATACACTCCGTTTCTCATGGGTGTTTATGGGTCGCCGGGACAAGCCCGGCGATGACGGGACTATTGGCGATGGTGTGGAGAAAATTTCACTTCAGCCGCGTGAACGGCAGCGCAATGTCGACCACCTTCTCCACCGGCTCGGCGAAATCGGATTCGATCCAGCGTTTGGCGATGTCCACCAGCCCGCCAATGATGCCCGCGATCATCAGGGGATGCGCCGCCTTCAGGCCGAATGCCTTGGAGAGCTTGTTCGCGCCTTCGAAGCTGGCCATGCGCATGGCGCCGCCGTGGTCGTCCAGGTCGATGAGGAAGACGCGCGCCAGATCCTGCCGCTCGCGGATGGCATTGTAGAAGCCTGTAAGCGCGCGCTTCGGATCGCCCTGCCCTTTGCCGTCCGTGATGCGATGGAGCAGTTCGTTCTGCACCGCGCGATAGGCTTCCACGAAGATCGCTTCGCGCGTGGGAAAGGACTCGTAGAAATAGCGCGCGGTCAGCCCCGCCTCCGCGCAGATCGCCGCCACCGACGCGCCATCCAGCCCCACCCGGCCCGCCACCTGCACGGCGGCGTGGATCAGCTTGTCCCGCCGCTCGGCCTGCCGGTCCTCGAAGCTTTGGCCGGAATAGCGGCGTTTTTCCTGTTTCATGCGCCGAATTTGCCCCCACCTCTTGACAAAGTCCACTCATCTGACAATCTGACAATCAAGATTATCAGATAAAGGCACACCGATGGCTGCGAAAGACGGTAAGGATTGGGGCGAGGCCTTCAGCGCGATGCGCCTGCTGCTCGCCGATCCCAAGGACACGGTGCAGGTCTTCCGCGTGATGAAGGCGCTGAATGGCGGCACAGCCCAGCGCAATTATCATCGCATGCTGCAAACGGCCGAAGGCGGACAGATCGCCTATAAGCGCGAAGAATTGGTGAGCAAGCTCACCAATCGCGCGTGGCTTTCGCAGTTCGCGCCCGGCAGTGTGGGCGCCGCCTATCGCGCATTCCTGGAGCGCACCGGATTCTCCGCCGATGGCCTCGAGGCGGTGAGCAAGGAAGTAGAGCGCGACAATCGCGACGAGCAAACACCGTATGCCTGGATGGGCCGCCGCGAGCGCGATGTGCATGACATTTGGCACACCCTCACCGGCTATCGCGCGGACGATCCGCTGGGCGAATTGTGCCTTGTCGCGTTTTCGTATGCGCAAAGCAAAGGTCTTGGCTGGGCGTTCATCGCTGCGATGGGCTCGCTGAAGAGCCTGCGCGAGCCGCACAGCGGCGCGGTGATCCGCGCAGTGTGGGAAGGCTATCGCAATGGCCGCAAGGCGCACTGGCTGCACGCCGAGGATATCGACACCCTGTTCGCCGAGCCGCTGGAAACCGCGCGCAAGCGGCTGAATATCCCGCGCCCCGTCGCTTACGAGCGCGCGCAGGAGCTGGTGGGCGAAGCGCGCACCTGGCTTGCGACGCAATCCTGAAACTCCCCAAGCACCTTTACGCCCGGCGTGTGTGGCTCCCTCCGCATCGCCGGGCCTTTTTGTTTGTGGCGTGATCAGCCTACGATGCGTGTGAACGGCATCGGGGATTTTCATGGCCACAGTTCTTGTCACAGGCGGATCGGGCTTCGTCGGCGCTCATTGCATCATTGCGCTTCTGAACGCGGGGCATACCGTCCGCACCACCATCCGCAACCTCGTGCGCGAGGAAGAGGTGCGCAACATGCTGCGTGAAGGCGGTGTGGAGCCGGGCGAGAACGTCACCTTCTTCGCCGCCGATCTCGAGTCCGACGATGGCTGGGACGATGCCGTGACGGATTGCGAATATGTCCTGCATGTCGCCTCGCCCTTCCCGCCTGGCCCGCCGAAGCACGAGGATGATCTGATCGTTCCCGCGCGCGAAGGCGCACTGCGCGTGTTGCGCGCTGCAAAAGACGCGGGCGTCAAGCGGGTTGTGCTCACCTCTTCTTTCGCCGCGATCGGCTACGGCCATCCGCAGCTCAGCCGTCCGTTCGACGAGAACGATTGGACCGATCCGAACAGCCCGCAGACAACGCCCTACGCAAAATCCAAGACGCTGGCGGAGCGCGCGGCGTGGGATTTCATCAAGCGCGAAGGCGGCGCGATGGAGCTCGCGGTTGTGAATCCGGTTGGCATCTTCGGCCCTGCGCTGGCGCCGGATACATCCACCTCCATCCTCATCGTGCAGCGGCTGATGAACGGCGAAGTGCCCGGCATGCCCAACCTGAACTTCGGCCTGGTCGATGTGCGCGACGTCGCGGACCTGCATCTGCTCGCAATGATCAGTCCGGCGGCACGCGGCGAACGCTTTCTCGCGGTGGCGGGCGATTTCGTGGCGATGTCCGACATCGCCAGGATGCTGATGCAGCGCATGGGCGCGGCGGGACGCAAAGTGCCCACGCGCCGCCTGCCGGACTGGCTGGTGCGGATCGTCGGCCTCTTCGATCCGTCGGTGAAGCTCATTTCGTCGGAGCTGGGCGTGAGAAAGAATGCGACGAACGCGAAGGCCAAGCGCCTGCTCGGCTGGTCGCCGCGCTCCAACGAAGAGGCCATCGTCGCGACGGCGCAGAGCCTGATCAAACTGGGGATGGTGAAGGCTTAGCCTTCGGCGTTCTCAGCCGGCTTGTGGAAGTAAGGCTCGACGGTGCCTTTCAGCTTGATCGTCATCGGATTACCGTGGCGATCGAGGCTCTTTCCGGCGACGACCTTTATCCAGCCTTCGCTGATGCAATATTCCTCGACGTTTGTTTTCTCCGCACCATTGAATTTGATTCCCACGCCGCGCTCGAGAAGCTTCTCGTCGTAATGCGGGCTCTTCGGGTTGACGGACAGGCGGTCTGGCAACGTGTCGGACATTTCATCACTCGGAAAATTCGGAGCGCCGTTCATAGTCGATTTCGCGCGGGCGATCCAATAGCGGAACCTTCCCGACCCGCTTTGCGTTGCGAAACCGGGGGGCCAACCCATGCGGCTGGCCGAGAGCGCGTTCAGCCGGATATTTCGGGAGTTTTCCATGAACAGAACATGCCTGGCGGCATTTGCCGCTATCCTTTGTGCGAGCGCCGCCACGCCGGCGCTGGCAGACTGGGACAACATCGGTTCGGTATCCGTGAGCCATCGTAGCGATCGCGACACGCGGACATTCGATCTGGGCGGACCGATCGACCGGCTCAGCCTTCGCGCCGAAGGCAGCGATATCGATTGCCGGTCGGTGAATGCGACCTTCGGCAATGGCCGCACGCGGCAGGTTTATTCCGGCCGCCTCTATGGCGGGCGCAGCACGAATGTCGATCTGCCCGGCGACAACCGCAACATCCGCCGCCTGTCGTTCAATTGCCGTGCGCGGGAATTCGGCGGAGGCACGATCCGCATCGCCGCCGACATCGGCTCGCATCGCGACGAGTGGCGCCGCAACCCGAACTTCGCCCGCGTTTGGGCGCGGATGTTCAACTGGGGCAGCAATGCGATGAATAATTGGCGGTATGTCGGGCAAGAAAGCTTCGAGGGTCGCCGCGACCGCGAAAGCGCCTTCACCGGCTGGCGCGGACGCAATATCGATTCCATCGCGTTGAAACCGCTCGATGCCAACGCACGCTGCTCGCGCGTCACCGCGATGTTCGGAAACGGCCGGACGCAGGACCTGAACGTCAATGGCGGCGACTTCATGCGCCAGGGGCAGTACTACAAGGTCGACCTGCCCGGTGATCGCCGCAATCTGACCAGCCTGAACCTGCGCTGCCGTGCCACCGATGCACGCCGCGTGACGATCCAGATCTTCACCGGCCGTTGAGCCAGTCATGGTTGAAGAAGGCCCGGAGGAAACTCCGGGCCTTCTTTTGCTTAGGCCAATCAGTGATCGCGGTGATGCCCGCTGCCATGGATATGTGTCCAGCCGGTGCCGCTATTGTGATGAAAGTGGTGAGCGTCGTCTCGATGCCAGTTATGGCCCGCATCTGAATAGTAGAAGAAGCCGTCATTGCCCCAATAGCCGTCGTCGAACGGGCCATAGAAGCCGTCGTAATAGCCGTCATAATAGTCCGGGCCGCCGACGCCGACTCCCACCGCCACATGGTCGCGATGGTCATAGGCGCAGCCCGCCACGAACAGCGCGGAAAGCGCCGCTCCCAACATCAATATTTTGGATTTCATATCAGTCGTCTCCAGTTGTTTCCGGACACGCCGCTTCCCCCAATCCGCAAACGCGCGGGCGCGCTTGGGGATGCGTGGGAGCATAAATAAACTGAAAGGAAGCCTCAGGCGGCGCGCTTGCGCGCAGCCAGCAGGCTTTCCACGAGCCCGGAATTCCAGCGTCGCTTGTATCCCGCGACAGCGAGCAGGAAATAGACGGGATCGCGCAGCCAATGCGCCAGCATCTTACGGTCCATGGCGTTCGGCAGGTTTCCGCGCAGAACGTGCTTGAGGAGCGCTTCCGGCTGGCGCAGCTGGCCGTCGGCGACAGTGATGATGGGACCGTCGGGACCGGCTTCCAGGCGCGAAAAGTGCGAACGCGCGCCATTGGCGGTTTCGATCCGGGCGAAGTTGGCGCCCGCGACCATCGCTGCATCCATCGTGAAGAAGAAGCGCGGATTGCATTCGATCAGCCACACCGTGCCGTCGTCTTCAATGCGGGCATCGAAGTTGAACACGCCATCGAGCTTCAGATCGGCGGCGATTTCGCCCACGATGCGGGCGAGTTCCGGCTCACGCTGGAATGTGAATTCGTTGTTCGGATAGCAATACGTCACCTGCTTGGTGACCGCGCCCTTGCGCGCGAAGATGCTGATAGAGCGGTCTACGCCCTCGATGAAGTCCTGCACCAGGATCGGCGCGTAGTCGATCTTGCCCGCGATCTCGAGGGCGTTGCTCTCGTCGATCTTCACGACCCCGACGCTGCCCCAGCGATTGATGGGCTTCAGGATCGCGGGAAGCCTGATGCAACCGTTTTTGATCGCCGCAATCAGCGCTTCACGGTTGGCCAGGATGTGACCTTCCGGGTGACGGAGGTCGTTGGCACGGCAGAATTCCATGAATCGATCCTTCGTCACCAACTGGTCGAAGGTCGCAAGATCCGGAATCGGGAAGACCGGCGTTGTGAGAAGATGGCGGGCGCGGGCCAGCAGCCGCGTGGCGATCGCATCCGCCGGGAGGATCATGTCGATCTTGTTCGCGCGGCAGAACGCTTCGATTTCGGCGGCAGCGGCTTCCGGCGTTGGCTCCGGTTCGAAGGTGAAATCCTTATAGCCCGCGCAGTAGCGGGATACCGCGAGTGAGCGCGCTTCATCGTTGCAGAACAGAAAGATCTTCGCGCCCGTCGCGGCGGCGCAGCGCATCACGCGATAGGGCGCCTGGAAGGATTGGGCGAGCAACAGGATGTTGCGCGGCTGGCGGGGCGATCCGGCAGCGCAGGAAACGAGGCGGTCGTGCGGAAATGGCGCGTTCATGCCCGGTCTGCTGCAAAAGCGCGGCCAACCTGGATTTCCTTTTTGACACAGCAAGATGTCCTGGCGGGAAGATGGTTCCCGGAATGGAACTTTGTGCTTTCGTCCCGGGCGGGATCGGTGCAAGTTTAGACCTATTCAAAACTCATGGAGATTACCGATGGCCAAAGCCGCCAAGGGTCCTGCGTCCAAATCCACCGCCAAGCTGAGCCCGCCCACCGACCTGTCGCCCAAGGGTGTGGATGCCATTTCCGCCGAACTGCGGAAGCTGCTCGCCGACACCTTCGCGCTCTACATCAAGACCAAGAATTTCCATTGGCACGTTTCCGGCCCGAACTTCCGCGACTACCATCTGCTGTTCGACGAGCATGCCAGCCAGATTTACGACAGCACCGACGATCTGGCAGAGCGCGCACGCAAGATTGGCGGCCGCACCATCCATTCCATCGGCGAGATAGCCAAGCTTTCGCGCGTGAAGGATAACGACGAAGCGTTCGTTGCGCCGATCGACATGCTCAAGGAACTGATGGACGAAAACAAAAAGATGATGAAGCGCATGCGCGATGTCCACGCCGTTTGCGACAAGTACGACGATGTGGCAACGGCCAGCATCCTGGAGAACTTCATCGACCAGACCGAGCGGCGCAACTGGTTCCTGTTCGAGATCAGCCGCAACATGGACGCCAGCGGCCATTGAATTCGCGCGCAGCGGCCAGAGAAATAGCTCCGGCCGTCAGCCGAACAATGGCGATATCCAGCCCATGAATCCGGCAAGTCCCGCCAGAAGGCCATAAGCGCCGACGATCCAGGCGACGAACAGAAGCGGCAGGAAATTCGTCAATGCCGCAACGGCCGCAACCGCCAGTGCGATGGCGCAATACGCATCCGTTGTGCTGAACTGGTTGTGGCGGCGCTCCGCGTCTTCGTAGATCTTCTCGTAGCTTCTGGCCTCGCCGGCCAGCGCGGCGGAGGACTTGGCATATTTGGCGACATTGCCAGCCAGCCGAATCTTTTCGGCGGCCGCACCTGATGCGTCCACACCGGCGATGCCGGAGTGGATTTGCAGGACCGCAGCATCGTTCTGGTCGTCATGCATCTTGATGCGCTCGGCCTGATATTCGTTCCAGGCGTCGACCATCTTCACGTCGGAATGCAGCATGCGATCGACGAGATTGCCGTCCTGCACTTTGCACAGCGCCATGAACACCGAGATGACCACCACGGTGAGCGCGACATACGCGCTCAAGCGGCTTTCAAGCTTGAGCTCCAACTCCACAAGGCACCCCTGAATGCGTTATTTCAACCGCGCGAAAGAAAGCCGATTCCCGCGTTCGAGGTAAACCAGCTGCAGAGATTGCGCAGAAAGGTCGGCCATCCCGTAGATGAGCAGATCGCCATTCTGCTGGATCTCCAGATAGGTCGCCTCAGGGATCATCTTGTAAGACTTGGCTTCAGGCGGCGGTGCTTTTCCGTCGAACACGATCCAAGTTCCTTTCGCCGCGGAGCGAGGATCGTCCGCGTAACGGTCCGTCACCGTACCGTCGGCGGCCAGTTCACGGGTGAAGCGCGTGTCGTCCGTGTTCTGCCAGGTGCCGACGAGCGCATGGCGCACCAAATCCAGCGGCGGCCCTGCAGCTGCGAGTGTCGGTAAAAGGCACAACAACGCCGCCGCCGCGGCGGTGATACCGGTACGCTTCATCTTCACCCAGCCCTTCGATGCTGCATTGTCGCCAGTCTGGGCGAAAAGAAAAAGGGCCGGGGTTCCCCGGCCCTACGGGTAACACATGTCGGTTAAGATGCCTGGCGGGCTTTCGCGTTGTGCGGCGTGAAATTGCCAAGCTGACAGATCGCGCCGCCGTTGATCACCTGGATCGTCTGCGCGTTGGCGCAGAACTGATCGGGATGGCCAACCATGACGAAGCCGGACATCTTCAAGCCTACACAGGTCGGCGTGAGATGGGTTTTCCAGACTTCGCCGTTGCGCATATAGAAAAGGATGTTCGATTGATCCACGACGTGGGTGTGATCCACGTCCGTGGCCGCCAAACAGCGATTTCCGGCTGCGCGAGACATATCCGATTCCGCGCTGGCCGATCCGGCACCAAGCGCGGCAATCGTGACTGCAACAACAAACCACTTCATCGGAGTCCTCCAATGAACAAACGCCCCTCGCGCGCAAGGCGATTATCGCGCCGCCCCTGGTGGCGCGCAATCGTCCTGACGCGATGGCCGATCACGATTACATGTGATTGGCGGGCGGCGTCTTCGGAACTTCCGTGAAGGCACCCAGCGAACAGACGGCGTGCGTACGCAGTACGTGGATGATCTGGAGATTGCCGCAGATCTCGTTCGGCGGCGTCACGTCATAGGCGAAGCCATTGAACCTGAGGCCATTGCAGGTGTTGCGCAAATCGCTCCGGTACACTTTTCCATTGTTCATATGGAAAAGGATCGTCTTGTCATCCGGTGTGGTGGTGTTCTGGATGTCGATGGTCCGCAGGCATTTCGGCGCGGGTGCAGTGTCCTGAGCTTGCGCCATCGATGTGATGCCCGCAGCCATGGCTGCCGCGATAAGAAGGGTCTTCATCGTTTGCTCCTGTACGTTTCCAAATGTGGTCATGCCCGTCCTGGCCCACCGCTATTCTGTGGCGGGGGATTCTGCTCGCCAGCCGGTGGCGGTGTATCGGTGTCACCCTGATCGGCATCGGCCGGGTCGCCCTGCTCTATCGGCGGCGCGACATCCTGGGGCGGCGCATCGGGCGGGGGCTCATAGGCACCGCCATCCATATCGGTCGAAGCCGGCGGCGCAGGGGGCGCTTCATATCCATTGGGATCGCTGCCATCGGCCGGCGGAGGCGGCAGCGGCTGAAGATCGCGCGGCGCATTCTGTGCTTCGACCTGACGCTTGATCAGTATGCCCAGAAGGCCTTTCAAATCCGGCGATGGATCGGTTTCCTGCTCCACCCGGACCTGCTCGATGCAGGAGTCGATCTGGTCCGGCGGGGGATTGGTGCATTGGGCGAGAATGCGTTGCGTCTCGTCCTGCTGTCCGCAGGCGGGCAAGGTGGCGCAGGCCAACGCGACCAGAGCGATCGAACCGAGATATGCCAGCCGCGCCATCAGCGACTCCGATAAAAGCCGGTGTTCGCGCTTATATTCGCGCGCTTTGCGATAACCGCAAAGAGGCTCCTCCGGGGCTTCGCTTGACTTCCCCGCCCCCCTTCCCGATGTTCCGCGCCCAACCCGATTTTCAAGGAGAAATGCCGTGTCTGCGCCCGCTTCCGCGTCGAATGTGACCGTCACCTTACCGGATGGTAAGGCGCTGACGTTCACGCGCGGTATCACTCCGGGCGAGATCGCGGCATCGATCGGACCTGGCCTCGCGAAGGCTGCGCTCATTGCCGAAGTGAACGGCAAGCAGTGGGATCTGTTCCGGCCCATCGAGGAAGATGCCCAGCTTCGCATCATCACCAAGAAGGACCCGGAAGCGCTGGAGCTGATCCGGCACGACATGGCGCATGTGCTCGCCATGGCGGTGCAGGCGCTTTACCCCGGCACCCAGGTAACCATAGGTCCCGCGATCGAAGACGGATTCTATTACGACTTCGCACGCAACGAGCCCTTCACGCCTGACGATCTGCCCAAGATCGAAGAGCAGATGCGCAAGATCATCAAGGCGGGCCTTCCGACCCGTCGCGAGGTATGGCCACGCGATCGGGCGGTCGAGCATTTCAAGGGCATCGGCGAGCAATACAAAGCTGAGTTGATCGAAAGCATCCCCGCCGGCGAAGACGTGTCGATCTACTGGCACGGCGACTGGCACGACCTCTGCCGCGGGCCGCATTTCGCGACCACCGCGCAGATTCCGGATGCGTTCAAGCTGACCAAGATCGCAGGCGCCTATTGGCGCGGCGATGCGAAGAACGCGCAGCTTCAGCGCATCTACGGCACGGCGTGGCGCGACCAGAAGGAGCTGGACGCTTATCTTCTGAAGCTGGAAGAGCAGGAGAAACGCGACCATCGCAAGATCGGCCGCGAGCTCGAGCTTTTCACCTTCTCGCCGGACATCGGTGCGGGACTTCCCTTGTGGATGCCCAACGGCATGGTGATCCGGCAGGAGCTGGAGTTCCTGGCGATCCAGGAGGAGCGCAAGGAAGGCTACAAGCGCGTCGCTACACCGCACATCACGAAAGAGAACCTGTTCTACCGGTCGCGGCACCTGCCCTACTACAAAGAGGACATGTACTCGCCGCTCGATATCGACGGCGAGAACTACTACCTGCGGCCGATGAACTGTCCGTTCCATCACACCATCTACGGTGCAACACGGCATTCCTATCGCGAACTCCCGCTGCGCATCACCGAATATGGACAGGATTATCGCTACGAGGCATCGGGCGGTCTCTCCGGCCTGATGCGCGTGCGCGGCTTCTGCATGAACGACGCGCACATCTATTGCCGCTACGACCAGGCGAAGGACGAGTTCATCCGCGTGCTGCACCTGCATGCCCGTTACTACAAGATGATGGGCATTCAGGATTACTACATGCGGTTCTCGCTTCCGGATCTGGAAAAGCTCGAGAAGTATGTCGACCAGCCGGACAAATGGATCGCCGCGATGAACATCATCGAAGAGGCGATGAAAGAGTCCGGCTATCCCTTCGTGAAGGCCAAAGGTGAAGCCGCGTTCTACGGCCCCAAGGTCGACTTCATGATCAAGTCGGTGATCGGCACCGAGTATGCGATCTCGACCAACCAGCTCGACTTCCTCGCCACCGAGACCTTCGACCTGAAATACATCGGTGAAGACGGCGCGGAGCATCCGGTCTACGTCATCCATCGCGCGCCGCTGGGTACGCATGAACGCTTCACCGCGTTCCTGACCGAACATTACGCAGGCGCCTTCCCGACATGGCTTGCGCCGATCCAGGCGCGCGTCATCCCCATTTCGGACAAGGTCGGCGACTATGCACAGAAGGTCATGGACCAGTTGTTCCAGACCCCGGTGGTGAACGGCACCGCCGGCCTGCGCGTCGACATCGACACCTCTTCCGAGCGCATGCAGAAGAAGATCCGCGACGCCCAGTTGCAGAAGATCCCTTACATGCTGGTTGTGGGTGAACGCGAGGCGGCCGAGGGCAAGGTTGCGGTGCGCTTGCGTTCCGGCAAGGACTTGGGGGCTATGCCGCTGGAATCGTTCATTTCCCGCATCAAGGGTGAGGCGGAATCCCGCAAGGATGTTGCCGAATAACCCTTGCGAAACGGGCCGCGCTACCTATTCTCTGACCCAGTTCCGGCGGAATCCCGCCGGACTGGCAGTCGCCAGCTTGGTCAGTCCACGCCGGCGCGCCATCACGAAAGGCAAATCCGCTGCGCCCATGACCGAAACATGTTTCGCGAGGCCCGGTGGAGACCTTGCGAAGCGTGATTGCGCACGGCTTACAACAGGAGAGAGTCATAGTCGCAAGACGTTTTAATGGTCCGCAGGAACGATCCGCACCCAAGGACGGCCCGCGCGTCAACGAAGACATCCATGCCCGCACCATCCTTCTGATCGGTGACGAGGGCGAGAAATTCGGAGAGATCGGTATCGACGAAGCCCGCGCCATCGCGGAAGAGCGCGGATACGATCTCGTGGAGGTTTCGCCGGAAGCGAAGCCGCCCGTGGTCAAGCTGATGGACTACGGCAAGTACAAATACGAGCAGCAGAAGAAGGCCGCCGAGGCGCGCAAGAAGCAGAAGGTCATCGAAATCAAGGAGATCAAGATGCGCCCGACCATCGACGACCACGACTACGAAACGAAGATGAAGGCGATGCAGCGCTTCTTCGGCGAAGGCGACAAGGTGAAGGTCACCCTGCGCTTCCGCGGCCGCGAAATGGCGCACCAGCATCTTGGCATGGAACTGCTCAACCGGATCACGAAGGACACCGAGACCTACGCGAAGATGGAGCAATATCCCAAGATGGAAGGCCGCCAGATGATGATGGTCCTGGCGCCGCGCTAAACATCTTCTCCGCGCAAACAAAAACGGCCCTCTCGCGAGGGCCGTTTTCTTTTGTGCAGGAACGGTCAGAGGTTTGCGGCGCTCGATGCCGTGCGGACCGCCATACCACCCAGATCCTGGAACGGCCCCAGCGGCGAAACCTTGTCGTGATAGTCCTGAATGTTCGGGCGGCCGGACATCACCTTGTAGGCAACGCGGCCATCCTGAATCAGCAACACGACTTCCGCGGACCAGCCGTAGTTCACGGTGGTGCGTTCGAAACCGAGCACGTCCAGAAGCCAGTTGCCCGTGCGCTCCTGATGCAGGCGCTCGGGCCGGAAGACCAGCGCCGTACAATGATCGCGGGCGTCGATGCACGAGCGCACGGCCGGATCGAGATTGTCGTATTTGATGGAATCGCGCGGCATGAAGCGCTCGATGATGCCGAGATAGGACAGCATCTCGACGTTCGGCGTCGTGGAAGCATCGAAGCCGATGTCATTCAGATCGGAGATGCGCGTGACGCCAGGCATGATGTGATCGTAGGCGACCGATACCTGCTTGTAGGACCGGAATTTCGTGTTCTGGATATCTGTCTGATAGGGCAGCAGGCCCAGGCCGCCGCAACCGACAAGCACAAGCGTAATCGCAAGACTGGCAACAATGCGCGCGTACCGGCGCGTGTCGCCACGGTTTGCCCCACCCATGAAACCCCCAACGCCCCAAGAACTATTTATTTTCCGGGATGCTAGCCAAAATGGCACAGGTTGAAAAGCACGGCTGCGGATATGGTAACCGCGCTCAGGGTTGCGGGAAGCGGCTGCAGCAATCGGCGATGGTTTCGGGGTCTGCATTTCCGCCCGACAGCACCACCCCGACCACCTCGTCTCTATTGTGATGCTTGGATGACAGAAGCGCCGCCAATCCCGCGGCGCCCCCCGGCTCGACCACGATTTTCAGCACACGGACGGCATAGCTGACGGCGCGCGCGAGGTCGTCGTCCGTCACGACCACGCCGCCGGATAGATATTTTTTCGCAACTGCGAACGGCACTTCGCCCGGCACCGGCGACTGCAGCGCATCGGCCATTGACGGTTTGTCAGCGGGCGCCGAGGTCCGAGTGCCGGCCGCGAGGGAGAGTGCCATGCCTTCATAAGAGTCCGGCTCAACCGAGACGACCTTGGTGGCGGGGCTCGCATGGCCAAAGGCGAGTGCGGTGCCCGAAGCCAATCCGCCGCCGCTCGCCGGAACGAACACGCGGCTTATCTCCGCTTTCGCATCGCACGCCTGCCGGATCATTTCCAATCCTGCCGTGCCCTGCCCCGCCACGATGAACGGATCGTCGAATGGCTTGATGAGTGTCGCGCCGCTCTCTTCCTGAATCTTGCGCGCGATCGCCTCGCGATCCTCACGCTTGCGGTCATAAGTAACGACGTTCGCGCCATAGCCCCGCGTGTTCTCGATCTTCGTTCGCGGCGCATCCGCCGGCATCACGATGGTGGCAGGAAGATCGAACAGCGCCGCCGCTGCGGCCACGCCCTGCGCATGGTTGCCCGACGAAAACGCGACCACGCCGCGTTTGCGCTCGGCCTCGGGGATCAACTGGATTCGGTTGCAGGCGCCACGGAATTTGAAGGAGCCGGTGCGCTGAAACGGCTCCGTCTTCAGCAATATTCGCGTGCCCATGCGCGCGTTGAGCGAAGGGCTTTCGAGAAGAGGCGTCACCACAGCCCATGGGGCAATGCGTTTCGCGGCGGCTTCGATATCGGAGAACTCGGGAAGGGACATGGCCCCACTTCGCCACAAGAAAGAGGGTCACACCAGAGCGGAACGGCTCTGCAATTTCGTCTTGCAAATTCCGGCGCCGAAGCAGATTAGGGGTGGGCCGTGCGGCTGCACCGGCGGCTCCCGATCAACCTTCCAACCCTTCGGTATCGCGCATGCTGAAAGTCTATCAGCAGCAGAATGGCGGCCTGAGAAGCAGCGATGTTTCCGCGGAGAACGAAATTCCCGCTGCGTCGCTTTGGATCGACCTGCTCAATCCGACGCTGGACGAGCGCCGGGCGGTGGACAAGTTGCTGGGCATGGAATTACCCACCCGCGCAGACATGGAAGAAATCGAGATATCCAGCCGGCTGTATCAGGAGGACGACGGCGTCTTCATGACGGCGCTGATCCTCTCGAACTCCGAGTCCGATACGCCCAGGGCCGACGTCGTGACGTTCGTGCTGGCGCGCGACAAGCTGGTCACCATCCGCTACATCGACCCGCAGCCTTTCCGAACCTTTGCCGCGCGCTGCGAACGCACGATGCACTACGCGGGCAAGGCCGAGAACGTGCTTTTGGGCTTGATCGACACGGTCATCGACCGGATGGCCGACGTGCTGGAGCGCATCGGCAACGAGGTCGAAGGCATCAACCACGAGATATTCAATCCTGACACCAAGCGACCGATCGGCGCGAAGGACTTCCAGGGTGTGCTGAGCCGGCTCGGCATGAAGCACGGCGCGACGTCGAAAATGCGCGAAAGCCTTCTGAGCATCGGCCGCGTCCTGACCTTCCTGACGCAAGCTGTAGAGGGCAAAGCCAACAAGGACGTGAAGGCGCATATCAAGACGCTGACACGGGACGTGCAATCGCTGCAGGATCATTCGTCCTTCATCGCGGGCAAGCTGTCCTACCTGCAGGACGGCACGCTGGGCCTCATCAACAACGAGCAGAACAACATCATCAAGATCATGTCGGTTGCGGCGATGGTGTTCCTGCCGCCGACACTGATCGCCTCGATCTACGGCATGAACTTCAAATACATGCCGGAACTCGACTGGTTCTACGGTTACGGACTGTCGGTCCTGCTGATGATCGTATCCGGTATCGTGCCCTATTTCTGGTTCAAGCGGCGCGGTTGGCTCTAATCGAGTCCAGTTCGGCCACGAAATCCGCGCCGAAATAATACGCCAGCTCATCGCGAAGACCGTCATAGACGTTCGGCCCTTGATCGACGCAGATCAGCGATTTGTCTTCCAACTCACCGGACGCGACCAACGCGCCGCCTTCGAAGGTCAGCGGGAAGAGAATGCTCACCAGCGGTTTGAGCTGGTGATAGTCGATGCCGTTATTCAGGCAGTAGCTGTGAATCTTGCAGCCGCGCTGCTTGCGGTCGAGGAAGACACAGGCCCCGCTCTTTACCCGCGTGCGTGCTTGCGCGCCGCCGGGGAATTCCGGGTCGGTCCAGCGTTGCTTCGTGAACCATTTGGATCGCGGCACGCCGACATGCGCCTCGAAATCGGGTCCCAACGCCTCGATGCGCCCGACATTCTCTACGTCGATGTCCACGCCATAGGAACAGCATTGGTCCTTGCAGAAGCCGCAGGCCATGCAGTGGGTGAAGTAGCGGTAGCCGAAGATGGCAGGATCGACGGCACGAATGACCGGCTGACCGAAGACGGACGGGTATTCGCGCGAAAGCGAAATCACTGAAGCGCTGCGGCGATGATTTTTTCGAGCGCGCTGCCGTAATCATAGCCGGCTTCCGCGCAGGCCGCCGCGAAACCGGCATCCCAATCCAGCGACGGATTGGGGTTGACCTCCAGGATCATGGGATTGCCCTGCTCGTCCACACGGAAGTCCACACGGGCGAAGCCGCGATTGCCGAACAGCGTGAACGCTTCTTTGGTAAGACGCATCAATTCGGCGGACAGCTTGGGATCTTCCTTCTCGAAGCCGAAGGCGCGAACGGAGCCCTTGCTCTCTTCGCTCTCGTCATCCCACTTGCAGGCGTAACCGACGATGCGCGGCTTGTCGGGATTCCAGCTATCCAGGAACTGGATTTCGGCGAGCGGCAAAACCTTCAGATCGGCACCGTCTTCGATGATCGAGATATTGAACTCCCGGCCTTCGACATAGGCTTCTGCGAACCAGCGGCCGCCATATTCGTTGAAACTTTTCTGCGCGCGCAGGGGCACGTCCGCGCCGAGAACGACCGCGCCGTCATCGAGACCCAGCGACGCATCTTCGGTCGAGGACTTCACGATGTATTTGCGGCTGGGATCGAGCCCCTTCCAATGCGGGCCTGTCGCCCAGTCCGGCGTCGGCAAGCCGGCGGCGCGCATGATCTCTTTCGCGAAAGGCTTGTCACAGGTGGCGACGATCGCGGCCGGCCCGCCGCCAGTGTAACGCAAGCCCATCTGTTCCAGATAAGCCGGCGCAACGGCGGAGAGTTGATCCTGGCCGAGCGCATGCTCGACCATGTTGAAGACGATATCCGGCTTTACGCGCGAGACTTCTTCCACGAATTTTTCGTAGTTCGCCTCGAACGGGGCCAACTGAACGAAGTGTCCCCGCTTGGTGAGTGTCTCGCCGATCTGCTTTGCCGTGAGGATCGAGTCTTCAATCTCCGGCGGCGCCTGCGAATCGGCGTCGAGATGCAACACAAGTACGCGCATGCATTTATTAAGCCGCGACTCGGCGTCTCGGTGCAAGTGTTGGATGACGTTTCAGAAACGAATCCATGATTCGCTTGATGAGCTGTGCATAAGGCACACCCTCATAATTTGCGATCAGGCAGAGATCCGAATGATCCGGACGCATGCCGGCGATCGGATTCACCTCGATGAAATGCGGCTTGCCCTTGCCGTCACAGCGAATGTCGATGCGCCCGCCATCGCGGCAGCGCAGGGCGCGCCAGGCGGCAAGTGCAACCCGCGCAGCAGCCTTGGCCTCGGGCAGATGCGTCACGCTTTCGATGGTGACGCGCTCTTCCCAGCCTTCGCTTTTGTTTTCCAGTCCGTAGCCGTCGCCGACCCATCCGGCGAGCGGAACGATCTCCGTAACGCCCAGCACCTTGGCGTCTTCGCCGGTGCCGGTGATGCCGACGGTGAACTCACGGCCCGACAGGAACGTTTCGACCAGCACCGGCTGATTGAACCTGCGCAGCAGGTCTTTCGCCGTGGCGGCCAAAGCCTTCTTGTCGTTGACCTTGGACTTTGCGTTCACGCCTTTGCCCGAACCTTCGGCGACCGGCTTCAAGAACAGCGGGAACGGCAAGTCGATCTTCGCGATGTCGGCAGCTTTCTCGATCAGCGCGAATTCGGCCGTCGGCACGCCCTGGCTGCGGACCACATGCTTGGTCATCGCCTTGTCGAGCGTGAGTGCCATCGTCAGCGCGTCAGAGAAGACATACGGGATCTGATAAGCGTCGAGCAGTGTGGGCACTTGCGCCTCGCGCGCCAGGCCATACATGCCTTCGCAGAAATTGAAGACGGCGTCCCAGCGCTCGCCCGCGACCAGCGCCTCGGCCAGCTTCTTGATGCCGCCGATCTTTACCGGCTGCCAGCCCTGATAGGCCAGCGCATCGGCAATAGCGTCGATGGTGACTTCGGCGTCGAACTCCGCCGTCTCCTCCTCGCTATAGCCCTGTGCGAGGTAGTCGGACTTCAGGTCGTAGCAGATGCCGATGCGCATCATTCGGCCGCGAGCTTGTGTTTCGGCTTGCGCTTGTCCGCGCCCAGCGTGCCGCCGGGATCAGGATACGAATAGACTCCGCCTTCGAAGTTGCGCAGCAGGAGATTGTCGCCGTCGCGGCCAACCACGCAGTCCGGGGCGATCTGGATCTTGCCGCCACCGCCCGGCGCATCCACCGCGAAGATCGGGGTGGCGTAGCCGGTGGTGAAGCCGCGCAAGCCTTCGATGATCTCGATGCCCTTCTCCACATTGGTGCGGAAATGGCCGGAGCCTTTCACCGGATCGGTCGCGTAGAGGTAATAGGGCTTCACCCGGCGCTTCAGCAGGCCATGCATCAGCGGCTTCATGATGGAGATGTCGTCGTTGATCCCCTTCATCAGCACCGTTTGCGAGCCCAGCGGGATGCCCGCATCGGCCAGGCGGTTCAGGGATTCCGTTGTCTCCGGCGTGAATTCCCTCGGATGAGTAACGTGGATGCTCAGGAACAGGGGATGATGCTTCTTCAGCATCTTCACGAAGTCCTTGGTGATGCGCTGCGGCAGCACCATAGGGATCTTGGTCCCGAACCGCAGGAACTCGATGTGCTTTATCTTCCGGAGGCGGGTGAGCAGGTAATCGAGCTTCTCATCGGCGATGGAGAACGGATCGCCGCCGGACATCAGGACGTCGCGGACCTCGGTATGCTCCTCCAGATAGGCCAGCGCCTGTTCCCACTGCTTGGGCGAGAACTGGTACTCGCCGCCCGGATTGCCCACCGCGCGGGCGCGGGTGCAATAGCGGCAATAAGTCGAGCAGGTGCCCGTGGTCAGGAACAGGACCCGGTCCGGATAGCGATGAACAATGCCCGGCGCGGCGGTGTCATGGTCTTCGGCCAGGGGGTCGATGGATTCGCCCGGAAGGACGATGTCTTCCTTGGTGGTGATGACATGGGTCCGGCGAAGGGGCTCATTGGCATCTTCGCGGCTCATGAGGCTGGCGTAATAAGGGGTGATTCCCACCGGCAGCGGCCCGGTATGGCGGGTCGCCGCGATGCGCTCTTCTTCCGACAATATAAAGACGCGCTCCAGATCGGCGGCGCTGCGGATGCGGGACCGGAACTGCCAATGCCAATCGTTCCACTCTGCCGTGGTGGTCCCAGGATAGAAGCGGTGATAGAAGGCGCGGGTTTCCTCGCCTACGGGAAAACTCAGGCGCGGCTTGGACTTAGCCTTGCCGATCCGGTCCAACTGCTTCGCATTCTGTGCCTGGAGAACGGTACTGGCGGCTGGCTTCTGTTGGCCGGCTCGCGGCGAGGACTTGGCAGGGTGCCCTCGCAACAGCGGGAGACTCATTGTGGGTCTCAGAATGCTCCTGCTAGCACCTCGAAGATCCCAGCGATCTCAACCGGTGAAGCTCAATACACAACGATAATTAGCGCGTTCATCAACTTGTCAAGTGTAGGAGGCCGAATACTGGAATTCGCGCCACATTCTCCCAATAAAACTTCCAAGTAAAACGGGCGCGTTATTGAAGTTTATTCAAGTAAAAACGGCACAACATGCGCGCATGCCATGCGTTCTAAATTTGCGCGAATGTTGCGCGATGCAAGACGAAACGAAGTTCGCATGCGCGATAACTCGCAAAGCTTTGCGCATGCACGCGACTCACATGCGATGAGTCGCGTTTGCTATTTCCGAAAAGTGAATCAGGACTGACTCGCGCGTATCAACGCAAAGCCTGTGGACCGCGATAGTCGCGCGCATCGTATAGCTGCGTCACACGAATGTGGCGACCGCCGATGGGAATCGTGACGGTGCCCACGAGCGTATTCGAATCGAAACTGTTCAGGATCGATGGCGCCTCTTGCGGCGACAGGACCATCAACACCCGGTGCGCCGGCGCGGCCAGGCGCAAGGTCATCTGGAAGTGATCGTCGTCATGCAGGTCCTTGTCCCACATGCGAACAAAAGCAGTGCGTGGTGCCGCATAATACAGCAATTCGGCCATGATGCTGCGGTTCGCGGCCGAAATGGTGGCGTAGTGACCGCTGCGAGCCTCTTCGGCGACAGCGTTGCCGAGTTGTTGCCAGCCCTCCATGCGCTTGAAGGCGTTGCCGACCCCGATGCCGTCCGCAATCGATGGCGACAACAGGATCAGCCACAAGGCGATCATCACCAGACCATTGAGGGCGAAGGATAGCCACAGCACACGGGACTTCCACAGGCCGACCAGTGCCGCCACGGCAAGCGGCACAGCTGCGACATAAGCCGTCGCGGCCCAATTGGCATTGGCTTCCGAGATGAACGACTGGATGACGATCAAGAGCAGCGGCGGCGCGCAAAACGCAGCAAGCACAAGGCTTTTGGGTGACCGGATGGGTCCGCGGCCGAGGTGCCAGAAAGCGATCAGCAGCCCCACCATCAGAAGTGGACCGAACACGCCGAACTGGCCACCAATGAAGGACAGGGTTTCGCTCACGCTGTATCTGGCGGCGCTCCAGTCGGCGTTGTGCTCGGTATGGGCCACGGTCGGGAAATGATGCGCGGCATTCCAGAGGATATTGGGCAGCAGCAATATCAACCCGATGATCAGGATGGCCGCGCCCCGGCCGCTAAGGACAACCCTGCGCGCATCCTTTGAAGCGATTGCAGCGATGCCCGCACAGAGCAGCAGGTAGAACATCGCGTATTTGGCTTCGAGGCCGAGACCGAACCCGACGCCGGCCAGGATCGCCCAGCGCCAGCGCGGGTCATCCATCGCGCGGATGAAGGCATAGAGCGCGACTGCCCAGAAAAAGAGCAAAGGTACATCGGTCGAGATGAGGCCGGAGGAATAAGACGCACCGGGCGTCGTCAGATAGGCGATGGCGCTCAACATGCCGATGCGCGCATCGAAGCAGCGCCGGGCGATGCCGAACACGAACAGAGCCGTCAGGGCATGAAGCAGCGGGGAGCCGATGCGGATGGCCCACTCGGCGTTGCCGAAGAAGGCTGTCGTCAGCCAGATCACCCATCCGATCATGGGCGGCTTGGAGAAATAGCCCCAGTCCGGGGTCTGCGACCACCACCAGTACTGAGCCTCGTCGGGATAAAGATCGAGCGGCGACAGGACCAGAACCGCCACCCGGATGGCCGTAACGGCGACAATGAAAGTCAGGGCGAAGTTCAGATAGCGGCGGTCTTCGGCACTCATTCCGACGGCGGCTCCATGATCTGTTGCGCCGGCGTCACGCGGTAAACCGTGATGTGCTCGCGCCGGCCGCGCGAATAATTGAAGCCAGACACGCCATCAAGCGGCTTGGCGATGGCGTCGAGCTGGCCAAGGCGGGTGAGGAACTTCGTCTTCTCATGGTCCTCGATCAGCGCCAGCCCGCCTTGCTGGGCGGTCACATTGGCGGCGCGCGTGCCGTTCTGGATCTGCGTGTTGGTACCTAGAAGGAAGACAAGGCTGGGCTCGACATAGCCGCCCAGCACGACTGGCGGATCCTCCGGCTCTTTGTATTTCGCCACCAGCGCAGCAGCCTTGGGGCTCATCCATATCTGATCGACCTTGGGCGCCACGCCCCATCCGATCAGCGGATAGAACGTGACCGCGGCCGCAACGGCGAAGATCGACGCCGCCATGGTGTGACGGCCCACGAACAGGATGACGGCCGCAAGCCCCAGCGCGGCACCGAAGCAAGCGCCCAGCACAAGCCAGGGATCGATGCCCTCGCCGAAATATTTGGGCGCGATGATGGGAACGATTGTGAACGCCGCCACGCCGAGCGCGAATTGCAGGGCCGCCAGATAGCGCAACACCTTCTCCCATGTCGGCTCATCAGGCGACGAAGCGCGCGTCGCCCACAACGCTCCCAGGAATGCGACCGCCGGATAAGCCGGCAGGATGTAATGCGGCAGCTTGGTGGGCACGATCTCGAACAGAAGCCATGCCGCGCCTGCCCATGCGAGCAGATAGCGAATGGCCGGATCGCGGCGCAGCGCGATGCCGCTTCCGACGCCCGGCAGCGCGAACAAGGTCGCGGGCCAGAGCGTCACGCTCGCCAGCAGCAGATAATAGCCGGGCGGCGCACCATGGGTTTCCTGTCCGCCGAGAATCTTCGCGGCGAAGTCGTGCCCCAAGGCCTGTTCGTAGAATTCACCGCGCGTCGCGAACTCGATGGCGAGTCCCCAGGGCAGCACGATGATGGCGGTCAGCAGCAGGCCCCATCCCCAATGGATGGTCTTGATCCAGCTCCAATCGCGGTCCCAGAGCGAGATTGCCACGATGGTGACGGCGAGCACGGCGACAATGATCGGACCTTTGATGAGAACGCCGACGGCGAATGCCGCCCAGCCGCCCATCGCCACCCAGAAGCTGGGCGGTGTCTGCTGCAGACGCGCGGCGAGATAGGCCCGCAAGAGCAAGGCTTGTGACCCCAATACGGTCCCTAGCAAAACCGCATCGGTTTTCGCGATACGCGTTTCGGCCGTCAGCCCCACCGTGAATCCTATGAGTGCCGCGGCTATGAGCGCGATCTCCGGCGGCGCCAAAGCGCGCGCGCACCAATAAGCCAACAGCACAGCGATAAACCCGCCGATCAGTGACGGAAGACGATAGGTCCATATCTGATTGTAAGGCGACTTGCTGAAGGCCAGCGTCGATGCCGCCTGCATCCAGTAGATGCCGACGGGCTTCTTGTAACGCGGACCGACGCTATAGCGGATGTCGACATAGTTTCCCGTCTCGATCATCTGCTTGGAAGCTTGTGCGAAACGGCTCTCATCGCGGTCCAGTGGCGGCAGAGTGAAAAAGCCCGGCACCCAGGCGATCACGCAGAGAAGAAAGAGCGTCGCCAAGGGCCAGCGCGCCAGCAGCGCCAGGACAGGCGAGCCCGCGCTCTTCTCCGCTACCGCCTCAGCCATGTGGAACGCCTCTTGAAGGAAACCCGCCGAACGACGGGGATTGTTAACGGATGGCACTTGGCTTGCCGAGCCGGATTGGGTGGATATTAGCCCGCTTCCGCCTTTGGAACCCGGTCATGGTTATGCCCGGCAGCGATGCCGGGGTGCGCCGCATTGGCACAGGCCTGTTTCTCCACCGTCCCAGCCTGTATAAGGCCCGCGCCGCGCGCGGCCGCATGTTTTCGTTCAGCCTGTTTCACCGGGAAGCGGACTCTGCCGAAGCCACTTTATCGTACCAAGGGATCGACCGGAACCTCGAGATGACCGTGACGCTTTCCGTTGTCGTGCCGGTCAAGGACGAGGCCGAGAATGTCGCGCAGCTGGCGCTGGAGATCCTGCGCGTTGTCGGCACCGATGCCGAGATCATCTTCGTCGACGATGGCTCGCAGGATAACACCGCGGAAGTCCTGAAAACGCTCAAGGCCGAAGTCCCGTCGCTACGCGCGATTGCGCATGGGCGCAATATCGGGCAAAGCCGCGCCGTGCGCACGGGCGTTCGCGCCGCGCGGGGTGAATTCATCGCAACGTTGGACGGCGACGGGCAAAACGATCCGGCGGATATTCCGCGCCTGCTTCATGCCTTGCAGAACGCACCCGACGCCGCGCGCGTTGGCATGGTCGCGGGCGTGCGCCAGCATCGCAAGGATGACGTGAACAAGCGCTATGCGTCCGGTTTCGCCAACTGGTTCCGCAACGCGATGCTGCACGACGGCGCGACGGATTCCGGCTGCGGTTTGAAAGTCTTTCGCCGCGACGCCTTCCTCGCCCTGCCCTATTTCGACAACATGCACCGGTTCCTGATCGCGCTGATGCAGCGCGAAGGATACGTGGTCGAATACCTGCCGGTGGAACACCGCGCGCGCATGCACGGCGCCTCGAAGTACAAGAATTTCAGCCGCGCGGTCGTGGGCTTTTTCGATACCTTCGGCGTGCGCTGGCTGCAGCACCGCTTCAAAGGCGCCGTCGACGCCAAGGAAATCTGATACGGCGCGGTTCCGTACAGTCCCGCAGGGCGTTTAACCATACCGTCACAGAGGCGTCGCCCCCACGCCCCTTTTCCGCCCCAATATGATACAAGGGTTAACACGTATTGGGTTCACCGGGGGAGTACGACGATGTTTCGCCTTTTTCCGCTGCTCATTATTCCGCTCATTATCTACAACCTGTTTGCACTCGGTGGCGGCGTTATCGGCCACTACGACATTCAGGATCTTCTCAGCCTCAATCATTCCGTGACGATCCGAATGTTCTCCGGCGATCCCTGGAAGTTCAGTTTTGGCGATCTGCTCATCCTGATCTCGCTTCTGCTGCTTTTCGTGGAAGTGGTGAAAGCGACACGCACCACCGCGCGCGAGATCATCAATCATGGCCTCTCGATGCTGACCTTCGTGGTGGCGCTGATCGAGTTCATCACGCTCAAGGGCTTCGCGACTTCGCCGTTCTTTTTCATCATGGCGATGACGCTGTTCGACGTGGTGGCGGGCTACACGATCTCCATCGTCGCCGCCGAGCACGATCTGGGCCTCGGCCGCGCCGGGACGGACTGACGGACCGGATTTTCCGAAGATTGCGGGCGGGGTGCGAGCCCCGCCCTTTTCTTTTGGCGGGCGCGGCTTGCCCCCGGCCGCCCAAGGCGATATTCCCCGCAGCCCAGATGGACAGGTGGCCGAGTGGTTGAAGGCGCACGCCTGGAAAGTGTGTAACGGTTAATAGCCGTTCGAGGGTTCGAATCCCTCCCTGTCCGCCAGGCCACCCTTCGCACAATTCTCCGAATGCCGGCACAGACGCTGAACCAGGGTCTGCAGCCGGCAATGTGATATGTCTCATGGCTGAATTCAGCGGATAACCGCCATGTCCGACAACTTCGTGTTCCGGGACGTCTGGCAGCAAAACGATGCCAAGGCAGAGGCGGATGTAATTGCGCTTTGGCAGCGGCTCAACATTTTACCCGCTGGGGTCAGTCCGCAGG
>DATCRK010000070.1:0-90675 GCA_036569005.1 Rhizomicrobium sp. | reverse complement strand
GGGCAGGGTGAGGGGGAGCACAAATATATGGTGATGAGTGCGAATATTTTTAGCGGTGAGAGTTATGTCCCCTCACCCCAACCCTCTCCCCCTTCGGGAGGAGAGGGAGTCAGGCGTACGCCAGATACTCTTCGCTTTCCTTCACCGCGTCCGGCCGGTCGATGTGCATCCACACGCCGTCGAGGCGCTGGCCGTAGAGGCGGCCCTTGGCGATGGCTTTGTCCCAGAGGGGATTGATCGAGAACTTGTTGCCCTGCACGCCGGCGAACAGGCGCGGGTGCAAAATCTCGATGCTCATCCACACGAAAGGCGAGATGCGGCCTTCGGGAACGCGGGAGAGTTTGCCTTTCGGGTCCATCATGAAATCGCCGCGGCCGTCATAGCAGACCGTGGTGACGGTGGGCGCGAGCAGCATCAGCGCGTCCATCTTCTCGCCGTCCCACGCGGCGCGCAGGCGCGGCAGGGCATGCGCGGCGCCTTCCACCCACACGGTATCGGCATTGGCGTGATAGAACGGCTCGTTCTTGAAATGCGGCAGCGCCTTGAAGATGCCGCCGCCGGAATCGAGGATGGCGTCGCTCTCGTCGGAGATGATGAACTCCGCGTCCTTGCGCTTGGCGACATGCGCCTTGATCTGATCGCCCATGTAATGGGTGTTGATGACGATGGTCTTCACGCCGTCTTCGACGAGGCGGTCGATCACATAATCCAGCAGCGCCTTGCCGCGCACCTTCACCAGCGGCTTGGGGATATTGTTCGTCAGCGGACGCATGCGCGTGCCGAAACCGGCGGCCATGACCATCGCGCGGGTGATGTTCACGCTCAAACTTTTGCTCCTTGCGGCTTTCCGCGCGCGGAAAGCGGAATGCGCCTGTCATACCATGCCTTGAGATCGCGCAGCGCGGGATGCGAAAGGTCCTTGTTCAGGTAGTTCCACACGCGCGGCAGGTAATCCAGATAGCGCGGCTTGTTATCCCTTTTGTAAAGGCGCGCGAAGATGCCCACGATCTTGGCGTTGCGCTGCGCCGCCATGATCGCCGCCTGCGCGCGGAAATCCGCTTCGTCCAGCGGCGTGCCTTGCGCGGCCATCTGCTTCAGATAACGCGCGGTCATGCGTTCGGCGAGCGCACTGTCCACATCGCGTCGCGCATCTTCCACCAGCGAAACGAGATCGTAGGCATGCGTTCCGGCGACGGCGTCCTGGAAATCGATGATGCCGACGCGGGCATGGCCGCTGCGCGCGGGCAGCCAGAGAAGGTTCTGCGCGTGATAGTCGCGATGCACGAAGACGGACGGATGCGCGAAAATGGGATCCAGCGTCTGCTTCCACAGCGCGCGGTGTTCGGCCACTTCGTCGTCCGTCGCGTTGCGGCCGAGACCGACGGGGAAAAACCATTCCGGCAGCAGATCGGTTTCCGCTATCAGTGCCGTCTCGTCATATTTGTGCAGCGGCTTGTCCGCGAGCGCAGTGGGCGCTTCGGTGAGGTGCAGTTTCGCCAGCGCGTCGATGGCCGCGCCGTAGAGCTCGTCAGCGTCAGCGCCATTGACAAGCACATCGGCATAAAGGCCGTGGCCGAGGTCTTCGATCAGTGCGAAACCGGCTTTTGTGTCGGCAGCGTAAATCTCCGGCGCGGTCAGGCCCTGTGCACGCAGGAAGTTGGAGGCGGCGACGAAGCGGCCGACATCGGCGCCGGCAAGCCGCGCGATGGCGTTGTAGCCGAGTGCGCGGCGTTCGTCCGGCGTGGCGTTGGCAGGCGCCGTCGGCTGTTCGGCCTGTTGCGGCTGATCCATCACCATGGCTTTGCGTCCGCCGAGATCGGCGCGGAAGTAGCGGCGCGTGGAGGCATCGCCCGGTAGCGGCGCGATGGCGGCATCGCCCCAGCCCGCGCTCTTGAGAAACGCGTTCATCTCTTCGCTGCGGTCAGACATGCGCTTCTTTCAGAACTTCGCTCCAGCGCGAGGGGCCTTCGATATGGGCGTTGCGCGAACGATCCTTGGTGATTGTGAGTTTTATATGGAGCGCGTCGGGCGGAAGGACGTTCGGCGCTTTTTCCGGCCACTCGATCAGCACCGCGCCTTCGTCCAAAGCTTCGTCGAGGCCAAGCTCGTTGAGTTCGGATGGTTCTTCGATGCGATAGAAATCATAGTGCCGCACGGCCAGCGTCGACGTTTCGTATTGCTGGACAAGGGTGAAGGTGGGCGAGGGCACGTCTTCGGTGACGCCGAGGCCTTCGAGGATGGCGCGCGCCAGCGTGGTCTTGCCCGCGCCGAGATCGCCTTCCAGCGCGACCGCGTCACCCGCGCGCAATCCACCGGCAATGCGCGCGCCGAGCGCCTGCGTTGCAGGCAGGCCGGCCAGCGGAAAATCGCCCACGAATCCCTTGTTTTCCATGCGCATTGCCGGTTTGTAGCCCGCCGCTGCGTCCGCCTCAAAGCGTCAATTGCGGCTGGCGGCGCGGCCATGCTAACCCCGGTTTCAACAGGATATTCCGGGGCATGGTTTGAGCGAACGCATCGTCATCATCGGGGCCGGACAGGCCGGGGTGCAGGCCGTGGCCAGCCTTCGGGCTGACGGGTTCACCGGCGACCTGGTGATGATCGGCGACGAGGCTTACGCCCCCTATCAGCGCCCGCCGCTCTCCAAGACCTATCTCATGGGCACGCTGGACCGCGAGCGGCTGTTCCTGAAACCGGATGCGTTCTACGCCGAAGCCAAATGCGAGCTGATGCTGAACGCCGCCGCGCAGAGCATCGACCGCGCGAAGAAGGTGGTGACGCTGAAAGACGGCATCACGGTTCCCTATGACAAGCTTCTGATCGCCACGGGTTCGCGCGTGCGCGAGATCAAATGCCCCGGCGCCGATTTGCCCGGCGTGTTCTACCTGCGCAGCATCGCGGACGTGGACAAGCTGCGGCCCGCATTCGAGACGGCGAAGAACGTCGCCATTGTCGGCGGCGGCTATATCGGGCTCGAAGTCGGCGCGGTGGCGCGCAAGCGCGGGCTCAATGTCACCGTCTATGAAGCGCTGGAGCGCGTGATGCAGCGCGCGGTGTCCAAGCCGATCTCCGATTTCTATGACAAGACGCACCGCGATGCGGGCGTGAACATATTGCTCAACACGGGTGTCGAAGCATTCGAAGGCGAGGGCAAACTGCAATCCGTCCGCGCGGGCGGCAAATCCTATCCGGCGGATATCGCGGTGGTGGGCATCGGCATCCTGCCGAACGATCTGCTGGCGAAGGATGCGGGGCTGACGGTGGGCGACGGCATCCATGTCGATCCGCATTGCCAGACATCCGATCCGAGCATCTGGGCGGCGGGCGATTGCACGCGCCATCACGGACGGGACGGCAATCACATCCGGCTCGAATGCGTGCAGAACGCCATCGACCAGGCGAAGTTCGCCTCGCTCGCCATGATGGGCCAGCCCAAGCCCTATAAAGAAGTGCCGTGGTTCTGGTCCGACCAGTACGACCTGAAATTGCAGATCGCCGGGCTGGCTTGGCCGGGGGACCAGCTTGTCGTCCGCGGTGACCCAGCGTCACGAAAATTCGCCGTATTTCACCTGAGAAATGGGGCGGTTGCCGCGGTCGAGGCCGTGAACGCGGCCCCGGAATATATTGTCGGCCGCAAGCTGATCGCCGACGGCACCCATGTCGCGCCGGAAAGGCTTGCGGACATGGCCGTACCTATGAAAAACATAACCCAATAACTGACGCCAGCGTCACCTTTCAGGGAAGAGACCATGCCGAAGATCAAATACATCGAGCACAACGGCAAAGAGCATGAAGCCGAGGTGCCGGAAGGCTGGTCGGTCATGGAAGGGGCGGTGAAGAACCTGATCCCCGGGATTGACGCGGATTGCGGCGGCGCCTGCGCCTGCGCGACCTGCCACGTCTATGTGGACGATGCGTGGAAGGACAAGGTGGGCGAGAAGTCCGACATGGAAGAGACCATGCTCGACTTCGCGCAGGAACTTCAGCCGAACTCGCGCCTCTCGTGCCAGATCAAGGTGTCGAAAGAACTGGACGGCCTGACGGTGCGCATGCCGAAGAGCCAGCACTAACACTTCCACCGCCATCGAACGTTTCGCGCAGGCCGGGTCGTTACGATCCGGCCTGTTGCGTTCGCATGAGGTGGTTCGATGTTCTCCGTCATCTTCGAAGTGCGCCCGCGCGCGCGGGATACTTATCTCGAACTTGCCAAATCGCTCAGGCCGGAACTGGAGCAGATCGACGGCTTCATCGACAATATCCGCTATCGCAGCCTGACGCGTGACGGCTGGCTGTTATCGCTATCGAACTGGCGCGACGAGAAAGCCGTCGTGCGCTGGCGCACGAAAGCGCACCATCATGAGGTGCAGGAGAAGGGCCGTGGCGGCGTGCTCGCCGATTATCATTTGCGCGTCGGCCAGATCACATCCGATACCGCGCCGCCCAAGGGCTACGCGATCACCGAACAACGGCTGGACGAAACGCAGACCGGCGAAGGCACAACCGCCATGCTGATCGATGCCAAGCGGCCGGAAGATTGGGTGAAGGCCACAAAGGCCGACGCTGTTGCCGATTGGCTGGTTGTAGATCGTAACGCCCCGGGATTGACCGCATGGGACGTATTCGACGCGGTGCTATCGCCGGGCGACATCATCGCGCTTTTGTCCTGGCGCGATGGCGCGTCGGCACAGGCTTTCGCCCGGGCGGCGAAATTGCCGGGCGGCTCTCGGCTGCGCAGCGTGCGGATCGTGCGCGACTATGGCATGTTCGACCGTAGGGAAGCCCCGCAATATTATCCGGACGTCCAACAACCATGATCTGGCAGCGCCATCATCTCATCTGGGCCGTGATCGCGTTGATCGTGGCCGCTGCCTTTCTGATGCTTTTCGCGCCATCGCTCGCCTGGATCACAGGCTAGCGCGGCAAACACCATAATTCGCTGGATCGCTCTCCCGGAATCCGCCAGCATCCGCGCCGGCATTCATCGGGGGATTTCATGCTGCGCATTTCCACGTTCATTTTCGGCGCGTTGTTGATCGCGTCGCCGGCATTGGCCGTCGAGCCTTTTCCCGCGAATTTCAAAGCCGAGGACATCAAGACCAACGGCACGACGATCCATGTGCGCGTCGGCGGCAGCGGCCCCGCGGTGGTTCTGCTGCATGGCTTCGGCGACTCCGGCGACATGTGGGCGCCGGTGGCGAAGGTGCTGGTGGCGAACCACACTGTCGTCGTGCCCGATCTGCGCGGCATGGGTTCGTCGGCGCATCCCGATACGGGCTACACCAAGAAGAACGAAGCGGTGGACATCGCCGGCGTGATGGATGCGCTGAAGATCCAGAAAGCGGATCTCGTCACGCACGATATCGGCAACATGGTGGGCTATGCGCTGGCGGCGCAATATCCCGCGCGCATCACCAAATGGGTGGTGATCGACGCGCCGCTGCCGGGCATTGGACAGATATGGCAGGACCAGCTCGTCAATCCGAAGACCTGGCATTTCAATTTCTACGGGCCGGATGAAGAGCGGCTGGTCGCGGGGCGTGAGCGTATCTTCCTCGATCGCTTTTACAACGAGCTGTCCGCGCATCCCGAGCGCATCGACGAAGCGACGCGCGCGCATTATGCGGCGATCTATGCCAAGCCCCACGCGATGCATGATGCGTTCGAGCAGTTCAAAGCGTTCCCGCAGGACGGCGTGGACAATCGCGCGATGCTGGCGAAAGGCGGCAAGCTGACGATGCCGGTCTATGCGCTGGGTGCGGAGAAATCCTATGGCCTTACGATGAAGAAGGATTTGGACCAGGTCGCGACCACTGTGACAGGCGGTGTCGTCCCGGATTCCGGCCATTGGATCATGGAAGAAAACCCGGCGGCGACGACGAAACTGATCGTGGATTTCCTCTCCAAGTGATTTGAAACGAAAGCGACATTCCGGTTGCTGCAGCGTGCTGCGCTTAGTGCGTGCCGATTTGGCATGCATGCACGAAACATGGGCACGCAAATAGTGCTTCCCGCGGGGCTGCGTTTGCGCGACGCTTCAACCGCCGATTGATCACAAAGGGGTTTCACATGACAGACAATATTTCGAACGCCTCGCGCCGTGCGCTGCTTGCCGGAGGCGTTGGTGTTGCTGCCGCCGCTGCCGTTGCGGGCTCTGTCGAAGCGGCGCCGAAAAAGGCAACGCCGATGACAATGTCGCATACGCGCATGGAAGACGGTTACGTCACGACGAGCGATGGTGTGAGGATCTACTACAAGGATTGGGGCTCCGGTCAGCCGATCGTGTTCAGCCACGGCTGGCCGCTGTCGGCGGACGACTGGGACGCGCAGATGATGTTCTTCCTGCAGCACGGTTATCGCGCGATCGCGCATGACCGGCGCGGACATGGACGCTCGACGCAAACGAACACCGGCAACGACATGGATCATTACGCCGCCGATCTTGCGGCGCTGACGGCGCATCTGGGCCTGACGAACGCCATCCATGTCGGCCATTCCACCGGCGGCGGCGAGGTCGTGCATTACGCCGCACGCTATCCGGAACGTGTCGCCCGCGTCGTGCTGATCAGCGCGGTGCCGCCTTTGATGCTGAAGACGGACGCCAATCCGGAAGGGCTGCCGCGCTCCGTGTTCGATCCGTTCCGCGTGCAGACGGCGTTCAACCGCGCGCAATTCTTCCGCGATGTGCCGGAAGGGCCGTTCTACAATTTCAACAAGCCCGGCGTGAAAACCATTCCCGGCATCGTCGACAATTGGTGGCGGCAGGGCATGATGGGCGGCGTGAAGGCCCACTACGATTGCGTGAAAGCGTTCTCGGAAACCGATTTCACCGAAGACCTGAAGAAGATCACGGTGCCGGGGCTGGTGATGCATTCCAAAGGTGATCAGGTCGTGCCCTATGCCGACTCCGGCCCGAAGTCCGCGGCGCTGCTGCAGAAAGGCACGCTCATCACCTACGAAGACTTCCCGCACGGCATGCCGACGACGCAGCACGAAAAGATCAACGCCGATCTGCTGGCCTGGCTGCAGAGTTGATTTTTCCTCCCCCGTTTTACGGGGGAGGGGGACCGCGAAGCGGTGGAGGGGGCAATGCAGAAGGCCCCCTCTGTCTCGCTGCGCTCGACACCTCCCCCGTAAACGGGGGAGGAAAAGTTACGCCACGTTTCTTTGATCGGTCGGCGGCGCGCCGTCGGGCAGGCGGCGGGGCAGATGCGCGCGCACCAGGGTGCCTTGTCCCGGCGCGCTTTCGATTTCCACCCAGCCGTCATGCAGCTCGACGAAGCGGTTGACGAGTGCGAGGCCGAGGCCTGCGCCCGCGCGCTTGCCTTCGCGGCTCTTGGCGCTGAAGCGCTCGAACACCTGCGCCTTCATCTCCTCCGCGATGCCGGGACCGGAGTCCTGCACGTAGATCTGCACGTCATCGGCGACGATGTCCGCACCCAGCGTGATGCGCCCGCCGCGGGGCGTGAAGCGGAAAGCGTTGGAGAGCAGGTTGAACACGATCTGGCTGACGCGCCGCGGATCGACGACGACCTGTCCGATATCCTGCCGCACATCCAGCGTGAAGGTGATGTCCAGGCTTTCGCTGTGCTGGCGCAAGGGCTCGGAGACGCGCTGCAGAAGTTCGTAGAGATCCACGCGCGCCAATTCCAGCCGCATGGTGCCGCTGTCGATCATCGCCAGATCGAGAATGTCGCTGGTGACTTCGGAGAGCTTCTCCGCGGCCGAAAGAATGTCGCGCACATATTCGGCCTGCTTGCCACTGAGTTCGCCTGCGACGCCCGCCGCCAGCATGTCCGCGAAGCCGCGCACGGCGTTCAGCGGATCGCGGAACAGGAACGAGGCATGATGCACGAAATCGGACTTGAGCTGGTCCGCCGCTTCCAGCGCCTCGTTGCGATCGCGCAATGCGCTTTCGATGCGGAAACGATCGGTTACATCCGCGAAGGTGACGAGCGTCGCGCCGTCCGGCAGCGGCGCCAGCGAGACGGAGACGATGCTGTCGTCGTTGCGCTCGATCTCGCCGAAATCGCGGCTGCGCGTGGAGCCGGAGGAGATGGCGGCGACGAGCTTCTGCCATTCCGCCTCATCGCCGAAACGGTCGATGCAGGTCTGCGCGATGCGGTTGATGTGCGGTTCGCCGGAAAGCTCCGCAGGCTCCATGTTCCAGATGCGTGCGAAGGCGGCGTTGTGCAGCTTCATGCGGCCATCGGGGCCGAACACCGCGACGGCTTCCTGCAGCGTATCCAGCGTCGCGGACTGCACCTTGATGAGCTGGTTGTAGGAGCTTTCGAGCGAGATCTTCTCGGTCACGTCCTCGAACAGGAAGGTGAGCCCGCCGAAGGGATGCGGCTGCGGAACGATGCGCAGCGTTTTGCCGTCGGGCAGGTGCCAGAGTTCTTCGGAATGGTTCTCGCTCGGCGCTTCGAACATGGCGAGCCAGGCGCGCTTCCACGCCTGATAGTCGCGCTGTTCCGGCAACCGGCGCGCTTCGCGCAAACGGTCGAGGATTTCACCGGCCGTCGGATGCGTATCGAGCCAATTGTCCGGCAGATTCCAAAGTTTCAGGAAGGCGCGGTTGAAGAACGTCAGCTTCTGATCGCGGCCGAAGATGGCGACGGCGGTGGCCAGCTTGTCCAGCGTGTCGGCATTGGCATCGACATGCTGCTGCAGCTTGGCTTCGGCGTTGGAGACGTCGGTGACGTCGATGGCGCTGCCGACGATGCGGCCGTCTTCGATGGGCGTGTGCGTGAAGGCGAGGGCGCGGCGCTGGCCGCCCATGATGGCGAAGCGCTTGGCTTCGGTGGTGCGCCCTTCGGCGCGGGCGGTGGCGGCGAGATCGCGCTCGCTGCGGTCGAGCGCAGTTTGCAGCCCTGCCGCGAATTCCGCATCCGATGCACCCGCGGCGGCGGCGAAGGCGCGGTTGCCCCAGACCAGCGACAGCGTCTTGTCGCGCAGCCACACCGGAATGGGCAGTGCGTCGAGCACCGCGCGGAAATCCGGCGCGGCTTCCTTGACCGTAGTGTCTTCCGGCTCCAGCCACACCGCCGCCATGCTGCCGACGGCGCGGCCGCGCAGCTTCACCGGGCGATCGTTGCGGTCATGCGCGGTAAGCTGGAACGGCACACCCTGATCGCTCAATGCGTCGATGGCTTGGGAAAGCTCCGTCGCGTTTGCGCCTTCGAGACAGGAATCCAGAAGTGCTTCGGCGCCTGCGTAGGAATGCGACGCCGATCCGTCGCGGCCCCACACGATGAGCGGTTCTTTGCCGGCAGTGATCAGCGCGTCGCGCGCGCTGGCGGAAGCACGCATGCGGGCGTTCGCGCCGCGCAGCGCAGCGCGCAATCGCAGCGAGATGTGTTGTTCGGCGAGGGCCCACAATCCGGCGGCAACGGCGAGTGCCACCGCACCGGTGCCGACGGCGACTGCAACCATCGTGGTTTCGTCGAGGGCGGTGGAGGCGGCGAAGGCAGGCGCGGGTGCGAGAGCAGCAAGCGCTGCAACGCCCGCGAGCACCCTTCCTCTCCCAGCCATTCGGCTTCCTTTTGGCCCCCCACTGGGACGCATTAACGCCGTTCCCCCAATTTCGCCCCGGTCTGGCGGCGAATCACCATTGGAATCAAGAAGATACGCGCGAGGTCCGAGTCTGACTAGGGAATGTGGTTAAGAAAGTGTAAAAACCTAAATATGCCTAGCCGCCCAATATTTTGGGCCGAATTCCTATTTCCCGAGTCAATTCAGCGAATTAGGCGATCCGGCTACGGAATGTGTGGGTTTCAGCGCCACAACCGGACGAGCGGACCGTCATTCCCGAACACAGGGTCGTTCTGCGGCGCAGGGACGGCATCGACCGCGGCGCGTGCCTCCTCATGGGGGAGGTCTTCGGGCTCCGGCTGGTCATAGTTGCCGCCGCCAGCACCCAAGGGATAGGCGCCGACGACCAGCAGGTTGTCCGGCGGACCGATCCGTTCGTGGCCGGTGCCGGCGGGATGCACAATCACGTCGCCGGCTTTCACGTCGAGGACCGGCCCGTGCTTGCCGCCGAACTGCACGCGCGCCGAGCCGCGCGCGATGCCGAGCACTTCATGGGTGTGCGTGTGGAAGTGCAGGAAGTCGTAGATGCTGTTGCGCCAGGATCTGCCCCAGCCGTTCTTCGCGAAGAGTTCCTCGAAGATCGCGGCGGGATCGTGCTTGTTGTCGAGCACCACGGCCTGCCGATAAATCAGGAATGGGAATTTCTGATTGTTCGGTGTCTCGCCATCGTCGCGGAACGTATGCTCTTCAGGCTCGATGTCGCGCACGACGATCGCGCTCGGATCTGGGCGGCCGATGCCGGTCGCTTTCTCGCCGAGTTTCTTGGCGTCTTCGAAGATGGACATCGGGCTCTCCCTGACGACGAAACCGATGGAATCGGGAACCGGTTCCCGCTCTCGCCGGTTGAATTGACGAGCCAGTGCCAGTCAGGAGGAAAGAATGGCGCGAAAGTATTCCAAAAGCGCGAGCAAGGACGTCGAACGTGCGGTGAAGAAAGAGAAGAAAGGCACGCTGCGCAGCGGCAAGGGCGGCAAAGGCGGCAAGGTGAAGAGCCGCAAGCAGGCGATCGCCATCGGCCTTTCCGAGGCGCGCGCGAAGGGCAAAAAAGTCCCGAAGAAGGCCAAGGGCAAAAAGCGCAAGGGCGGCAAGAAGAAAAAGAAGTAGACACCGGGGCGGCGGATTGCGGATGACGACAGCCGGACGCAAGCCGTCGCCCACGCACACCCGGCCGATGGAAGCGCGGCTGGTGGACGAGCTGCCGCATGAGGGCGAGTGGCAGTTCGAGCCCAAATGGGATGGCTTCCGCTGTCTCGCCTTCCGGAATGGCGCGAAGGTTGAGCTTCGCGCCAAATCCGGCAAGCCACTGACACGTTACTTTCCCGAGATCGTTGCAGCACTGAAATCTGCGAGGCCGAAACGGTTCGTGGTGGACGGCGAATTGCTTATTCCGCGGGGCACGACGCTGTCTTTCGATGCGCTGCAGATGCGGCTGCACCCCGCCCAAAGCCGGATCGACAAGCTTTCACAGGAGACGCCGGCGATCTTGATGCTGTTCGACATGCTGGAAGATTCGAACGGCACATTGTTGATGGATGACACGCTGGCTGAACGGCGGCACGCGCTGGAAGCATTCTATAGAAGCGCGAAATCGGATCGGCTCAAATTGTCGCCCTATAGCCGGAAGCGCGCCGACGCGAAGAAGTGGTTGAACAAAGCGGGGCGCGGCGCGCTGGATGGCGTGATCGCCAAGCCGCTCGATCTGCCTTACATATCCGAAGAACGCGTGATGCTGAAGGTGAAATGCCTGCGCACGGCGGATTGCGTCGTCGGCGGCTTTCGTTATGCGACAGGAAGCAAAGACATCGGCTCGCTGCTGCTTGGGCTCTATAACGCCGACGGCAAGCTTGATCATGTGGGCTTCACGTCCGGCATCGCGAAAGCCGACCAGAGTGCGCTCAAGAAGAAACTGGCCCCATTGCGGGGTGGTGAAGGCTTCACCGGCAACGCACCCGGCGGCCCGAGCCGCTGGTCCACGGAACGCAGCGCGCAGTGGGAACCGTTGACGCCGAAGCTCGTCGTCGAAGTGCGCTACGACCACGTCACCGGCGACCGCTTCCGGCATGGGACCGGGTTGGTGCGCTGGCGTCCCGATAAATCGCCCAGACAATGCACCTTCGACCAGCTTCAGAAGGAAGCCCGTCCGGGAAAATTGATGAAGACGCTGTTCGACTAGAGCGTCACGTCGCGGATGTGCTCTTCGTACTCCGCTTCCCAGGCGGGTGCGGTGACGCAGACTTGCTTGAGATTGCCGCGATACCAGAAGCGCTTGCCTTTGGGCACGATCACCACGTCCCGCGCGGCGACGGGGAAGGTTTCATCTTCGATGATCCATTCGCCGCTGCCTTCGATGATGAAGAAGATGAAGGCGCTTTTGGCGTGGCGGAATTCTTCGGCATGGCCGGCGGCGGTTTCCTGATAGACGACGGCCGCCTCGGCACATTCGGCCTTGCCGTTGTAGATCCACATGTCGACGCCGTTCTTCGCCGTGTGAAACGCGTCGCTTTGGCGGATCACCGGTCCGGGCATCGTCACACCTGCACGTGGAAGAGGGTGCCGACGCCGGCCGACACCGCCATGGCGACGATGCCCCAGAAGGTGACGCGCAACGTGGCGGGAAGAATGGGCGCGCCGCCGGCCTGCGCGCCGAGCGCGCCCAGGCCTGCGAGAGCAACCACGGAAACGGCATAGACCGTGGCCACCACCGCACCGATCGGCATGATGACGGCGGCGACAAGCGGCACGGCCGCGCCGGCCGCGAACGAGGCCGCGGAAGCCAGCGCCGCCTGAATCGGCCGGGCTCGCGTGTGGACGGAGATGCCGAGTTCATCGCGTGCATGCGCGGCGAGCGCATCCTTCGCGGTAAGCTGCTGCGCGACTTGCGCCGCAAGTTCCTTCGTCAGGCCGCGCTTGATGTAGATGTTGGTGAGTTCGCGAAGCTCCGCGCCGGGTTCTTCCGCCAGCTCGCGGCTTTCCAGTGCGATATCGGCTTTTTCTATGTCCGCCTGCGAACTCACGGAAACATATTCGCCGGCCGCCATGGACAATGCGCCGGCAAGCAGGCCCGAAACGCCGGCGACGAGAATCCCGCCGGGAGAATGGGTGGCCGTTGCCACGCCGAGAATCAGGCTTGCGGTGGAAAGCACCCCGTCATTCGCACCCAACACCGCCGCGCGCAGCCAGCCTTCACGGCCGATGCGGTGGTGTTCGCTGTGCGAAGAACGGGGCACGAAGGTTCCTTAATAGCGGTAGTGATCCGGCTTGTAGGGCCCTGCCTGCGGCACGCTGATGTAGTCGGCTTGCGTCTTGGAGAGCTCCGTCAACTTCGCGCCGACCTTGGCGAGGTGCAGGCGCGCGACCTTCTCATCGAGATGCTTCGGCAGCGTATAGACCTTCTTCTGGTACTTGCCGTTCGCGTTGAATAGCTCCATCTGCGCCAAGGTCTGGTTGGTGAACGACGCCGACATCACGAAGGACGGGTGGCCCATCGCGTTACCAAGGTTCACCAGGCGGCCTTCCGACAGCAGGATGATGCGGTGGTTGTCGGGGAAGGTGATCTCGTCGACCTGCGGCTTGATGTTGTCCCATTTCAGGTTCTTCAGCGCCGCGACCTGAATCTCGGAGTCGAAATGGCCGATGTTGCAGACGATGGCGCGGTCTTTCATCTTGCGCATGTGGTCGATGGTGATGACATCCACATTGCCCGTCGCGGTGACGAAGATGTCGGCGCGCGGCGCGGCATCGTCCATCGTCACCACTTCATAGCCTTCCATCGCGGCCTGCAGCGCGCAGATCGGATCGATTTCGGAGACGAGCACGCGGCAACCGGCCTGGCGCAGCGACGCGGCGGAGCCTTTGCCCACGTCGCCGAAGCCCGCAACCATGGCGACCTTGCCGGCCATCATCACGTCGGTGCCGCGGCGGATGCCGTCCACCAGCGACTCGCGGCAACCATAGAGGTTGTCGAACTTCGACTTGGTGACGCTGTCGTTCACGTTGATGGCGGGGAAGAGCAGCTTGCCTTCCTTTTCCATGATGTAGAGGCGATGCACGCCGGTGGTGGTTTCTTCCGAAACGCCTTTGATGTTGGCGGCGACGTCCGCGAACCAGCCCTTCGGCTTTTCCTTCAACAGGCGCTTGATGAGCGCGAAGAAGACTTCCTCTTCCTCATTGCCCGGCTTGTCGAGGAAAGCGGTGTCGCCCTTCTCGGCGCGCAGGCCGTGATGCACCAGCATCGTGGCGTCGCCGCCGTCGTCGAGGATCATGTTCGGGAAACCGCCGCCGTGCCAGTCGAACAGGCGCGCGGTGTAATCCCAATAATCTTTCAGGCTCTCGCCCTTCACGGCGAAGACCGGCGTGCCGGTGGCGGCGATGGCGGCGGCGGCATGGTCTTGCGTGGAGTAGATGTTGCACGACACCCAGCGCACATCGGCGCCGAGTTCTTTGAGCGTCTCGATCAGCACCGCGGTCTGGATCGTCATGTGCAGCGATCCGGCGATGCGCGCGCCCTTCAGCGGCTTGGACTTGCCGAATTCTTCGCGCGTGGCCATCAGGCCGGGCATTTCGGTTTCGGCGATCGAGATTTCCTTGCGGCCGAAATCGGCAAGCTTGATGTCTGCAACAACGTAGTCGTTGGCCACGATGAGAATCCTTCGAGGGTTAGCGCCGCGCGGTATAGCAGCCGGGGCGAGGGTGGGCAAGGAACATATAAAGGGATATGCATATCCTTATTTAAGCCGTAAGCTTTTGCCGGAAATGGCATTTTCCAAATATCAATCTCTGATCCGCTAGGATTTCCGCCGTAGAGCACAGAGCTCGGGGCTCGATGCAGCGGATTGTTGGGGGATGCGCAGCGGCGATGGCCGTCGTGGCTGCGCTCGCATGGTGGGCGTCACGGGCGTACACGCCCGCGATTGCCGACGATCCTGCGCATCCCGGCGCCGCTATTGCATCTCTGGAACAGGTGACAATGGGTGGCGATCCGCAATGGGTGCTGATCCGTGGCCGTGATCGTCACGCGCCCATCGTTCTCTTTCTGCATGGCGGCCCCGGCAATGCGATGATGCGGTTCGCGCATGCGTTCCAGCGCCCGCTCGAAGACGATTTCCTTGTCGTGCAGTGGGACCGGCGTGGCGCCGGCAAGAGTTATCGCGGTCCGGCCGACATGCCCCGCATGCGCACCGGCCAGGAAATCTCGGACACCATCGCGTTGATCGAGAACCTGCAGGCGCGGTTCGGCGCGCGCAAAGTCATTCTCGTTGGTCATTCCTACGGTACGGAGCTGGGCGCGCTCGTCGCGGCGCAGCGGCCCGATCTTGTGCGCGCCTATGTGGGCGTGGGGCAGGTGGCATGCCGGTGGAAGCGCGTTCAGGCGATGCAGGAGACATGGCTGCTGTCGCAAGCGGTCGCGCGTCACGACAACACGCTTGTGAAAACCATCGAAGCCCACAAGCCGTTCGACCACGAGGTGGCCGTGTTCGCTTATGGCGGCGCGCTGGAGCAGGCGACCAACAAGATGCCGTTGTGGCTGATGAGCTTGCGCGCGCCGGAATATTCCCTGCGCGACGTCTGGCACACGCGAGAGGGAATCCGCTTTACGCACGGCCATCTGAAACGGGATGTGTATTCGGGCGCCCTGATGGATGCGGTGCCGCGCATTCCCGTGCCGGTCTATTTCTTCGAAGGTCGCGGCGATCATGTGACACCACCGCCGTGCGCGCAGGAATATGCAAAGCGGCTGGACGCGCCGCACAAGGAAATCATTTGGTTCGAGCAATCGGCGCATTTTCCGTTCCTTGCGGAGCCGGAGAAGTTCCATCAATCCCTGTTGCGCGTTGCGGCGCAGACCGAAGGCTGAACAGGTTGCGCCGTCCGATATTCGCGCGCTATCGAAGCGCATGGCGTTTCGCACCGATATTCCCGCCCGCCTCGACCGCCTTCCCTGGAGCCGCTTTCACACCCTGATCGTGATGGCGCTGGGCATCACCTGGATCCTCGACGGTCTTGAAGTGACGCTTGTGGGTTCGCTCTCCGGCGTGCTCTCGGAAAAATCCACGCTGGCGCTTTCGCCGAGCCAGATCGGCCTGACGGGTAGTCTCTATGTGGCGGGCGCCGTGATCGGCGCGCTGGTGTTCGGCGATCTGGCGGACCGTTTCGGCCGCAAGAAGCTCTTCACCGTGACGGTCGGGCTCTATCTCATAGCCACCATCGCGACCGGCTTCTCGTGGAATTTCGCGAGTTTCGCATTCTTTCGCATGCTGACGGGCGCGGGCATCGGCGGGGAATATTCCGCGATCAATTCCGCGATACAGGAGTTCACGCCGGCGCGCTTCCGCGGGCGTGTCGATCTGGCGATCAACGGCAGCTTCTGGATCGGCGCCGCCGTCGGTGCGCTGGGTTCGCTGGTGGTGCTCGATACTGCGCTCATTCCCGCATGGCTGGGATGGCGATTGGCGTTTGTGATCGGCGGCGTGCTGGCGATCGTCGTCGTCTTTTTGCGCCGCTTCGTGCCGGAAAGCCCGCGCTGGCTGATGATCCACGGCGATGTCGAAGCTGCGGAGCGCACGGTGGCCGACATCGAGCGGCGCGTGGAAGGTCATGCGCATGACGCGATGCCGGCGCAGACCATCGAACTTTCCGCAACGCGGCGCAGTTTCGGTGAAATCGTGCGTTCGTTGTTCGCGCGCTATCCGCGCCGCACGGTGCTGGGCATCGTGCTGATGACGACGCAGGCGTTCTGCTACAACGCGATCTTCTTTACCTATGCGCTGATCCTCACGAAGTTCTATGGCATCGCGCCCCAATCGGTCGGGCTTTATCTGCTCCCGTTCGCGCTCGGTAACGTGCTGGGACCGCTGCTGCTGGGGCATCTGTTCGATACCGTGGGCCGAAAAGTGATGATCGCGGCGACCTACGCGATTTCCGGTATCATCATGCTGGCCACAGGCTGGCTGTTCGCGAAAGGTATCGTCGGCGCGGGCGTGCAGACGGCGCTGTGGTCCATCAACTTCTTCTTCGCCTCCTGCGGCGCGAGCGCGGCCTATCTCACCGTGGGCGAGAGCTTCCCGCTGGAAGTGCGCGCGCGGGCCATCGGCATCTTCTATGCGTTCGGCACCGCGCTGGGCGGCATCACCGGGCCGCTCATCTTCGGCGCGCTGATCGAAAGCGGCGCGCGCGGGGACGTGTTTCTGGGTTATGTGATCGGCGGCGTTCTGATGGTTCTGGCGGGGGCGGTCGAGATATGGATCGGCGTCAACGCGGAGCGCCAATCGCTGGAGGATGTCGCGCCGCCGTTGTCGCGCGTCTAGGGGCCGTCGACCTTGAATCCTTTTGCGCGCAACAACGCGGGCACGCCTTTTGGCCCGGCCAGGTGACCGGCGCCGACGGTGATGAAATAAGTGTGGTCCTCGTTCAGCATCGCCGTGATCTTGCCGACCCATTTGGCGTTGCGGTCGTCCAGCAATTCCTTCTCCATGCGCGGATCGCTTTTGAGCTCACTGTTCATGAGGTGGCCGAGGCGGTTCACGTCGCCCGCGGCCCAGGCATCGATCAGGTTGCCGATCTCGCCCTTGTCCTTGAGAACTTCCTTCAGGCTGGCATCGAACTCCTTGACTTCCAGCTTGCGATCGTCCGGCATGAGGAGACGGAACTGCTCCTCCGGCGTTTCGAGTGCGCGGAAGTTCTTGACGCCGCGCGCCAGCGCATCGGCGTAAACCTGCTTGTCGACGCCGGCGTCCGGTGAAAGGTGGCGCTGGTTCATGTAGCCCACTTCGATCACCAGCGCGGCGAACCAGGGCCGCTTGTCCACCAGCATCGCGCCAGAAACGCCCGATACCGCGAGCGCATCACGATAATCCTTGCGCGCCTCGTCATTCAGCAGCGAGGGCAGGGACGTGCCCACCGGTAAGGTGGCGTTGTCACGCACAAAATCGGCGACACGCGCCTGCGTCGCATCGTCGAGCGGGACTTCGAACACGAAAGTGTCGGACGCCTTCAACGCCGCGGTCACCTTCGGCGTGCGCCATTCCATATTCGGCGGCAGGATATGAATCGAGCCGAAGAGATAGGCGGTGCCTTTCGGCCCATGCACCGTCCACAACGCGGGATGGGCTTCGATCTTTCCCAGAACCGGCTGTGCCGGGGCGTCGGCAAAGGCGCGCGGCGCGAGCAGCGCGAACAGAAGCGCGAAAGCGACTTTCAGGAAATTCCGTACCTTCGTGGCCATGTTAGTCGTCTTCGCCGAATTTCGCTTCCACCAGCGCCAGGATCGCTTTCATCGCCTCATCGGCGTCCGCGCCTTCCACGGTGATCTCGATCTGCGTGCCGAGCGGCGCGCCCAGCATCATCAATCCCATGATGGAGCGGCCGTCCACCGATTGCCCGTCCTTGCTCACCGTGACGCGCGATTGAAACCGCGCCGATGCTTCGACGAGTTTCGCGGAGGCGCGCGCGTGCAAGCCTTTCTTGTTGACGATCGTGGCGACGGCGCGCCGCCGCGAAGGCTCGCTCATCCGTGACCTGCCAGGTCGGCCGAGCCGGCGCGCATGTATTTGCGGCCCGCGTCGATGGCTTCCTTCACCGCCTGCTCGAGCGGCAGGCGCCCGCGAATGTCCACCAGCTTGATGAGGCTGGGCAGGTTCGCGCCGGCAAGCACTTCCACCTTGCCGCGCGCCAGCAATGTGAGCGCGAGATTGCAGGGCGTTCCGCCATACATGTCGGTGGCGATCACGACGCCGCTGCCCATGTCGACCGCTTTGGCGGCAGCAGCGATCTCGCGCTGGCGGCGCTCGATATCGTCTTCGGGGCCGATGCACACGGCGCGCAGATGTGTCTGCGGGCCGACCATGTGCTCCATCGCGGAAATGATTTCCTGCGCGAGACGTCCATGCGTAACGAGAACGATTCCAATCATGACAAAAACCAGGCCCCCTCGCGGCGCGAACGATAGCAATTCGCGCGCGCGAGAAAAGGGGATTTAAGGGTTGCGATGCTCACGGAAAAGTGCCTTGGAAAACGCCGCAGCGGCAATCGCCACTTTCGCGGGCGCCGAGGCTTCGAATGGCGCGAGCCAGATGAGCGGCGGCCGTTCATCTTCCTGAATGACGATCTCCGGCGGCGTCATATAGCGCTCGGTCTGCGGCATGCGCGGCACATAGCCTTCTTCCATCATTTCGACGGCGAGCGCGATGCGCGCTTCGGTTGCGAAAGGCAGTGCGACAATGCCCGCGCCGCGCACTTCAATGAGACCCGCGAGCGATTTCGGGGCGCGCGCATACAGCGCGCCGTCGCGTGCGGAAATCTCACAGCGGTCATCGGCGACGAGTTTCGCGCCGCGCTCGATGAGGCGCAATGCGAGGTCGGATTTTCCTTTGCCGCTTTCACCCAGCAAGAGAACGCCGGTATCTTCCAGCGCGCCGAAGACCTTTCCCGCATCGCCGAGCAGGACACAGGAGGCGTGAATGTTCACCATAGTCACTTATGTGGTCCTTGCGAGCGGCAATTCAACGGTGAAGCGCGCGCCGCCGGTTTCGCGGTTTTCCGCCCATATCCGGCCATTCGCGCCTTCCGCGATCTGCCGCGCGATAGAGAGGCCGAGGCCGGAATTCTTGCCGAAGCCGTGTTCCGCCGGACGCTCGGTATAAAAGCGGTTGAACACCGATTCCAGATTGTCGGGCGGAATGCCCGGGCCTTCGTCGGCGACACCGATGAGCGCTTTGCCGTTTTCCGCGCGCGCGGTGATCGAAACCGTCGCCTTGTCCGGGCTGAACGAGACGGCGTTGTCGATGAGATTGCGGAAGATCTGGCCGAGCCGTTCGTCGCGGCCGATCACAGTTGCGCCCTCGGGCAAGGTGGAGGCAAGCGCCAGCGTCACGCCGCGCGGCAGCTCCATGAATTTATAGACCTCGACGATGGTCTTCAGCAGATGCGTGAGATCCACGCGATCCGGCGTTTCGCGGCTGAGTTCGGCATCCAGGCGCGACGCATCGGAGATATCGCTGATGAGGCGGTCGATACGGCGTACGTCATTGCGCACCACGTCCATCAGTTTCTCGCGGGAGGAATCGTCCTTCGCGCGGGAGAACATCTCGATCGCGCTTTTCAGCGAAGTGAGCGGGTTCTTCAGTTCGTGCGCCACGTCGGCGGCGAAGCTTTCGATGGCGTCGATGCGGTCGTAAAGCGCCTGTGTCATCGCAGAAAGGCTTTCCGACAGGTCGCCGATCTCGTCATGCCGTTCGCGGAAGCGCGGAATGGTATCGCGGCCCGCGCGGCCGCTGCGCACGGTGTCCGCGGCAGCAGCGAGGCGGCGGATCGGCTCGGCAATGAAGCCCGCGAGGTAGAGCGAGGACAACAGCATCACGATCAGCGCCACCGCGAACACCTCGATCAGCGTCACGCGCTCTTCGCGGATGATGTCGTCGATATCGCCGCCTTCGGTGGAGACCATCAGCACGCCATAGATCGCCTTGAAGCGCTGGATCGGCGCGGCGACCGACAGCACCATGCGGTTGCGCTCGTCGACGCGCTCGGCGGTGGCGGTTTCGCCGCTGAGCGCCGCGTTCACCTCCGCATAGACGCGCCCGTCGCTGCCCGCTTCGAAATAGGGCTGCAACCGCGCAAAGGGGCGGATACCCATCACGCCATCGAAGATGCGCTTCCACGTCTGATCGACACGGCTCCAGAAATCGAGCGGCGGAAGCTCTGACACCTGCACCACATTGCGCGGCAGGAGCTCGCGCGTGTCCGTCTCCAGCCGTCCATCGGTGCCGTAAAGCCGCGCGCGCAGCTTGGTTGGCGCGATGAGCTGGCGCAGGAGCGACTCTGCTTCCTCTTCCTTCAGCTTGTGCGTTTCTTCATTGGTTGTGTACTCGGCCAGCGTTCCGGCCACGATCAGTGCCTGCTGGCGGATGCCGCTGATGCGCTCGTCGATCAGGCTGCGGCCGCTCGTCTGCACGACGAGCACGCCGCCGATCAGGATGATCAGCGCGACCGCGTTGAAGAAGATGATGCGCCGGGTGAGGGCGGAGAACCGCGGAAACTGCGTGGGCGTTTCGAAAGCCACGCTGTGCCACTATTCCTTGTAGCGATAGCCGACGCCGTAGAGCGTCTCGATGGCGTCGAAATTGTCGTCGATCGCCTTGAACTTCTTGCGCAGGCGCTTGATGTGGCTGTCGATGGTGCGGTCGTCGACATAGACCTGGTCGTCGTAGGCCGCGTCCATCAGGTTGTCGCGGCTCTTCACGAAGCCGGGGCGCTGCGCGAGGCACTGCAGGATCAGGAACTCGGTGACGGTAAGGCGCACGGGCTTGCCATCCCATGTGCATTCGTGGCGTTGCGGATCGAGCGCGAGCTTGCCGCGCACCAGCGCTTCCTTCTTCGGTTCCACCGGCGCGCCGGCGGCCGGCGGCTGCTTGTGGCTTTCATTGCGGCGAAGCACGGCTTTCACGCGCTCCAGCAGCAAGCGCTGGGAGAAAGGCTTGCGGATGTAATCGTCCGCGCCCGCGTTCAGGCCCATCAATTCGTCAATCTCTTCGTCCTTGGAGGTGAGGAAGATCACGGGCAGATCACCGGCCTGGCGCAGGCGGCGCAGCAATTCGAGGCCATCCATGCGCGGCATCTTGATGTCGAGAATGGCGAGATCGGGCGGCGACGCGGAAAGCCCCGTCAGAGCGGCAGCACCGTCTGAAAAGGTCTTCACTTGATAGCCTTCCTGCTCCAGCAGCATGCTGACGGAGGTCAGGATATTCTTGTCGTCGTCCACCAGCGCGATTGTCGCCATTGATTCCGTCCGGTCGCTCTCTCGGCTAATATAAAGACCCCACGCACAAAGCCAAACATGTCAAATCCCGCCCAGACCTACGATCCGCGCCGCTTCCAGACCACGGTGCCGTATTACACCCGCTACCGGCTCGGTTATCCCGATCTGCTCATCCGCCGCGTTATCGCGCATATGAAGCTGAACGAGGGCGACGCGGTGATGGACCTCGGTTGCGGGCCGGGGCTTCTCGCCGTTCCGTTCGCGAAAGCGGGAATGGCGGTGACGGGCGTCGATCCGGAGCCGGGCATGCTGGAGGCCGCCGGCGAGGCCGCGCGCGATGCGGGTGTGACGCTCGATCTCAGGCAAGGCAGTTCGTTCGACATGCCCGCCGGCATCGGGCCGTTCAAGCTGGTGACGATGGGCCGCGCCTTCCACTGGATGGACCGCGAAGCGACGCTGGAAATCCTGGACCGGATGGTGACGCCGGACGGCGGCGTCGCGTTGCTGCACGATCACCACACCAAGACGGTCGAGAACCGGTGGCGTCGGGCGTTTCACGAACTTGCCGACGAATATGGCCGCAAGGATTCGTTCCATGTGCAGGCGCGCGAGCGCGACGATCACCGTTCGCACGAGTCCGTGCTGATGCATTCGGCATTTTCGCATGTCGAGCGGGTGAGTGTGTTCCTGAAAGTGACGCGCACGGCGGACGACATCGTCGGCCTCGCATTTTCGCTCTCTACCACGGCGCCGCAGAAGCTTGGCGACCGCAAAGACCAGTTCGAGCACGAATTGCGCGCGAAACTGGCCGAGTTGTCGCCGGGTGGGCGATTCGAAGAGATCGCGGAGATGACGGCCGTGATTGCGGTGCGCGATCAACCCTCCCCTTGAGGGAGGGTCGAATTGCAAAGCAATTCGGGGAGGGGTTGTAGCTCCGCTCTTGAAGCTGACCCCTCCCCGAAAAATTCTTCGCTGCGCTACGAATTTTGTCGACCCTCCCTCAAGGGGAGGGTGGATTCTCAAACGAACTGGACTTTCAAAATCTCATAAGACCGCGCGCCGCCGGGGGCGGCGACTTCCACGCTGTCGCCCTTGTTCTTGCCGATGAGGGCGCGCGCGATGGGCGAGGAGATCGAGATCTTGCCCTTCTTGATGTCGGATTCGTGGTCGCCGACGATCTGGTACTTCTTCTCCTCATCGGTGTCTTCGTCCACCAGCGTGACAGTGGCGCCGAACTTGATCGTGTTGCCGCTGAGCTTGGTGGGATCGATCACGTCGGCGCGGCCGATCATGTCTTCCAGCTCGATCACGCGGCCTTCGATGAAGGACTGTTTCTCCTTCGCCGCGTGATATTCCGCGTTTTCGGAGAGATCGCCATGCGCGCGCGCTTCGGCGATGTGCTGAATGATCTCGTGGCGTTCCACGTTCTTGAGGTGGTTGAGCTCGTCCTCCAGAGTCTTGAGGCCCGAGGCGGTCATCGGAATACGGTCCATGGCACTACTAACGTCCTGAGTGGCAAAAGCGCCCCTTCCGGCCGGGAAGGACCGGATCGGACGCTGGATAAATCTGCTAAGTACTTGTTACGCCGGGACTTTCTCTATTGCCCAATCAGCGATCACATCAGGAATTGTAAGACTGGAGGGGGGCCACTTCAAGGGACCCCTCCCGCAGCGCCCGGATCGCCTGGGTCGCCGCCGCCGCCCCCGCGATGGTCGTGTAGTAGGGAACCTTCTGGTGCAGCGTCGTGCGGCGGATGGAGAAGGAGTCCGCGAGGCTCTGCGTGCCTTCGGTCGTGTTGAAGACAAGCTGCACTTCGCCGTTCTTGATGGCATCCACGATGTGCGGGCGGCCTTCCAGAACCTTGTTCACCTGTTTCACTTCGAGACCGTTCTCGCGCAGGAACTGCGCGGTGCCGCGGGTGGCGATGATCTCGAAGCCCATGTCGATCAGATCGCGCACCGGCTGCAGGGTGTAATCCTTGTCGGCATCCTTCACTGAGACGAACACGACGCCGGAATGCGGCAGGCGAAGGCCTGCACCGACTTGTGCTTTCGCAAAGGCGCGGCCGAAGTTTTCGTCGAGACCCATCACTTCGCCGGTGGATTTCATTTCCGGACCAAGCACCACGTCCACACCGGGGAAACGGTTGAACGGCATCACCGCTTCCTTCACCGCGATATGGTTCGGGTTCGGCTTTTTCAGGTTGAACGATTTGAGCTTCTCGCCGGACATGACGCGCGCGGCGATGGCGGCGACGGGCAGGCCGATGGCCTTCGCCACGAACGGCACCGTGCGGCTGGCGCGCGGGTTCACTTCCAGCACATAGATCTCGCCGTCCTGCACCGCGTATTGCACGTTCATCAGGCCGCGCACGTTCAGCGCCTTCGCCATGGCGACGGTCTGCCGTTCGATTTCGGCGATGATGTTTTTCGGCAGCGAATGCGGCGGGATCGCGCAAGCGCTGTCGCCCGAATGCACGCCGGCTTCCTCGATGTGTTCCATGATGCCGGAAATCCATACGTCGCCGTCGCTGTCGCCGATAGCGTCCACATCCACTTCAATCGCGTGATGCAAGAAGCCGTCGATCAGAACCGGATTGTCGCCGGAGATCTTGAACACGTCGCCTTGCGCCACGGTGGTCTTGAGCGCCGCTTCGTTCGGCACCACGACCATGCCGCGGCCGCCGAGCACATAAGACGGGCGCAGGATGATCGGGAAGCCGATCTCTTTCGCCGCCGCTATCGTCTCTTCGGGCGTCATGGCCGTGGCGTTTTTCGGCTGCTTCAGCTTCAGCTCGTTGAGCAGCACCTGGAAACGCTTGCGGTCTTCCGCGAGGTCGATGGCGTCGGCGCTGGTGCCGAGGATCGGCACGCCTTCATCGGTCAGCGTGTTGGCGAGCTTGAGCGGCGTCTGTCCGCCGAACTGCACGATTACGCCGGCCAATGAGCCTTTGCTTTGCTCGACGCGCACGATCTCCAGCACGTCTTCCGCCGTCAGCGGCTCGAAATAGAGACGGTCGGAGGTGTCGTAATCGGTGGAGACGGTTTCGGGATTGCAGTTGACCATGATGGTCTCGAAACCCTGCGCCGACAGCGAAAACGCGGCGTGGCAGCAGCAATAGTCGAACTCGATACCCTGACCGATGCGGTTGGGACCGCCGCCGAGGATGATGATCTTCTTCTTGTCGCTCGGCCTGGCCTCGCATTCGGCCTCCCCATTCACCGGCGTCTCGTAGGTCGCGTACATATAAGGCGTGATCGCTGCGAATTCCGCCGCGCAGCTATCGATGCGCTTGAACACCGGATGGATGTTCAGCGCGCGGCGCGCAGCGCGAACGTCCTTCTCCTTCTGGCCCGTCAGCTTGGCGAGGCGCGCGTCGGAGAAGCCCATCGTCTTCAGGCGACGGAAGCCGTCGCGGTCCTTCGGCAGACCGTTGGCGCACACGTCCTTCTCGACCTGCAAAATCTGCTCGATCTCGCGCAGGAACCACGGATCGTATTTCGCGATCAGCGCGACATCCTCCACCGGCATGCCGTTGCGCAATGCCTGCGCGGCGATGCGCAGGCGGTCCGGCGTGGCTTTCGCCAGTGCGGCGCGCATCGAGTCCATGTCGTCGGCGAGTTCGATCTCGTCGAAGCCGGTGAGGCCCGTTTCCATGGAACGCAGCGCCTTCTGCACCGACTCCGCAAAGGTGCGGCCGATGGCCATCGCTTCGCCGACCGATTTCATGGAGGTGGTGAGGGTGGGTTCCGCGCCGGGGAATTTCTCGAAGGCGAAGCGTGGGATCTTCGTCACCACATAATCGATGGTCGGCTCGAACGAGGCGGGCGTGACCTTGGTGATGTCGTTTTGCAATTCGTCCAGCGTGTAGCCGACGGCCAGCTTCGCGGCGACCTTGGCAATCGGGAAGCCCGTGGCCTTCGACGCCAGCGCGGAAGAGCGCGACACGCGCGGGTTCATCTCGATGACGACCATGCGGCCATCCGCCGGGTTCACCGCGAACTGCACGTTCGATCCGCCGGTTTCCACGCCGATCTCGCGCAGCACCGCGATCGAAGCGGAGCGCATGCGCTGATATTCTTTATCGGTGAGGGTGAGGGCGGGGGCGACGGTGATGCTGTCGCCGGTGTGCACGCCCATCGGGTCCACATTCTCGATGGAGCAGATGATGATGGCGTTGTCGGCGCGGTCGCGCACGACTTCCATCTCATATTCCTTCCAGCCGAGAACCGATTGCTCGATCAGCACTTCGTTGGTGGGCGAGGCGTCGAGGCCCGCTTCCACGATCTCGAAATATTCTTCGCGGTTGTATGCGATGCCGCCACCGGTGCCGCCGAGCGTGAACGATGGGCGGATGACGGCGGGCAGGCCGACTTCATCCAGCGCCTGCAGCGCGTGGGCGAAGGCTTCCGGCGAAAGCTCCATGATGGGATTGTTCTGGCCGTCATAGAGGAAGTTGCCGGCGTCATCCTTCTTGTGGCGCAGATAGCCTTTCAGCGTGACGCCGGTCGGCACGTCGAGCCCGATCTTCATCATCGCCTGGCGGAACAGTTCGCGGTCCTCGGCCTTGTCGATAGCGTCGGCTGAGGCGCCGATCAGCTCGACATCGTATTTCTCCAGCACGCCGCGCTTGCGCAGGGAGAGGGCGGTGTTGAGCGCGGTCTGTCCGCCCATCGTCGGCAGCAGCACGAATTTTTTGTCCGCCGGCACGTTCGGCTTTTCGCGCGCGATCACCTTCTCGACGAATTCCGGCGTGATCGGTTCGATATAGGTCGCATCCGCCATGTCCGGGTCGGTCATGATCGTGGCGGGGTTGGAGTTCACCAGCACAACCCGGTAGCCCTCGGCCCTGAGCGCCTTGCACGCCTGCGCGCCGGAGTAGTCGAACTCGCACGCCTGCCCGATAACGATAGGCCCCGCGCCGATGATCATGACGGTATGGATGTCTTGGCGTTTTGGCATCGTATCTCGCGCGCGCGGACGCTCCCGCGCGAGTCGCGCGTTTGGCCCGGTCAGATTGCAGGTTAAGGGGACCGTCTAGACCCTTGATCGGCCAACCGCAACCCTCGAATTGCCGCAGTGCACAGGTTGCTGAAAACAGCGATTTCAGCGCGTTAGCTCCGCCATCTCAGCGTGCGCGGCTTCACAGGGTTCACGAACGGCGTGCCGTTGGCGACCGATTCGGCCCAGGCCTTCTTCAAGCGGTGATACCACATGGCGGGTACGTCCGAATCCTGGATCAGCATGAGGGAGGGATTGAATTCCAGCCCTTGCTTCTGAAGTTCCACGATGCGGCGGTCGTCGCCCAGGAAGGTGGGGCCGAGTAGCATGAAGAACGGCTTCAGGAAACCGAGCCATGCGGGCCAGAAGAAGATCTGCGTCACCTGCGTGTTGTTCGCGTCGATGGGCGTGCAGACGGTGAGGCCGGAGACATCCACCTGACGGCCGAAGATGGTGCCGCGGATATTCTCGAAACGGGTGCTCGGCAATTCGAAGGTGATCTCGGTGGAGACGTCCGCGCCGCCGAGAATCTTGTAGGCGGCTTTGCTCGGCGCATGGCGCGTCATCACAAAGCCGTTCGGCAGCGGTTCGTAGTGCTTCACCTTCTCGCGCGGTGTCACGCGCCACCACCAGCGGCCATGCACATAAGGTGCATGCGCCGGGTCCATCAGGCCGATGACGGCGTGGTCGATGCCGCAGGTGAAAGTCTGGCTCTCCACCCAGCGCGGCGCGGCGTTCGGCACCGGCACGCGCGGTGGCTCGTTCGTGGGCGCAGCGCGTTCGTTCGCGGCGAAGTAAACCCAGATCAATCCATCCTGCTCGCGCACCGGATAAGACCGCACGCGGATTTTCGACGGATCAATATTGTCCTGCCCATCGACGGTGGACGGAATGAGCGAGCACACGCCATCCTTCTTGAAGCGCCAGCCGTGATAGGGGCACTCCACGCTCGCATCGTTCAGAACTTTTCCGGCCGACAACGGCACGCCGCGATGCGGGCAGATATCGCGCAGCGCGAAAAGATCGCCGTTCTTCATGCGGCCGACCACCACCGGCTCGCCGAGCAGCAGCTTGCGCACCATGCCGCCGCGCTTCACGTCGCGCGCGAGCGTGGCCATGTACCAGCAGTCGCGCAGGAACGTGACGTCCCCGCCAGTCTGTACGATCGGCTCGGCGTTCATTTCTTCGCCGCGAGGGGCTTCAGCAGGGAATCGAGAGTGGTCATGAAAAGCTTGCCCTTGTAGTCCGGCAGCTTATAGGCCCATCCGTCGGCATGTGCATCTATCGCGCGGGCCTCCCGCGCGGCGTCCTGCTTTCCGGGCAGTCCTTCGGCATAGACGGTGGCCCAGAAATCGGGGCCATCCGTGACGATTTTCACGGTCACCAGCAGCCCGTCGAAGGTGCGGGTGACGATGCGCGGGGCGTTGGAGAAATCGAAATCCGTCGCGGGCCGCACGTCGTCGAAGCTGAAGCCGCTGATCGCGGTGGCGACGGCATCGGGCGCGCCGGGATAGGCGAGCTCGCGACCCGGCGGAATCGGCGTCAGCGTGAAGTCGAGATCGGAGGGCTTGTCGCGCCGCGCGTTGAAGGCGGGGCCGGTGACGGGCGTCACGTCGACGTCCTGGATGCGGGCCTGGTCGATGGCGACGACGTTCCTGTCCAGCCAGCTTCCGGCATCGCTCTTCGGTTCGAACACGCTGCGCGCGAGCCAGCTTTGCGTGTCGCCAGGCTTGCGGATGTAAAGACCGGCCGCGCCGCTGCTGTCGCCGATATCGGTTTCCTTGCCGAGAATGAGCGAGGCCAACGGCATACCTTTGTCGTTGAGCAGTTCGATCAGCGTGCCGCTGCCCTTGGGCGGTGCGTCGACGGCGATCTTGCCATACCACTCGGGGCGCGCCGTCGCCGGTTCGATGGTCTGCAGCGCCGCGAGGCCTACGACGGTCGCGCGCAGCGTCTCGAACGAGGCGGGATAGTTGGAATGTTGCGGCAGCACCCATCCGTGCTGCGGATCGAACGCGATATCGAGCGCGCCATGCGCTTTAGATACGATATGGATGCGCGCAACCTTGCGGATCTCGCCCGGCAGTTTCGGAAAGACGGTTTCCGGCTCGATCTTCGGGCCCATCATCGCGGACTGGTGATGGATGCCGAGCGCCGCCAGCACGATGGCAATAAGCGCCACGGCGGCGAGGATGGCCAGATTGCGGCGGCGCGGATCGGTGCGGATGGCGTCGATCATGCTCATGCCGTCACCGCCTTGCGCCGGCGCCGCCTGCGGATGAAGGCCATCACCAGCGCGAAGAGCGCCACGAGGATCGGCACGAGCGCGATGTTGATGAAAGCGAGGATGCTGCCCAGCGCGTCGATGTCGGCGCGCAGCCGCGCCTGAACGTCCCGCAACTGCGCGCGGGTGTTGATGAGGTCGTGCTTGAATTGCTCGATCTCCGATTGCTGCGCGGGTGTGAGCGTCTTGGCGTTCTGTCCGTTCGCCGCCTGCCCCTGCTCCAGCGCGTGCAGGCGCTGCTCGGTGTCGGACAGGCGCGCCTGCAACGCATCGGCTTCCTGCTGATATTGCGCCTGCGCCTCGGCCTGCATCTGCTTCACCACCGTGAAGGGCCGATCTGCGGACGCGCGCGTGCGCAGCGAGATGAGATCGGAGGAGCCGGTGAGGTTCTCCACCGCATTCAGCACAAAGGCGGCATTGTCGGCGAAGGGTTGCGCGATGCGCTTGCCGAACAGATCCTGTGTGTGGACCCAGAAGCGGTCGTCGAAGATGTCGCTGTCCGCCACGACGATGACGTTGATGTCCTTCGCCGACTTGAGCTTGGCAGTCTGCGGGAACGCGGTCTTCGCGGGACCGGTGATGCGCGCGGCGATGGTGTAGGGCGATCCGGCGGGCTGGATCAGTTTCCACAGATCCTGCGGGCGCGGCGTCATGCGTACGACCGGCGCATCGAGAAGCCCCGCCTGGTTGGACGACGACATCAGCGGCGTGAAGGTGGTGCTCGCACCTTTCACCGGCGAGATCTCGCCGGCGCTGGCGAGGTTCACGGCCTGAAGCTGCGACGTCACCTGATCGCTCTTGTTGAAATTGTCCGCATCCAGATGCAGCCAGATCGGATAGCGCGTGGTGGGATTGCGCGGATCGCCGGAGGTCTGCACAGCTTGCGCCAGCGCGCGATCCGCTAGGACCTTTTGCGGATTGTAGACGACGCCCCAGGCCTTCAGCAGTTGCGGCAGGTTGGAGACGGAGGGCTCGCCGCCGCCGCTCGCCATCGACGCCATTTCGGAATTTGGATCGACGAACACCAGCGCGCGGCCGCCGCCCAGCACGAATTGGTCGATCATGCCCGTCTGCTCGGCGTTCAATGCGGGTGGCTGCGCGAGGATGAGCACGTCGGTGCCCGGCGGCAGCGTGAGGAATGTCGGATCGACGATTTGCACGTCGTAGCTCTGCTTGAGCTGCGCATAGATCATGTTGGTCTGCGCGCCGCCCTGCATCATCATCTGCATCCCGCCATCGAGGGGCAGGCTGGTGAGGATCGCGACCTTCGGCTTCTTCGGATTGGAGAGGCGATAGAGCAGCGACGAAAGATCGTATTCCAGATAAGGCTCACGTTCGGCGGTGAAGAAGGGCACCACTTCCTTGTCGCCCACCGTGTTGGTCGCAACGAGGCCGAAATAGACCGATGTGCCGCTGTCGGTCGGCGCGGCGGTAAGACCGTTGGCGGAAGCTTCATCTTCTTCCGGTGTGAAGGGTTCCGGGTCGACTTCCTGGAGGATGATCTTGCCGTCGCTGCGCGCCGCATATTCCTGCAGCATGTCGCGCACGCGCCGGGCATAGGCGTCGATCTGCGCGTAATCGGCGGCGACCTTCTTGGAATAGAAGAGGCGCAGCGTCACCGGCTCTTTCAGATCGGCGATGATGTGCTTGGTGCCTTGCGCCAGCGTGAACTGGCCGTTCTCGGTGAGATCCAGCTTGGTATCGGTGAGGCCGGTGTTCGCTGCGATGTTGATCGCAACGAAGATGACGACCGCGAGGACAAAGGCGGCGATGGCGTAGACGCGGCGGGAGATTGCTTTCATCTCAGCTCGTCCGCTTCAGGTCGATGACGACCACGTTCAGCAGCAGGAACAGTGCGATCAGCGAGACGAAATAGATCACGTCGCGCAGATCGATCACGCCCGCGGTGATGGCGGAGAAATGCGTGAGGAAGCTGAACGACGCGATGGTGTTCAGCAGCAGAAGTGGCGCCCAGTCGTGGAAGAAATCCAGCACGACGGGCGCGCCGGACACCGTGAACAGGAAGCACACCACCACGCTCACCACGAAGGCGATGACCTGATTGCTCGTCATCGCGCTGATGGCCGCGCCGATGGCGAGATAGCCGCCGGCCATCAGGAAGCTGCCGATATAGCTCGCAAGGATCACGCCGTTGTCGGGGCTGCCCAGGAAATTCACCGTCAGCCAGATCGGGAAGGTGAGGGCGAGCGCAATGCCCGTGAACGCCCAGGCCGCGAGGAATTTGCCGACCACCGTCGCCCACAGAGGCACCGGCAAGGTGAGCAGCAACTCCATGGTGCCGGTGCGGCGCTCTTCCGCCCACAACCGCATGGCGATGGCCGGCACGAGGAAGAGATAGAGCCACGGGTGATAGCCGAAGAAGACCGTCAGGTCGGCCACGCCGTTAGAATAGAAGTTGCCGATGTAGAAGGTGAATGCGCCCATCGCGAACAGAAAGATGATGATGAACACATATGCCAGCGGCGTCGCGAAATAGGTCGCGAACTCGCGGCGGAAGATGGGCCACACCTGGTTCATGCGCGCGCCTCGCGGGCACGCGCCGCATCATGCGTGGTGATGGCGCGGAACACTTCGTCGAGACGGCCGGGCTCGGCGTAAAGCTCCTGCACCTTCCATTCGTCGTCCGCTGCCATGCGGCCGATCTCTTCGATCAGAAGCGCGCCGCCTTTGGGGAAGGCGGTGAGTTGCACGCCGCCACCGCTGCCCGCGGTTTGCTCGACCGTCGCAATCGCCGGGATGGTGCGAAGCTTGGAGGTGATGCCGTCCGCGTCCTTCGCCGGCACTACCAGCGTCACTGCGTTGTGGTGGCGCGAGCGCGCGAGCAATTGCGCGGGCGTGCCGTCGGCCACCACGCGGCCGCGATCGATGATGACGGCGCGGGTGCAGATTGCTTCCACTTCTTCGAGAAGATGGGTGGAAACGATGATCGCCTTTTCCTTCGCCATCGCGCGGATGAGGTTGCGCACGGAATGTTTCTGGTTGGGATCGAGGCCGTCCGTCGGCTCGTCCATGATGAGCACCGGCGGGTCGTGCAGGATCGCCTGCGCCAGCCCGACGCGGCGCTTGAAGCCCTTCGACAATGTGTCGATGGGCTGATCGAGAACCGGATCGAGGTCGGTCTTGGCAACGGCGGCATCGACGCGCTCCTTGAGCGCTGCGCCGTCATAGCCGCGCACGCGCGCGATGAAGCCGAGGAATTGGCGCGGAGTCATGTCGCCATAGGCCGGCGCGCCTTCCGGCAGATAACCGATGGCTTTCTGCGCCGCGAGCGTATCGGTCTCGACATCGTGCCCGCACACCGACACGCGGCCCTTCGTGGGCGTGAGAAATCCGGTGACCATCTTCATCGTGGTCGACTTGCCGGCGCCGTTGGGACCGAGGAAACCCAGCACTTCGCCTTTGCCGACCTTCAGGTCGATCCCGGCTACGGCGGCGTGTGCGCCGAAATGCTTTGTCAGTCCCTCGATTTCGATCATCGCTCGCAAACGAAGAAAATGCCCCCGGCCAAGGGCTTAACGGGAATCGGGCGAGCACCGCAAGGACAAGTTCCTTAAAGCTCGGTCATGGGCAGGTTCCCGCGAATTTGACCGGAAAAACGCTTTGAAGATTTGATCGTCGCGGCAAAGCGGGGAGAATGAATTTCATTCCAACCTTTCCCGGGTGTTTCGTGATTGATATCCGCGTCTTTGTTCGCGCCCTGATCGTCGGCGTGGTTCTTGAGATCGCCTTGATGATCGCCACGCATTTCATCGTCTACATCGAGCAGCAAGGTTTCCTGCTGGGCGGCATGACAATTTCTGCCGTGGCCGGTTATCTCTACGCGATGGATACCGGCAAAGGATATTTCACCAGCGCCACCATCGCCGCGATTATCGGTGGCGTATCGGCCTTGATCGGCCTTGGCGTGTCCGTGGCCCTGCACGATGCGCCCACGCGCATCATTCCGCTGTTCACGACGATCTGCGTCGTCACCGGCGCGGTGGGCGGATTGTTCGGGCAGATGTCCGCGAACCTGAAGAAAATGGGCCGCCGCTAAACGCGCAGCATCAAGCCGCCATCCACGACAAGGCCATGTCCCGTGACGAAGCCGCCGTCGTCGCTGGCGAGAAAGAGCGCCGCGCGTGCCAGGTCGATGGGCTGTCCGAGGCGGCGCAGCGCCGCTTTCTTCGCCCAGATCTCCGCGATGTCGGGCCGCGCGTCCCACAAACCGCTGGTCATGCCCGTCTTGATCGCGCCGGGCTCCAGGTAATTCGCCGTGATGCCGAACTTGCCCAGCTCGAGCGCAAGCGTGCGCGTGAGACCCGCGACACCGGCCTTGGACGCGCAATAGGCGGAGAGGCCGTAATCGGTGCCTTCCGCCATCACCGACGCCACATTGACGATGCGTCCTGCGGACGACTCTTTCAGATAGGGAAGCGCTTTCTGGCACAGCCGCATCTGCGCGGAGAGATTGATGTTGATCTCGCGCTGCCAGATCTCCTCCGTCATCGCTTCGATGCGCGTGGAGGACGAGACGCCGGCATTGTTCATCAGGATGTCGAGCTTGCCGAAGCGCTTCACCGCTTCGCCGACGATCTTCTCCGCCGCATCGATGTCGCCGACGCTTTTCTCGAACGTCACGACATTGGTGTGATTGGCCGCCAGGCCTTTGTCCGGCAGATCGACGGCCAGCACCCTCGCGCCTTCTTCGGCGAACAATTGCGCGGTGGCTTTGCCGATGCCAGATGCAGCGCCGGTGACGATCGCGGCGCGGTCCTTCAAACGCATGCATTCCTCCCGATGACTTTCGGGAGAGGGTGGCTTGAAGTGGGGGAGAAGGAAATGTCGGCTGACCAGGGCAACCCGGTAGGGGCTGGGGGGCAGATGTCTTCCGGATCGCCACGTAACGCAGCCAGCCGACGCAGGTGTTTTCGCCAGCGAACGCGGCCTGAACAAGCCCGAAAAGCGGCGTTTTTGCGGAAATGACTTGTTATTTGATGAGTATTTGATTATTTGGCTGTGACAAATTTGGGACGACAACCATGGGACGAATGCTGCGCGGAAACGATCAACTGGAAGCCTATGTGGATGCGAATGGCGCGCGCGAATCCGCGGCGCAGATTCGCTGCCGCGAAGAAACGGCGCAGATGCCGATGGCGATGATGCAGATCGGCGCCGACCAGGGCGCGTTCATGGCGCTCGTCGCAAAACTCATCGGCGCGACGCGCTATCTCGAGATAGGCACCTTCACCGGCTACAGCGCTCTGTCGGTCGTGCAAGCGCTGCCCGCGAACGGCAAGGTCGTGTGCCTCGACGTGAGCAAGGAGTTCACCGACCGCGCCCGCAAATACTGGAAAGAAGCGGGCGTGGACGGAAAGATCGATCTGCGCCTCGGTCCGGCGGTGGACGAGATGGACCGCATGATCGCGGCCAAGGAGGGCCCGTTCGACTTCGTGTTCATCGATGCCGACAAGCCGAACTACGACGCCTATTACGAGCGCGCACTGAAGCTGGTGCGGCAGGGTGGGCTGATCGCGCTGGACAACATGCTGTGGAGCGGCGCGGTGGCCGATTCCTCCAACACCGACACGAACACCGTAGCCATCCGTGCGCTGAACAAGAAGATTCACGCCGACGAACGGGTTGACGTGGCGCTCACCACCATCGGCGACGGCGTGATGCTGGCACGGAAACGATAGGGCTTGCAGGGCCGCGCGGGGAGGATCACACTTTCCCCAATGGCAGAGGAACCCATAGCGTTCCTCCGCGCGGAACAACGCTCAACCGCGCGGACGGGACATTGGAGCGGCGGCGGCTTCACCGCAGCGCAGGTGCGTTATGACCGGCGCGAGCTGAACCAGATTCTGAACATCTACGGACGCATGGTCGCCGCCGGCGAGTGGCGCGATTACGCGCTCGACTTCGGCGACGACGCCGCGGTGTTCTCAATCTTCCGCCGCACGGCCGAGATGCCGCTCTATCGCGTGGAGAAGCGGCCGCAACTGCGCAACAAGCAGGGCATGTATGCGGTGATCGATGCGGGTGGGCGCATCCTCAAGCGCGGGCACGAACTGGAAAATGTTTTGCGTGTGTTTGCGGGCAAGCTGCTGAAAGCACTGTCCAGCGAATAACTTTCCTCCCCCGTAAACGGGGGAAGAAAGTTATTTGTTCTCCGCCCATGCCATCGCGTCCTGCTCGACGCGCTTTATCCAGTCGTTTTTCTCGCGGTTGTAGGCGGTCGTATCTTCCGGCTGCAGCGACGCGGCGCGCAGCTTCTCCATCTCATAGGCTTTCGCCACGAAAGGATGGCTGCGCAGGTAATCGCGGAAGGCCAGCATGCGGATGGCGTTGATGTTGTCCGGCCGGAAGAAGTGAAGCTGATAGACGCGCGTGCCGGTTTGCGGATCGGCCCAGGTGCAGAAGCGGCGGCCTTCCAGCCCAAATTCGCCATGCCATTTGTAGCCGAGGCCGCGCACGATCTCTTCCTTCGCGTCGAGCGCCGCCAGATCGCGCACAGTCGGCATCAGATCCACGATCGGCTTGGCCATGATGTTCGGAATGGCGGTGGAGCCGACGTGATGCACAGTGATGAGCGTGTCGCCCAGCGCCGCCTTCAACCGTGCGCTTTCCGCAGCCGCCATTCGCGCCCATTCCGCGCGATGCGCGACGAGTTCGACGGGAATGACGGACGGCTTCTCTTCCATGACGTTCCCTTAACGAAAAAGCCCCGGTGTTTCCACCGGGGCTTTCTGCGTTCGGGGCTGATTCCCTCTAGCGGCGGTTGCCCATCAGGCGCAGCAGCATCAGGAACAGGTTGATGAAATCCAGATACAGCTTCAGCGCGCCGAAAATCGCCTTGCGGCCGGTGACCGTCGAATCCTCGTTGGCGACGTAGCTGTATTTCAGCGCCTGCGTGTCATAGGCGGTGAGGCCCGTGAAGATCAGCACGCCGGCGACCGAGATCACCCACTGCAGCATCGTCGAGTGCCAGAAGAAGCCCACCACCGACGCGATGATAATGCCGAACAGGCCCATGATCAGGAAGTGGCCGAAGCCGGTGAGGTCGGTCTTCGTGGTGTAGCCCCACAGGCTCATCGCGCCGAAGGTCGCAGCGGTGATGAAGAACACCTGCGCGATCGAGGCGTAGGTATAGACCACGAACAGCGAGGCGAAGGTCACGCCGACCAGCGCGGCATACCCCAGGAAGCTCGCCTGGGCGGCGCCGACACTCATCTTGTTGATGCGGAAGCTGAGGAACAGCACGAGGCCGAGCGACGCGAACAGCAGCACCCACATCAGAGGGCCGGTGAACAGCGTGACGCCGAAGCTCGTCAGCATGATGCCGCCGGGCAGGCGCGCGGCCGCGTTGGCCGGATTGTCCGTCACCGCGGCGAGGAAGGTGCCGTAGGAGGTCAAACCGGTGACCACCAGGCCCGCCAGCATGTAATTGTAGATGCGCAGCATGTATCCGCGCAGACCCGCGTCGATATAATCGACGGTCGTTGAGGCGCGCGCGACGCGGTTGTCGTAGTCAGCCATGAAATCTCCTTTGCCCGCCGGGTTTCGGCGAGTCTCACATAATATGGTGGTTCGCGGAGAGGGGATCAAGTTGCCAAAAAGCGCGAAAAATATAGGCACCATAAAGGGATGAAGGCACCTTTCACGATTGTCACGAACTGCGCGGAATACGCCGTGGATATCGCGGCGATGACGCGGAAAGCCTTCGCCCGGACATACGGCTCCGGCGACGGCGAAGCGGCGCTGATCGCAAAGTTGCGCGCGGATGGCGACGTGGCTGTGGAACTGGCAGCGATGGCGAATGGCGAGATCGTCGGCCATGTGCTGTTCAGCCGACTTACAGTCGAACCGGCGACGCTGAAAGTGGCAGCGCTTGCGCCGGTTAGTGCGCGGATCGATCGCCAGAAAAGCGGCATCGGCTCCGCGCTGATCCGCGAAGGCTTGGCGCGCTGCAAGGCGCTCGACTTCGATGCGGTGACGGTGCTGGGGGATGTCGCCTATTACGAGCGCTTCGGTTTTTCCCTCGAAGCCGCGCAGGTTTTCGATTGCGCTTATGCCGGTCCGCATTTCCAGGCTATGGAATTGCGCGAGCACGCCCTCTCCGTTGGCAGGTGGAGATTGGAATATCCCAAAGCGTTCGTGGCGGTTTAGTGCGCAATCGTTATCGACAAACTCCATAACTTGTCATGGCCCACCGGAGAGTGGGCCACGACAATCTAGTTTTGTTTTCCAAATGAAGGCGTCTAGGGCGCGCGCAACAGGGCGGCGGGCTTGGCGGACAGCGCGGCCCACGCCGCGCCCAATCCGAACAGCAACGTCGCCGTGCCACCGCCGGCCACGGTCAGCAACGCCGCGCCGGCGTCGAACACCAGATCGACATCGAAGACATATTTCACCACCAGCCATGCGCCGAGCGTTCCGGCCGCCAGCGCGATAGCGCCCGTGATGACGCCGATCAAGCCGTACTCGATGGCATAGACCGACGCGATGCGCGCGCGCGTGGCGCCGAGAACCTTCAGCACCGTGGAGTCGTAAAGCCGCGCGCGCTGCCCGGCGCTGATTGCGCCCGCGAGCACGAACAATCCGGCGAGGATGGTGACGAGGCTCGCCGCGCGCACGCCGTCGGAGAGTTGCTGCAGCAAGCCATTCACGGCCGCGATGGCGTCTTTCACGCGCACGGTCGAGACGTTGGGGAATTTGTCGGTGACGGCACGATACATCGCTTCCTCGTCCGCGCCTTCCACGCGCACGGTGGCAAGGAAATTGTGCGGCGCCTTGTCGATCAGCCCCGGCGACAGGATCATCACGAAGTTCTGCCGCCCGTTGGTGAAGTCCACATGGCGGAAGCTGGTGATGGTGCCGGTGAGTTCGCGGCCGAGCACGTTGAGCGTGATCTTGCTGCCGAGCTTCAGTCCCAAATCCGGCGCCAGATCGCCGTCGAAGGAGATCTGTGTCGGGCCTTCATAATGCTCGGGCCACCACTTGCCCGACATGATCTCGGTATGGTCAGGGGGCGTTGTGGCATAGGTGATGCCGCGGTCGCCGTTCAGCACCCAGCGCGCGCTCTTGTCCACCTTCACGTCTTTCGACGGCACGCCGTTCAGCGCGGTGATGCGCCCGCGGATCATCGGCGAACGCTTGTAGTCGCTCGCGGATTTGAAGCGATGGATGGTGGCGTCGAACGCCTGCGTTTCGTCGGGCTGGATATCGACGAAGAAGAAGCTCGGCGCGGTGCCGGGCAGGGCGTCCTTCACCTGCGACGAGATCGTGTTGTCGAGCAACGTCACGGTCGCCAGCAACGTAAGGCCCAGACCGAGCGCGACGACAACCGAAGCCGTCGCCGCGCCGGGACGGGTGAGATTGGCGAGTGCGAGCCGCCACGTCGCGTTGGATGGACGCGGCACGCGCCGCAGCGCCCAGCGCAGCCCCATCGCGACGAGGCGCAGCACGATCAACGCGCCCGCCGCACCCGCGACGAACCACAGCGCGAAGGTGGGATAGGGCGAGGTGAATGTCGCCAGCGCGATCACGATCAAGCCGCATAACCCCGCCGCTATGAGATAAGGTAGCCGTCCACGCGCGTCGGACGGCGCAACGATATCGCGAAAGAGACTGGCCGGCGCGATTTCGCGCGCGCGCGCCAGCGGCGGAATGGAAAATGCGGCGGCGGAGAGCAATCCGAAGATCGCCGCGAGGATCAGCGGTCCGGCATAGACGGTGTAGATCGCGGGCGCGGGAATTTGATCACCGAAGAAATAGCCCACGGCAATCGGCGTGATCGCGCCGAGGATCAATCCGATGATCACGGCCAGCAACGCTATCGCCATCACTTGCAGGAAGAAGGCGAGAAAGATCAGTCCGCCTTCCGCGCCGAGCGATTTGAGCGTGGCGATTTCTTCGCGCTTGCGGTCGAGGAACGCACTCACCGCTTGCCCCGCGCCGACACCGGCGACGGCCAGCGCGGTGAGGCCCACCAGCGTCAGGAACATCGACACCTGCTCGATGAAGCGGCGCGTGCCGGGCGCGGCGTCGGTGCGGTCGTGCAATTCCCAGCCGGCGTCGGGGAATGCGGCGTTGGCCTCGCGGCGAAACGCTTTCACGTCGGCGCCGGGCGCGAGCGCCACGCGATAGTCGTAGTTCATCAGCGTGCCGATGGTGACGAGGCCGGTGCGTTTCAGCCCCGCCATCGACAGCATCACATGCGGGCCGAGGCTGAATCCGCCCGACAACCGATCCGGTTCGCTCGCCAGAACGGTGGCGATACGGAAGTTCTGCGTACCGATGCGCAGCGTGTCGCCCAGCTTCATGTGCAGGTGATCGAGCAAGGTCTGTTCCGCCGCCGCGCCGCAGAGGGTGGCGGTGCATGCCAGCGCCGCACGCAGCGGTGTTGACGGTGAAAGCTCCGCGCGGCCGTAAAGCGGATATGCCCCATCGACGGCTTTGATCTCGATCAGCGAGCGTTCGGCTTCCCGACCGTTCTTGATCGCATAGCCCATGCCGCGCAGCATCGCGATTTCGGACACCTTGCCGCGCGCCGCGAGCCACGCATGTTCCTGCGCCGTCGTCTCCCAATGGACAAGCTGCGCCGACACATCGCCGCCGAGCAGCACGCGGCCCTGGCTCGCCATGCCCGCCAGCATTGCATCCGCCAGCGAACCGACGCCGGCGATCGCCATCACGCCCAGAACAAGGCAGGCGAAGAAGATGCGAAAGCCCGACAACCCGCCGCGCAATTCGCGCCGCGCCCATCTTACCGCCAGCGCAAGTGAACTCATTTGCGATCGTCCGCCACAATCAGGCCGTCCTGCAGGCGGACGATGCGGCTGCATTGCTGCGCCAGCCGCTCCTCATGCGTGACCAGAAACAACGTCGTCTTCGCGCGGGCGTGCAGTGCGAACAAAAGCTCGGAGATTTCCTCGCCCGTATGCGTGTCGAGATTGCCGGTGGGCTCGTCTGCGAAGAGAACGCCGGGGCGCGGCGCAATCGCGCGCGCCAGCGCAACGCGCTGCTGCTCGCCACCGGAGAGTTGTCCCGGATAATGATCGAGACGCTTGCCGAGGCCGACGGCTTCGAGTTCCGCTTTCGCGCGGTCGAACGCGTCGCGCGCGCCGGCAAGCTCCAGCGGCACGGTGACGTTTTCCAGTGTCGTCATCGTCGGGATGAGATGAAAAGACTGAAACACGATGCCGATATGCCCGCGCCGGAAGCGCGCCAGTTCGTCTTCGCCAAGTTTCGTGATGTCCGTTCCCGCGATGGAGACGCGCCCGCTTGTCGGCGCTTCCAGTCCGGCGGCGACCATCAGCAGCGACGACTTGCCGGAGCCGGACGGGCCGAGCAGGGCGATGGTCTCGCCCGGCGCGACGGTGAGCGAAACGCCCGAGAGGATGTTCACCGGGCCGGCGGCGCTGGACAATGTGAGTCTTATGTCATGAAGGGCGATGGCGGCGGTCATGAGGCCTCAATGGAAGGCCCCGCAGTCGCGCGAAGCACAAGGGCATGATAGGCGATATGGCATGACATATAAGCGATTCAAGCTGGTCTGGATCATCGCCGCGGCGTTTCTTTCGCTCGCCATGCCGGCCACCGCCGCGCCGGTGAAGATACTCGCGCTCGGCACCAGCCTGACGCAGGGCTATGGCCTGCCGCCGGGAACGGAGATCCCCGCCGTGCTGCAAGCGGAATTGAAGAAGAAGGGCATCGACGCGACGGTGATCAATGCGGGCGTTTCGGGCGACACCTCTGCGGGCGGGCTGTCGCGGCTGGACTGGTCGCTGGCGGATCACCCTAACGCGGCGATGATCGAGCTGGGCTCGAACGACGCGCTGCGCGGCATCGATCCGGGATCGACGGAGAAGAACCTCACCGCGATCCTCACCAAGCTGAAGGCACAGCACATCCCAGTGCTGTTGCTCGGCATGCAGGCGCCCAAGAATTTCGGGCCGGAATACGAAGCGAAATTCAACGCGATCTATCCGAAGCTCGCTAAGGATTTCGGCGCGCTTTATTACCCGTTCATTCTGGACGGGGTGGCCTTGAACCCGAAGCTGAACCAGAAAGACGGCATCCATCCCAATCCCGCGGGCGTGAAGATCATTGTGGGCAAGATCCTGCCCGATGTGCTGAAGCTGGTGGCTGAGGTGAAGCACTAGATGTTCAAGCGGCTTCTCTCCGTCGGCGGATTCACGCTGCTGTCGCGCGTCACCGGCTTCATCCGCGACATCCTGATGGCGTGGGTGCTGGGCAAGGGCGTGCTGTCGGACGCATTCATCGTCGCCTTCCTGTTCCCCAGCTATTTCCGCTCCATCTTCGGTGAAGGTACGATCAACCCTGCTTTCCTCCCGCGTTACGCGGCGCTGCATGCGCGCGGCGAGCATCAGGCCGCGGCGTTGTTCGCAGACCGTGTGTTCTCGTGGCAGATGCTGGCGCAGTTCGTGATCCTGATCTTCGCGCTGATCTTCATGCCGCTCCTGGTGCATGTGATCGCGCCGGGCTTTGCGGACAATGCCGGCCAGCTTTCGCTCACCGTCGGCCTTGCGCGCATCACATTCCCCTATCTGATCCTCACCGTCGTCGCGATCCAGCTTTCGGCGATGCTGAATGCGATCAACAAATTCTGGGCTGCCGCCGCGTGGTCGAATTTCCAGAACATCGGCATGATCGCGTGCCTCCTGGCCTCCCACTGGTTTCCCAACGCCGCTTATGCTGCCGCGTGGGGCGTGCTGCTCGGCGGCTTCATGCAGTTGTTCTTCATGCTCTGGGCCAGCCGTCACGACGGTCTCAGCCTGCGCATCGCGTGGCCGAAATGGACGCCGGAGATCCGGGAGTTCTTCAAGGCGTTCGGCGCGGTGACGGTGGGCGCCGCCGGCGTGTTCGTGGCGCCGTTCATCGACACGATCATCGCCAGCCTTCTGCCCGTCGGCAGCCGGACGGCGCTTTATTATGCCGACCGCATCCAGCAGTTGCCGCTGGGCGTTCTCGGCATCGCGCTGGGCACGGTGTTGCTGCCTGCGATGTCGGCCAAGCTGGCGGTGGGCGACCGCGCGGGATCGGACCACGCGCAGAACCGCACGGCCTCGCTCTCGCTTCTGCTCACGCTGCCCTTCGCGGCCGTGTTCGTCGTCATTCCGGACACGATCATGCGCGCGATCTTTGCGCATGGCGCGTTCGACAAGAGTGCCGCGGCACTTTCCGCGATCGCGCTCGCGGCCTATGGCGTAGGGCTTCCGGCCTTCGCATTGTCGCGCATCGTGCAGGCAACGTTTTATGCCCGGCACGACACGGCGACGCCCGCGCGCGTCACCATCGCGGCGCTGGCCTGCAACATCGCTTTGAAGATCGTCTTCGTGTGGGGCTTTCACCTTGGCATCGCGGGCGTGGCGCTCGGCACGGCGTTCGGTGCGTGGATCAATGTCGGCGTGCTGACATGGATCGGGCGCAGGCGCGGCCTTCTCGCCATGGACGCCGCTTTCCATCGCGCGCTGTTGCCGGTGCTCATTGCGACCGCGGCGGCGGCAGCGGGAGCCTATCTCGGCGCCACCGCGTTGCATGCGATGAGCGTTCCGTTCCGTGACGAGATGAACCTGGTGCTTGCGATCGTTCTTGGCGGCCTGGCCTATGGCGCTGCTATCCTCGTTTTTCGGCGTTCGCTGCCGTTGGGGCGGCTTGCGGGATGAGATTGTTCGTGGCGCTTGCGCTTCCGGAGGCCGCGGCGAAGGGCCTGTTGCTGATCCAGGCGGGCATTCCCGGTGCGCGCTGGCAGACGCGTGAGCAACTGCATCTCACCTTGCGCTTCATCGGCGAAGTGGATGGGCGCGAAGCCAACGACATCGACGATGCGTTGTCCGCGATTTCGTCGCCGCGTTTCACGTTGGCGCTGAAAGGCGTCGGCGAGTTCGGCGGCAAGAAACCGCATGCCGTCTGGGCGGGCGTGAACGACGCGCAGGCCGTCGGCCATCTGAACCGGAAAGTGGAAGCGGCATTGCATCGCATGGGTGTCGCCGCGGACGAACGCAAATTTACACCGCACGTCACGCTCGCCCGGCTGCGCGCAGCGCCCATCGGCAAGGTGATGGACTGGCTGACGGATCACGCGCTCTATGCCGGCCCGCCGTTCGAAGTTTCCTCGTTTGCGCTCTATTCGAGCACGCTGACGCCCAACGGGAGCGTTTATGTGCCCGAGCGCGTTTACAACCTGACGTAACCGGAGATCGCCATGAAAGTTAAGAAGCTCGAACCGAAAACCCGTGCCGCCGCGCTGAAGTCGCTGAAAGGCTGGAAGGAATCCAAGGGCGGCGAGGCGATCGCGAAAAACTTCAAGTTCAAGGATTTCAACGAAGCCTTCGGCTTCATGACGCGCGTGGCGTTGCTGGCCGACAAGATGGATCACCATCCGGAGTGGTTCAATGTCTACAATAAGGTTGAGGTAACGCTTTCCACCCATGATGCCGGCGGCGTGACGCAGAACGATATAGACATGGCGAAGGCAATGAACGCGTGGGCTTAATGGGCTTCAACAAAGAGATTGCCGTTCGCAGCTTTGGAGAGAACCCACCCAGCATCGATGCCAAGCTGGTTGTGGACCATTGGCTTTCGCTATGGCGTGGCGATGCGCTGCCGTCGCGCGCCGAGTTCAAGCCCAAGGCGGTGGTGAAGGCGTTGCCCGCCATCGCTATCTTCGATGTCGTTCCCGACAAGAGCGTGCATTGCCGGCTGATGGGTTCCGCGCTCACGCAGGGACTGAAGCAGGACCCCAAGGGCAAGGACTGGATCGCACTCACGCGGCCCGAGGACCGGCAGGCGCGATTGCAACGATGGTCGGATGTGGCGCGCGGTGCCATCGGCCGCGGTCTGCGCACGGGCTACCGCGAATCCGGCGCGAAACAGTTTTCGGAGGAGTTGTTGCTGCCTTTCGCTTTCGCGGAGGATGACGACACGCATCAAGTTCTCTATCACATCTCGTGGAAGCAGACCGTCTACGATCCCACGCGCGGCGGCGTGGATGCGGTCAACAGCCTTGCCGAGCAATTCCGTCTTATCGACCTGCGCACATGAGCGTTCGTCTGCTGGCCGTTTCCGGAAGCTTGCGGGCCGTATCCACGAATACCGCCCTTCTGAGAGCTGCGATGTTGCTCAAGCCCGCGGACATGGAGATCGAATTCTGGCAGGGCCTCGCAACGCTGCAGCATTTCAATCCGGACGACGATGTCGAGCCGTTGCCGCCTGCCGCCGCCGATTGGCGCGCAAAGATTGCGGCAGCGGACGGCCTTCTGATCTCCAGCCCCGAATATGCGCGCGGCATTCCCGGCAGCCTGAAGAACGCGCTCGACTGGCTGGTGAGCGGCCCGGAGCATCCCGGCAAGCCCGTCGCCTTCTTTCATGCTTCGGAACGCGGCGTCGCTTCGCAGGCGGCGCTGCGCCTGGTGCTGGAGACGATGGGCACGCGCATCGTGGACAGCGCGTGCATCGCCATCAATTTGCTCGGCACGGAGAAGGACGAGCAGACGATCGCCGCCAATCCCGATTACGCGGCGAAGATCAAAAGCGCGCTGAACGCTTTCGCGCGTGAGATCGCCGCTTAAGCGCGCACCATCCGCCCGCCCGCCACGCTCAGGATCGGCAGCGAGGGCAGGAAGGTGAGGTGATACCAAAGCGGAAAATGCGCCCAGATGTTCATATGCACCGGGATGAAGATCGCCAGCAGCACGATGCCGGTGATGAGCGGCCATGTGAGCCGGTCCGGCGCGATCAACGCCGTCACCGCGCCCGCGCTGAGCGTGGCCACGAAGCTGATCGTCAGCCGCGCCCACATCATGCCGAGCGTGAACGTCATCGCTTTCTCGACGGCCTGATAGCCCGGAAAGCCGTAGCGCAATCCGAAGTTCAAGATTGTGACAACAACACCCCACGTCACCAGCGCAGCGATGACGGCTCCGATTTTCCGCAACATGTTCGATTCCCCCTCGATTTGCGCGATCCAAGCACAAGCCGGAGATATCGTCTTGTAAGAATTTTCCTCATTTATTTTCCCTCTTCCCCACGGGGGGAGGGCGTAGATCAAGCCTCGAACCGCCAGGCGTTGCCGTCGGACTTCACATGTCCGGCGGTCGGTGCGCCGAAATGGGTGCCGATGACGAGGATCGGCTGGTCGGCCCATTGCTTGAACATCGTGTGCCGGCGCGCGTTGGCAGCTTGCTGGTCGCCGTCGAAGGCGGAGAGCCAGTCGGGGCGGCCGAACTGGCAGGGATGATGGATCATGTCGCCGGTGATGACGGCGGTCTGACCTTTTGACTCGATCATCACGCTGACATGGCCGGGCGTGTGCCCCGGCGTCGGCACCAGCCGGATCTCGGGCGAGATGCGGTGATCCATCTCCACGGTCTGCGCGAGGCCGGCATCGAAGATCGGCTTCACGGAATCGTCCATGATCTGCGCCGTCTCGCCCTCGGCCCGGCTCGTCCAGTGCTCGTACTCCGTCTTGCCGATGAGATAGCGCGCATTGGGGAAGGTCGGCACCCACGTGTCGCCGTCCTTCATCGTGTTCCAGCCGACATGATCGACATGCAGATGCGTGCAGACGACGGCATCCACCTTCTCGCGTGGAAAACCGGCGGCGGCGATGTCGTTCAGGAATTGCGTCTGCAAGGGCTGGTTGCGGAAGAGCGCACGCGGCTTGTCGTTGCCCACGCAGGTGTCCACCACCAGCTTCAGCCCCGGCGCGTCCACCAGCAATGCGTGGATCGACAGCACCATCGAGCCATCCTCCTGCACGAAATGCGGATAGAGCCATGGCATTTCGCGCAACGCCTCGGGCGTCGCCTGCTGGAGAAAAGAATATTTGTGTTTGACCGGGAGTTCGGATTCCACAACGCGGCTGACTTTCACGTCGCCGATCTGCCAGGTGAGCATTTCGTTCCTCCGATGTCTTTGCCGAACGATAGATCGGGAAACTACGGACGCAAGCCCTGAAGCATCCTGCGCAGTCCCGCGGAAAGTTCGCGCGCGGCCTTTTTGGCGTCCGGCGCCGTCGCGCATACCAGGCATGCTTCCATCACCGCGCCCATCAAGAGGTGCGTAACGGCATCGACCTCGCGTGGCGTCGCCTTCGGTCCGAGCACGAGTGTCATCGCGGCCTTCGCGCCTGCGCCGAAGAAGCGGTCGTCGATCTCGCGCCACTTTTTCCAGCCGATCACGGCCGGGCCGTCGATCAACAGGATGCGTTTGCGCGACGGCTCCGTTGCGGCGAGAAGGTAGCGCAGCGTCTCGGCCGCGATCTGGTCCAACGGATCAGTCATCGCGCGCGTGGCGGCGGGAACGGGCAGGGCGGCGATCTCCGCCTGCACGTCTTCCAGCACGCGGGTGAAGATTTCCTCCTTGGATTCGAAGTGGTGATAGACCGCGCCTTTCGCCACGCCCGCTTTCGCCGCGATGCCGTCGATGCTGGTGGCATCGAAGCCTTCGCTCGCGAACAGCTTGCGGGCGGCGGCGAGAATGTCGGCGATGGTGGCGGCGCTGCGGTCGAGCTGGCGGATCATGACGTTCTCGTTACCACGGTTGACGGACAGACTGGAAGTCGGTAATTACAGACTCGAAGTCTGTAACCTGACGAAAGGGCTCCCCCCAAATGGCGCGCATGACGTCTGTTCTCTGTTACGCCGGCGTTCTGCTGTTCCTGCTCGGACTGCTTACAGGCTTCGCCATTCCCGCGCTGAAAGTGCCACGCATCGGCCTTTCCGCGCATCTCGCCGCCACGCAGATGGGCGTGGCGCTGATCGCCTTCGGCTTCCTGTGGGAACGTCTGACCTTCTGGAACGGCTGGAGCACGCCGCTGGCGCATGTGCTGTGGATTTCGTTCTACATCGTCTGGGCCGCGATCCTGCTCGGCGGCATCTGGGGCACGGGCCGCGCGCTGCCAATTGCGGGCGCCGGCCATACCGCCGCGAAGTGGCAAGAGCAGATCACGCTGCTGCCTCTTGCGCTTGGATCGTTCGGCGGTCTCGGCGTGATCGTGATGCTGCTGGTCCAGTGGAAGTGGAAAGCCTAGCCGAACGGCCAGATCTTCACGATGAGCGCGAAACGTCCCGCAAGGATGATGAGCGCGGCAATCACGAAGCGCGTCCAGTAGGACAATTCGACATTGCCATATCGTTTCAGCAGCCACGCAGTCGCCGGACACCAAGCGAGTCCGGAGAACAACGCGTACCAGCCGTGCGTCAGCGGCAATGGGCCTTCGATCAGGATGAGGCCGAATCCGCCGCCGCCTGCGACGACGGCCCAAAGCCACGCGAATGCTTCGCCGATGAAGCGGATCACTTGCATCGGCGTGATGTTCCGCCACCACGCGATGGTGAGAAAGCTTTGCGCCGGCATTATTTCTTCGGCCCGTTCTTCACCAGATCGGTAACGACGCTGGGATCGGCCAGCGTGGTCGTGTCGCCGAGGTTGGACGTGTCGCCTTCCGCGATCTTGCGCAAGATGCGCCGCATGATCTTGCCGGAGCGTGTCTTGGGCAGGCCGGGCGCGAACTGGATCACGTCCGGCTTGGCGATCGGGCTGATCTCCTTGCTCACCCATTGCTTGAGCGTGTTGTTCAACGCATCGGTCGGTTCGACGCCGGTCTTCAAGGTCACATAGGCGTAGATGCCCTGGCCCTTGATGTCGTGCGGGAAGCCCACGACGGCGGCTTCGGCGACATCGTGGTTGGCGACGAGCGCGCTTTCCACTTCTGCGGTGCCGAGGCGGTGGCCGGAGACGTTGATCACGTCATCGACCCGGCCGGTGATCCAGTAATAGCCGTCTTCGTCGCGGCGGCAGCCGTCACCGGTGAAGTATTTGCCCGGATAGGTTTTGAAATAGGTGTCGATGAAGCGCTGGTGATCGCCATAGACCGTGCGCATCTGGCCGGGCCAGCTATCGAGCAGCACAAGATTGCCGCTCGTCGCGCCTTCGAGAACCTTGCCATCCGCATCGACAAGCTGCGGCTGGATGCCGAACAGCGGCTTCGTCGCGGAGCCGGGCTTCAGGTCCGTCGCGCCGGGCAGGGGCGAGATAAGAATGCCGCCGGTCTCCGTCTGCCACCATGTATCCACGATGGGGCAGCGCTTGTCGCCAACCACATTATAATACCACAACCACGCTTCCGGATTGATCGGCTCGCCGACGCTGCCGAGCAGGCGCAGCGAGGCGCGCGAGGTTTTCTTCACCGGCGCTTCGCCTTCGCGCATCAGCGCGCGCAGCGCCGTCGGCGCGGTGTAGAAGATGTTGACCTTGTGCTTGTCGATCACCTCCCAGAAGCGCGAGGTGCTGGGATAGTTCGGCACGCCTTCGAACATCAGTGTCGTCGCGCCGTTCGAGAGCGGTCCATAGACGATGTAGCTGTGCCCCGTCACCCAGCCCACGTCCGCGGTACACCAATAGATGTCGCCGTCGTGATAATCGAACACATATTGATGGGTGAACCCGGCATACATCAGATAGCCGCCGGACGTGTGGAGCACGCCCTTCGGTTTGCCCGTCGAACCGCTCGTGTAGAGAATGAACAGCGGGTCTTCCGCGTTCATCGCCTCGGCGGGACAATCGGCGGAGACTTTCGCCGCCGCCTCGCGATACCAGACGTCGCGGCCGGATTTCATGTCGACACCCGCACCGGTGTGCTTGACGACCACGACGCTCTTCACGTCAGGGCACTTCGTCAGCGCTTCGTCGACATTCTTCTTCAGCGGGATCGGCTTGCCGCCGCGCAGGCCTTCGTCCGACGTCAGAACGATGGTCGACGCACAATCCTGGATGCGACCCGCGATGCTGTCCGGCGAGAAGCCCGCGAAGATCACCGAATGCACGGCGCCGATGCGCGCGCAGGCGAGCATCGCGTAGGCCGCTTCGGGGATCATCGGCAGATAGATGGTGACGCGGTCGCCTTTCTTGACGCCTTGCGTCTTCAGCACATTCGCAAAGGTGCAAACCTCGCGGTGCAGCTCTTCATAGGTGATATGTTTCGCGTCGGCCTTCGGGTCATCCGGCTCCCAGATGATCGCAGTCTGCTTCGCCCGCCTGGGCAAATGCCGGTCGATGCAATTGGCGGCGACATTCAGCGCGCCATCCTCGAACCATTTGATATGCAGGTTCTTGGCGTCCCACGAGACGTTCTTCACCTTGGTGAAGGGCTTGGCCCAGTCCAGCCGCTTGGCTTCCTCGCCCCAGAACTCATCCGGGTCTTTCACCGAGCGCGCATACATCTCGTCATATTTGGCCTTGTCGATGAAGGCGCGCGTCTTCGCGTCGGCGGAGACGGGGATGAGCGTATCGGACATGGCGTTTCCTATTATTTTATAAGTGTCTGCCTAACGCGCACAGACATGATGAAGTAGCACAATAGTAGTAGCTCGATTATGCCACGCACTAGAGCGCTCATAAACTGCACAAGATCAAATTGGCCGTGGGCCTTCATAATCATGCCAATTCCAACGTCGGTTATGAACGCGACCGCATAGAACAGAATTAAAAGGAATTTTGCCAACTTATAGCGCAGGAATGTGAGCGCGAGGCACAAAAGGCAGTAGACGATAAGACCAATTAGGACGTATCTGATTGGTTCAAACGCGCTCCTGCCATTGTTGAGCAAATAAATGCCGCTCACAACAATCAACACCAAATTGGCGATAGGCACGAGAAGCCAGCCGCCGATACCGGCGTATTCCAGATCTTGTTCTTTGCTCGGATCAGCTCCGGAAAAGCTGCTCACAGAAAATGCCCCTCAGAATTCGTCGTTGTTCTGCCCCGGGCGCGGCGGATCGCGGCGGATGGAGGCCGGTGTTTTGGAGAATTTCACGGGCGGCTTCATCGCGCGCCATGTGCCTTCCGTCGGGTGCTCGCGCTCGATGAAGAAATCCACCGCTTCCAGATGTGGATCGACCATCACTTCCTCCAGCGTGTTGGCGCGCATGATGGGGATGCGGTGCTCGTCGCCGAGCTTCATCCATTCCTCCACCGTGTACGCCATCGCGGCCTCGCGCTGCATGGCATAATAGACGGCGACGCGGCTGCCCTTCGGCGCATTCACAAAGCGGTCGCTTTCATAGGCGTTCGGAATGCCGCCCAGCTCCATGAACTTCGCGGACGCCGCGCGGCTCACCGGCTGGATGCAGATATGGCCGTCTTTACACTTCAGCGGACGGCGATCGTTCGCCAGCGCGGGCGTGTGGCCCAGCTTACCGACGGGCGGCTCGAAGGTGTGGCCATAGAGATGCTCGATCATCATGAAGCTGGTGAAGCTTTCAAACATCGGCACCTCCACGAACTGCCCTTCGCCCGTCGCCTTCTGGTGATAGAGCGCCGCCAGTGTTCCCCACAGCGCGTGCATGGACGAAACCTTGTCCGCCACGAAGCTGGGGAGCAGGCGCATGTCCTCGTTACCGTCCACGCGCGGCAGCAGATCGGCCGTGCCGGATGCCGCCTGCACCAGATCGTCGAACGCCTGCCGCCCGGCATAAGGACCGTCGGAGCCATAGCCGACGCAATGCACATAGACGATGTGCGGATTGATCTTCGCCACTTCCTCATAGCCGAAGCCCAGCCGTGCCATCGCGTCGGAGCGGACATTGTGGATGAAGACATTCGCCGTCGGGATCAGCGCGCGCAGCTTCTCTCGCGCCTCTTCGACTTTCAGGTCCAGCGTCAGCGAACGCTTGTTGCGGTTCATGGACATGAACGTCGCGCCCATGTCCTCGTTCTTCGCGAACTTGCTGCCGTGGCGCTGGCGGTCGCCGCCGGGGTTCTCCACCTTGATCACGTCCGCGCCGAGGTCGCCCATCACCTGCGTGGCATAAGGCCCGAAGATGAATTCGGTCAGGTCGAGAACGCGGACGCCGTGCAGAGGGCCGTTGGCCATAGTGAAATCCTGTGAGAAAACCCGTCGAATGGCTAGAATATCTGTCGGGCAGGGAGATTACGGCATGGCCGCGAAAGCTAAAGCGAAAAAGGCATCACCCAAGGTCAAGGTTGCGGCGCAAGCCAAGCCCAAAGCCCCGGCCAAGGCCGCAGCAAAGACAGATGGCGAATGGCCGCCCACCTCCATCAGCGAGGCGAAGGTGAAGGAGGCGACAGGCCGCGGCTGGATGGGCTGGTTCGTAATCCTGAACCTCATGGATGCTGCGTCGAAGCCGCACAAGGCGGTGGCGAAGGAGCTGAAGGAGAAATACGCCGCGCCCAGCTGGTGGGCGCAGATGATCACCGTGGAATATGAACGCGCGCGCGGCGGGCGCAAGAAGAACGAACGCGCCGGCGGCACCTATGCGGTGAACGTCACCAAGGTGATGCCGGTCAGCCTCTCCAAGCTCTTCGCGGGGGCAATCTCGAAGCGCAAAGACTGGTTCCCGCCCGGTGCCTTCGAGGAGACGAGCAAGACCAAGGACAAATACTGGCGCGGGAAGTGGAAAGCGGGCCGCAAACTGGAGTTCGGCTTCTATGCGAAAGGCGACGGTAAAGCGCAGATCGCACTGGAGATCGGCAAGCTCGCGTCTCCTGTCGAAGTCGAGCAGGAACGCGCGGCATGGAAGAAAGCGATGGAGAAGTTGTCGGCGCTTTTGGCGTAACGAAGAACTTCAGTTTTCAAAAATCATCGTCATGGCCGCCCTTGTGGCGGCCATCCATTTTCCAGCGGCCATCATTCCGTGTTCATGGATGGCCGGGACAAGCCCGGCCATGACGGTTTTGTTTGAAGATGTGTGAGGCGCCTTAACTTACTCTCGCCATCCAGATGTAATGCCGTGGGCCTTTGCCATTGCTGTTGGCGCGGGTCTGGATTTCTTCCACGGTGAATCCCACGCTCTGAAGCCGTCGCGTGAATTTCGGGCTGGGTGCTGCGGACCATACCGCTAACACGCCGCCGGGACGAAGCGCGCTGCGCGCTGCGTGTAGGCCGCTCAGATTATAGAGCCGGTCGTTCGCCGCTTGCGTCAGCCCGTCGGGGCCATTGTCGACGTCGAGCAAAATCGCATCGAACTGAGACGGTGCTGCGACGATGATGTTGCGCACATCGACTTCGCGGATCGTCACGCGTGGATCCTCAAGGCACCCGGCGGACAGATGCGCCATCGGCCCGCGCGCCCATGCGATGACCGCGGGCACCAGCTCCGCGACCGTGACCTGCGCGTCGCTGCGCAAACAGGCGAGGGCGGCGCGCAGGGTGAAGCCCATGCCGTATCCGCCGATCAGCATGCGGCATTTCTTGCGCTCGCCGACGCGCGCGCAGGCAAGTTCCGCGAGTGCCTTCTCCGATCCGCTCATGCGGCTGTTCATCAGCGGCGTTGGCCCGGAGAAGATCGAGAACTCCTCGCCGCGCCGCATCAGCCGTAGCTCATCGCCGCCGGCAACCTTAACTTTGTCGAGAAGAACCCACGGGATCATGCAATACTCACTTCCGTACGCATCCTATAGCGAAAGACCGTTATGCAACTCCATCTCTCTTCCTGGCCGGAAATCGACAAATATCTGGAAACGTCGAAGGCGATTCTCATTCCCATCGGCTCGACGGAGCAGCATGGGCCGAACGGGTTGCTCGGCACCGATGCCCTGTGCCCGGAGATCATTGCCAAGCGCGCGGGCGATGAGAGCGGTATTCTTGTGGGGCCGACCTTCAATGTCGGGCAGGCGCAGCATCACATGGCGTTCTCCGGCACGATCACCCTGCGCCCTTCCACCATGATCGCCGCGATGCTGGACTGGACACAGAGCCTGCGCCGCCACGGTTTCGAGCGGCTCTATTGGCTGAACGGCCACGGCGGCAACATCAACACCATCAATGCCGCGTTCAGCGAGATCTATCACGGTGTTTCGTTCGATCGCTCCGGCTCCAACCAGCCGCCGCTGCGCTGCATGTTGCGCAACTGGTGGGAGCTGTCCGGCGTGAACGATGTCTGCCGCCAGCTTTTCCCGGTGGGCGAGGGCAGCCACGCCACGCCGAGCGAAGTCTCCGTCACCTATTTCGGCTATCCCGAAGCGGTGAAGCGCGTGGAGATGTCCCCCAAGATCGCGCCCAACGGCCCGATCCTCGACGCCGAAGACTACCGCCGCAGATTCCCCGACGGCCGCATCGGCTCCGATCCCTCACAAGCCAGCGTCGAAGCCGGGGAGAAGATCGTGAACGCCGCGGTGAAAGCGGTGATTAGCGAGTTCCGGGCGTTTGCGGCTTCTTAGTTCACGCCTCAACCGTCATGGCCGGGTTTATCCCGGCCATCCATTTTCCAGAAGCCGCGCAAGGTTCGTACCGACTCTGGAAAATGGATGGCCGCCACAGTGGGCGGCCATGACGATTGTGGTTAGATGAAAGCTAAACATCAGGAAGCCGTATCTTCCGCACCACCAGCTCATCGATTTCCAGCCGCTTGATCCGCACGCGTCCCGCTGCTACGCGCCCGATAGCCAGCGCGCCGATAGCGAAGGCGCCGACCGCAAACGCACCAAGCATGACCGCGCCCGTGGAAACGACCAGAGCAGCGAGCGCGGAATTGGCGCGGTAAGAGCGTCTCATAAAGTCCACCTATAAATCCGGGTGCCAAGCATACCTTACATCGGGCAATTGTTCTTCATTGCGCTCGCCATTCGTGCGTTCCACCGCTTCCAGCCCGTGCCGCTCATAGAACCGCCGCGCGCCCTTGTTGGCCTGGAACGTCCAAAGATCGAAGCCGTTTGGTCTCTGCAGCTTCACATGATCCAGCAGCATCGAACCGATGCCATCGTCCCGCCGGTCCGGATGCACATAGAGATGATCCAGCCTGTCGCCCTCGATGGAGGCGAAGCCCACAATGCGTCCGTCGATCAGCACGATCCACGTCTCGCTCTCCCAGATGAAGGCGCGCACGAAGGTGCGGTCCTCTTCGTCGTCATGCAGCTTGGGAAAGAACGGCATGCTTTTGAGCGCGGCGGTGAAAAGCGCCGCGGTTTCGTCAGCATCGGTCGCCACGGCGCGCCGGATTGAAACTTTCCGCCCCATCCGCGCCAGAATAGCGGCGGTTGCCTTGACTTCGTAAGGGCGTGAAACGATGAATCCGCCATCCCAGGGGCGCTCTTCCAAAGAGGGCTGAGATCGGCAATCCCGCCGGGTCCCTTTGAACCTGATCCGGTTAGAACCGGCGTAGGGAGAGGCGAATGAACAAACCGATTCTGACTCCAAAAACCGTTGCCATCACCACCGGCCCGCTGCCCGGCTCGCGCAAGCTGATGCTCGACGGCGTGCCGTTCCGCGAAGTGCCGCTGGACGGCGGCGAAGCGCCGGTGCGTCTCTACGACACCAGCGGTCCGTACACGGACGAATCCGCGAAGATCGACATCGAGAAAGGCCTGACGCCGCGCCGCCGCGACTGGATTCTCGCGCGCGGAGACGTAGAAGAGTACGAAGGCCGCGCCCGCAAGCCGGAAGACGATGGCCTGAAGCGTGGCGAGCTTCTCTCCGTGCCGCAATTCGATCGCGCCGGCCGCAAGCCGCTGCGCGCCAAGCCGGGCAAGAACGTCACCCAGCTTCACTATGCGCGCCAGGGCATCATCACCGAAGAAATGCGCTTCATCGCGGCGCGCGAAAATCTCGGCCGCTCGCCGCTGCGTGACGGCAACAGCTTCGGTGCGTCGATCCCCGATGAAGTGACGCCGGAATTCGTGCGCGACGAGATCGCGCGCGGCCGCGCCATTATCCCGTCGAACATCAATCACCCCGAAACCGAGCCGATGATCATCGGCCGCAACTTCCTGACGAAAGTGAACGCCAATATCGGCAACTCCATCGTCACCTCTTCGGTCGCCGAGGAGATCGAGAAGATGGTGTGGTCAATCCGTTGGGGCGCCGACAATGTGATGGACCTTTCGACGGGCCGTCACATCCATACCATTCGCGAATGGATCATCCGCAACGCGCCGGTGCCGATCGGCACGGTGCCGATCTATCAGGCGCTGGAGAAGGTCGGCGGCGTCGCGGAAGAACTCACATGGGAGCTGTATCGCGACACGCTGGTGGAACAGTGCGAGCAGGGCGTGGACTACTTCACCATCCATGCCGGCGTGCGCCTCGCGCATATTCCGCTGACGGCGGAGCGCGTGACCGGCATCGTCTCGCGCGGCGGCTCGATCCTCGCCAAATGGTGCCTTGCGCATCACAAGGAGAATTTCCTCTACACGCATTTCGAAGAGATCTGCGAACTGCTCAAGCAATATGACGTGTCGTTCTCGTTGGGCGACGGCTTGCGTCCCGGCTCGACCGCCGACGCGAACGACGCCGCGCAATTCGCCGAACTGGAAACGCTCGGCGAGTTGAACAAGATCGCGCAGAAGCACGACGTCCAGGTGATGATCGAAGGCCCCGGCCATGTGCCGATGCACAAGATCAAGGAGAACATGGATCGCCAGCTCAAGGCTTGCGACGAAGCGCCGTTCTATACGCTCGGGCCGCTGACGACAGACGTTGCGCCCGGCTACGACCACATTACGTCGGCCATTGGCGCGGCGATGATCGGCTGGTTCGGCACGGCGATGCTTTGCTACGTCACGCCGAAAGAGCATCTGGGCCTGCCGGACCGCGACGACGTGAAGGCCGGCGTGATCGCCTACAAGATCGCGGCGCATGCCGCCGATCTGGCAAAGGGGCATCCCGCCGCGCGCATCTGGGACGATGCGATGAGCAAGGCACGCTTCGAATTCCGCTGGCGCGACCAGTTCGCGCTCGCGCTCGATCCGGAAACCGCGCAGCTCTATCACGACGAAACGTTGCCGGCGGAAGGCGCGAAGGTGGCGCATTTCTGCTCCATGTGCGGGCCGAAATTCTGCTCCATGAAGATCAGCCAGGAAGTCCGCGACGCGGCGAAAGGGCAGAACGACACGATGTCCACCGCGGAAATCCGCGCCGCGATGGCGAAGAAGTCCGAAGAGTTCAAGCAACACGGCGGCGAGATCTATCTGCCGAAGGATGCGGCGGAGTAGGGGATGCTCAGGGGGATTGTGCTGGGTGCCGCGCTGTTCTGCGCGAGCGTTACGGCTGCGCTGGCGGATGACGGCCATCGCTGCAAGCTGACGGCAGAAGACAAAGCCGCGAACGCTGCGCTCAGCTTCGACGATTTCGACCAGAAAGGCACGACGCCATCCACCTGGCGCGCGTTGATGAACCGCAATTGCCCGGGTCGCGCGGCGGAAGCGGCGGATGATTATCTCGTCAACGGCCCGGTGCTGACGCCGAACGAAAAGTCGGACGTGCTTTTCCACGAAGCGCAGGCGCTGGCGATCATGGGCGACAATGCGCAAGCCTCGCGTCTCGTCGCCGCCGCGATCATGCCGGATCGCGGCGCGCATGGCGATCTGGACTGGACGGCCTATCTCACCGGCACCTGGGCGTTTCTGGTGAACAACCGCACGGCGCTGGACGCCGCTGCCGCGAAGCTCGGCGGCGAACCGGGCGAAGGCAATCGCATCAACGCGAATGTGCTGCGCGGCCTGCAGGCATGTTTCGACAAGAGCTACGACGACGCCTACAACGCGTGCCGCCCGAAATAGATCAGGCGACAGCCTGCTTCTGCCACAGCGTGCGCGATGCGGGCAGGGTGATGCGAACACGCGTGCCCTTGTGCGGTGCGCTGTCGATCTCCAGCGTGCCGTCGTGCTGTTCGGTGAGCGATTTCACCAACGCAAGGCCGAGGCCGGTGCCTTCCTCGGTGCGCGAGAGCGGCGAGTCGATCTGGCGGAACGGCTCCATCGCCAGCGGTATCTGCTCCGCCGTCATGCCGATGCCGGTATCCGCCACGCAGATGCACACGCCGCCATCCGCATCGATCTCCGCAGACAACGTCACCTGGCCGCTGGGCGGTGTGAATTTGATGGCGTTGGACAAGAGGTTCAGAAGAACCTGCTTCAGCCGCAGCCGATCCGCTTCAATCGCCGGAAAATTCGCCGGAAGGTTGCGCGAGAGGCGCAAGCCTTTGTCGTGCGCCCGTTCCGTCACCAGCTTGAGGCAGTCGCTGAACAGATCGCACAGCGCGACGCGCTCTGCGTGCAGCTCCATCTTGCCGGCTTCGAACTTGGAAAGATCGAGGATGTCGTTGATCAGCGCCAGCAGGTGCTTGCCCGCGCCATGGATGTCCGTGGAATAGTCGCGATACCGCGGAACGGCGTGTGGCCCGAAGATTTCCGACGACAGCACTTCCGAAAATCCGATGATGGCGTTGAGCGGCGTGCGCAGTTCATGGCTCATCAGCGCCAGAAAGTTCGTCTTGGCCTTGTTGGCGGCATGCGCCTTGGCCAGCGCTTCGGCCAGTTGTCGCTCGCGGTCCAGCAGAAGCCCCAGCTTGCCTTTCACCAGCGCCTCGCTCGTTCCGATGCCGAGATAAGCGCCGCCGCTCGTAACCACGAAGCATTCGCGCAGTGCATCCGGCCAGTCGAGCGTGAGCATGTGGCCGAGCTGCGTGAGCTGCAGTTGCTCGTCGACGACAAGCGGGTTGGTGTTCGCCAGCTTCGTGACCGATTTTTTCGAATAGAGCTCCGGCACGTAGGGTTGGGCGTAGCGTGCCAGGAAGCGCAGCCGGTTGGCGATGGCAATGACCTTGCCGCTCTCATCCACGATCGCAGACGCGACCTGCGCCTTGTGCTCCTTGAACCAGTCGAACGCTTGCCCGCAAGTGGTGGCGACGTCGAAGACGGGCAGAGGCAGCGCCAAGTCCCGCGCGCGCCAGTCCGTCAGGGCGGCGGCGGAATGGTCGAGACTGGACACGCGCATGACTCCGGAAAACGGAACGGCGCGAAGATAGGAACGCGGAGTTTTCGCGGAGTTAATTTGCGTGCGAAGCTTTTGTGACAAGCGAAGACGAGATCAGTCGACCGGACCGCAGATTTTTGAATTGCGGGAAATCAGAAAGTCGCCCCAGTTCGCGCGCGGGCTGCAGAACATCACGTCGTTCGCGCCTTTGCAGTCGTTGTTGTTCTCCGCCGTGTCGCCGGGGCTGACGTAGAGGAAGTTCGCCGTGCCCGCGACGCGGATCGTGCAATGCGCCATGTCCTGTCCCGGTTCGTCGCCTTTGGCGCGCAGCAGGATGCCGTCCTTGCCGGGCACGCGTTTCAGATCGCTGAGCGCGATCGAGCATTGCTGTGTGTCGCCATCCTGGCCTTTGGACTCCTGCGAGAGATCGAGCCGCGTCACCACGCCTTTCGCAAACGTCACGCGCGCCGAACGGCTGTAGTCATAGCCATATTTCTTGTCGGAATGCTTTTCGGAACAGCGGAAATCGCCGGAGAATTTCGCCAGCGTGTCGTGGTTCTCGGTCAGGGCGAACGGCGCGGGCGCATCGCCGCTCGCGTTCTTCCAGGTTCCGCTCCATACGCCTACGGAGAGATGTCCGTCGAAATTTCCGCTCTTCTTCGCCGTGTCGAAACTGGTTTCGTCCAGATGAAACGCACCGGACTTGTCGATCTTGCCCTGAAGTTCGATCTGCTTTCCATGCTTGGGATAGAGATACCAGCCGATGAGATTGTCTCCGTCACGGCTGAGCGAGCCGAACACGGGCGCCTTGCCGACCGTGCCGTCGAAGAAAACGGTCTGCGCGCAAACCGGCATTGCGAGCAGCAGTGTCGCCAACCCTCCGGTGACGAGGCGGCGCATCTATTTCAGCGTCCGCCGTCCCGTGATGGCGTGCCAGAGCAGCAATGCCACGATCGCACCGATGATGGCGACGAGCATGGAGTAAAGATTGAAGCCGGTGATGCTCGATCCGCCGATGGCGGTGAAGAGCCAGCCACCCACCATCGCGCCCACAAGGCCGAGCGCGATGTTGAGGAAGCATCCCTCACCACGATCGTTGACGACCTTGCTCGCCACGAACCCGGAAATCAGCCCCAGAATGATCCAGCCCAATACCGACATGCTGCGCCCCTACCTGGAGAGTTACATCGTGACGACGACTTTGCCCTTTGCCTTGCGGTCCATCAGCAAGCGGATTGCCTTGCCGGAATCTTCAAGCTTGAAATGCTCGGAGACGTAGGGCTTCAGCTTGCCGGCGGCCACCATGTCCAGAAGCTGCTGCATGCTGTCCGCCGCATGTTTCGGATCGCGCGCCGCCATGGCGCCCCAGAACACGCCCATGATCTGGCAGCCTTTGAGCAGGGTCAGGTTCAGCGGCACTTTCGGGATTTGCCCCGCCGCGAAACCGATCACCAGGTAACGCCCGTTCCAGTTCATCGCGCGCAACGCCGGTTCGGCGTAATCGTCGCCGACGGGATCGTAGAGAACGTCCGCGCCCTGGCCGCCGGTCAGCTTCTTGATGTCTTCGGAAAGCTGCTTCTGCTGATCGCGGTTCAGCGGCACAGGGGGATAGACGAAGCCGTCGTCCGCGCCGAGCTTCTTGGCAAGATCGACTTTCTCCTGCGTCGAGGCGCCCGCGATCACGCGTGCGCCCAGCGCCTTGCCGATTTCGATGGCCGATGTGCCGACGCCGCCCGCCGCGCCGAGCACGACGAGGTTTTCGCCCGGCTTCAGATCGGCGCGATCCTTCAGCGCGTGCCACGACGTGCCGTATGTCACCATGAACGAGGAGGCGACATCGAAGCCGACGCCCTCCGGCACCTTCATCACGCGGCGCGCATCGCCCAGAACTTCTTCGGCCATGCCGCCATTGCCGGTGGAGACGCACACGCGGTCGCCCACCTTCACAGTGCTCACGCCTTCGCCGAGTTCTTTCACGATCCCCGCCACTTCGCCGCCGGGCGAGAAGGGCAGCGCGGGCTTGAACTGGTATTTGTCCTGGATCATCAGCACGTCGGGGAAGTTCACGCCGCAGGCCTTCACCGAGATCAGCACCTGGTTCTTGCCTGGCTTGGGGCTTGGCACGTCGCGGACTTCCATTTCCTCGGGCGGGCCGTAATGGGTGCAAAGCGCGGCTTTCATGACGTTTCCTTCAGGATGGGATTTATCGTTCGCCGTAAACTTACGGCATCGTTCACCGTGCCGCCAAGCCATGCTGCAACGGGAGGCGGCGGCCGCGCATTGTGCTAAAGTGCCTATGAGGGGCACCGTCCTATTGGGATCAGGAAGCCATGAAAAAGCATATTCTCTTCGCGGCGGGGCTGTCGCTGCTGGCGGCCGCACCGGCCTTCGCCAGCCCGACCTGTCTGTCGATCAACCAGATCTATAATTTCGACGCGCCGGACAACAAGACGCTCATCGTCGAGGACAATTCGCACAACAAGTTCAAGGTGACACTGTTCTCCGGATGCATGGGCCTTACTTTCAAGGAAGGTCTCGCGTTCAAGTCCGTGGGCGGAACGGGGCTGTCGTGCCTGGCCGCCGGCGATGCCGTGTTCACGCGCAACATGGGCACCGGCCCGCAGCGCTGCCCGATCCGCTCGGTCGTGCCGTACACCGCCGAGATGCAGAAAGCGGATGCGGACGCCGCCGCCGCGAAGAAAGCGGCGGAGCAGCACTGAGCTTTTCCTCCCCCGTTTACGGGGGAGGAGGCGAACGCAGTGAGCCGGAGGGGGGCTGCGCGCAACAGCCCCCTCCACTTCGCTCGCGAATGCTCGCTCAGCACCTCCCCCGTAAACGGGGGGGGGGGAAATCAGATCGCTTGTATCTTCGCTTCCGTCAGCGCCTGCGCGGGCCGTCTCTCGCCGACGATCTTTCCGCGCGTATTGAGAATCGGTGTACGGATGATGTCGTGCGCGGCCCTGTCGTCCGTCAGCACGCCCAGCTTGTCGAGAATCGCCGCGATGGCGGTTTCCGCGCCGCGGCCGGCGCCGTCATCGATCTTCAGCGCCACGCCCAGCCCGGCTTCGGGAATGATCGCGGCGTAATAGGCTTCCGCACCCGCCTTTGTGGCCACGCGGCCGTTCGCAGCGCGCATGAGGATAGTATCCGAACGCGCTGTTCCCGCTACCAATTCCGGATGGGCGATCATCGCGGCCACGAGATGCTTCATCGCCGCGCCGCGTTGCAGCGGCTGGCGGGACGGATCGGCATATTGCGCCAGCACGCGGGCGAAGGTGGATGTTGGCAGCGCAAAAGCCGGCGCCACGCAGCCGTCGATGCCATAGGGAATCCTGGCAGGGTCCATACCGGCCAGATCGCCCAGCGCCTTGGCGATGGCGACCTGCAGCGGATGGTCGTGCAACTCATAACCCTTCGTCGCCACGTCCCAGTGGCGGCACACGGTCAGAAAGCCTGTGTGCTTGCCCGAGCAGTTGTTGAACACCGGCGTCGGCTTCTCACCCTTGCGGATCATCGCTTCGTTCACCGCATCCACGCGCGAGGGATGCGCACCGCAGGCGAGCTCCGCCTCGGTGCAGCCGATCCGTTCCAGCCACGCTTTCACGCGCTCCGTGTGCATCGGCTCGCTGGAGTGCGACGCGCAGGCCAGCGCGATCTCTTCGTCGCTCAAGCCGAACGCATCCGCCGCGCCGGATTCCAGCAGCGGCAACGCCTGGACCATTTTCAGTGACGAACGCGGAAAACTCACCGCATCCACATCGCCCAGCGAGAAGACGATCTCGCCTTTCGCATTCGCAATGGCGACGCAGCCGCGATGGATGCTCTCCACCCGATCGCCCCGGGTCACTTCGACGAGAATGGGGTTTGCCATGGCCAAACCTATACTTGTCATCCCGGATGAACGCGATAGCGTTCAATCCGGGACCCATCGTGAAATTGTCGCGATGGGTCCCGGCTCGCGCTTCGCTTCGCTCCGCTGGCCGGGATGACAGGAGGTTTGGATGCGCGGCTATTTCGCGGTGGGCGTGGACGGGATTTCCAAGGCGATGAACCTTGGCAATCTCATGCGCATTAGCCACGCGTTCGGAGCAAGTTTCTTCTTCAGCATCGACAGCCAGGTGAAGATGGCCGACATCAAGCTCGCGGACACTTCCGCCTCCGCCGGCCACATCCCGTTCTACAAATTCGACACCGCCGCCGATCTGCGCCTGCCGCAAGGTTGCCGGCTGGTCGGTGTGGAGATCACCGAGGACGCGATCGAGCTTCCCCGCTTCAAGCATCCCGCGCGGGCCGCCTATGTGTTCGGCGCAGAGCGCTATTCGCTGTCGCAATCCACGCTCAACCGCTGCGACTTCACGGTGAAGATCCCGATGAAATTCTCCATCAATGTCGGGATGGCGGGCGCCATCGTCATGTATGACAGGCTGATAAGCCTCGGCGGCTACCCGCAGCGCCCGGTCCGTGCGGGCGGGCCGGAGGCGGAAATACCCCCACAGCACACGTGGGGAGCGCCGATTGTGAAGGACCGGCGGCGGTAACGGGCGGGGTATTTTGTAGCGCCCGCTTTGAAAGGGGCCGGACGTCCCTTATGTAAGGCATCCCGCAATTCCACCCCTTCCGATTCATGACAGTTCCCGCGATCAACATCGAACATCTGCGCAAGGCCTATCGCACCGGCACCGTCGCGGTGCAGGACCTGTCCATGCAGGTGCAGCCCGGCGACTTCTTCGGCTTCCTGGGGCCGAATGGCGCCGGCAAATCCACCACGATCCACTGCATCACCGGCATCGCCACCGTGACGAGCGGCAAGATCGAGATCTTCGGCGTGGACGCGGTGAAGAACTACCGCGAGGCGCGCCGCCTGATCGGTTTGAGCCCGCAGGAATTCAACGTCGACACCTTCGCCACCGTCACGCAGATCGTGGACTGGATGGGCGGCTATTTCGGCATGAACGCCGCACAGCGCAAGTCGCGCGTGGACATGCTGATCCAGCGTTTCGATCTCACGCAACATGCCAAGAAGCAGTTCCGCGAACTCTCCGGCGGCCTGAAGCGCCGCGTGATCCTGGCGCGCGCGCTGGTACACGATCCCAAGCTGCTCATTCTCGATGAGCCGACGGCGGGCGTGGACGTCGAGCTGCGCCTCGATCTGTGGCGCTATCTTCAGGAGCTGAATGCCGAAGGAAAGACGATCCTGCTCACCTCGCATTATCTGGAAGAGATCGAGCGGCTCTGCAAAACCATCGCGGTGATCGCGAAGGGGCAGATCGTGCGGCAGGGTCCGAAGGAGACCTTCTTCACGGTGCCCGGCGGGCTGGAAAAAGCCTATCTCGAAGCCACCGGCCACAAGGCCGACCACGTTGCGGCAGGTGCAGCATGAGCGACGTCGCCATTCCTTCGCCGCGCAAGATGGGCATCAACTGGATCGGGCTCGGCACGATCATCCGCCGTGAATGGTCCCGCGTATGGCGCGTGCCGATTCAGGCGTTCCTCGCCCCGTGGATCTCGGCGCTGATGTTTATCTTCATCTTCGGTTTCGTGGTGGGCGCGCGCATGCCGCGGATCGCGGGGCATAACTATATTGAGTTCGTGCTGCCGGGCGTGCTGATGCTGAACATCGTCAACGCCGCCTTCCTGCAATCCACCTCGCAGATCTATTTCCAGCGCTTCCTGCGCTATATCGAGGAGACGCTGGTCGCGCCGTTGTCCTATGTCGAGATGATCATCGGCTCGCTGATCATGACGATCGTGCGCGCGGTGGTGACGGCCCTGGGCATCCTCGTTATCGGCATGCTCTTCGGCGCCACGCACATGAACAACATCTTCGAGTTCCTGTTCTGGATCATCGCGGTTTCAGTGATCTTCGGCCTGCTGGGGATCATCATCGCGTTGTGGGCAAACAATTTCGAGCAGCTGACCATGCTCAACGTGTTCTTCATCGCACCCCTGTCGTTCGTGGGCGGCGTGTTCAATACCGTCACGATGCTTCCACCATGGCTGAAATGGATGGCCTACGCCAATCCGTTCTTCTACTTCATCAACGGCTTGCGTGACTCCATGATCGGCTTCGACGAAGCGCCGCCGTTCCTCGGCTATGGCGTCACGCTGGGACTGATCGCGGTGCTGGGCGTGGCGACGTGGCGGCTGTTCTCGATCGGCTACGGCCTCCGGGAATAACGTGGACGAGACGCCGTTCCTGGAGCGCCGCAAAGCGCGCACTTCGGACGCGGTGTTCATCTTTCCGTGGTTTTCGTCGCACCTCGATGCCGTGATGTGGGCGGGGCCGAAGATTCCTGAGCCCATCACCGTCGAATGGCTCTCGTCCGAATTCCGCTCCGCCGGGCATTGGGTGTGGGTGGATGCCGACGATACGCCGCAGGCGATGTTCAAGCTCATCGACAAGGGGCACGGCCGCGCACATCTCACGCGTTTCGCCATCGCGCCCGCGATGCGCGGCAAGGGACTGGCCGCAGGGCTGATGCAGGAGATCGCGGACGAAGCTTACGAAGCGGGTGCCGATCATCTGACGCTGAACGTCTATCGGTCCAACGCGCATGCACGCCGCGTCTACGATCGGCTCGGCTTTCAGGTTGTCGAAGAGAATGACAGCACCGGCGATCCCGGTGGCCCGAGCACACATATGCGGCTGAATCTGGAAGAAGAAAGCTAGCCCGCTTTGGGAAGCGGCTCGCTGAAGAAGATGCGGTTGCCGAACGGATCGGTCACGCTCATCTCCAGCGTTCCCCACTCGGTCTTCTGCACGCCGGGCCGATAGTAGCGGTAGTTCTTCGCGCTCAGCTCTTTCTGATATTCCTCGACGCCTTGCATGTTGATCCGCAGGTGCTGGCCCGGAACGCCGTCGCCGTGATGCTCGCTCTGATGCAGGATCAGATCGCCACGCGAGATGCCGCGATAGAGCGGGGCGTTGTCGTCGAAACGATGCTCCCAATCCACCTTGAAGCCCAGGAAGCCCAGATAGAACTCGTCCGCCTTCGCGACATCGAACATGCGCAGGATCGGAACGATGCCGGTGAACTGGATCGCCATGTGCGGCCTCCGGATGGATCGGGCCGGATTATAGATGTTTGCCGCCGCAGTGGCGTTACGTCTGTGTGAAGATCGTAACGGCTTGTAACGTCACGCCGCGCGTTTCTTCGCGCCCGGGCCGGGCCGCACAGTGACATCGCGCGCGCTCAGCACCTCGCCGCATTCGGAGCAGGTGAGCACGGATGTGAAATCGTGGCCGCAGGTCTTGTGGGTGTGCAGCATCGGCGCGCCGCGTTTCCCGGCGTAGTGCTTATCGCCCCAGTGCACGAGGCCGATGATGACGGGATAGAGGTCGAGCCCCTTGTCCGTCAGCCGGTATTCGTAGCGTGGCGGATGATCCTGATATGCAACCTTCTGCAGAAGGCCTTCATCCACCAGCAGCGCCAGCCGCTCGGAAAGAACGCGCCGCGCGATGCCCAGCTTGGCCTCGAACTCATCGAACCGCCGGGTGCGCAGGAACGCCTCGCGCAGCACCAGCAACGTCCACCGATCCCCGACCACTGCAAGGGAGCGGGCGAGAGAGCAGGGTTCTCTTGCAAGGGAATTCCAACGCATCTGCACCACCTGTCATCCCGGGCGAGCGCAGCGAGACCCGGGACCCATCACGCAAGCGGCGCAATGGGTCCCGGCTCAGCGCGATGCTTCCGCATCGCTTGGCCAGGATGACAGCAGGTTGTCATTGACTCAGTCTTAAAACAAGACCTACTGTCCACGCCCGAAAGCGAGGTCCTATGGTCCAACGCAATGCCACCTGCGCCGTGATCGGCGCGGGCGATTACATCGGCTCCGCTATCGCCAAACGCTTTGCGCGCGAAGGCTACACCGTCTTCGCCGGCCGCCGCACGGCCGACAAACTCCAGACGCTCAAATCCGAGATCGAAGCCAAGGGCGGCGCCTGCGAAACGCGCGCCATGAACGCGCGCAAAGAGGAAGACGTCACGGCCTTCCTCGCCGAAGCCGACAAGCATGCGCCGCTGGAGGTGTGCATCTTTAATGTCGGCGCCAACGTGAATTTCCCGATCCTCGAAACCACCGAGCGCGTGTTCCGCAAAGTGTGGGAGATGGCGTGTTACGGCGGCTTCCTCACCGGCCGCGAAGCCGCGCGGCTGATGCTGCCGCATGGCAAGGGTACGATCCTCTTCACCGGCGCGACCGCGAGCATGCGCGGCGGCATCGGTTATGCGGCGTTCGCTTCCGCCAAGTTCGGCTTGCGCGCCGTGGCCCAAAGTATGGCGCGCGAGATGGGGCCGAAGAACATCCACGTTGCGCATCTCGTCATCGACTCCGGCGTCGATACCCCTTTTGTGCGCGAGCGCATCAAGGCCGGCGGGCGCAACCCGGATGAACTTCCGGAAGACACGCTGATGGATCCGGACTCCATCGCGGATGCCTACTGGTATCTGCACAGCCAGCCGCGTGATGGCTGGACTCATGAGCTCGACATTCGTCCATTCGGGGAGAAATGGTGATGACGCCGCAAGTGGATTTCCTGTTCGACTTCGGAAGCCCCAACGCCTATTACGCGCACAAGGTCATCCCGAAAATCGAAGCGCGCACCGGCGTGGAATTCACCTATGTTCCGGTGCTCCTCGGCGGCATCTTCAAGCTCACCGGCAACCAGCCGCCGGCCATCGCCTTCGGCAACGTCAAGAACAAGATGCCCTACGAGATGCTGGAGTCGCAGCGCTTCGTGAAGAAGCACAACATCACCACCTTCAAGTTCAATCCGAATTTCCCGGTGAACACGCTCGCCCTCATGCGCATGGCGGTGGCGGCGCAGCGGATGGGTATCCTGCCGCGCTATGTGGACGCCGTGTTCCATCACATGTGGGAGGAGCCCAAAAAGATGGACGATCCCGCGGTCATCAAAGCCGCGCTCACCGAGTCGGGGCTTGATGCCGATGCACTCATCACCGCGGCGCAGACGCCCGAGGTGAAGCAGGGCCTGATGAACAACACGGAACAAGCCGTCGCGCGCGGCGCCTTCGGCAGCCCCACGTTCCTTGTCGGGAACGAAATCTTCTTCGGCAAGAACACGTTGCCGGACGTGGAGGAGGAGATCATGCGCGCCAAAGCCGCATGACATTGCCTTAACCGAAAGGTCCGATTTCCCGTGGACTTTTGGTCCCGGCACCCCCTATCTTCCGGCCGTCCCGCGACATATTAAGGCCTGAATTCTCAAGCAGAATCAGCGCTCGCCGAACAAGATAGTCCTCAGGGGTCTGGAACCACGATGAAACGCCGCATCTTCGCGATTCTTTCCGTTGCCGCTTTTGCCGTCGCCACGCCGGCGCTGGCGGACAATCCTGTGACGCTCGGCAGCTTCAAGGACTGGACGGCGCTTTCTGTCGGCACCGGCGCGAGCAAATACTGCTACGCCATCGCCCGCCCGCAGACGACGCTGCCGGCGAAAGCCAAGCGCGATCCGATCGGCTTCCTCATCACCGACTGGCCGTCGCGCAAGGCGAAGGCCGAGCCGCAGGTGAACCCCGGCTATCAGTACAAGGACGGCAGCGCCGTCACCGTGCAGGTCGGTTCCGACAAGTACGACTTCTTCACGAAGAACGATGGCGGGCAGGGCGGCGCATGGATGAAAGACCCGAAGGATGAAGCGCGTCTCGTTTCCGCCATGCGCTCGAACGGGCAGATGATCGTGACCGGCGTTTCCAAGCGCGGGACGATGACCCACGATACCTATTCGCTCGCCGGCGTCTCCGACGCCGTCGACAAGATCCACGCCGAATGCGGGATGTGAAATAACTTTCCTCCCCCGTTTACGGGGGGCCGCGAAGCGGTGGAGGGGGGCGCCTTTCGCGAATGGCCCCTTCGTCTCGGCGCTGACGCGCCGATTCACCTCCCCTTAAACGGGGAGAAAAAATATGATGATCGCGCTATATAGAAAGCAATGACTGCCAAGACCAACCTTCTCGGCCTCTCTCCCACAGAGATGAAGACCGCGCTGCTCGAAGCGGGCGTGGAGTCCAAATCCGTCTCCATGCGCGTGAAGCAGTTGTGGAACTGGATCTACGTCCACGGCGCGCGCGACTTCGCACAGATGACCAATCTGGCGAAGGATTTCCGCGCATTGCTCGAAGATAAGTTCACTTTGGCGCGGCCGGAGATCGTCACCGAACAGATCTCAAACGACGGCACACGCAAATGGCTGCTGCGGTCCGGCGGGCAGGAATATGAAGCGGTCTATATCCCCGAAAGCGATCGCGGAACGCTGTGTGTGTCTTCGCAGGTCGGCTGCACGCTGAACTGCCGCTTCTGCCACACCGGCACGCAGAAGATGGTGCGCAATCTTACGCCGTCCGAAATCCTGGGCCAGCTTTTCGTCGCGCGCGACAGCTTGAGCGACTGGCCGTCCACTGCGCCGGGCCGCAAGGTCACGAACATCGTGATGATGGGCATGGGCGAGCCGCTGTATAACTTCGACAATGTGAAAGCCGCGCTCGCCATCGTCATGGACGGCGACGGCCTTGCGCTCTCCAAGCGCCGCGTCACGCTCTCCACCGCCGGCGTCGTGCCGATGATCCAGCGGGCAGGGGATGAGATCGGATCGTCGCTCGCCATTTCGCTGCACGCGGTGCGCGACGAAGTCCGCGACGTGATCGTGCCGCTGAACAAGAAATACAAGATCGCCGAATTGCTGGACGCCTGCCGCAACTATCCCAGCGCGTCCAACGCGCGCCGCATCACCTTCGAATATGTGATGCTGAAGGGCGTGAACGACTCTCTGGCTGATGCGAAGGCGCTGGTGAAGCTGCTGAAGGGCATTCCGGCGAAGATCAATCTCATCCCGTTCAACCCGTGGCCCGGCGCGCCGTATGAGTGTTCGGACTGGGAGCAGATCGAGAAGTTCGCCGAAGTCGTGAACCGCGCCGGTTACGCGTCCCCCGTCCGCACCCCGCGCGGACGCGACATCATGGCCGCCTGCGGCCAGCTCAAGAGCGAAAGCGTGAAGCTGAAGGCGAAGGACCGCATCGCGGAGATGGAAGCGTCACGACTGGCGCAGATGCCTTCCTGACCTGTCATCCCCGGCGAGCGTCACGAAGTGACGTGAGGTCAAGGGGACCCAGGTAGCGCCAACCCTCGGTCTTGCCGAAGTCACTCCAACGCTTTCAAATCTCACAACAGAGAAACTCTATCCACCTGGGTCCCCTTCCCCTCGCGCGTTGCGCTCGGCCGGGGATGACAAGCGGAGCATGCGTCCATGACCGATCTCTCCAACAAAATCGCCGTCGTCACCGGTGGCTCGCGTGGCCTCGGGCGCGAGATGGTGCTGGCCTTTGCGAAAGCGGGTGCGGATGTCGTCATCGCATCGCGCAAGCTGGAAGCCTGCGAGGAGGTTGCGCGGGAGGTGGAGAAACTCGGCCGCCGCGCGCTGCCCATCGCCGCGCATGTCGGAAAGTGGGACGACAACGACAAGCTCGCCGAGGCTGCCTACAAACATTTCGGCCGTGTGGACATTCTGGTGAACAACGCCGGCATGTCACCGCTGGCGCCATCGCTTGCCGAAACCAGCGAGGCGTTGTTCGACAAGGTCGTGGACGTGAATTTCAAAGGCCCGTTCCGCCTTTCGGTCTGCGTCGGTGACCGCATGATCAAGGGCGATGGCGGCGTGATCATCAATTTCTCCTCCACGGCATCGTTCAAGCCGGAGCCCCACACCGTTCCCTATGGCGGCGCGAAGGCCGCGATCAACGCGATGACGGTATCGCTGGCCAAAGCCTATGCGCCGAAAGTGCGCGTGAACTGCATCGCGCCCGGGCCTTTCCTCACCGATGTCTCCACCGTGTGGCGCGAGAACAAGGCGTTCGAGCAGGCGCTGGGCCTCAAGCGCTTCGGCGAACCGCGCGAGATCGTCGGCACGGCACTCTATCTCGCCTCCGATGCGTCGAGCTACGTCACGGGGCAGGTCATCCGCGTGGACGGCGGCACCTGGTAATCACTGCACCGCGTTGGGCAGATTGCGCATCGCTTCATAGGCTTGCGCCATAGGCGTCGCGGCATAACTCGGCCGCGCCTGCATGTGCGCCAGCCAGTTGGCGGCGGCTCTTGCGTCCCGCAGATGCGCATGGCCGTCCTTCGTCAGACCGAAGAACAGAAGATGCGGAAACAGGAAGCTGTCCGCGATCGTGTAGTGGTCGCCCGTCAGGTATTTCCCGCCACGCACCGTCTCATCGATGAGCTTCATCTGGATGGCGATCTGTTCCGGCGCGGATTGCAGAAACTCGGCGTCCGGCGCGATGTTCCAGAGCGTTTTCACCAGCCGCTCCTTCATCAGCTTGTTCATCACCGGAAATACATAGGAATTCACGATGCCGATCCAGCGGATCGTGTTTGCCTGTCCGAGCGCATCGGCCGGCTGCAGCGCCGGGCCGTCGAAAGCCTTGTCGATGTAGTGCGCGATGGCTGCCGTCTCGTAGAGAAACACATCGCCGTGCTGCATCACCGGCATCTTGCCGAAAGGATGCAGCTTCAGATGCGCCGGCGAGCGGTATTCCAGCGCCTGGAATTCGAAGGGCACGCCTTTCTCGCGGGCGACAAGCATCGCCGTCCACAGATAGGCGCTCTCGGCCATGGAATGAAAGACGATACCCGCCATGTGTACCTCGCTGCCCGCATATTCGCCCGCACCGGCGGCGGGTTGTTGCGCAGGATCAATCGGGTCTAAGACAGCGCATCGAAATGGGGCGAGAGCCATGGACAATCTGCAAGCCCGCCGCCTCCAGGTCGCGCGCGATCACATGCGGTTGGAGATCACGCATGAGTGGGAGGCGGTGCTCGCCACCTTCGAGCACCCGCACTACGACATCAATGACGGGCAGGCGGTGTTCGACGGGCGCGAGGAAGTGCTGCGCTATTTCACCCAGTCGCGTATCCCGTTCCCCGATCAGGGCAACGAAGTCATCGCCATGGCGATCGACGGCGACAAGGTGCTGGTGGAATTCTGGCTCACCGGCACCCATCTGGGCCCGCTGCGGCGCGGCAACCGCACCATCGAACCTACCGGCAAGAAATTCCGTGTACGGATGATGGCCTCGTTCGAATTCAAACCCGGCAGCGACAAGATCGTCTGCGAACGGCCCTATATTGATACGGGTGCAATCGATCGCGCGCTGGGCATCGCCTGATGTGCTAGAATAGCGCCAGCCAAGGGGAGGCGCGGGCGATGCTGAAGGCGCTGGGTTGGATCGTCGGAATTCTCATCGTCGCCATCGCCGCGTTGTGGTGGATCACAAAGCCCATTGCGCCGGATGCGTTCTATGCGTGGAGCGGCGCGATCCCCGCAAAGCCCGGAACGCTTCTGCGCAGCGAAGCCTTCGCGCGCGATGTTCCGAACGGCGCGGTCGCCTGGCGCATTCTTTATGTCACCACGCGGCAGCGCAAACCCGCGCTCGCCAGCGCGGTGGTGATGCAATCGGCAGCGCCCACGCAAAGCCCGCGCCCCGTCATCGACTGGACGCATGGCACGACCGGCGTGGCCTCCGGCTGCGCGCCATCCGCATCCGCAAAGCCGTTCCATTGGATACCGGCGCTGAACGATCTTCTCGCGAAGGGCTGGGTCTATGTCGGCACCGATTATGCGGGGCTCGGCACGCAAGGCCCGCATCCGTTTCTCATCGGCCCGGATGAAGCGCATTCGTCGCTGGATGCCGTGCGCGCCGCGCGGCGGCTCAAACAGCTTCGTCTCGCCAACCGCGTCGTGGTCTGGGGCCATTCGCAAGGCGGCAACGCCGCGCTGTGGACCGGCATCGAAGCGCCGCGTTATGCGCCGGACGTGAACATCGTCGGCGTCGCCGCCGTCGCGCCGGCCAGCGATCTCGTTCCGTTGGTGGCGCAGGTGCGCGGGCCGGTCGTCAATGTGTTCCTGTCCTACATCCTGCAAGCCTATGGCACTTATTATCCGGACGTGACGGCGAAGGATTATGTCACAACGCGTGCCGGCCTCTTCACCGGCGACATGGCCACGCGCTGCCTGCTGGACTGGCGCACGCTGTTCGCGGTGGGTGAGGCGTTGCTGGCAGGCGACACGATCTTCGCGCACGACCCGGCGAAAGGCGCGCTCGGCAAACGCCTCGCGGAGAACACGCCGAACGGACCGATCCCCGCGCCGGTGCTGATCGCGCAAGGCAGCGCCGATCCCATCATCCTGCCCGCCATCCAGAAAGTGTTCGTGCAACGGCGCTGCGCGGCGGGACAGAAAATCGAATACAAGCTCTACAACAGCCTCACCCACGGCTCGATCGTGGAGCCGGGCTCACCGCTGGACGACGATCTGGTGCGATGGACGGAGGAGCGGTTTGCGGGGAAGGCGCAGAGAGATTTCTGCGGGATGAGGGAGTAAAGCATCCCGTCGCTGGATATTGTGGCTGGGCGATGGACACTATTTCGCGGCTCTACAACCGCTCGCTCCCAGCTGTGCATGCCGCGAATGGTACCGCAACCGACGCTCGTGTTATGAACGCGATGCAACGTTGGCAGAGTCGCTCATGTGCTATTTCTCCTTTCTCGCCGCCGCAATCCTTGTGGCGGCAAGCGGCGGCGCTGCGCAAGCGCTCACGCTGAAGTCTTGCGCGATCCCGAATGCGAAAGCCCCGCTTTTGTGCGGTACCTTCACGGTTCCGGAAAATTACGCGCATCCGGAAGGACGGCAGCTCCCGCTGAAGCTCATCGTTGTGCCGTCGGAAACGAAGCCCGCCAAAGAACCCGTCTTCGTGCTGGCCGGCGGGCCGGGCGGCGCGATCACGGAAGATGTGGTCGGTATTTCCTCCACATGGCTGCGCAAGGAACACGATATCGTGCTTGTGGACATGCGCGGCACCGGCGAGGGCACCAGGCTCGACTGCGATCTCGGAAAATCCGCGGCGCACCCGGAAGAGTTCATGGAGCCTTTGTTTCACGAGGGCACGCGCTATGCGGCCTGCGCAAAAGCGCTGTCGAAGAAAGCCGATCTCACGCAATACACCACAACCATCGCGATGCGCGATCTGGACGATCTGCGCAAGGCGCTGGGTTACGGCAAGATCAATCTGTGGGGCGGTTCATACGGAACCCGCGCGGCCATGGTCTATCTGCACCTCTATCCGCAGAATGTGCGCAGCGCGGTCCTCTCCGGCATGTCGCCGATGGACGAGCGTGGCCCGCTGGACTTTGCCGCCGCGGCGGAACGCTCGCTGGATATCGTGCTGAAGCAATGCGCGGAAGAGGCCGCCTGCCACAAGGCGTTTCCCGATCCCCGCGGCGATCTGGATGCCGTGATCGCCGCGCTGAAGATCAAGCCTGCCATCGTGACCTTGAAAGTGCCGCCCGCGGGCAAACCCGCGCAGGTGCCGCTGACCGTCTCGGCCTTTACCGACAGTTTGCGCGTGATGCTCTACGACGCGGAGACCGAGCGGCGCATTCCCTTGCTGCTGTCGCAGGCGCGCTCCGGCGACTTCTCGGAATTCGCGGATACGGCGCTTCATCACGGCGTGGCGATGAAGGAGAGCATTGCGATGGGGCTTCTGTTGTCGGTGACATGCAACGAGGACCTCTCGCGCATCGACCCGAAGGAGATTCCCGGCGCCGTCGGCAACAGCTTCATCGGCGATTACCGCGTGCGCGGCCAGATGGCGGCATGCAGCGTCTGGCCCACCGGCCCCATCGCAAAGGATTTCGACAAGCCGTTCACCACCGACGTGCCAGTTCTGATCATTTCCGGAAATCTCGATCCGGTGACGCCGCCGCATTGGGGCGATGTTGCAAAACGCTATTTCCCCAACAGCCTGCACATCATCGCGCCAGGGGGGCACGTGTCCTACAACGACTGCCTGAAACGCGTGCAACAGCAATTCCTCGCCACCGCGAGCGTGAAGGGGCTGGACGTATCCTGCATCGTCAACGAGAAGCTGCCGCCTTTCGTACTGCCGCCGAAAAACTGACCGGCGGCGACGCGGCACCAGCCTCTTCACCGGCGACATCGCCACGGGCTGCCTGATGGACTGGCGCGCACCGTTCGCCGTGGGCGAGGCGGTGCTGGCGGGCGACACGATCTTCACGCACGACCCGGCAAAAGGCGCGCTCGGCTAGCGCCTCGCGGAGAACACACCGGATGGCCCGATCCCCGCGCCGGTGATGATCGCACAAGGCAGCGCCGACCCATCATCCTGCCCGCCATCCAGAATGCCTTCGTCGCAAGGCGATGCGCCGCGGAGCAGAAGATCGAATACAAGCTCTACAAGGGCCTCGACCACGGAACGATCATGGACCCGGGCTCACCGCTGGACGACGATCTGGTGCGATGGACGGAAGAGAGATTGGAGGGAAATGGACAAAGAGACTTCTGTAAGATCAGGTCAATCTGCCGACCATTGGGCAATAGGTATCTTACCGACGAATCTGAAAGCGTCATGTCAGAAAGGCAGTAGATCGGTGTATTTTTTTCTGGCGTTCTGCACCGCACGCTCTGCGTCTTGATATAGCTGCTCTGGATTTAGCGGCAACAAAGTGCGCGCCAGGAGTGCATCGATATCTTCTCTCGCTATAACACAAATGCCGAGCTTCTCGGTGTCCGCCAATTCAGACTTGATATCTTCTCGATATTTGGACGTGACCAAGATAGGCAAAACGCGAAGATGCTTATTGTTCGACGCATCTAGCATTCGTCTCACTGCCTGAGCACGAGCGTCAAGGTTCGGCATTTTCCTCTCTGTTTTCGGCAGCCCTGTCGTCACTTCTACCACCGCATAGTGGCCTGCAGGTGTGCAGAGTAGAATGTCTGGCGCGTCTGTGGTTCGATTGCTTGCGGAAAGTAGCGCTGGCGAGAACCCAAGAAGCCACAGCAACCAAGAGATCCCGGCCTCGAAATTCTCAGCATTCACTCCTTTGCCTTCGGCTTTTGCAACTATTTCTTTCAATATTTCTAAGCTGCGATCAAAAGCTTCATAGGTGGCGCGGCGAGCGTTCTGGGACATGTCCGGATCCCAAATCCAATAGTGCTGTTGTGTTTGCCCGTTGTATGAGACAAAACAGTGAAGAACTGCCGCGCGAGGGACTGCAATATCGATTTCGCCCACTTGCCTTCCGTCAGCTTGCGACCATTTGAATTCTCTACCCGAAAGGCGCTCGCGTCTAACCACCTTTCCTTGATCGAATAGACGGAATCCGACGGCAACCTTTTCGCTATCAATATTAAGGGCAGCCTTCACGACAATTTTAGCCGTCTCACCGGTTACACGCGAAGGATCATCGATAGATGCGACTGCGAAAGCGGCGATCTCGATCCCGGCAGCTTGGCGGAGAAAACCCAACTGGTATTCGCTCAGCAACTCCGCGATCCCGTCGTATGGCGGGGCTGCGCCTCTGAGTTCCCAATCTAAGCGCGGTTGATCAAGATATTCCTGAGCTTGGCGACCGAAAAGCGACAAAAGACTCAGTCGACTTTGTGCGCCATATTCATGAAATGGCACATACTGCCCCGAGTAATCTCCCGGCGCGTTCCCCTCAAAGAGGAGGCTTCCATCAGGTGTGGGAATCGTTCCCTGAATGGCTTGAGCCATGAATGCCTCACGACTCAACCCAACTGTCTTTAGAGGAAAGTGTCCGGCTCGGATATTCGTCGTGCTAAAGGTCGGCGGGAAATCACGGGGCAATACGTTTAGCAGCAAAGACCCCTGCAATAATATCATGCCTTGCGGTGCTCTGACTGCAACGTAAGCAAAAGAGTCGTTTGTGTAAGCTTCCTTTACCGGTTCGATATCAGCATACAGTCGTTGTAACAGTTTCTCAGCGAAATCTTTCATTGCTTAGTCTAAGCCTTGTTGTGTGACTGAGGCTCCTTCGCCCATTTTAGTGCATCTTTCAGCCGGTCGTTGCCCCAAAACAATTCATCGCCCACCGTGAAGCTCGGTGCGCCGAAGATGTCGCGTTTGATGGCTTCGTCGGTCTGCGCTTTCAGCGCGTCCTTGATCTCCGGCGTATTCGCTTGCGCCCAGACGGCGTCCGGATCGCCACCCACGCTCTTCACCAGCGAGCGCAGCAGGTCTTCGTCGGTGATGTCGCGCTGTCCGCCGAAATTCGCGGAGTAAACTGCGCGCGTGAACGCGCCCGTCCAGCCGTCCTTCTCGCCCGCCAATGCAAGCCGCGCGGCTTTCAATCCGTTCTGCGGAAAGCGGAACGGCGGAAGCTTCAGCGGCAGGCCTTCCTTCGCGCAGATGCGCTGCAGGTCGCGCCACATGTAAGCGCCTTTCACCGGATAGATGTTGAACGGGCTGTCGTTCCAGCCCTGCGCGTTGAAGATGGGCCCAAGCAGGAAGGGCCGCCAGCGCAGCGCCACGCCCGCCGCATCCGCCAGCCGCTGCACGCGCATCGCCGCCGGATAGGAGTAGGTGCTCGCGAACTCGTACCAGAACTCGATCATCGTCGGACGCTACAGCATTTTCCTCCCCCGTTTACGGCGGGGTCCGTAGCGACAGCGTGCGGACGCTGAGCGAGCGGAGCGATGCGAAGCGGAGGGGGCGCCTGCGGCGCGTCCCCCTCCGGCTCACTGCGTTCGCATCCTCCCCTGTAAATGGGGGAGGAAAAGGTCGGCTCCGCGCTTGACCTTTCTTCGAAATGTTCTTATTTTGTTCCATGCATCTGCGAGCAGAAAAACCCTTGCCGCGGGGGCGGCCTCGCTTCGTCTTTCCTGAAGGAAGAAGGGGGGAGGAGGGGGAGGGGGTAGCGCGAAACGTGACTTCAAATGCGCTGCCGTGGTCCCGCCCCCAAGATGTTGTGTTTGGCCGCAATTCGCAGAGAGAAAATCGACGTTCAATTCGGGAGACGAGGGAAGAGGGGGAGGGGGTCGTCGAAAACGTGAAAACGACTGCTCCGCGATCCTCCGGGCCACAAGATGTTGTGAAAGCGCGAAACGCGGAGGGCGAAAATCGACATTCAACTCGGAGGAGGAAAGGCGAACGACGCAAAGGGGAGGGCTGCCACGCGGCAATCGGCCATCGGACAATCCCGGCGGCTCTGCTAACTAAACGGCAGAGAGAATCTGGAGCGTTGCCGTGTCCGCGAAGGTCAAGAAAGTGGTGCTCGCCTATTCGGGCGGGCTGGATACCTCGGTCATCCTGAAATGGCTGCAGACGGCCTATGGCGCGGAGGTTGTCACCTTCACCGCCGATCTGGGCCAGGGCGGCGAGATCGAGCCGGCGCGCAAGAAGGCCGAGATGCTGGGCATCAAGCCGCAGAACATCTTCGTCGAGGATGTGCGCGAGGAATTCGTCCGCGATTACGTCTTCCCCATGTTTCGCGCCAACGCTCTGTATGAAGGCGTCTATCTGCTGGGCACCTCCATCGCGCGACCTTTGATCGCCAAGAAGCAGATCGAGATCGCGGAGAAAGTGGGCGCCGATGCCGTGGCGCATGGCGCAACCGGCAAGGGCAACGATCAGGTCCGCTTCGAGCTGGGCTACTACGCGCTGAAGCCGGATGTGAAAGTGATCGCGCCGTGGCGCGAATGGGATCTGACCAGCCGCACCAGGCTGATCGAATTCGCCGAGGCGCACCAGATTCCGATCGCGAAGGACAAGCGCGGCGACGCGCCGTTCTCGGTGGATGCGAACCTTCTGCACTCCTCGTCGGAAGGAAAGGTTCTGGAAGATCCGGCGGTCGAACCGGAAAGCATCGTCTACCAGCGCACCATCGATCCGCAGGATGCGCCCGACAAGCCGACGATGGTGGAGATCGGTTTCGAGAAGGGCGATGCGGTGTCGATCGACGGCAAGACGCTGTCGCCGGCATCGCTGCTCACCGCGCTGAACGAGTTGGGCCGCGCCAACGGCATCGGCCGCCTCGATCTGGTGGAGAACCGTTTCGTCGGCATGAAGTCCCGCGGTGTGTATGAGACGCCGGGCGGCACCATCCTCATCGCGGCGCACCGCGCGATGGAATCGATCACCCTGGATCGCGGCGCGGCGCATCTGAAGGACGAGCTGATGCCGCGCTACGCCGAGCTGATCTATAACGGCTTCTGGTTCTCGCCGGAGCGCGAAATGCTCCAAGCGCTGATCGACAAATCGCAGGAGTTTGTAACCGGCGTCGTGACGCTGAAGCTTTACAAGGGCAATGTCATCGTCACTGGCCGTTCGTCGCCTTACTCGCTCTACTCACAGGATCTTGTGACCTTCGAGGATGACAACGGCGCATACGACCAGAAGGATGCGGCTGGTTTCATCAAGCTGAACGCGCTGCGCCTGCGGACCTTGGCGTCGCGAAAGAAGAAGGCGCAGAAATGAACAAGCCGAACGCCGATCAGTTCGAGATGTGGAACGGCAGGGTGGGGCAGAAATGGGCCCGCTTGCAGGACAAGACCGACCTGATGCTCAACAACATCACCGATGCGCTGATGCCCTTCGCGGCGGCGAAACCCGGCGAGCATGTTCTGGACATCGGCTGCGGCTGCGGCACCACGACGTTCCGTTTGCAGATGGCCGTGGCGCCCAACGGATCGGTCGCCGGCGTCGACATCTCAGCCCCGATGCTGGATGTGGCCCGCGCCCGCTCACAGGCGATGAATGCCGACATCGCCTTCATCGAGGAGGACGCGGCGTTTCACGATTTCCAGCCGGTGTTCGATCTGGTGTTCTCGCGCTTCGGCGTGATGTTCTTCGACGACCCGGTTGCCGCCTTCAGGAACATCCGCACGGCGCTGTCGCCGAAGGGACGTCTCGCCTTCGTTTGCTGGCGTGCATTCAAGGAAAACGACTGGGCGTTCGTTCCCTACGTCGCCGCGCAGCCCTTCCTGCCGGAGCAACCGCCGGCCGATCCGCACGCGCCGGGGCCCTTCGCTTTCGCCGATGGCGACCGGTTGAAGGATATTCTGTCCAAGGCCGGCTTCAGCAACGTCAACATCGAAAAGCTCGACACGACGTCGAGCCTCGGCAAGACCGCCGCCGAAGCCGCCGATGAATCGCTCAACATCGGACCGGTATCGCGCGCCGCGAACGACCTGCCGGACAGCGAACGCGCCAAGGCGCGCGACGCGATCGAGAAGGCGTTTGCGAAGCACGTCATGCAGGTCGGCGTCGCTCCGAAAGCGGCGTGCTGGCTGGTCGGTGCGACGCGCTAGTCGGGTTTCTTCTTGCGCGGCGTCTTCTCGCCGGGCGGCGTGCCTTTCAGGATGCTCGCGCGCACCCAGCCTTTGGTGCCGCTGTCATCCACCTCGGCCCATTTGTCGGACAAGGCAAGCAGCGTCACCTTCTCGCCCTTCGCCAGCTTCTTGATGGCTTCCGACGATGTCGATGGCGCGGGACGAAGATCCGAGTTGTTGCGGTGGACATACATGATACCCGCCGCAGGCTTCGCCGCCGCGATGACATCTGCGCCAGCATCGACCTTGGCATGATGCGCATGGGCGACGCGCGGTGCCCTGGTGACGGTCGGAATGCCGCCGGAGTCGTCTCCGGGAATGGCCGTGGATGCCGTCTGTTGCGGCGCGATGCCGGGAATGTTCGGCATTCCGTTGTGTGCGAAATATTTGTAGCCCGCGAAGGCGAGCGCGGCGATAAACAGGCCAACGCCGATGCCGCTGCCATGCGCCATGCCAAGCTTCTGGCGATAGGAAAGGCCGGTGCCGGGCAATCCCGCATTGGTCGTGACGCCCTGCTTGCCGATGTTGATGTCCGCGCCGCGCGGGCCGACACTGCCGGAGATACCGCCCTTGCTCAAATTAAGGCGCAAAAGTCCGGGAATGATGCTGATAACGCGATGAAACCGCAAAGGCATATCGCCACCCCGCAAAGTTCTGCCGCCACGAATATTAAGGTTGGACTGTCAGGCGGGCAAGAATAGGCGCCGCCGCTCAGCGGCGGAATTCTGTTCGCAACGGGTAGTCGACGACGATCGCCTTTCCGTCGCTCAGGGCGAGGACATGATGCTCGGTGTTCGGCGGAATGATGGCGACACCACCGGGGCCCGCGGTCTGCGTCTGCCCGGCGATGGTGATCTGCAGTTCGCCTTCGATCACGTTCCAGACTTCTTCCTGCGCGTGGCTGTGGGCGTGGATGTCGGCACCCTTGCGAAAAAGGTAGTGACCAAACGTCATTCTGGGCGAGTCGAAGAAACGCCCACGCCAGCCGGGGCGACGTTCGACCTCTTTCAGCTTGGTTGTGTCGATGAAGGGCATGACCGCCTCCGATCATGCACCCTATCACACGTCGAGCGCCGCGTTCAGGGCGTTGTCCTGGATGAACTCGCGGCGCGGTTCCACCACTTCGCCCATAAGCTTGGCAAAGAGATCGTCGGCTTCGTCGGCATGCTCCACCTTTACACGCAGCAGCGTGCGGGCATCGGCATCGAGCGTGGTTTCCCAAAGCTGCTCGGGGTTCATCTCGCCAAGACCCTTGTAGCGTTGCAATGCCAGCCCTTTCTTGCCCCATTCGAGCACGGCATCGAGCAGGTCCGTCGGAGAGAAGACCTCTCGCGATTCTTCTTTTCGGGTCACCGTTCCAGCCTTCAAATAGGTTTCCTGCAGATCGGCCGCCATCTTGTCGAGCCTGCGGGCATCGGCGCTGTCGATCACCGCGCCGTCGATGGCAACGGTTTCGCGCACGCCGCGAACATCGCGCCAGAACTTCAGGCCCCCGTCGTTCATCGGTTCCCCATGCCAGCCGCGCTCGGTCTCGTCGGCGAGATGATCAAGACGCGTCGCGATGTACTTGGCGGCATCCGCTGCCTTGTCCTTGTCGCCCAGAACGTCCGGATTTAGCGCGCCTGCAATGGCCGCCTGTTCCAGCACGAAATGCGCATAATGCGGCGGGAAACCGTCCAGCGCCGCTTTGGCAGCCCGGGCCTTCTCGACGATCGCGTCAAAGTCCGCACCGCTCACCGTCTCGCCCGTATGCAGTTTCAGGCTTGCTCCCTGCGAGCCTTCGCTCACGAGATAGTTCTGGAATTCGGTCTCGTCTTTCAGATAGCGCTCGGATTTGCCGCGCGCCGCTTTGTAGAGCGGGGGCTGCGCAATGTAGAGATGGCCGCGCTCGATGATCTCCGGCATCTGCCGATAGAAGAAGGTGAGCAATAGTGTTCGGATGTGCGCGCCATCCACATCGGCATCGGTCATGATGATGATTTTGTGGTAGCGCAGCTTGTCGGCGTTGAATTCTTCACGGCCGATGCCGGTACCCAGCGCGGTAATCAGCGACACGATGGAATCGCTTGTCAGCATGCGGTCGAAACGCACGCGTTCGATATTCAGGATCTTGCCGCGCAGGGGCAGCACCGCCTGGTTTTCACGATTGCGCGCCTGCTTGGCGCTGCCGCCGGCGCTATCGCCCTCGACGATGAATATCTCGCATTTGGAGGGATCGCGCTCCTGGCAATCCGCGAGTTTGCCGGGCAGGGAGGCGCCATCGAGCACGCCTTTGCGACGCGTCAGTTCGCGCGCTTTGCGGGCGGCCTCACGGGCAGCGGCTGCTTCCACAACCTTGCCGACAACCGATTTGGCTTCCGCAGGATGCTCCTCGAACCAACGGCCCAGATTCTCCAGGACGGCGCCTTCCACGATCGGGCGCACTTCGGACGAGACGAGTTTGTCCTTTGTCTGCGAGGAGAATTTCGGATCCGGCACTTTCACGGACAGAACGCAAGTGAGCCCTTCGCGGCAATCGTCGCCGGTCAGTGCGACCTTTTCCTTTTTCTGGATACCGGAGTCGTCGGCATATTTCGTCACCACGCGCGTCAGCGCGGCGCGGAAGCCGGCCAGATGTGTGCCGCCGTCGCGCTGCGGGATGTTGTTGGTGAAGCAGAGCATGCTCTCGTGATAGCTGTCGTTCCACGTCATGGCGACTTCGACAGTGACGCCATCACGTTCCGACGCGATCATGATCGGCGCGGGTATCAGCGAAGTCTTGGCGCGATCGAGATAGCGGACAAACTCGGCTAAGCCACCCTCGTAATGCAGTGTGACTTCCTTCTTCTCCACGCCGCGCTTGTCGGCGAGGATTATGGTTACACCCGAGTTCAGGAACGCCAGCTCGCGCAGACGATGTTCCAAGGTTGAGAAATCGAATTCCGTCTTTGTGAAGGTTGCCGGTGAGGGCAAGAACGTGACTTCCGTTCCCTTCTTGCCGGGGGCATCCGCAACGATCTTCAGCGGCGCTTCCGGTTCACCGTGGCGGAAGCGCATGTAGTGCTCCTTGCCATCGCGCCAGATGCGCAAGTCCAGAAATTCGGAGAGCGCATTCACCACCGACACGCCAACGCCGTGCAGCCCGCCAGAGACCTTGTATGCGTTTTGCTCGAATTTACCGCCCGCGTGAAGCTGGGTCATGATGACTTCGGCGGCGCTGACACCTTCGCCGGCATGAATGTCTGTGGGGATGCCGCGGCCGTTGTCGTACACTGTGCACGATCCATCGGCATTCAACGAAACTTCCACGCGTGTAGCATGGCCCGCGAGAGCTTCGTCGATCGCGTTGTCCACGACCTCGTAAACCATGTGGTGAAGGCCCGATCCGTCGTCGGTATCGCCGATATACATGCCCGGGCGCTTGCGTACGGCATCAAGACCCTTCAGCACCTTAATGCTGTCGGCGCCATATTCGTTCGGGTTTGGTGTGGCGGGTGAGGACATTGGGATCACTCTGAAATCGGCGCGGGCGTCGACTCTGCGACGGCAAACAAATCCGCTTTGGTTTTAAGAGGCGCAAACATTTCCATGTCCGTGCCGGTCATCCATGCCTGCGCGCCGAGTGCGAGGATTTCTTCGAACAGGGCAGAGCGGCGTTTGGAATCGAGATGGGCCGCGACTTCATCCAGCAAAAGGATCGGTGCCCGGCCCTCCCTCATATGGGAACTCTCCCATGCGTGTGCAAGCACGATGGCGATCAGAAGTGCCTTTTGCTCCCCGGTCGAGCACTCTGCGGCGTCTGTTCGTTTCTGGACGTGGCGAACCGCGAGGTCCGAACGGTGCGGGCCAAAAGTCGTGCGGCCCGCTTCTGCGTCCCGGATCCGGGCTCGAGCAAACCGATTGCGGTATTCGGATGCGACGTCCGCACTCTCTGCAATCAAGGTATCGGCTTCGCCCGCGAGGGTCAGATGCGCCGACGGGAAGGCACCCGCTTCGCCGCGTGCACTCAGAGCCTTGTTCAATCGCTCGACGCCCTCGGCACGGGCAATTGCAACGGCGATACCTGTTTCCGCCATTTCCGCTTCAAGGCCGTCCAGCCACGCCGGATCGCGCGGACCATACTTCAGCAATCGTGCGCGCTCGCGCATCGCGGTCTCATAGCGCACTGCATTGCGCGCGTGTTGGGGCGTGAAGCCGAAGACCAGGCGATCGAGGAACTTGCGACGCCCACTGGCCCCTTCGATGAACAAGCGGTCCATCGCCGGCGTGAGCCATGCCATCTGCACCACATCAGCGAGATCGGCGGCGTTATTTGAGGGCGCGCCATTCAGATGAACCCTGCGACGTTCTCCTCCATTGGGACCGAGGGTGAGCCCCGTGCCAATTTCGTAGGCATTGCCGCTACGCGACACAGTTGCGGCTACAGCCCATAAGGCCTGGCCGGGGGACGACGGCCCTCTGCGGGTATGCTCGCCCAGAGCTGCGCCGCGAAGCCCGCGCCCCGGAGACAGAAGAGAAAGAGCGTCCAGAATGTTTGTCTTGCCCGCGCCATTCGGGCCGGCCAGCACGACAGGGCGGCCGCTCACATCAAGCGCCGCGCCGAGATAGGAGCGGAAATTGGTAAGGATCAGGCGCGTCACCGCCAGGCGCGGCGCTTCAAAGAAAGCGGACGGCGCGCCATCCAGGCGCTGGGTGGGGGCGCCGTTCAATTTCAGACCCGCATTGGCATGAGGACGTAAAGCGTGCGCGTGTCCTCAGCGTCTTCGATTACGGTAGGGGAACCGGCATCCGACAAAAGAAAGCGCACCTCTTTGCCCTCGAACTGGCTTGTGATGTCGAGCAGGTAGCGGGCGTTGAACCCGATTTCGATAGGTGTCGCGCTGTAGGTCGCGCCCAGTTCCTCAGTGGCTGTTCCGGAATCAGGATTGACGACGGTAAGCGTCAGCTTGTCCTTGGAAATGCCGAGTTTCACTGCGCGAGTCTTATCCGCAGAGATGGTGGATACGCGATCCACCGCCTGAGCAAATTCCTTGCTGTCGAGGCTGAGCGATTTGTCGTTCCCGCTCGGGATAACGCGCTGATAGTCGGGAAAGGTGCCGTCGATCAGCTTGGAGGTCAGTTCCACGCCGTCATTGGTGAACTGAATTTTGGTATCGGAAAGTGAGATGTCGATCGCGCCTTCGCTATCGTCCAGCAGACGCCGAAGCTCCGCGATCGTTTTGCGGGGCACAATCACGCCTGGCATGTCCGACGCACCTTCGGGCAGATCGAACTCATAACGCGCGAGACGATGACCGTCTGTTGCGACAGCGCGCAGCTTCTTCGATTTTCCCTCTTTGGCGGCATGCAGATAGATGCCGTTCAGATAGAACCGCGTTTCTTCGGTCGAGATTGCGAAACGCGTCTTGTCGATGAGCTGCTTGAGATCGTTTGCCTCAAGCCTAAATTTGTGAGGCAGGGCGCCGGCTGCCATCTGCGGGAAGTCTTCCTTCGGCAGACAGGCGAGCTCGAAGCGAACCGAGCCTGAAGAGACCTGAAGCCGTCCTCCCTCGCTGGTAAGAAGCTCCGCCTGCACCTGTGCGCCGTCCGGGAGCTTGCGCACGATGTCGTAGAGCATGTGCGCCGGGGCGGTGGCTGCGCCATTGCGGATCACGTCCGCCGGGAGGTTCTCCACGATCTCGATGTCGAGATCGGTGGCCGTCAGCTTCAGCTTTCCCTTGGCCGCCTCGATCATTACGTTCGACAAGATCGGAATGGTGTTCCGGCGCTCGACAACACTCTGTACGTGGGAGAGGGCCTTCAAAAAGGCGCCGCGTTCGACGGTGATTTTCATCGGTTTTGCGCTTCGATCCTGTCGCGTTAAACAGCCCGTTCGGACAGCCAAACCTGGCCCCGTAACCTCTTGAAATCGTTAGCGATTTTTAGGCGCCCAGACTCAAGCCACCGAGTATATCAGGCGGCAAGCAAACACAACAGGTTTTGAGGGGCAAAACCGCCCGATTCCGCGTCCTTTTCGGAGCGCGAAATCGGGTGAATTTCGGCGTTCAGTTCACGCCGCGGGAGAGCACTTGGCGCAAAAAATCCACTTCCTGCTTGAACATCGTGTCCTCGTCACAGAGCGCGGCGATGCGGCGGCAGGCGTGCAGGACTGTCGTGTGATCGCGGCCGCCGAAGCGTTTGCCGATCTCCGGCAGCGAACGCATGGTCAGTTCACGCGCCAGGAACATCGCGACCTGGCGTGGGCGTGCCACGCGGCGGGAGCGTTGTGGCGACTGAAAGTCCCGAAGTTCTAGTTTGTAGAACTCGGCAGTCTTGCGCTGAATATCCTCGATGGAGGTCTTCTTGGCGGCCACGGTCGCCTGTCCCAGGATGTGGCGTGCGGCCTCCAATGTCAGCGGTTGCTTGGTCAGGTCGGCATAGGTTGCAACCTTGTTGAACGCACCCACCAGATCTCGGGGACTGTTCTCTTCGCTGTCCGCAATGTGCTCCAGAACTTCTTCTGGAACCGCAAGACCACGCGCGCGGGCAAATTCACCCGCACGGGATTTCAGGATCGCCAGCCGAGTCTCGCGATCGGGCTTGTCCAGCGCGATAACGAGGCCGCCCGATAGGCGCGACCGCACGTCGGCGCTGAGATTGTCGATCGCGGTCGGCGCCTTATCGGCTGCAATCACAAGCTTGCGACGCAGATCGGAGAAGGCGTTCAGCGTGTGCAGGAATTCGCTGACCGTGTAAGTCGAGCGGCAGAGATGCTGCAGATCGTCGATCAGCAGAATATCGGCGGCGCGCAGATCTTCCTTGAAGCCGAGCGTCTCTTTGCGATTTAGCGCTCCGAGGAATTGGCGCATGAAATCTTCCGCGCCGAGGAACAAAGCGCGCTTGCCTCGCTTCTTCGCTTCAAGCGCGATCGCGTTGAGCAGATGCGATTTTCCATAACCGAAACCGCCATGAACGTAGAGAAGGGAAATCTCTTCGTTTTCGCCGGTCCCCAGCGCCTTGGCGGCGCGATAGGCGAACTCGTTGGCCGGGCCAGATACAAAGCTTTCGAAAGTCTGTGTGCTTTGCAGGACCTTGGTGGAGAGTGCGCGGCGGCCCTCCGGCGCCTTTTCGGTTTCCGCTGCAGGCACGGGCGCAGCTTCGCGTGGCGCAGAGACGGCTGCAACGACGGGACGTTGTGGTGCAACGACGATGTTGATCGTCACGGTCAACCCACTTTCGGCGGAAAGCGTGCGCTCAATACGCTGAAGATGATGACTGGCCACCCAGTTGCGCGCGAAGGGGGTTAGCGCGCCGATTTTGAGGTCGGTGCCGTCGGCAGCGACAAAACTCAACGGTCGGATCCACGCGTCGAATACCGCGTCGCCCATGTCTCGACGCATGCGTTCGCGTGCAGCAAGCCAAAGTGCATCCCAATCCGTCGATTTCGCCATTGATTGCGCCATTTCCCTTTTGCCCTTTCTTTTTTTGCCCGGTGCCGCGGGACGGCCCGGTTTCCCCAATCAGATTTCTGTCAGCTCTGTCGCCAAGGCAGTCCCGAAGCCTTCCAGCCATTCACGTTGCCCCGATGGCCATCGCCATCGAGATTGCCCTCAAACCCGCCGGCGACGTTGTAAGCACGCGCGAAGCCTGCGCGCGTCATCGCGATAGCGGCGGCTTTGGAGCGCGCGCCGGAGCGGCACAGGAACAGGAGGGGCGTATCTGCGCCCGCATTGGCCTGTTTCATTTGCTCGGCGGTAATGCGCGCAAAGTCCGGATTGATCTCGCCGGACGGAAAGCTCTGCCATTCGATGGCGTGGATCTCTCGGCCCAACGGGGCGAGATCGGGCAGCCCAACATAAGTCCATTCCGCGGCCGTGCGGACGTCAATCATTTGCGCCTTTGAATCCGCTGCCAGCATGTCCCAGGCCTGACGGACATCGATGTCGCCGGCGTAGTCGGGAGTGGGATTGTTCGTCGGCATGTCTGCGTGCCCTATAGAGACGCCTTGTCCAGGCGGCCCGTTTTGCAGACCGCTGGCGGAGAATTTTTAAGTAATTACTGGAACTAAGATTTGGGATTTCTGGCTTTGCTGCCCAAAATGCCTGATACGACTTTGTTTTTACTTATTTTTGTCTTAGGCATTTCTGCACAAGCCCCGTCTCAACGGTTTAACGATAGGCGTTGTACCGACCGCGAATCAAGAGAACGAAAGGCGATTCTGTTAAGGAATTACGTTTTCACGACGATTTTTTGACGCGCTAAGTGTATGTAACGCATACGGATTTTTGTTTTCGAGCCGAATCAACAGGTTAACAAAACTGACGCCTCTTGTGCCGATTTCGGTCTGCACCTCTAAGGTTAAAATCCTTTATTCAGCACACTGACAAAAATAAAACAGGCCCGGTTTCAGCAACCGAGCCCGTCGAATATAGCGGAAAACCAAGACTTGCGAGAAGGGAAATTCAGCTCTTGAGCTTGGCCACGCGCTTGGTAAGGCGGGAAACTTTCCGCGCCGCCGCATTTTTGTGGGTTACGCCCTTGGAAACGCCCCGCATGATCTCGGGCTCGGCGGCCTTCAGGGCAGCCTGGGCAGCCTTGTAATCGCCGGCGACCAGCGCTTCTTCGACCTTACGGGTAGCCGTGCGGATACGGGACAGCCGCGAATGGTTGATCTTTGTGCGCTTGGCGGTCGTACGGGTGCGCTTCTTGGCCGAGGCGATATTGGGCATTGGTCGTCCTGAATTCGATAAGGAGGCGGGCGTATAGCCCGCGACCGTCCGGGGGTCAATTGGGGCTCACTGGTCCTTGAAGTCCGGCTTCCGCTTTTCGCTGAAAGCGGCCATACCCTCCTTCTGATCATCTGTCGCGAACATGGAGTGGAACACGCGGCGCTCGAAACGGACGCCCTCGTGGAGCGTGGTCTCATAGGCCACGTTCACAGCCTCCTTGGTCATCGTCACGATCGGCGTGGACTTCTCGGCGATGGTATTGGCGGCTTTCATGGCTTCGGTCATCAGATCGGCCGCGGGCACGACGCGTGAGACGAGACCGACGCGTTCGGCCTCCGCCGCATCCATGTTGCGGCCGGTGAGGCACATCTCCATCGCCTTGGATTTGCCGACGAAGCGGGTGAGGCGCTGGGTGCCGCCGATGCCCGGCATGACGCCAAGATTGATTTCCGGTTGACCGAATTTCGCAGTGTCGGCCGCAATGATGAAGTCGCACAGCATAGCCAGCTCGCATCCGCCGCCTAGCGCATAGCCGGCCACCGCCGCAACGATCGGCTTGCGGATCGCGCTGATGCGGTCGTTCACATGGGCGAAGAAGTTGGACTTGTACATGTCCATATAGGACTGCGGAGCCATCTCCTTGATGTCGGCACCGGCCGCGAAGGCCCGCTCGGACCCAGTGAGGACAATGCAGCGCACCGCGGTGCCGCGGTCCCATTCCTCAAGGACTGAAATCAGCTCGGCCAGCAGATCGCTGTTCAGCGCGTTCAGGGCCTTGGGGCGATTCAGGGTAATGACGCCGACTTTGCCTTCAACCTTGGCGATGATGTTCTGATATTCCATGGTCACTCCTGCCGCGCCTGTTCGTCCGGGGGCGTGTAATATCACTTCATTGAGGAAAGGACATGAGATGAAGCGCCTTTTCTTCATATTGCGCACGCGCGGCGCAAACTGGAACCGCGATCGCGGGCTCGAAGAGCAGGACCGCTGGGCTGAACACGCGGACTTTATGAACGATCTGGCGAAGGAAGGCTTCATCGTGCTGGGCGGGCCGCTGGAAGGCACCCCGAACGTGCTGTTGCTGGCGATGGCAGAGAGCGAAGAGGACGTCCGCACCAGACTCGCCCGTGATATTTGGGCCCGGCAGGACCTGCTGCGGGTCGAACGTGTGGCGCCGTGGAATCTGAAGCTCGGTATCTGGCAGAAGACCTAGTCGTCGAACCGCTTGGAGCGCGTCTGCTTCAATCGCGAGCGGACCTTCTTTTTCTCCAGCCTTTTTTCCTTTGATGAGCGGGTGGGCTTGGTGGCGCGGCGCTTCTTCGGCAGCGTTGCGGCCTCGCGGAGCAAGGCGACCAGACGATCGCGAGCGTCTTCTCGGTTGCGTTGCTGGTCGCGATATTGCGATGCCCGAATGATGATGACGCCGTCTTTCGTCAGCCGCGAGCCGGCGAGCGCTTCCAATCGTGCGTGAATCTCGAAGGGCAGGGCAGCGTGTCTTGCGTCGAAGCGGAGGACCACAGAGCTGGCGACTTTGTTGACGTTCTGTCCCCCGGGTCCGGAACCATGCGTGAACCGTTCCGAAATCAGGCTTTCATCGATTATCAGATGCCGTGTGATGCTGATCTGGCTCATGGATGATCCTGAAGGTCGCGGATTTCTGCCTGATTTTGCATTGTCATCGCAGTACCGAGCGAAGCCGCCACGATGGCGGCGATGGCCAGAATCTGGCGCATCGTCAATGCTTCATGGAGGAACACAAATCCGGCGAGCGCGGCAACAACCGGCTCCAAGCTCATGAGGATGCCAAACACACGCACGGGTATCCGACCCAATGCGAACATCTCGCATGTGTACGGAATGGCGCTCGAAAGGATCGCAATCGCTACCGCGTCGAGAAAGACCGCCGGGTGATGCAAGGTAGGAAGCGCGGACGCCGCGCCAACGGGAAGCACTGTGAGAGCGGCGATAGTCATTGCGATGGCGGTGGCTTGGGTCGTACCGGCTGTAGACGCGCGCCGGCCCAGAATGATGTAGAGCCCCCAGCACACTCCCGCGCCCAACGCCAGCGCGAGGCCGGTCATATCGAGCGCGTGTGATGCATCCCCGAGCGGCAGAAGTGCGAGCAGTCCAAGCACCACCATCCCGACCCACAACAGATCGATCCAGTGACGAGAGGCGAGCGTGGCGACTGCGAGTGGCCCCGTGAATTCCACAGCCACCGCGATCCCAAGCGGAATCCGCGCCAGTGACATGTAGAAGATAAGATTCATCGTTCCAAGCACGACGCCGAGGCCAAGCAACGCCGGCCAAGTGGCGCGGGGCGGCGGCTTTCTCCATGGGCGAAATACTGCCAGCAGGATCAGCGAGGAGATCACCTGACGCAGCGTCGTAGTGCCTTGCGCGCCCACAACTGGAAACAGGCCTTTCGCAAAAGAGGCTCCGACCTGCACCGATAAGATCGAAAGACCGATCGCCGCGAAAGGCAATATCTGCGCGAAACGGCCGATTTGGCGGTTCATCTCAACAATCCCACTGCGAATCTTTTTTTGAGAATAGCACTTGAAAAGGCAACCAAATGGTTGCATGTAGAATGACATGGGTATGGATGCTGTGTTTCGCGCCTTGGCGGACGAGAGCCGCCGCCAGTTGCTGGACCGGCTCCGCGACAAGAACGGTCAGACGTTGGGTGAATTGTGTGAGGGCCTCGACATGTCCCGCCAAGCGGTGACGAAGCACCTGGGCATTCTGGAAGAGGCGAACCTGGTCGCCACACAGAAGCGCGGGCGCGAGAAGCTGCACTTCCTCAATCCCGTTCCGATCTTCGACATCGCCGACCGCTGGATCGGCAAGTTCGAACGCGGCCGTCTGCGCGCTCTCTCGGATTTGAAGAAGGCACTCGAAAGCGAGGAAGGCTAATGACGAAGCTCACGACCGAAAGCACGGTCTACGTCACTTACATCGCCACGACACCGGAGAAGTGCTGGGCGGCACTGACGCAAAGCGAATTCTCGAAGCAATATTTCTTTGGGCAGATCATCGAAGGCGATTGGCGCCAAGGCGGGCGAATCCGCTATCGCATGCCGGACGGCAGCGAGCATATCGAAGGTGAAATTCTCGCCTGCGAACCGCCGCGGCTTATGCGTTTCACCTGGCGCATCGTCAGCATGGCGGGACTCAAGCATCTGCCCGATGCGATCGTGTCCTATCGCATCGAGGATGCCGGCGAGGGCGTGATCCGCCTCACCATGCTGGAAGAACATCCGACACCGATCGACGAGCGCCTCTTAGGCGGCGGCCGGTCCGGCTGGCCTGCGATCCTGAGCGGATTGAAGTCGCTGCTCGAAACCGGTGCGGTGCCGAAGATCACGCCGCCGACACCGCCACAGGAAATGCTGGACTATATGAAGGAGCACGGTGCATGAGTGGACCGTTCGTCTACGTCACTTACATCTACAC
>DATCRK010000069.1:0-6052 GCA_036569005.1 Rhizomicrobium sp. | reverse complement strand
GCCGCCCGCCGCCACATCGGTGCCGGCGCTGAGTTCGTTATCGCCCGTAATGGTCACCTTTCCGGTGCCGGAGACAGCAAGGAATCCACCACTGCCGCCGTCGGAGATCGTGCCGGACAGGGTCGTGTCGAATGTGCTGGTGTCGAACGTGCCGCCATTCGCGCCGATCAGGATGTCGTTGGCGATGGTATAGGCACCATCGACCTTCAACGTGCCGCCGTCGAAAACAATCTGGCTGGCGCCCAGAGCGTCGGCATTGTCGATCTCCAGCGTGCCCGCGCTGAGCTTTGTCGTGCCTGAATATGTGTTGGCGCTGCTCAGCGTGAGCGTGCCGGTTCCGGTTTTCGTGAGCGTGTGCGCGACGGTGTCGTCGCCTACGGTGCCAGATTGCGTTGCGGTGTCCGAACCTTCGACGTCCACAGCGACATCGCCGCCGAGCACCACGGCGTTCGCAAGATTGATCCCGTTGTCATAGCGCAATTTGCCGCCGTCGATCAGCACGTTTCCCGTGCCGAGCGCGCTGCTGCTTTGCGCTTCGATCGTACCGGCATCGATCGCCGTTCCGCCGCTGTAGGTGTTGTTGCCCGACAGTGCGAGTGTGCCGGCGCCGGCCTTGACGACACCCAGGCTACCGTGCGCGGCGTCCGCCAATGTTCCCGCAAACGTCTCGGTGCCGTTGTCGATGTCGAAGGTGACGGCACCACTGGTGGCCGCGTTGTTAGTAATCGTTCCACTGCCCGACACCTTGGAAATTCGTGCATTCGTCACTTGCAGCTCGCCATCCAGCGTGAGGTCGTGGATGGTCATGACGTCGGCGTTGTCCGGTGATGTTCCTTGCGTCACCGTTGCGCTCGACTCGATGACGATGGCTCCGTCGAAATCTTCGGAACTCATGAGATTGACTGTGCCCGCGCCGTTCGAGCTTGCGAACGTCAGTGTGGCCAGTTCATTGCCGCTGGTATTGGAAATCGCACCGAGCGTGAAACTATGGCCGTTCGCATCGATCGTACTTCCCGTGCGCGTGACTTCGAATGCATTGCCGAGCGAGAAATCGCCCTCCGCCCGAAGCGTTCCACCATCCAGATACACAGCACCTGTGCCGAGCGCATTGCTGGCGCCCACGCCGAGAATGCCGCTCGTGATTGTAGTGCCGCCACTGTAGGTATTGAAGTTGCTTGAGAATATTTGTTCGGCGTCGCTCGCACCGTCGAGGACGATCGCGAGCGAGTGATGCCCGGTGTTTCCGTCGCTGAGGCCGCCGCCGTAATTCGTCGTGCTGCCGCTTCCCGGTGCGATGGTGAGCGTGGCGTTGCTGCCGCCGTTGTTGGTGACGCCATAGGAGAAGTAGTTTCCGGTTAGCGACTTTATCGTCTGCGAGAAGCCGTTGAGATCGATCATCGGCCAGTCATGTCCGCTGCTTGTGCCGGTCAAAGAATAATCCGAGCTTGCGGAAAGCGCCGTGCTGGAAAGCGCAACCACTCGTCCCTGGCTGATCGTCGTGGCGCCGGAATAGGTGTTGTTGCCGCCGAGCTCAATGTACGCGCCGGGCATGAAGGCGGAGCTGGTAATCGTGAGAGCCCCGCTACCGGTGATGTCGCCCCGCAGATTCAAGGTTTCGGCATTGGCATCGATGGTCCCTCCGGCGCCCAGGACGATGTCGTTCGCGAGCGTGGTCGTAATAGCGTCTGTCTTGAGCGTTCCGCCGTTCAAAGTCAGCGTCCCGGTGCCGATCGCCGAGCTCGCGATGCCGCTGGTGGGATCGCCCGGTGTGTTGAAGACCGAGTCCACTCCAATTTGCAGAGTGCCCGCCCCGATCGTCGTGCCGCCACTGTAGGTGTTCGCGCCGGAGAGAGTCAGCGTGCCGGTCCCGGCCTTGACGAGAGAGATGGTACCGCTGCCGCTTACAATGACACCCGAGAAAGCGCTGTCCGAGTTGTCGCTTCCGATGGTGAGGGCCGCTGTGCCTCCACCCGAGTTGGCAATGATGCCGCCATGCACATCGCCGCCATCAGAAAGGGAGCCGACGGATTGGCTGCGATTGTTCAGGTCCAGAAGGCCGGCCGCCTTGATGGCGAGTGGGCCGGTGCCGAGCACATTCGCCCTGCCTGCGGTCACAGAACCGGATGCGATCGTCGTGCCGCCAGAATAATTGTTGGCGCTACCTGTCAGGAATACGCCGCCCGGGCCGGAAACGGTAAGTCCGCCGCTGCCGGTGACTTGTCCGGAAAGAGTCAATGTCTTGCCGAAAGGCGCGGAGATGACACCGCCGCCGATATTGAGCGTGATGGTGCGCGCGGACGTGATGTTCTGTGTTATCGCCAGCGTTCCGGTTGTGGTCGCATCGCCAAGCGTCACCCCGCCGGCCGTACCACCCAGTTCGCCGTCGGAATCGATACTGGCCGTGCTGCCGCCGAAGATGTAGGTGCCGCCGGTATAGCTGTTGGCCGTGTTCTTGAGGGTCAGCGTTCCGCCGCCGCTGACCATCACAGCGCCGGGGCCTGACCCATCCGCAATCAAACCGGTGTAGGTGACGGCGTTGCCGCCGAGATCGAACGTGCTGTAGCCCGACACATTGACGGTGTTGGTATACGTGTCCGCGCCGTTGAACTTGATCCCGGCGCCATCGAGCGTGACAAGCCCGCTGCCAAAGTCGCCATTGGCGCTTTCGCTGATCGTCACGCCGGAGCCGGTCACGTCGATGCCGCCGCTGAAGGAATTGCCTGCGTTGGCGAATGTCACCATGTCACCGGAGCTGCCGACGATCGACAGCCCATGCGTGCCGGAAATGAGGCCCGCGAGCGAAATGTCATGACCGTTCGCATCGATCGTGCCATCCGCAGAGTTCAGATCGATGGCGTTGGCGAGGATGGTGTCGACGCCCGCCTGCAACGTTCCGCCGCCAAAGGTCAGCGTGTCGGTGCCGATGGCGGAACTCACGATGCCGCTGGTCGGATCACCCAGCGTGTTGAAGACGCTGTCCACGCCAAGCTGCAGAATGCCCGCCACAATCATCGTGCCGCCGCTATAGGTGTTCGCGCCGGAGAGAACGAGCGTGCCGTTGCCTGTCTTTTCAACGATGCCGGGATTGGAGGGGGTCGCATCGTCGATGACGCCGGATACGGTTTGGGTGTCTCCAGTCGCAACATCGAAGACAGGATCGCCGGTGATGTGGAAATCGTTCGTGGTCGTGAAGCTGGAGCCGGTGAACTGGATGGTCGTGCCTTCCGCCAGCGTGACATCGCCGCCACCGAGCGCGCCATCGGCGATGGATAGCGTGCCGCCATCCACCGTCGTTCCGCCGGTATAGGTATTCGCGCCCGTCAAGGTCAGCGTGCCGGTGCCGCTTTTCACCAGGCCACCGGTGCCGCCCACCGTCGCGGAGATGGAACCGCTACTGAGCGCAAGCGGCGCCACGCCGCTTGAAAGCGTGCCCGCGCCCGCGATCGTGCTGCCGTCCAGCAGGTTAAGCGTGGACGCGATCAGTTGCGCACCGCTGTTCAACGTGAGCGTGGCGCTGTTCTCATTCGTGAATGTGGATACCGTAAGTGAGCGGCCGCTTTCGATCGTCAAGCCGCCGTAATTGTCGAAGGTCGTGATGCCGGAAGCATCGTCCTGTGCGGCGTCGATGCTGGCGGTCGCGCCGTGCGCCAGCGTGACACTGTTGCTGAAGCCCGAGCCCGTCAGCGTGTTCGCACCGCCGCCCAAATAGATTGCGCCGACGCCGCCGCCCGTAACATTGAAAATATTCGTACCGCCGTAGACGTTGATCGCATTGGCATACGCGCCAGGCGTGATGTTGCCGCCACTGATATTGATCGCGTTCGTGCCGCCATCGATGAGGATTGCCGCGCCGCCAGTGCTGCTGGTGATGGTGCCGCTTGTGTTGTTGATGACGTTGATGCCACCGGTCAGCTCCACGCCCGCATGCGCGCTGATGCCGCGATCTTGCCCGCCGGTGATCGTGCCGGTGTTGGTGAGCGTGATGTTCTGGCCATATATGCCTGCGCCGCCGAGGCCTCCCGCCGGTCCCAACATGAAGCTGCCGCCGCTGATAGAACCGGCATTGTCTATTGTCAGCGCGGTCGCAGTATCCGCGCGGATGCCATGACCGCCCTGCCCATTGGTCGAGGTGTAGGTGTACCCCGCAAGGCCGCCGTTCCCCGCCGAGTAGTTGCCCTGCCCGCCCTGGCCGCCGGTGACGCTTTCGCCTTGCAGGATCGTGATAGTGCCGCTTCCGGTGGCCCAGATTCCCGAGCCGCCGCCACCACCGCCGCCCGTGCCGGTGTATGAATTGGTGGGACCAAAATTGCCACCAAGACCGGCAGCACCGTTGCCGCCCGTGATATTTCCATCGACGATGAAATCACCGCCGGTGAAATAGTAGCCGACGCCGCCCGCACCGCCGCCATTGCCGCCAGTCGCTCCGCCAACAGCCATACCACCCTGGCCCCCGGCATCCGCAGCACCACCCGCAGCGGCGTAGTAACCCGTTGTGCTTTGCGCTCCGCCGCCGCCCGGCGCGCCATAGTGCCCGCCGTCATTGCCGAAGATGCCGCCCGTTTGATAACTGGCATCGCCGCCGGTGTAGTCGGTCGCATGCGCAGCCGGTGCGTAAGCCAGCATCGGCATGACGGTGAGCGCAGTGGTGGCGATGATCGAAGTCGCGCGGCGCAGCAGACTCTTCCGCGCACGTCCGAAGACAAGCCACCCCATCGCAAACCCCACACCGAGCAAAAATCGTCAGCTTGTAGGCATGGGGGTTTTCCGGACGCGATGGCCAAGTGTGGGAGCAATTTTCGGCCTGCGGTGGCCTGCGCGTCGCCGATCCACGGCAAGCCCTTGTAAATATTGATTTTATGTCGCGCCCGGAGCGCGTTTTCGGCGCCGCAAACACGCATTATGATGGGTGCTAACGTTCATCGCGGGGTCGGGGCCCTATATATAAGTGTCGGATTCACCGGGGCTCGCGTATTGGGCCGCTGCCACCCTCAACCGGGATCGCACGGATCCTGCCGCTCTCGAGCGGCTCACCAGTCATCCACGCTTCATCGAAGCCGCGCGCAATTCCGCGCGCATGGCCGTGGAGCGTCATACGGGCAATCCGCAGATCTCGGGCACCCTCAAGGACATCCGCCGCGTCATATACGGCGTCTTCGTGCTCTATTGCGATGCGCGCGGCGAGTTGTCACTGACCACGATCCGCGACGTCTGCATCGAGCTGGGTTTCATCAGTCCCGGATACGCTGCTGCCCTTCTCGTCCGCTTGCGCGTCATGGGGTTCATTACGCGAGATGCGAACGTCTCGGACAAACGCGTGCGGCGTTACGTTCCCAGTCCGCTGATGAAAAAGGCCTTCATCGATCTGCTGGGCAACGAACTACTCGCATTCGGAACAATCGAGCCGGAAGCGGTCGACGCAGCTTCGGCGCTGAACGATCCGGTGGTCTTTCGCTTCTTCGCGCTGAACGGCGGTCGCGGCCTTTCGCGCATCGTGAAAACCGGACCTGGCCCGTTGCACATGTTCGCCATCCGTAACGTCGGCATCGCGATCCTGCACGAGATCGCGCTCTCGGGGGCGAGTGACGATACTTATCCGCCGAAAGGGCCAGTGCGCCTGGCGGTGGCGCCGCTTGCCCGCAAGTTCGGCGTATCACGCTCGCATGTGCTGCGATTGCTGCGCGATGCGGAGAAGCAAGGGCTGCTCCGCCGCAATGCGGACGAGTTGACCGGGCAATTTGAAGAGAAGCTGCGCAAAGAGCTGCTTCTTTTTCACGCCAGCGGATTTATGGCGATCGCCGCCGGCGCCTATCAGGCCATGAACGACGCCAACCAGCACTTGCCGGAACGCGCAGCGGTATAAAAGATAAGAGCGCGGCTTTGTTTTCAGGCCGCGCTCTTTCTGTTCGTGTTGTCTTCTTGCTTACCAGAACTTGAAGTTTGCTCTTGCGAGGAAGGCGTTGTCGGATCGGTCTGATGAGAAGCGTCCCTGGTAGTCGAGCAGGATGTCGACGGTGTCGGCGGCGTGCAGGGTGATGCCGCCGTCCAGATAGGC
>DATCRK010000068.1:0-14313 GCA_036569005.1 Rhizomicrobium sp. | reverse complement strand
TCCACAGGCCTTGTTCGATCTGCGCCAGTTCTGCCGCCGTTATCTGAAGACCGAACCGCTGGTCATTGGCGATGCGAATGTCGAGCTGGGCATTGAAGTGCACACCGATCGTCCCGCCGCCGTCGGCGCCGACCGTTTGGTCAACGCGGTGGCGGCGCATGAGCGTTACAAGGGTGCGCTGATTGTCGTCGATTTCGGCACGGCGACGACGTTCGACATCGTGGACGAGAAAGGCAATTACGAAGGCGGCGTCATCGCGCCGGGCGCGAACGTGTCCGCCGAAGCTCTGCATCAGGCGGCCGCGATGCTGCCGCGTGTGGCCGTGCAGCGCACGCAGAGCATCATCGGCAAGGACACGATTCCGGCGATGCAATCGGGCCTCTATTGGGGCTATGTCGGGCTGATCGAAGGGCTGATTGCGCGCATCAAGGAAGAATACGGCGCGCCCATGACGGTCATCGGAACGGGCGGCCTCGCCAATGCTTTTCACAAGCAGACGACGGCGATCGACCACCTTGATCCCGATCTCACGATTCGCGGCCTCGTCATGATCTACAAGAAGAACGCCGCCAAATGCGGAAAGCCGCAGGCCTGATGGGACCATCCGAAGACGAGCTTGTTCTCCTGCCCCTAGGCGGCGCGGGCGAGATCGGCATGAACTTCAACGCTTATGGTTTCGGCCCGCCGGACGCGCGCAAATGGCTCATCGTCGATTGCGGCGTACTGTTCGGCCGCGAAACGGACACGCCGGGCGTTGACGTCATCCTGCCAGATATTCGTTATCTCGAAGAGCGGCGGCAGGACATTCTGGCCATCGTTCTGACCCATGCGCATGAAGATCACATTGGCGCCATCGGCCATCTGTGGCCGAAGCTCATGTGCCCGCTTTACGCCACGCCGTTCACCGCGCGGCTGATCGAAGACAAGCTTGCGGAAGCGGGTCTGCAGGATCACGTCAAGACGCGCATTGTGAAATTGGGTGGCCAGATCAAGCTTGGGCCGTACGAGATTGAATTCCATTCCATCACGCATTCCATCCCGGAACCCAACGCGCTTGTCATCCGCACACCGCTCGGCACGGTGATGCATACCGGCGACTGGAAGCTCGATCCCGATCCGTTGATCGGTGCGCCGACGAACGAAGCCGAATTCCGCCGCATAGGTGACGAAGGCGTGTTGGCGATGGTGTGCGACTCCACCAACGCGCTGGTGCAGGGCCATTCCGGGTCGGAAGCCGACGTGAAAAAAGGTCTCACCGATCTCATCGGCACACTGAAAGGCAAGGTCGCGGTCACGGGCTTTGCGTCCAATCTGGCGCGCTTGCAAAGCGTGGCAGAAGCCGCGCGTGCGCATGGCCGCGAAGTGGCGCTGGTGGGGCGCTCGATGCACCGCATTACTTCGGCCGCACGCGAAACCGGTTACATGAAGGACTTCCCGCGCGTGATCGACGAAGAGGAAGCCGCCGAGCTTCCTTCCGACCGCGTGCTCTATCTCTGCACCGGCAGCCAGGGCGAACCGCGCGCGGCGCTGGCGCGGATCGCGCGCGGCGATCATCCGTTCGTCGAATTGGGGCAGGGTGACGCGGTGATCTTTTCGTCGCGGATCATTCCGGGGAACGACATTGCGATCCACGAGCTGCACAATCAGCTCTCAGAGCTCGGCGTGGAAGTGCTGACGGTCGAGGATCATTTCGTCCATGTCTCGGGCCATCCCTGCCGGGAAGAATTGTCGGAGATGTACCGTCTGATCCGGCCGCAGATCGCCGTGCCGGTACATGGCGAGTTGCGGCATATGTCGGAACACGCGCGGCTTGCCCGCTCGCTGCAGGTGCCGCAGGCCGTGGTCGTTCAGAACGGCGATATGCTGCGGCTCGCGCCGGGCCGTGCGCAGGTGATCGACGAGGTTCCGGCAGGCCGGGTCTATATGGATGGCCGGGTGATGACGGAGGCAGACGAAGGCCTCACGCGTCATCGCCGTGCCATGGCCTTCGCGGGCTTCATTGGTGTAACGCTGGCGCTGGATGCCAAAGGGCGTCTTGCGGGCGAGCCGTCCTACTTCTTCGAAGGTGTGCCGGAAGACGTGCAGGAACCGGTCCGCGATGCCGTGGCGGAAACTGTGAAACGGCACAATCCCAAACGTGCGGATGAGGAAGACCTTAAGGAACAAGTGCGGCGTGCCGCGCGCCGCGCGGGAAACGACGCCTGGGGTAAAAAGCCAGTAACCCGCGTGGAGATCTTGTGGGTTTGACGCATGCAGGTCGCGTCGCGACAATGCGGGCAGCAGGAAATTGGAGTGTGACATGATCGGTCGGTTGAACCACGTCGCCATCGCGACAAAAGACATCAAGAAAGCGGCGGCGGTGTATCGCGACACGCTGGGCGGCAAGGTCTCCGAAGAGGTGCCGCAACCCGATCACGGCGTCACCACGGTATTCGTCGATCTGGGCAACACCAAGATCGAATTGCTGGAGCCGTTGGGCGACAACTCGCCGATCGCGAAGTTCCTGGAGAAGAATCCGAATGGCGGCATGCATCATGTCTGCTACGAAGTGGACGACATCTATGCCGCGCGCGACCAGATGAAGAAGATGGGCGCTACCATCACCGGAACGGGCGAGCCCCGCATCGGCGCGCATGGCAAGCCGGTGATCTTCCTGCACCCGAAGGATTTCGTCGGGACGCTGGTGGAATTGGAGCAGGCGTGATCATCAGCCTTCTTACGACGTCAACGCACGTTGCGGTTCTGCTCAGCGCTTTTGCGTGCTTCTTCTTTCTTGCGCTGTTTTGCCTGTTTCCGGTCGGGCTGGGTCCCGTCGATCCGGATACCGGAGCACCGTTGTCGCCCATGCTGGGCCGAAAAGCGCTTATGGCGCTCGCCATCGCGCTCGTCTTGTGGATCGCGTTTTATGCGCTGATCCTCTTCAAGGTTCTCGACCTCTAGCCCAGCGCGATCTTGGCGATGAATGCCAGCGCGATGATGGCTACGGCGGCATTCACATCGCGCCAGCGTCCGGAAACGACTTTGATCGCGGCGTAAGCAATAAAGCCCACGCCGATGCCGGCCGCGATGGAATACGTCAGGGGTATCGCCAGCGTCGTGACGACCGCCGGCGCCGCTTCGGTCAGATCGTCCCAGTCGATGTCTTTCAATCCTTTCGCCATCAGCGCGGCGACGAACACCAGCGCTGGCGCCGTCGCATAAGCGGGAATGGCAGCGGCGAGGGGGCTCAGGAACAAGCTCAGGAGAAATAGTATCGCAACGACGACAGCTGTGAGGCCAGTGCGACCGCCAGACTGAACACCGGCAGCGCTCTCGATATAGGCGGTGACCGGAGACGTGCCGAGCATCGCGCCGAATGTGGCACCGAGCGCATCGCTGGCCAAGGCGCGGCGCGCGTTCTTCAGATGACCTTCCTTGTCCAGAAGATTGGCCTGTTGCGCCACCGCGGTCAGCGTTCCCGACGTATCCAGCATTTCGACCAGCAGAAACGTGAAAACAACAATCGCAATCGCCGAGGTCCATTGGAAATGAAATTGTAGAAAGGTCGGTGCAGGGGAAGGCGGCATGCTGACCAGCGCTGGCGCCGGTTCGAGGTGGAGCAAGATCGCCGCAGTCGTCGCCGCAACGATGCCGATCAGGACCGCGCCGATGATGCCGCGCGCTGCCAACGCGAACATCAGTACGAACGCAGCGGCAGCGATCAGGAATTTCGGATCGGTCAGCACACCTTCCTGGATGATCGTCGCCGGACTCGCCACCACCATTCCGGAATTCGCGAACCCGATCAGCGCGAGGAAGAATCCGATGCCGGCGGCGATGGCGAGTTTCAGGCTTTTGGGAATGGCATTGATCAGCCACTCGCGCGCGGGACTGACGGAAACGATCACGAACAGGATTCCGGACAGGAACACACAGCCCAACGCCAGACGCCAATCGCCGCCGAGCGCGGGAACGACTGTGAACGCAAAATAGGCGTTCAGCCCCATCCCCGGCGCGAGCGCGACGGGCAGGTTGGCGTAGAGACCCATCAAAAGCGTAGCGAACGCGGAGGCGACGCAGGTCGCGACGAATACCGAACCGCTGTCGAGCCCCGCGGTGCCCAGGATCTTCGGATTGACGAACATGATGTAGGCGAGGGTAAGAAACGTCGTGGCGCCCGCGATGATCTCCCGCCGCACGGTGGTGCCCGCCGCGTTCAACCCGAAGAATTTTTCCATGAAGCGACTCGCCGCTGGCCCCGGCGTGAGGGTGGGCGAAGGCTTGAAAACACGAAAGGCCGGGATGACCCGGCCTTCGCATTCCTCCCCGAACTTGGCCGTTCCGGCCGCCCGGTGTTATGGGTGATTTGATACAAAAAGCCCGGTGGATTGTCACGCAACTTTCGCGAATGCTGCGGTGCAGCATGGGACATAATCGATCCCGCAACCGTTCAGGGTAAAAGGCCGTTTGCCTTGACGAAGCGGCGTTTCGGCAACGAGGCTAAGGCAAAAGCGGGTTGGGGTCATGCGTAGAGTGCTTTTTGCCGTCCTGTTGGCCTGCCTGGCCACGCCCGCTTGGGCGGCTGGTGGTTGGCGAATCACCAAGGACCACTGGAGCCAAGCGGACGAAGACGGCTTCGGCCGGTTCGTTCAGGCCATCGGCGAGACCAATTGCTCCTCCTCCGAAAGTTGCCTGCGCAACGCCGCCAATCCTTATCGCCAAACCGACCAGGCCTTCGTCGATATCGATGTCGATTGTGCCAAGCTGCCTTATCTCCTGCGTGCCTATTACGCGTGGAAGAATGGATTGCCGTTCAGCTTCGTGAACGCGGTGTCGGGAGAGGGCGGCGACCTGCGCTTCACCAAGACGGCCAATCGCGCCGTGTCGCGGCATGACTTCATCGATACCGGCAGCGGCATCAACGGCCCGCAGGCCGTTCGCGAAACACTGGAAAGCGTTTTCTCCGGCACCTATCGCACGGATGCATCGGAGAAGCGCGGCATTCTCTCAGACTTCTATTCGCCCGCGCTTGCGCCCGGTTCGATTCATCCCGGCACCATCGTCTATGACGTGAACGGCCATGTTGGCATCATCTACAAGGTCGATGGCGACGGCCGCGCTTACTACATGGACGCGCATCCGGACTACACGATCACGCGCAGCGTCTACGGCGCACAGTTTGGCCAGAGCCCGGCGCGGCTCGGCGGCGGTTTCAAGAACTGGCGGCCGTTCAAGCTTGTCGGCGCACATCGCGACGGTGCGGGGCATTTGCTCGGTGGGCACATGGCGTTCGCGGAGAACGACCAGATTTCCGATTATTCGCTGGTCCAATATGTCGGCACGGAACCCAACCCCAGCGGCGATGTGAAGAAGGCGCGTTACACCTATAATGGCGTGAAACTCGGCTTCTACGAATATGCCCGCGTCGCCATCTCCGGCGGCAAGATGGATTACAACCCGATCTACGAATTGCGCCAGACGATGCGCACGATGTGCAACGATCTGGGCGATCGCGCACAGTACGTGAACCTCGCGATCTCCGACGGCATCGCCAACAAGGAGCATCCCGCGCGTCTGCCGGACAACATCTACGGTTCGGACAACACCGAATGGGAGAACTACTCCACGCCCTCGCGCGATGCGCGCATCAAGGCGGCGGCGCAGCAATTCTACCGGGATCTGAAAGACATGATCGCGATGTGGATCAACCGCGATCCGCGCATCGTCTATGACGGAAGCTTCCTGAAGCAGGATCTGCAGCAGGCTTACGACGAGGAATCCAACGCCTGCAAGATCACCTACATGACCTCCGGCAAGCGTCCGATCACGCTCACCTATGACGACATGATGAAGCGGCTCTACACCATGTCGTTCGATCCCTATCACTGCATCGAACTGCGGTGGGGCGCGACGGGCGACGAGGCGGCCAATTGCGGCGACGGCCGCGAGAAGCGCCGCTGGTATGATGCCGAGCAGCGCCTGCGCAACCAGTCCGACCGCACCTATGACGCGCAGATGGGCTTTAACGTCGCCGAGCTGAACGAACGCGGAAAATGGACCGGCATCGACAATCCGCCGCCGGTGGATGTGAAGGCACTCATCGACAGCATGGGCGACCGCGTGCCGTTCCAGGGCATGGCCGCCGTCGGGCGGTAGCTGCTCAGTAGGCCCGGGAAATGAGGATTTCCTCGACGCCGGGCTTGCCCGTGAAGATGCATTTGCCGGAGGTGCCCGATTGGCCCAACGGTACGTTGCGCAGAGTCAGCTTCAGCTTTTTGAGTTTCTCGTCGATGGCATCGAGCTCGGCGCCTTCCGGCTTGCACCACGCCGCGCGCACCCAGCCTTTGAACTCGCCGCTTTCCTCGTCGCCCGCGAAATACTCGGCGAGCTTGTCAAAGGTGGTGGTATCCGTGCGGATCGCCGCATCCATCCGCGCCTTGGCTTCATTAAAGAGGTTGGACTGGATTTCTTCCAGAAGCTTCGGCGCGGCTTCGACAAATGCATCGCGCGTCATGCTGGCTGATTTCACCTTGTCGCCATCACGCAAGGCATCGCGGCGCATGAAGGTCACGTTCCCGCCGGCCATGTCGCGCGGGCCGATCTCGAGAATGATCGGCGCGCCGCGACGCACCCAGTTCCAGCGCTTCTCCGCAGACCGCGTCGCCTTCTTGTCGAGCAGCACACGCACGCCTTCGCCGAACACGCTCTTCGCGCGCAAGGCCTTTACCAGTGCTTCGCCATAGGCAAGAAGCTCTGCGTCTTCCGGCTTGTCGCGCAGCATGGGCACGATCACGATCTGCTGCGGCGCTACGATCGGCGGCAGGCGCAGGCCGTCATCGTCGCCATGGGTCATGATCAACCCACCGATCATGCGCGTGGACATGCCCCAGCTTGTCGTATGGCAATAGACCATCTCGCCGGATTCGTTCTGGTAGCGGATGTTCTGCGCCTCGGCGAAATGGGTGCCGAGATAATGCGAGGTGCCGGCCTGCAGCGCCTTGCCGTCTTGCATCATCGCCTCGATGGAGAAGGTCGAAACTGCGCCGGGGAAGCGTTCGTTCGCCGGCTTCTCGCCGGTGATGACCGGCATGGCGAGCGCATCTTCCGCGAGGCTGCGATACATCTCCAGCGCCAGCATCGTCTCGTCCAGCGCGTCCTTTTCATTGGCGTGCGCCGTGTGGCCTTCCTGCCAGAGGAACTCGGACGTGCGCAGGAACAGACGCGTGCGCATCTCCCATCGCATCACATTTGCCCACTGGTTGATGAGCAGAGGCAGGTCGCGATGGCTCTTGATCCAGCGCGAGAAGGAATCGCCGATGATCGTCTCCGACGTCGGGCGGATGATGTAGGGCTCTTCCAGTTCCGCGTCGGGATCGGGCTTCAGCGTGCCGTCGAAATTCTTCAGGCGATGATGCGTAACAACCGCCATCTCCTTGGCGAAGCCTTCCACATGCTCGGCTTCCTTGGCGATGAACGACAGCGGGATCAAGAGCGGGAAATAGGCATTCTCGTGGCCGGTCTCCTTGATGCGGCGGTCGAGCACGGCCTGGATGCGTTCCCACACGCCCCAGCCCCACGGCTTGATGATCATGCAGCCGCGTACAGGCGACGGTTCCGCCATATCCGCCTCGCGGACAATCGCCTGGTACCATTCGGGGAAATTCGCGCGTGTGACGCTCAAAGCACGTTGCATGGCCGTTAATTGCTCTTAGGGAGATTTCGGGTAGAAGTAGCCCATGCGCCCAGCCGCCGAAAGCCCCCGGAAAGTCGCGTCCTGAATGGCCGATCCGCGCTCACAGCTTGAAAATCGTATCGCCAAGATCGGCGCCGAACCGCCGCCGTTTGCCGACGGTCAGCCGCGCCGAGCGCAGGCATCCACGCCGCGTGCGGAAATGAAGACGGGGCCGGCCACACGGCCATTCGCCGCCTTCGAATGGATGATCGCGACGCGCTATCTGCGCCCCAAGCGCGCGGATGGCTACATCTCCATCATCTCGATCCTCTCGCTGGTCGGCATCGCGCTGGGTGTTGCTGCGCTCATCATTGTCATGGCGGTGATGAACGGGTTTCGCCACGAACTGCTCTCTCGCATCCTCGGATTGAACGGCCATGCCGTGGTGCAGAATTACGCCGGCGATCTCCCGAACTTCGATGCCGTCGCCGCAAAAGTGCGCATGGTGCCCGGTGTCGTTCGCGTCGCGCCGATCATCGACGGGCAGGTGATGGCGTCCGCCAACGGCATGAATTCCGGTGTGCTGGTGCGCGGCATGCGGCAAGCCGATCTCAAATCGCTGACGATGGTCTCCAGTTCGTTGTCCGATGGCGCGCTGGCCCATTTCACAGGCGGCGATGAAGTTATCATCGGCCAGCGCCTCGCGAACAAGATGCGCCTGGTGCCCGGCAACATGATCACGCTGATCGCGCCGCAAGGCGACGTGACGCCCTTCGGCACAACCCCGCGCATCAAGAGCTATCGTATCGCCGGCACCTTCAACGTCGGCATGAGCGAATACGATTCCACCTTCGTCTTCATGCCGCTGGGTCAGGCGCAGCTCTTCTTCAATCAGGACAAGACGGTCAGCGGCCTTGAGGTCATGGTGCGCGACCCGGACAACATCAAGGCGATGGTTGCGCCGTTGGGGCAGGCGGCCGGTTCTTACTCGCGCGTGGTCACCTGGCAAGACATGAACTCCAGCCTGTTCGGTGCGGTGGAAGTGGAGAAGAACGTGATGTTCCTCATCCTCTCCCTCATCATCCTGGTGGCGGCGCTGAATATCATCTCCGGCCTCGTGATGCTGGTGAAGGATAAGTCCGCGGATATCGCGATCTTGCGCACCATGGGTGCCTCACGGGGCGCGATCATGCGCATCTTCTTCATCGCGGGCGCCAGCATCGGCGTGACCGGCACGATTATCGGCTTCGTTGTCGGCGCGCTGTTCTGCGCCAACATCGAATCCATTCGCTTGTTCCTGCAGTCGCTGACCGGCACCACGCTGTTCAATCCGGAAATCTATTTCCTCTCCCGCATGCCAGCGGAGATGGACCCGCAAGAAGTCGTTGCCGTCGTCATCATGGCGCTTGTGCTGTCGTTCCTCGCCACACTCTATCCGGCTTGGCGCGCAGCGCGACTCGATCCGGTGGAGGCGCTGCGCTATGAGTGACTTCGCCGCCGCCGCGCTCCGTCTCGAAAATGTCGCTCGCGCCTATGCACAGGGCGAGGCTACGCTTGATGTGTTCCACAACCTGGAGCTGACCCTTCGCCCCGGTGAAGTGGTGGCGCTCGTCGGTCCATCGGGCGCAGGCAAGTCGTCGCTGCTGCACATGGCAGGGCTTCTGGAAGCACCTACGGCAGGTGAGATCTACATCGCGGGCTCCGCCGCCTCGAAGCTGGATGAGCGAACCCGCACGCGCATTCGCCGCGACATGATCGGTTTTGTTTATCAGGCGCATCATCTGCTGCCGGAATTTACGGCCTTGGAGAACGTCATCCTGCCGCAGCGCATCGCGGGCATGTCGCGCGCGGCAGCGGAAGCCAACGCAAGGCGATTGCTTGAGCAGATGGGCTTGGGCGAGCGCATGACGCATCGCCCGTCACAATTATCGGGCGGCGAGCAGCAACGTGTCGCCATCGCCCGCGCCCTCGCGAACAACCCGCGCATCCTTCTGGCGGATGAGCCGACGGGCAATCTCGATCCCCGTACATCCGGCGGGGTGTTCGATGCACTGGTTTCGCTGGTGCGCTCTGAAGGCCTCGCGGCGCTGATCGCCACACACAATGTCGAGCTTGCCGCCAAGATGGATCGTGCATTGGTGATGCAGGATGGACGCCTCGTCGATGCCGGCGGGCTCGCGAAGAGTTAGCGGTGCTACGTAATTTCCTTTTATATCCAATAACTTAATATTCCTCTGCAAAATGATCCTGTTTTGTTCTTGACTCAATGAGAACAAGAGTAGAACATAGCTCTCCAATAAGAACGGAGGGCAAGATGATCTGGGCGAAAGATATTGCAGCGGGCGTGGGCCTACTGGCCTTTGTGGCGTGTTCCTTCGCGCTGGCCACCATTGCACAGGCGATGAGCATCGCCGCCTGATCTCCAACTCCCTGTGGATGGGCATTTCCCCGCGTCGCGCTTTGCGCGGCGGGCGGCGATGATCGGGCTTCTGGCGATGGAGAATCAGTCTGGCGATGGCGGTGGAGCGAAAACCAGCCAATTTCGTGCATTTGCGGGTGAAGAGCGCCTACTCCCTTTTGGAAGGCGCCATCCGCCCGGGCGAACTCGCGGAGCTGGCGCGCGACAACGCTATGCCGGCTGTCGCTGTCACCGACACGAACAACCTCTTCGGCGTCTTTGAAATCAGCGAGACGCTCGCCAAGCGCGGCGTCCAGCCCATCGTGGGTTGCCTTCTTTCGGTCGACCTGGATGAAACGCCCAAGCCCGCGGGAATGGCCTCACGCCAGAAACCTGCGCAGTTGCCCCTATTGGTTCAGAACGAGCAAGGCTACCAGAACCTCTCCAAGATCCTGAGCCAGGCCTATCTCGGCGCCGAACCCGGTGAATGGCCGCATGTGAAGACCGCGCAGCTTGCTGCGAATGCCGAAGGGCTGATCTGCCTGACCGGCGGCCCCGGCGGTCCGGTCAATTCCTTGATCGTGAACGGCCAACCCGAAGCCGCCGACGAACTGCTCAAGCGCCTCGCCACGATTTTCCCGGGCCGGCTTTATGTCGAATTGCAGCGTCACGGCTTACCCGAAGAACGCGCCGCGGAAGATGGCCTGGTCGCGCGAGCCTATGACATGGATTTGCCGCTGGTCGCCACCAACGATGTCCATTTCGGCAGAGCCGCGATGTACGAAGCGCACGATGCGCTGCTCTGCATCGCGGACAGCACCTATGTCTCGCAACAGGATCGCCGCAAGCTGACGCGCGAGCATCGCTTCAAATCTGCGGAAGAGATGGCGGTGCAGTTCGCCGATCTTCCCGAAGCGATCGAGAATACGATCCAGATCGCCAAGCGCTGCGCCTTTCGTCCCAAGAAGCGCAATCCGATCCTGCCGCAATTCGTTCCGGAGTCCGGATTGTCGCCGGCGGATGAGCTTCGCGCCCAAGCCGAGGCCGGCCTGAAACGCCGCCTCGCCGAGCACGGAACCTTCGCGGACGAGAAAGTCTATCGCGACCGTCTCGAATTCGAACTCAGCGTCATCATACGCATGGATTTTCCGGGTTACTTCCTGATCGTCTCGGACTTCATGAAGTGGACGCGCGCAAACGGTATTCCCGTCGGCGTGCGCGGTTCCGGCGCCACTTCGCTGGTCGCATGGTCGCTGGACATTACCAACCTCGATCCTATCCGGTTCGGCCTTCTGTTCGAGCGTTTCCTCAATCCGGAACGTATCTCGATGCCGGACTTCGATATCGACTTCTGCCAGGAGCGGCGCGACGAAGTCGTGCGCTATGTGCAGAAGAAATACGGCGAAGACCGCGTGGCGCACATCATCGCGCTGGGTTCTCTGCAAGCCCGCGCGGCCGTGCGCGATGTGGGCCGTGTGCTGCAGATGCCGCTTGGTTTGGTGGATCGCATCGCCAAACTTATTCCCAACCCGCCGGGCAAGCCGGTCTCATTGAAAGACGCGCTGGAAACAGAACCGCGTCTGGAACAGATCGCGGAATCCGAACCGATCGCGAAACAGTTGTTCTCGGTCGTCGGCAAAATCGAGGGCCTTTATCGCCACGCTTCGACCCATCCGGCGGGCGTGGTGATCGGCGATCGCCCGCTGGACGAGATCGTTCCGCTCTATCGCGATCCGCGCTCCGAAATGCCGGTGACGCAATTCGACTATGAGGATGCCGAAAAATCCGGCCTCGTGAAGTTCGACTTCCTTGGCCTCAAAACGCTTACCGTCATCGCGAAGGCGGAAGAGCTTTTGAAGCAGCGCGGCATCAAGCTTCATACACAGAGCATCGACTTCGGCGACACCAAGACCTTCGAGATGCTCTCGCGCGGCGACAGCGTGGGCGTGTTCCAGCTAGAAGGCGCAGGCATGCGCGATCTGCTGCGCAAGATGAAGCCCGACCATATCAACGACCTGGTCGCTCTTGTGGCGCTCTATCGCCCGGGTCCGATGGACTCGATCCCGAAATACATCGCGGTCAAGAACAAGAAAGAGCCGCCGGAATACCTTCACGAGAAGCTCGAGCCGATCCTGAAGGAAACCTACGGCGTCATGACGTATCAGGAAGACGTCATGAACATTGCGCGCGAGCTGGCCGGCTATTCGCTTGGCGAAGCCGACCTTCTGCGCCGTGCCATGGGCAAGAAGATCGCCAGCGAAATGGCGATGCATGAAGAGAAATTCGTTAAAGGCGCGCAGGAACGCGGCATCGCGAAGGGTGTCGCACAACAGATCTTCGAGCAAGCTGCCAAGTTTGCCGGGTACGGCTTCAACAAAGGGCATGCGGCCGCGTATGCGCAGGTCGCGTATCAAACGGCGTACCTGAAAGCGACGTATCCGGTCGAATTCCTCGCCGCATCGATGACTCTCGATATCGGCAACACCGATCGCCTCAATATTTTCCGTCAGGAAGCGCAGCGTCTCGGCGTGCGTGTACTGGCGCCGGACATCAATCGCTCGCAAGCCTATTTTGCCTGTGACACGGAACAGAATGTCGTTTTCTACGCGCTTGCTGCCGTTAAAGGCGTCGGCAAGCAGGCGATGGACCATGTCGTCGCGGTGCGGGAGGAGGGCGGCCCGTTCAAATCGATCAGCGATTTTGCACGCCGCGTCGATCCCAAGCTCGTCAACAAGCGCGCGTTCGAAAGTCTCGTGAAGGCGGGTGCTTTCGATGCGCTATCGACGAACCGCCGCCAGCTTGTGGAGTCTTCGGACGCGATCCTGAGCGATGCTGCCCGCACCGCGCGTGAGCGCGAAACAGGGCAGGTCTCGCTCTTCGGTGAAGCGGCCGCGTCAACGGAGGAGTTGCGCCTTGCACCGGTGGACGATTGGCTAGCCCATGAGCGGCTGGGCGAGGAGTTCTCCGCGATCGGCTTCTATCTCTCAGGTCATCCGCTCGACAATTACCGCACCTCGCTGACACGTCTTCAGGCCCTGACTTATGGACAGGTTCTGGAAGACCGGCGTGCATCCTTCGTCACGTCCATCGCCGGAACGCTGATCCGCAAATCCGAGCGGCGCGGACGCAACGACCAGAACTATGCCTTCGTGTCGTTCTCCGATCCGACCGGCATGTTCGAGGTGATGTTCTTTCCCGAAGTCTTGGCGGCATCGCGGCCCTTGCTGGAGGCCGGCAAGTCCATCCTTCTCAAGCTAAATGCAACGTGGGAAGGCGACGAGCTGAAGCTGCGTGCGATCTCCGCCAGCGATCTCGACAAAGCCGCTGCGGATGCAGGCGAGGGGATGAAGATCTTCTTGGAAGATACGCGCTCGCTCGGTCCCATTGCAGCGCAGTTGAAACAACCCGGCAAAGGCATGATTACGGTGGTCGTGCCGGGCAGCGAAGGCCGCGAGGTGGAGATCAAACTGCCGCAGCGCTTGCAGGTGAATGTTGCGCTCAGGAACGCGATCAAGTCCATGCCCGGCGTTGCCGCTGTGGAAACGATCTAAAGTTCCGCCACGGCCTTCCCGAGGCGGTCCAGTCCGGTCTCCAGCAGCTTCGGATCCTGTGCGAAACAGATGCGCACATAGGGTTCGAGGGACGTGTCGCCGATATCCCCGAAAGCGGTTCCCGGCGCCACGCCGACTTTTGCTTTCTTGATAAGCTCGATCGCGAAGTTGTGGCTGTTGGTCAGACCTTCAACGTTCAAGAAACCGTAGAACGCGCCTTCCGGTTTCATCCAGCGGACACGGTTCTGGCTGTCGATGAATTTCTCCGTGACATCGCGCCCGTGGTGGCATCGCTCGCGAATCTTTTCGCGGAATGCATCGCCTTCCGGCGACAGCGCGGCAAGCGCGCCGTATTGTGCAAATACCGTCGCCCCGGTGTTGTTCGCCATCGACAATACGTTCACCGAGTCCTTGATTGCGCGAGGATGCACCAACCAGCCCACGCGCCAACCGGTCATGGCCCAGGGCTTGGAGAAGCTGTTGATCACGAACACGTTGTCGTCGGGCTCGGCGACTTGCAGGAACGACGGCGCATGCGGTGTGCCGTCATAGACGAGCGTGCCATAGACTTCGTCGCTGATGATCGCGATGCCGCGCTTGCGGCAGAATTCCAGCACCGCGCGCTGCTCGCTCGGCTGCATGATCCAGCCGGTGGGATTGCCTGGTGAGGCGATGAAGATCGCCTTGGTGCGCGCGTCACACAGCGCAAACAG
>DATCRK010000067.1:0-10201 GCA_036569005.1 Rhizomicrobium sp. | reverse complement strand
GTCATAGACCGTGGGCCCGCACACATACATGCGCACGTTCTTGGGATCGATCGGCACGAAGTCTTCCTTCGTGCGGGTGAGCGTGTTGTAGAGGCGAAGCGCGGTCATAAGGGTCTTCTTAGCGTAATTTGGGGGTGCTTTTCGAACTCTCCCCACCTCCCCGCTGTCATGGCCCACCGGAGTGTGGGCCACCCAGTTGAAACTGCCACAGTGACGCCCGTTGAAACGCTGGCCTCAGCGAAACCGGCAGCAGCAAACCGCTACCACCTGGGTGGCCCACACTCCGGTGGGCCATGACAATTTGGGATTTTAGGGAATGTGGATGAGCAACAGGGGTTTCGCGGCGGTCAGCCGCAAATCGAACAGATCGTAATGTGGCGGAAGAAGTTCACGCCGTTTCCCCTTTGAGCCGGGCGAGGATTTTCGCGCGGCCCATAAGTGGTAGCAGCTTCTTCATTTCCGGTCCACTTTCGCGGGCGGTGAGTGCGAGGCGCAGCGGGTGGAAGAGATCGCGGCCTTTCGCGCCGGTCGCTGCGGAAACCGCCTTTGTCCAAGCGCCCCATGTGCTTTCGTCCCACGGTTCGGCGGGCAGAAGCTCGGCGGCTTTTGAAGCAAATGCCGCGTCTTCGATCACCGGCGTGAGCGGGCCGGTGACGAGCGTGGCGAGATCGGCGGCGTCCGCGAGCTTGGTGACGTTCGGCTTGATCGCTGTCCACAGCGCTTCGCTGTCCACGCCAAGAACCGACAAACGGTCTTTCACCGCCTCGTAAGGCAGCGCGTGGAGCAACTTGGTGTTGAGGCCTTCCAGTTCCTTCGGATCGAAATGCGCGGGGGCGCGGCCGATCTTGGCGAAATCGAATTGTGCGGCGAGTTCATCCAGCGATACGCCGAGCGCGACGGGATCGGACGTGCCGGTTTTGGCGAGATAGGAATCCAGCGCGAGCGGCTCAATGCCGCCGTCGCGGATTTCGCGCAAGGAGAGCGAGCCGATGCGCTTGGAGAGCGCTTCGCCGCCCGCGCCGACGAGCAGCGGGAAATGCGCGAAATGCGGAATCGTGGCGCCGAGCGCCGCGAAGATTTCGATTTGCGCGGCGGTGTTGGTGACGTGATCTTCGCCGCGGATGATGTGCGTGATCTTGAAATCGATATCGTCCACCACGGACGGCAGCGTGTAGAGGAAGCGTCCGTCCTCGCGGATGAGCACGGGATCGGAGAGATGCGCTGTGTCGATCTCGACATCGCCGCGCATCAGATCGTGCCACTTCACCTTGCTCTGCGAGAGCTTGAAGCGCCAATGTGGCTTGCGGCCCTCGCCTTCCAGCTTGGCGCGGTCTTCGGCGGAAAGTTTCAGCGCGGCGCGGTCATAGACCGGCGGCTTGTGCATCGCGATCTGGCGCTTGCGGCGGCGGTCCAGCTCGTCGGCGGTTTCATAGGCCGGATAAAGGTGCCCGCTCGCCTTCAGTGCTTCGGCGGCGCGGGCATGCGCATCGGCGCGCTCGATCTGGCGCGCGAAGATGTCGTGCGTCATGCCGAGCCATGCGAGATCTTCGAGGATCGCCGCTTCATATTCCGGCTTGCTGCGCTCGGTATCGGTGTCGTCGATGCGCAGGAAGAACTTGCCGTGATGCTTGTGGGCGAACAGCCAGTTAAGCATGGCCGTGCGCGCATTGCCGACATGGAGCAATCCGGTGGGAGAAGGAGCGAATCTTACAATTGTCACAACTTGTCATCCCCGGCGAGCGGAGCGTAGCGACGCGAGGGAAGGGGACCCAGGCGGTCAGGAAAGCCCGAACGATAGAATTCAATCATCATCATCACGCAGAAGCGCATCAAGAGTTTCAGGTTTGATGTGCTTTCTAATCTTCTTTTCGACCTTGCGACTATATTTGCGATCGTTCGGCTCAATGCCCTTTTGCGATTTTCGACCATACTCCCGAACAAAAAGGCGCATTTCCCCGGAAAGGAGTTCCTTTTTCTCCGCAGCGTTGGGCTTTTTCTTTGGTTTCGGTGTGACCGGCTCTTTCATCGCCCGTCCCCGCTACCTGGGTCCCCTTCCCTCAGCGCGCGAAAAGCGCGCTTCGCCGGGGATGACAATCGCGTTTTAAACATCGCGTGCGTCCCGGAACGCATTCGTAATGGGATAGCGGCGATCACGCCCGAAATTCTTGCGGGTGATCTTTACGCCCGGCGGAGCCTGGCGGCGCTTGTATTCGGACACGTAGAGAAGCTGCTCGATGCGCTTGACCGTGGCGGGGTGATAGCCCCTGGCGCAAGTGGCTTCGAACGTCATCTCGTTTTCGACGAGGCATTCGAGGATGCCGTCGAGGATTTCGTAAGGCGGCAACGAATCCTCATCCTTCTGGTCGGCGCGCAATTCGGCGGATGGCGGGCGGGTGATGACGTTGTCCGGCATCACGCGGCCTTTGGGACCGAGCCCGCCGCGCGGGTGATGTTCGTTGCGCCAGCGCGAAAGGCGGAACACGTCCATCTTGTAGACGTCCTTCAGCACGTTGTAGCCGCCGCACATGTCGCCATAGAGCGTGGCGTAACCGACGCTCATCTCGCTCTTGTTGCCGGTGGTCAGCACCATCGGCCCGAACTTGTTGGAGATCGCCATCAAGATCACGCCGCGGATGCGCGACTGGATGTTCTCTTCCGTCGTGTCGGCGTTCTTTCCGGTGAAGGTGGATTTCAACGTCTCGGTGAAGGCCGCGACGGCCGGCTCGATGGGCACGGTCTCGTATTGGCAACCGAGGAATTTCGCTACCGCAGCCGCATCGTCCAGCGACTCCTGCGCGGTGTACTTGGATGGCAGCATCACGCAGCGCACGCGATCGGCGCCCAGCGCATCCACAGCAACGGCGGCGCTGATGGCGCTGTCGATGCCGCCGCTAAGACCCAGCACCACGCCGGGAAAGCGATTCTTGTTCACATAATCGCGCAGGCCCAGCATCATCGCGCGATAGATGGAGGTCAGGCGATCTTCCTCCGGCACCACCTCGCCCTTCGCACAGACCCAGCCCGTCTCGCCGCGCGACCAGTCCGTGATGACGATCTTCTCCTCGAACGACGGGAGCGCCACGACCAGCGACGCATCGGCGTTGACCACCATCGAGCCGCCGTCGAACACCAGCTCGTCCTGCCCGCCGACCTGGTTGAGATAGGCGAGCGGCAGCCCGCTTTCCTTCACGCGCGCGACGATGAGATTGAGGCGCTCGTCCTCCTTGCCGCTTTCATAGGGCGAGCCGTTCGGCACCAGGAGAATTTCCGCGCCGGTCTCACAGAGACATTCGATGACATCCTGCTTCCACATGTCCTCGCACACCGGCACGCCGATGCGGATGCCGCGCACATTCAGCGGACCCGGCATCGGGCCGGGCACGAAGACGCGCTTCTCGTCGAACACGCCGTAATTCGGCAGATCGACCTTGAACGTCTTGCCCGCGACCTTGCCGCCATCCAGCAGCACGAAGGCGTTGTAGAGCTTGCCCTCTTCCACCCAGGGCGAACCGATCAAGACGGCCGGCCCGCCATCGGCAGTGTCTTTCGCGAATTTCTCGATGGCCTCGCGCGCGTCGTCCTGCAGCGCGGGTTTCAGCACGAGATCTTCCGGCGGATAGCCGACGATGTAGAGCTCGGGAAACAGGATCAGATCCGCACCCGCCTTCGCGGCGTCCGCGCGCGCGGCACGCGCCTTCTTCAGGTTGCCCGGAATGTCGCCCATCGTGGGATCGAGCTGGGCCAGTGCGATGCGGAAGCGGTCGGTCATGAGGGGGTCTATACCACCCTCCCCTTGAGGGAGGGTCGACAATTTGCGCAGCGCAGCGGAGCAAATTTCGGGGAGGGGTTATTTCGCAAATGGCGCAGTAAGACCCCTCCCCGAAAAACGCTTTGCGTTTTTCGACCCTCCCTCAAGGGGAGGGTAGAGTCTTACGCGTAGAGCGCTTGCTGTTGCGGGCCGGGCGCGGCGGCATGGTCGATCAGCAGCGCGGTCTCGAGCGCACGGCGCGCTTCTTCCGGGCGCACCAACGCGGGCTTGCCCAGACGTACGGCATCCACGAACGCGGCCACGCTTTCGCCCAGCGGATCCATCGTCTCCAGCGGGTTCAGCTTGTGCTGCGTCGTGTTCTTCACCTCGCGGGTGACGAAATCGATTTCCACCACGCCGTCCTCATAGACCGCGCGCATGCCACGGCGGCGGATCGGCGAGATGCGGCTGGCCACGAACTTGGCCTGCGCATGATTGTCGAAATGCACCTGCGCGGTGATCTCGTCCGGATGGCCGCCCTGCGTGGCGCGGCCCTTGGCGTGCACGTCGGAGACGCCGCCCGGGATCATGCGGTGCACGAGATCGAGGTCATGGATCATCAGATCGAGCACGGCGGAAACATCCGCGCCGCGGCCCGTCCACGGGCCGGTGCGCCAGCATTCCACTTCCAGCGGCGCTTCGTCGAAATCGAGCAGGCCGGTGCGCGCGAAAACATAGCGCTCCTGATGGCCCACGGTGAGAACGCGGTTCTTGCGCTCGGCCAGCGCGATCAGCGCATCGGCTTCCTTCAGATCGGTCGCGATCGGCTTTTCGACCAGCACATGCGCGCCGGCTTCCAGGAAGCCGCGCACGATCGGCGCATGGGTGATGGCCGGCGAGCAAACGGAAACGATGTCCACCTTGCCCAGAAGCTCGCGCCAGTCGGCGACGGCGGTGATGCCGTGTGCTTCTTCGGACGCCTTGCGGGCATCGGCCGACGGATCGGCAATGGCGGTCAGCTGCACGCCCGGCAGCTTGGAGTATTTGGAGGCATGATGACGGCCGAACGCGCCCTGACCGATGACGGCCGCGCGAAGGATGCCGGCTTCCTGCTGAGATGGCTGAAACAAGGGGAATCCCCGGGGTGACACTGGCCTTAAAAGCCATGCCGCAGGGGCGGCGGGCCACCAACATAATGTTTCGCCTTGTTACACTTGGGTTCCCTGCTAGGGTTTCCCCCGCAAAAACCCAAGGAAACCCTGGTTAAAGGAAACCCCATGAGCAACCAAAAGAATCGTGAAATTCTTTTCAAATCCCGCCCTTCCGGCATGCCCTCGGCGGCCAATTTCGAGCTGGTGGAGCGGCCCGTCCCCACCCCCGGAGCCGGCGAGGTTCTGGTCCGCAACAGCTACATGTCCGTCGATCCGTACATGCGCGGGCGCATGACGGACCGCGCAAGCTATGTGGACGGGTTCAAGATCGGCGAGGTCCTGTCGGGTGGCGCCGTCGGCCAGGTGGTCGCGTCCAACAACGACAAGTTCAAGGTCGGCGATTACGTCAGCCACTTCGGCGGCTGGCGCGAGTGGTATCTCACCAGCGGCGCGGACTGCCAGAAGATCGATCCGAACCTGGCGCCGCTCTCCGCTTATCTGGGCACCTTCGGGATGCCGGGCCTCACCGCCTATGCCGGCCTGCTCGATGTCGGGCAGTTGAAGGACGGCGAACGTGTGTTCGTGTCGGCGGCGAGCGGCGCCGTCGGCGCGGTGGTCTGCCAGATCGCCAAGAACAAGGGCTGCTATGTCGTCGGCTCCGCCGGTTCGGACGATAAATGTCAGTGGCTGAAGGATGTCGCGCGCTGCGACGAAGTCATCAACTACAAAACCTGCGGCGATCTCACCGCCGCGGTGCGCAAGGCGTTCCCGGAAGGCATCGACGTCTATTTCGAGAATGTCGGCGGCGATCATCTGGATGCCGCGCTCGCCAACATGCGTCAGAACGGACGCATCCCGGTTTGCGGCATGATCGCGCAATACAACGAAACCACGCCGCCGCCCGGCCCGCGCAACATCATCATGACGGTGCCACTGCGCCTGATGATCAAGGGCTTCATCGTTTCGGATCACGGCAACCTGATGCCGAAATTCATCGCCGACATGGGCAAGTGGACGATGGAAGGCAAGATGAAGTGGCACGAGACGATCAAGGACGGCGTGGAGAACGCGCCGGACGCCTTCATCGGACTCTTCAAGGGCGCGAACTTCGGCAAGATGGTCGTGCGCGTGGGACCGGATAAGGCGGTTTGAATCTTTCCTCCCCCGTTACGGGGGAGGAGGCGAACGCAGTAAGCCGGAGGGGGACGTGGCGCGAATGCCCCCTCCACTTCGCTCGCGACGCTCGCTCAGCACCTCCCCCGTAAACGGGGGAGGAAAACTTATTCCTTATACCCTTCCTTGATGCAGTCGTTCTGCCAGGCGAACTCGAACGCTTCGTGCGACATGGGATGCTTGCCCATGTCGTTCTCGACATAGGGGCCGCTGCCGCCATTGCCGTCGATGTAGACGATGAAGCGGCCTTCCTGATCGCCGCCCGTATTGAGCTTCGCCGACACGCGGCCGCAGGTCTGGCCGGTCGAACTGTTGCCCGTCACCTGGATATCGGAAAACTTCGCGTCTGGATCGTTCACATCGACGCGGACTTGTTCCTGGGCATCGGCGATGGCTTGCGCGCGCCAATCGCCCGACGGGCCACAGCCGAAAAACATCGCGCAGGGGGCACACCAAACAAGCAGCGCCAGGAATGATTTTGCTACGTTCATGCCGCCATGATCGCGCGGCGGCGTTACCAGCCGCTAAATTTCCACCTGCAATTTGGAAGAGATCAGGCCTCCGGACCGAGCGACAGCAGATCCGTCACCGCCGCGACGATCAGATAGGCCAGCATCAGCGGGCCGAGGCCGATCAGCAACTCGCCCGGAAGATCGACGAGCATGTCGCAGGGGATGATCGTGAAGATCGTACCCAGCAAAAGAAACTGGATTCCGATCACCGCGAAAATGCCGAGCAGCAGCGTGAGGCTGGCAGGCCCGATCGCACTGGGGCGCTGCTGGCGTTCGAGCCGCACGATCCCCGCCGCCAGCCGCACGCGTGACAGCGCCGAGCCGAGGAAAACGCAAGCCAGAAGCCACGAGAGCGCGGACGCCGTGACCCGCCCGCCGTCCAGCGTGCAGGCATCGAGACGTGCTTCCAGCGCGCGCTGGCCGGGGATCGCGAAATGCACGGAGGCTTCCAGCGCGGAGAGGATGCCGCCGGAGACGTGCTGCGGCAGATAGCTCGTCTGCACCACGAAGATGAGAATCGCGAAGGTGAGAAACACCAGGCCGTTGAAACCCGGCATCCAATGATCGGGTTTCAACCGCGACAGAAGCGTGCCATGCGTGCCCGACACGCCATAACCGACGATGAAGAGAAGCCCCATGGCCCCGAACAGCAGCACGCAGACGCCGACGGGGACAAAGAATTGCGAAACGGCAGCGCCCCGCGCGAACATCTGTTCGGCTTCATAGGCGCCCGCAAACAGGCAGAACACCAGCCAAGCCTTGGCGAGCAGCCTTGCGGCACCCATGCCGTTTCTTCCCCTTCGACTCTTTTGCCTCAGGCGCTCTTGGCCGGGCGGTCTTTCATGCGTTCGGCCCGAAGGCTATCGGCCATCAGGAAAGCAAGCTCCAGCGACTGGCTGGCGTTGAGGCGCGGATCGCAGCGCGTGTCGTAGCGGCTGGCCAGATCGCTTTCGCTGATTGCCTGCGCGCCGCCCAGGCATTCGGTGACGTCGGCGCCCGTCATCTCGAAATGCACGCCGCCGGCATGCGTGCCTTCGGCGCGATGCACCTCGAAGAAGCTTTTCACTTCCTTGATGACGCGCTCGACGTGGCGCGTCTTGAAGCCGTTGTTGGATTTCACGGTGTTGCCGTGCATCGGATCGGACGACCAGACAACCTTCGCGCCTTCCTTCTCCACCGCGCGGATCAGGCGCGGCAGCTTCTCCGCCACCTTGTCGGCGCCGAAGCGGCAGATGAGCGTGAGACGGCCCGCTTCGTTTTTCGGATTGAGGACTGCGATCAGCTTGACGAGATCGTCCTCCGTCATCGACGGGCCGCATTTGAGGCCGATAGGATTCTTCACGCCGCGGCAGAACTCCACATGCGCACCTTCGGGCTGGCGCGTGCGGTCGCCGATCCAGATCATGTGCGCGCTGGTGGCGTAATGCTCCTTGGTGATCGAGTCCTGGCGGGTGAGCGCTTCTTCGTAAGGCAGAAGCAGCGCTTCATGGCTGAAATAGAAATCCACCCGCGACGTCTGCTGCTTCACGGCATCGGCGAGCGAGAAGGTTTGGAGAAAGCCGACGCCTTCGTCGATCTTGTCCACCACTTCGTTGTAGCGGCGTTCGAGATCGGGATGGTGGTGATCGAGGAACCAGTGGCGCGCGCGCGACAGATCCGCGTAACCGCCGGTCGCGAAAGCGCGCACGAGGTTGGCCGTCGCCGCCGCCTGGAAGTAAGCGTCGAGCATGCGCTGCGGATCGGGGATGCGCGCTTGCGCGGTGAACTCTTCGCCGTTGATGATGTCGCCGCGATAGGACGGCAGCACCTTGCCCTCGCGTGTCTCGTTGTCGTCGCTGCGCGGCTTGGCGAACTGGCCGGCGATCCGGCCGACCTTCACCACCGGCACGTCCGCCGCGAAGGTCAGCACCGTCGCCATGCTCAGGAAAACACAGAACGCGTCGCGGATATTGTTGGCGGAGAATTCGGCGAAGCTCTCCGCGCAATCGCCGCCCTGCAGCAGGAAAGCCTTGCCCTCGGAGACCTGCCCCAGCGCGGCCGTGAGGTTTCGGGCCTCGCCGGCGAAGACCAGCGGCGGCAGGGTGCGCAGGCGCGTCTCGACGGCCGCCAATGCCGCAGGGTCCGGATAGGCCGGAACCTGAACAATGGGCTTTTTCCGCCAGCTATCTGGGCTCCAAACCTGGGCCACGGCACGCGCTCCTGTCGTCTGCCTGTGGATATACGCGGCAGATGACGGCTTTGCCAGTGCGGCGGAAGGGCGTGGTGAACGGGCCCTTCAGGCAAAATCAGGGTTTGGAATAAGACTTCGTCCGCATGGTCACCAATTCTTCCGCCGCCGTCGGGTGCAGCGCGATGGCGGAGTCGAAATTCTCCTTGGTCGCGCCCATCTTCAACGCCACGGTCGCCATCTGGATGATCTCCGCGGCGTCGAAGCCGAAGATGTGACAGCCGAGAACCTTGTGCGTCTTTGCATCCACGACAAGCTTGAAGCGCGCGCGTGTGTTGCGGCCGGAGAGCGTATGTTTCAGCGGGCGGAAGGTAGATTGATGGACGTCGATCGCATGCCCCCTCTCCAGCGCCTGCGCTTCCGTCATGCCGACAGTCGCGATTTCCGGACGGCTGAACACCGCGGTCGGCACCAGATGATGATCGACCGGCGTCGGCTTTCCTTCATAGACCGTCTTCACGAAGCACATCGCTTCATGGATCGCGACGGGCGTGAGCTGCAGTCGGTCGGTCACGTCGCCGATGGCGTAGATATGATCCACATTCGTTTTCGAATATTCGTCGACGGTCACGGCTTCGTGCTTACCGGTCTTCACGCCGGCCTTGTCGAGGCCGAGGCCGCGCGTGTTGGGATGACGGCCGATGGCCAGCATCACGCAATCGGCCTCGATCATCTCGCCCTTGTCGGTGAAGACGAAACGCTCATCGCCCTTCTGGTCCACGCGGCTGATGTTGCGCTGTGCCAGGACGCGGATGCCGTTCGTGTGCATCTCCGCCATCAGGCAGTCGCGAATGTCCTCGTCGAAACCGCGCAGGACTTTCGGATTGCGGCAGATCAGCGTCACATCCGCCCCGAGCCCGTGGAAGATATGCGCGAATTCCACGCCGATATAGCCGCCACCCGCGATCACCACGCGACGCGGAAATTCCTTCAGATAGAACGCTTCGTTGGACGTGATGCAGCAGGACGCGCCTTCGATCGTGTTGATCTCATGCGAAGGATGCCCGCCTGTGGCGATGAGGAAGCGCTCGGCCGTGATCTTGCGGCCGCTTTTCTTGAGCTGAACGGTATGGGGATCGACGAACTCCGCACGCTCCTCGATGATCTCCGCGCCGGCCTTGACGACGTTCTGCACATACATGTCCGAAAGGCGCGCGATCTCCTTGTCCTTGTTGGCGACGAGCTTCTTCCAGTCGAAATGCTTTTCCGGAACTGTCCAGCCGAAGCCGGCGGCGTCCTCGAAATCCTCGCCATACTGGCTGGCATAGACGAACAGCTTCTTGGGAATACAGCCGCGGATCACGCAGGTTCCGCCGAACTGATATTCTTCCGCGATCGCCACCTTCTTGCCGGCCATCGCCGCCATGCGGCTGGCGCGCACGCCGCCCGA
>DATCRK010000066.1:0-53437 GCA_036569005.1 Rhizomicrobium sp. | reverse complement strand
GTGCTTGGACTGCTCGTTCAGCATGTGCGGGAAGTTGGCGGTGAAGCCCGACTGCGTGTTCGAGACGAGGAACATGTTGGGAAAGCCGCGGCTGTAGAAGCCGTGGAAGGTGGAGACGCCGTCCTTCCACTTGTCGGTCAGCGACTGGCCGCCCTTGCCATAGACTTCGTAACCGGAGCGGCGCGCATAGCCGGTGCCGACTTCGAAGCCCGTGCCGTAGATCAGGCAATCGAGCTTGTATTCTTTTCCATTGGCCACGACGCCGTTCTCGGTGATGCGGTCGACGCCTTTGCCCTGCGTGTCCACAAGCGTGACGTTCGGACGGTTGAATGTGTCCAGATATTCGTCATGGAAGCAGGGTCGCTTGCAGAACTGGCGGTAATAGGGCTTCAGCGACTCCGCGACGTTCGGATCCTTCACGATCGCTTCGGCGCGCGCACGAATCTGCTCCATCTTGCGATAGTCGGCGAGTTCGAGAAGTTCGCCAGGATTGGTCGCGCCGGCCTTGGCGCTGCGGTTGCGCGCAATGACGCCCAGATTGACGATGATGTCCGTCCAGCCGTCATTGACCATGTCCTCTTTCTGAGGAATGCCGCTGATGAGCGCGTTGAAATTGTCCATGCGCTCCTGCTGCCAGCCCGGCTTGAGCGACTTCTGCCATTCCGGATCGGTCGGCCGGTTGTTTCGCACATCGATGGAAGAGGGCGTGCGCTGGAAGACGTAAAGATGCTTCGCGCCCGCGCCCAGATGCGGCACGCATTGCACGGCGGTGGCGCCGGTGCCGATGATGCCGACGACCTTATCCTTTAGCTTGTCGAGGCCGCCCATCGAGGTGCCGCCGGTGTAATCGTAATCCCAGCGCGAGGTGTGGAAGGAATGGCCCTTGTAGCTTTCCACGCCCGGAATGCCCGGCAGCTTGGGGCGGTGCAGCGGGCCGTTCGCCATGATGACGAAGCGCGCGCGCATCGCGTCACCCTTGTTGGTCGACACAATCCAGCGCGCGGACTTCTCGTCCCAGCGCAGGTCTTTCACTTCCGTCTGGAAGACGGCGCGCTTGTAGAGATCGTAGTGCTCGCCGATCTTCTTGCAGTAGGCGAGGATTTCCGGCGCGCGGGTGTATTTCTCGACCGGCATGTAGCCGACTTCTTCGAGCAGCGGCAGATAGATGTAGCTCTCGATATCGCACGCCGCGCCCGGATAACGGTTCCAGTACCAGGTGCCGCCAAAGTCTCCGCCTTTCTCGACGATGCGGATGTCGTTGATGCCCGCTTCGCGCAGACGCGCGGCCGCGAGCAGGCCGCCGAAGCCGCCGCCGATGACAAGCACCTCGGTTTCATCGGTGAGCGGCGCGCGCGGGATCGGCGCGACATACGGGTCTTCGAGATAATGGGCGAACTGGCCCTTCATCTCGACATATTGCTCATTGCCATCGGCGCGGATGCGCTTGTCGCGCTCGGCGCGATACTTCGCTTTGAGGGCCTTGGGATCGAAACCCAGATCTTCGCTCTTGGTCGCCGCTTCGCTCATCGTCTCTCGCCCTGAATGACTTTTTGTCAGGATACCGGGGAAGCCCGACTTGGCAAGGGGTTTTCGAACGAAGGATATTTCGCAATTCCGCCACGGAAGCGCCTGTTCCACCTATTGAAACCGCGGCGAAGCCTCGCGAAGGTGGGGATATGTCCGATCTGAAATTCAATCCCGTCTTCGCCGGTCTGCCGACCACGATCTTCACGCACATGTCGGCGCTGGCGGTGAAGCACAACGCCATCAATCTGGGGCAGGGCTTTCCCGATGAGGACGGACCCGCATCCATAAGAGAAGCCGCCGCAAAGGTTCTGCGCGAAGGGCCGAACCAGTATCCGCCGACGCGGGGGCTGATGCCCTTGCGCGCTGCCATCGCGAAACATGCCAAGCGCTTTTACGATCTGGACTTCAACGCCGAGACCGATGTGTTGGTGACGAGCGGCGGCACCGAAGCGCTGACCGCCTCCATCATGGGACTGGCGGGGCCGGGCGGCGAAGTCGTGCTGATCGAACCGGCGTATGACTCCTATGGCCCGATTGCCGAAGCCGTCGGCGCGACGGTGAAGACGCTGAAGCTGTCGCCACCGGCATGGAAGCTGGAGGAAACGGCGCTTGCCGCCGTGATCACGCCGAATACGCGCGTGGTGATGCTGAACTCGCCGCTCAATCCCATCGGCCGCGCCTTCACGCGCGAAGAGCTGGACGGCGTGGCGCGCGTCATCGCAAAATCGAATGCCGTCGTGGTGTGCGATGAAGTCTATGAGCATCTGATCTTCGACGGGCGCGAGCAGATTCCGCTGATGACCTTGCCCGGCATGCGCGAACGCGTGGTGCGCGTGGGCTCGGCGGGCAAGATGTTCTCGCTCACCGGCTGGAAAATCGGCTGGGTGACGGGGGATGCGAAGCTGATCGATCCCATCGCCAAGGCGCACCAGTTCATCACCTTCACCACATCGCCCGCGCTGCAGCTCGGCGTGGCGCACGCGCTGGAGCATGAGATGGACTTCACGCTCGGCCTCACCAAAACGCTGCAAGGCAATCGCGATGTGCTGGCGGAAGGGTTGCGCAAGATCGGTTTCAAGACGCTGCCCTGCGAAGGCAGCTACTTCCTCACCGCCGACATCTCCGGCCTCACCAACGAACCCGACACCGCGTTCTGCGAGCGGCTGGTGGCTGAGGCCGGCGTCGCGCTTATTCCGCTGTCGCCCTTTTTCACCGGCGGCAAGCCGGACCATCTCGTCCGCTTCGCCTACTGCAAGCGCCGCGCGCTGCTGGAAGATGCGTTGGGGCGGCTCGAAAAATATTTTCACGCGGAGCCGCGGAGCCGCGGAGGTTGATGGTGTTTCGACCTCCCTCAACCGTCATCCCCGGCCTTGTGCCGGGGACCCATGATCTCCCTGAAGCATGGGTGTTCATGGGTGGCCGGGACAAGCCCGGCCATGACGATGTGTGGTTGTTTAGATTTTCCCCTTCGTCTCCGCGTCTCCGCGTGGTCAATTTGGAGTTTGAATCATGAGCAAAACCGATCCCCGCACACCCATCCTTGTCGGTGGCGCACAGTTCACCCAGCGCACGGCGCGCGAAGGCAAAGTCGCCGAGAGCCTCTCGCCCATCGCGATGATGGAGAAGGTGGCGAAGGACGCGTTCGCCGACACCGGCGCGGGAGGCAAGATCGCAGGCGCACTCGATACCGTCGCCGTCGTGCGCTTCACGGCGGACTCGCCGGGTGAGCAGGGGCGTTTGCAGAAGCGCATGTTCCGCAATCCGCCGCTGTCGCTTTCCAATCGCCTCGGCGCGAAGCCCAAGCGGATGTTCTACACCGCGGTTGGCGGCAACACGCCGCAATGGCTGGTGAACCGCACGGCGGAAGAGATCGCGAATGGCACCTGCGATGTCGCGCTGCTCACCGGCGCAGAATACATCGCGAGCATGATCACGGCGATGAAGCAAGGCGTGAAGCTCGACTGGAGCGCCGATGCCGATCCCGGCAGCGATCCGGACGAGATCGGCGACATGCGGCCGGGCGTGAGCGCCTACGAACTCAAATACGGCCTGAATTTTCCGGTGAACGCCTATCCGCTGTTTGAGAATGGCTTGCGCGGGCAGGCGAAGCGCACGCCGGCGGAGCATCTGAAATGGCTCGGCGAATTCTTCTCGCCGTTCACGAAAGTGGCGTCGGAGAATCCGTATTCGTGGTTTCCCACCTATCGCTCGCCGGAAGAGATATCGACGCCGAGCGAGAAGAACCGCTTCGTCGGTTTCCCCTACACCAAATATCTCAACGCCGTGATCGAAGTGGACATGGCCGCCGCCGTGGTGATGACGAGCGTGGGCAAGGCGCGCGAACTGGGCATTCCGGAATCCAAATGGGTGTTCCTGCATGGCTGCGCGGACGCCACCGACATCTGGAACGTCAGCGAGCGCGTGAACTACTATTCCTCGCCCGCGATCCGTATGATCGGCAAGAAGGCGTTCGGCATGGCGGGCAAGTCGATCAAGGACATCGACTATATCGATCTCTATTCCTGTTTTCCCAGCGCGGTGGAGATCGGCTGCAAGGAGCTCGGCATCGCGACCGACGACAAGCGCGGCCTGACCATCACCGGCGGGCTTCCTTACTTTGGCGGTGCGGGCAACGATTACGTCATGCACTCCATCGTGATGATGATGGACAAGGTGCGGGGCAAGCCGGGATCGTTCGGCCTCTGCACCGCGAATGGCTGGTATGTCACCAAGCATTCCGCCGGCATCTATTCGACCACGCCGACGCAAGGCACATGGAAGCGCGAAGATCCGAAGTCCTATCAAAAAGACATCGATGCCGACGCACGACCCGAAGTGATCGAGAGACCGGAAGGCAAGGCGACGGTCGAAACCTACACCGTCATCACCGACCGCAAGGGCAAGCGCTTCGGCATCGTGGTCGGCCGCGACGCTCGGAACCGCCGCTTCCTCGCGAACACACCCGATGACGATGCGACGCTGGACTGGATGATGCGGGAGGAGATTTTGGGACGTTCCGGAAAAGTCACACCCGGCGACCGCAATTTGTTTGAATTTGTATAATACCATCGTCATCCCCGGCCTTGTGCCGGGGACCCATGATCACCCATGCTGCAAGGATGGTCTCACGCGACACCTTCAATGTCTTTATCGCGGTTTACATGATGGCGAGCCGCAGGCACGGTACGATTTATACCGGCGTGACCAGCAAGCTGATTTCTCGAATATCCGGACACCGCGATGGATTGATCGATGGTTTCACCAAACAATATGGCGTCCACCGCCTCGTCTGGTACGAGCCGCACGAGCTGATCACGAACGCAATTCGCCGGGAGAAATCGATCAAGAAATATCCACGGGAATGGAAGATAAATCTGATTGAACGGGAAAATCCCTATTGGGATGATCTGTTTCCCGGCTTGGTTGGAATGAATCGCCAAACTCTGCCGCCATGGGTGTTCATGGGTCGCCGGGACAAGCCCGGCGATGACGGATAAGGGATTTTTGAATGAGTGAAATTCACGGCTTCGCGAAACCCGGCTTTGAAGCCGTCCGCGACACCTTCAGGAGCAATTTTGACAGCGGCGCCGATCTCGGCGCGTCCTATTGCGTCACCAAGAACGGCGAGACCGTCGTGGACCTTTGGGGCGGTTATGCCGATGCGGCGAAGACAAAGCCCTGGGTGAAAGACACCATCATCAACGTCTATTCCACCACCAAGACGATGACGGCGCTGACCGCGCTGCTGCTGGCGGATCGCGGGCTGATCGATTTCAAGGCGCCGGTCGCGAAGTACTGGCCGGAGTTTGCCGCGAACGGGAAGGGCAACATCACCGTCGCGCAGCTTATGTCGCACGCCGCCGGGCTCTCCGGCTGGAAAGAGAAGATCCGCAAGGACGATCTCTACAATTGGGAAAAGGCGACGTCGCTTCTCGCCGCGCAATCCACCTTCTGGGAGCCGGGCACCGCGCCCGGTTATCACGCGTTGACGCAAGGCTATCTCGTCGGCGAAGTCATCCGCCGCGTCACGGGCAAAAGCGTGGGCACCGTCTTCCGCGAAGAGATCGCCGAGCCGCTGAAGGCCGATTTCTGGATCGGCCTTCCCGCGTCGGAAGACGATCGCGTCGCCGAGCTTATCCCGCCGCCGCCGGGCGAGGGCGTGGAAGACGGACCGCAGCCAAGCGAAATTCTCAAGAACATGTCCACCAATCCCGGCATTCATGTCGATGAAACCAAAACCCGCGCATGGCGCGGCGCGGAGATTCCAGCCGCCGGCGGCACCGGCAATGCCCGGTCGGTGGCGGAGATTCACACCATTCTCGCGAATGGCGGCGTCTCGCAGGGCAAGCGCTTCATGTCGGAAGCGGGCGCGCGCAAGGCGCTGGAGCTTCAAATCGAAGGCAAAGACCTTGTAATGGGCATTCCCGCGCGCTTCGGTCTCGGCTTCGGGCTTGCCGGCGGTCTGGTCCCGCTGCCGAACAAGAATTCGATGTTCTGGGGCGGTTATGGCGGCTCGATCATCATCATCGACTACGATGCGCGCGCCACGATGTCCTATGTGATGAACGTCATGCACGGCACGACCACCGGCGACATGCGCGGCCTCGGCCTCGCCATGGCGACGTTCCAGGCGCTCGCGGCCGGTTAGTGCATCAACGGCACGGTCTCCAGGATCACATTCGTCGCGTTGTGCAGCACGACCGGCAGCACGAGGCTCTTCGTGCGCAGCCGCAGCCAGACCAGTGCGAAGCCGGTCAGCCCCGCCATCAGCGCGTTCATCCCATCGGTCTGCACCGCCAGCGTCTTGTCGAAATGCAGGCCGTGCACCAGCGCAAACACCAGTGTCAGCGCGATGGCGCCATAGCCGATCTCTGCGTTCGCCAACCGGAAGCGTGCGGTGAACATGTGGTCGAGGATAGCGAGCAGGATGCCGCGCCACAGAAGCTCCTCCGCCAGCCCGGGCATGGTCGCTTCGTACCAGATCGTCTCGGCGGTCTGCGGTGTCGTCTCGCCGAAATATTTTGCCGTCAGCACCGCGATGATGACGAGATAGGGGATCATCATGAAGACGATGGCCCGCCACGTCGCCGGCGCCTGTTTGAACGTCAACCCGATATCACGCGCGGTGAAGCGCTTCGTGGCGATGAAGACTACGGCCACCAACAGCATCACCACAATGTCGAGGATCTTGCCGCTCCAGTTCCAGTGCGTGCCGGGGATTTGCAACGCATGCACATAAGCGGGCACCAGTGTGGCCACACTATCCAGCACAGACATGAATATGACGACGGGAATCCATTTTCGCGCGTCGGCATTGGCCAGCGCGGGCAGGCACAGCAGAAGAAACGCCATTGGCGCGATGGCGCTGTTCACGATCAATGCAGCATTCACGGTTCGATCCCAGCCGAAGAATAAGCGGTGGAAAGCTTATCGTCGGACCACTAGTGTTCGGCCACGCTATTTTTGGTGGGTGGATATGTCGAAGATCTACATGGTGCGTCACGGCAAGGCGGAAGCCGGGTTCGGCGGCGCGATGGACCCGGGGCTCGATGCGCTCGGACGCGCGCAGGCGGATGCGGTGGCGCAGAAACTGAAAGGTATCGGCCCGCTCTCCATTCTGTCCAGCCCGCTGGCGCGCGCGCAGCAGACCGCGGCGCCGCTGGCGACGCTCTGGGGCCAGACGCCGGTCATCGAACATGCGGTGGCGGAAATTCCGTCGCCCGATCTCGGCTCGCTGGAGGAACGCGCAGTGTGGCTGCGCAAGCTGATGCAAGGCTCGTGGCGCGATGTGAATCCGGAGCTGGCGAGCTGGCGCGAGCACTGCATCGCGACCGCTGCCGCCATTTCGCAGGATACGGTGATCTTCTCGCACTACGTCGCCATCAATGTGCTGACGGGCGCCGCGACGAAGGATGATCGCGTCGTGGTGTTCTCGCCCGACAATTGTTCGGTCACTGTGCTGGAGGCAGACGGCTCGTCGCTCCGCCTGATCGAAAAGGGCAACGAAGCGCCGCTGACGAAGGTGAATTGATGCGTCTGGTGTGGATGATCGCGGTCGCGACGATGCTGTGCGTAGGGCCGGCTTGCGCCACGCCGGACGTTCACATCGAAGACGTCACGCTGTTCTATCAGGTGTACGATGTGGCCGGCGGCCATCCCACGGCCGACCAGATCCAGCATGATTATATCGACAAGGGCAGCGATGGGTTGCGCCGGTTCTTCGAAGAGCGGCGCACGACCGCCGCGCGTGTCGTGCAATCCATCGCCGATCATCCGCAGGTTTATGTCGACGCGCGCAAATGTCTGGCGGTGCTGCCGCGCGCGAAGGATCGCATCAGCGCGGCGCTGACCAAGCTCGGCACGCTTTATTCCGATGCGAAGTTTCCGCCGGTCACCGTCGCCATCGGGCGCGGCAAGCCGGTGGCCATCGCGGATGAAACCGGCGTGATGATCGGGCTGGAATCGCTGTGCGGCGTGACATGGATGAGCCCCGATCTCGAAGACCGGGTGACCTATGTGGTCGCGCACGAATACACCCATGTGCAGCAGGCGCTCGCTTCGCCCGCCTTCTACAACATCGACAAGCCGACGGTGCTGGATGCGGCGCTCATCGAAGGCGCGGCGGAGTTCATGGGCATCCTGACATCGGGCGGGACCTCTTACGCGTACTTCGCGAAGGCGACGCAGGGCAAAGAGAAGGAAATCGAAACCGCCTTCGTCCCGGATGAGGACAAGACCGATCTTTCCGCGTGGTTCTTCAACGGCACGCTCGAGAAGCCCGGCGACATGGGCTACTGGGTCGGACGGCGCATCGTTCAGTCCTATTATGAGCACGCCACCGACAAACGGCAGGCGATCCGCGATATCATCGAGATCAAGGACGCGCACGCGTTTCTGGCAAAGAGCGGTTGGTATCCGGGGATATCTCTGAAGGGCGAGTGACATGGCCGAACCGCATGAGATGACTGCCGAGCAATTGTCCCGTGCCTTTCACGACGGCGATCTGTCGCCGGTGGACGTCGCGCAAGGCTTTCTCGCGCGCATCGAAGCACTGGACAGCGAGGTCAACGCTTTCTGCGTCGTCGATCCGGATGTGACGATGGCGCAGGCCGAAGCATCGGAGCAGCGTTGGCAGGAGGGCGATCCGCTATCGCCGCTGGATGGCGTGCCGGTGGCGGTGAAGGATCTGCTGCTGACCAAAGGTTGGGCCACGCGGCGCGGCTCGCTCACCGTGGACCCGAAAGGTCCGTGGAATGAAGACGCGCCGACGGTCGCGCGCTTGAAGGAAGCAGGCACGGTGCTGATCGGTAAGACCACCACGCCGGAATATGGCTGGAAGGGCTGCACGGATTCGCCGCTCACCGGCATCACGCGCAATCCATGGGACAAGACAAAGACGCCGGGAGGATCGTCTGGCGGTTCGTCGGCAGCGCTCGCGGCACGTTTCTGTCCGCTGGCGCTCGGCACGGACGGCGGCGGCTCCATCCGCATCCCGGCGAGCTTCACGAATACTTACGGCTTGAAGCCTAGCTTCGGCCGCGTCGCCGCTTATCCCCTGTCGCCCTTCGGCACGCTGGCGCATGTCGGCCCGATGAGCCGCACGGTGACGGACAGTGCGATGCTGATGAATATCATCGCGCGGCCGGATGCGCGCGACTGGTTCAATCTTCCACACGATCCCACGGACTATGCCGCCGGTCTGGAAGAGACGATGCGCGGCAAACGCATCGCTTATTCGCCGCGTCTTGGCTATGTGAAGAAGATCGTCCCCGAAGTGGAAGAACTTGTCGCCAAGGCGGTGAAGCGCTTCGAAGCGATGGGCGCGCATGTGGAGGAGGTCGATCCGCCCGGCGGCGATGTCAGCGATATCTTCCAGAAGCTGTGGTGGTCCGGCGCAGGCTTTGCGCTGGGCGATCTGGGCGACGAACAGAAGGCCAAGCTCGATCCGGGTCTGCGCAAGATGGTGGAAGAGGGCGTGAAGTTCGACAAGAAGACCTATCTTCAGGCCAACCTCGCGCGCGGCGCCTATGGCGGGCAGATGCGCGTCTTCATGGAGAAATACGATTTCCTGCTCACGCCGTCAGTGGCAACGCCCGCGTTCGAGGTGGGACAACTTTCACCGATGGGTGACGACGGCCGCGCCTGGATGGCGTGGACGCCGTTCAGCTTTCCCTTCAACCTGACGCAGCAGCCGGCGGCGAGCGTTCCGTGCGGTTTCACCAGGGACGGCTTGCCGGTTGGGCTTCAGATCGTTGGGCGCATGTTCGAGGACGAGAGCGTGCTGGCGGCGTCTTACGCTTACGAACTCGCGGACCCGCATTACGAGAAGACGCCGAAGGGGTTTTGATTTTCCTCCCCCGTTTACGGGGGAGGAGGCGAACGCAGTGAGCCGGGGACTTGCGCGCGGTGGCCCCTCCACTTCGCATCGCTCCGCTCGCTCAGCACCTCCCCCGTAAGCGGGGGAGGAAAGCTCTTGCGCAAAAGCGCGCGATCCGTATTCTCCGCCGCCATGAAATTCGTGGCCACCATCGCGCGACGCCGTAGCTCCATCGGAGGGGCTGCGTAGGCGCGCGTGTGAAACGCGAGTTTGTTCGAAGCCCCGCCGGTCGCGCGGGGTTTTTGTTGCCCATTCGCGCGCCGGCAAACGGAGAGTGCGATGGAAATGGACCGGTTGTCGGCCAGCGTGGAGGAAGCGTGCCTGAACGCGTGGCCCGCGCTAAAAGAGATTTTCTATGACGGCTGGCTGATCCGCCTCGCCAATGGCGAGACGCGCCGCACCAACTCCGTGAACGTCATCGGCCCGGGCCGTTATGCGCTGGGCGACAAGATCGCCCATTGCGAGGCGATCTATCATTCGCATGGCCTCCCCACTTATTTCCGCGTGCGCTCCAATGACGATCCGCTGCTGGAGGATGTGCTGGAAGCGCGGGGCTTCCGCGCCGAAGACGACACGCGCACGCTGTTCATGAACTTCGACGACACACCGCCGGAAATTTCGCCGCGCGCGGTCGACATCATGGAAGGTTTGCCGACGAACGAGTGGCTCACCGCGCATGAGCGCTTTTGCGGCCGCCCGCCGCCGAAGGATGATACGCGGCGCAGGCTGCTCGATCTGGTGGCGTTGCCCGTCGCCTTCGCCGCCACGCGCGACGACAACGGCAGAATCGTCTCTGTCGCCTATGGCGCGCTGCATGACAAACTCGCCAGCCTGCAATGGGTGGCGACCGATCCGGCGCGGCGGCGCGAGGGGCTGTCGCGCGCGACGTTGAGCGATCTGCTCATCTGGGCGGAGCGGCGCGGCGCGAAAGGTGCCTGCCTGCAGGTGCTGGATCAAAACAGGGCAGCCATTCGCCTCTATGAGAGCATGGGCTTCAGCCGGGAACTGTATCGCTACCACTACCGCGTTTTGTGAACCGGCGTAGCATGGCGCCCGCGATTTGATGCGAGGCGTGCATGCGAAACCGGAAGCTTGCGAGTCACATCCTGCCCAATGCGGCGACGATGATCGGCGTGTGCGTGACGGCGGTGGGCCTGGTGAAGGTGGCGGAGGCCCATATCGGCCCCTCCAGCGTCGATAATTATTGCGCCAGCGCAGGCGTCGTCTTCCTTGTCAGCGCGTTGTCTTCCTATCTGTCCCTGCGGATGGAGGAGGGGACAAAACTGGCGGACAGGTTGGAGCGCCTGGGCGATATCTGCTTTATGCTGGGGTTGATCTCCCTCACTGTCATCATCTTCCTGTTCGCCTATGAAGTGATCTGATGGTTTCTGAAATCCTCACCGTCGCGCAGTCTTACGAAGCGGATCGCTATGCGGCTGCGCATGGCATACCGACGCTGACGTTGATGGAGAACGCTGGCCGCGCGGTGGCGGACGCGATCGAGGCGCGCTGGGCGCCGCTCACGGTCGCGGTGCTGTGCGGGCCGGGGAACAATGGCGGCGACGGTTTCGTGGTGGCGCGCATCCTGCGCGAGCGCGGATGGGATGTGCGCCTGGCGCTGCTGGGCCGCCGCGAGGATCTGAAAGGCGACGCCGCGGCGATGGCCAAGCGCTGGAGCGGCAGCGACGAGCCGCTGTCGTCTGCGATTTTCGACGATGTGACGCTGATCGTGGATGCGCTGTTCGGCGCGGGGTTGTCGCGTCCGCTGGACGGCGCGGTGGCGGAATTGGCGGCGCTGCTGAACAAGTCGCCGATCCCGGTCGTGGCCATCGATGTGCCCAGCGGTATCGCTGGCGACACCGGCAAGCCGCTGGACGGCAAGTTCATCGATGCCGATCTCACGGTGACGTTCTTCCGCAAGAAGCCCGCGCATGTGCTGATGCCGGGGCGTTATCATTGCGGCGAGATCGTCGTAGCCGATATCGGCATTCCTTCCGCCGCCGCAAAAGCAGATCTGTTCGAGAATGATCCCTCGCAGTGGCAATTCCCGTGGCCCGATCCGCTGGCGCACAAATATGCGCGCGGGCATTGCGTGGTGGTGAGCGGGCCTTCGCACGCCACAGGTGCCGCGCGTCTTGCCGCGCGCGGCGCCTTGCGCGTTGGGGCAGGGCTGGTGAGCGTGGCAAGTCCGCAGGAAGCTGTTGCCGTGAACGCGGCGCATCTCACCGCCATCATGATAAAGCCGTTCTCCGGCGCGGGCGGATTGTCCGATCTGCTGAAAGACGAACGGTTGAACAGCATCGTCATCGGTCCCGGCGTCGGCGTTGGGCGCCAGACGCAGGAATTGGTTGCCGCCGTGCTGTCATCGAAAGCCTCGGTCGTTCTGGATGCCGACGCGCTGACGTCCTTCAGGGACGAGCCGAAGAACCTGTTCGCGCAGTTGCACGCCAATTGCGTGCTGACGCCGCATGACGGCGAATTCGAGCGCGTCTTTCCCGGCCTGCTCAAGCAATCCGCATCACGCATCGAAGCCGCGCGGGCGGCCGCCGCCGCTGCGAAATGCACCGTGCTGCTCAAAGGGCCGGATACGGTGATTGCTGCGCCGGATGGCCGCGCGATCGTCAACAGCCATGCACCGGCGACATTGGCGACCGCCGGATCGGGCGATGTTCTCAGCGGGCTGATCGGTGGTCTGATGGCGCAAGGGGTCGATTCCTTCCAAGCGGCAGCCATGGCCGCGTGGCTCCATGGGGAAGCAGCGTTCCAGTTCGGGCCCGGATTGATCGCGGAGGATTTGCCGGAGTCGATTCCGGACGCGCTCTCCGCCCTGAAGGACGAACTGTATGAGCGAGAGTCTTATCCGCCGCGCTGACCGCGCCGATCTTCCCGCGCTGCGCGACATCTACAATCACTATGCCGTCAACACGCCCGTGAATTTCGACATCGATGCGCGCAGCATGGCGGATCGCGAAGACTGGTTCGCGCAATTCGCGCCGAGCGGCCGCTACCAGTGTTTCGTGGCGGAAGAAGATGGCCGCGTCATCGCCTATGCCGGCTCGACGCGCTTCAAGGAAAAGGCCGCGTATCAGACGACTATCGAGATGACGATCTACTGCGCGCCGGATCGCGGCGGGCAGGGCCTCGGCCGCAAGCTCTACACGACACTGTTCGCGGCGTTGAAAGGCGAGGACATCCATCGTGCCTATGCGGGCGTCACGCTGCCCAATCCCGGCTCGGTCGCCATCCACGAAGCCTTCGGCTTCCGACATGTCGGCACCTACTCCGAAGTGGGCAGAAAGTTCGGGAAGTATTGGGATGTTGGGCTCTATATGCGGGATATGTAAGTATTTCCGTGTTTTGGGCCGGGGGGCTGCATGTTCACGGATTTCCGCAACAGACTCACGTATTTCGGTACACTAGACGATGTCGTTTACCGCTATCCGTGGCAGCGTCCCATCGACGTAAGCTCCATTCAACACCAACTCATCACGTCGGCCATCTATGACAAGAAGATCCTCATCAACGACGGTTATCTTGTTGCCAATCCCCAGCTTCTCGGCGACCTGGAAGATATTGACCGCTCTTTGATCGGAAATCTGATGATGACGGGCGCCGCGCGCCTCTTCGCGCGGGGTGGAAAGAGCAATCTGGCCGAGGGGATCGAGAAGCAGGCCGGAAAAGTGAGAACCCACTCGCGGATCGTTCAGGGCAAGCGCTGGCGCGTGATGCGCGACGATTTGGAATTCCTGTCCAAGGAAGTTGGCCAATACACCGTTCCGTGGCCCGCAGACAAAAACATGGGTGAGATTTTCTATCGCCTCATGGAGCGCGTAAGGGCGCTAAGCGCGGCTGGCCGCGTCAGTCTGATGCTGCCAGACCAGTTCAGGGATTTTGATGCCATCTTTTCGCTCTTCGACAAAAACATCGGGCGACCCGATTTCGATGGCGCGCGAACGGTTTGGGAAGATCAGTGCTGGATTTATTTCTCGGGCGCCCCAGTCACGCCGGAAAGTGTTTCCGATCTGAACAGCGTGAAGAAGCGGGAAGTCGAATTCGAAGCTTACGACCGTGTGCGTGCGATGATGAACATCGCCAATGAGATGTATCATCTGGCCTACACGATCGCCGCCTATCACACGCTTCAGACGGACGGCTCCGCCACGGACATCGACCCAACGACGATGGGCATTTCGTCGAGCGTGATTACGGCGCTCCCCGATCTCCTGGGCCCGGAGGCCGAAGCGGAAGAAGCGACCCAGCGAGAAGCGTTCGAACACCGGCAACGGCTTGAACTACTGAACCAGTTATTGATCGCGATCCCGCCAGACCTGAAATTCAGAGACGACTTTTTCTTCGTCACGCGCCTCAAGACGAACGGAGAGTGCCGCCGGTCTCGCTCCGAATATCTGGAAGCGTTACGCCTCTTCGTGGAAGGACGGCTCGGTTTCGGAGACGCCTCGAAAGTGCGCAGCGAATACGTGCGCCATCTGAAGAAGCTGCTTAGCCTCGGTCTCGAAGCGAACTTCCTGGAATATTTCGCGAGCCGGGCTATCGATATGTTCGTTATTCCCTTCGATATGATGCACGGAGGGCTGGGAACAACTCTTGGGAAGATGTTTCTCCTGCCCATTGGCGTGGATCGGGTGAAGAACCTGCTTGTGGAACGCTTGATGGAGGCACGGGTGGATGCAGCCCTCGCTCAAGCGGGCGTGGAAGCCACGCAGGACGCTAGGGCCGTGCCCCTTGCACGACGGCTGGGTCTCTATCTGGGACCAATCAAAACCGGTGGAAGTGAGAAATTGCTGTCCGGTATATCGCCGCATCCGGCGACCAAAGCGGTCGCCTAGGCCCGCTTTCGCCCTTGTCGAAGGCTCGACCCTTCATGGCTGTGGGCGATGTTCATCGAAGCCCGACCGACATCCGCGGTTCAAAGGCGGACTTGAGGGAGCAGAACCTGAAATTCCAGTGCAGCGCCGTACCCCTAGCCCCGCCCGAAAACCCCTGCTATACGGCCCGCCTCCCGGCGCGCACCTTAGTAATAAGGTGAACGGCGGAGCCCGCGCGCGGGTGTGGCGGAACTGGTAGACGCACTGGATTTAGGTCGAGAAATAATCATTGATTATATTGAATAATTCTGACTTTGTGCCCAAAATTGTGTCCGCACCCTACAAAAGCTCTCCGTCTTCGTCGTCTTCCTCTGGCTGTGGTCGCGCGATCAAACGATCGTAAATTTCTTCCGCGCTCCCTGAAAAAACGTCGTGCCGGGCGATACGGTTTTCCGCCCAGGCGAGCCACGCTTTCAGGCGCGGCGTATCGATACCGGCATCCGACAGGCGCTTTCGGATGCGTGAAACCGTTTTGCGGAGGCGGGCGGCTTCGAAGCTGTTGCCGGATACGTGTCGCAGCAGTTTCCAGCGCTCTTCTTCACCGTCCACAATCTTCCAGTAGCGGGCTTCGCGCGCCGCGTTTTCCCGTTCGCGCAACTCTTCGAGCCGGTGTTCGGCGGTAATGACGGCAGCCTGGGCGGCGATGGCATCCATTCCGTCGAGGATTTCGCCGACGCGTGCGATCAGGGGCGCGTCCGGCCTGTCTTCCAGCAGATGGTCCGGCCCGTAGGCGACGAAGTACCTGACCGTCAGAATGCCGTCCGGCAGGTGGTCGGGTGATTTCGAGCCGTAAATGGCGGCAAGAGCTTTTTCGCGGCGGTGTTTTTCATCGACGCGCCAGCAAATGTCCTCGCCCCGGATGCAAAACCCATATTCGCTGCGCTGCTCGATCGCTCTTCCGGTTTCAAAGCCGCGCGCTTCTCCCTGTTTCAAAATCGCGTCATGCAGATGCAGCATGCGTCTTCCGGTGTCGGTCGCGCAGCTTCCGTAAAAGCCCGAACCGCTCTTGCGGGCGGCTTCCCAGTCCCGCATTTCTTTCCTGATCCGCCTGGCGACAAGCGGGTGGGGGCTGACGGGGAGCGGCACCTGCAGCGAAACGGTTTTCTGTTTTCTGGCCATGGCTTTTCCTTTCCTGTGTCCGGCATGGGGTTCGCGCGCGAACCCTTGCCCGTCGGCGAGACCGGGGGTGGCGTGTGGAAGGACGAGGGAAGCGAGGGGGATCACCCGTTCTGCACGCAGCCGCAGGCGAGGAAGAACGGGGATACGCTTTCCGAGCCGCAGGTCAATCCTTCTGCGCGCCGGGGGCGGAGCCCCTCCCGGGTGCATTGCCTAACGGCCCACTGCGATGGCCGTAATAAAATTGCGAATTTTGTTTGCACAGTTGAAGGACAGTGTGTCGGCCACCACATGAGGCGTTCCTCCACTCTGTGGACGGATGGCCGAGTGGTCGAAGGCGCTCCCCTGAAAACGGAGTAACCCTGCAAAGGGTTCGCGGGTTCGAATCCCGCTCCGATACGAAACGCCCGCTCCAGCAAAGCTGTTGAGCGGGCGCTTTTGCTTCAGCCAAAAACTGCCGGCTATTCCTGATACCGGGCTGCGGGCACGTGTCCATGCGAATAGACAGGAGCGTCAAGGCAGCCGTGCTCAAACTCGAAGCTGGAGACTGAGCCTGCGATGAATTCGACGGCGCAGCCGCCGTTAAGGCGGCGGAGAAGTTCGGCGATCGTCATACAGGACGCGATCAGCCCGACGAAAGGAACGCCAACGGTGCGCGATGCAAGTTGCGCAAGCCCGCATTCATCCATTCCATCTTCTTTGAGCGCCTGGTATGCCGGCATGTTCTCGAAATTTCCGGCGTTACCATCACCCCGCTTCGACCAGAGATCGCGCGCGGCGCGGGACGCAGGAAATGAGTGAAGCGAGATGCTTCGAAAGGCCTGCGGCCCTCCACCAAGTCCTGCTTCGATAACAAGGTCGAAACCCGCATCCTCAAGGGCAGCACGGGCATCCTCATTATCAACGCCGCAGAGCGCAACGGCAGGCTCTTCACCAGCGCGTCGCGTCCATGCGCCGAAACGGCGTTCTTCAACGAACGTCTCAAACCCGAGGCGGTCAAGCCAGCTGGCCACGACGCGCGCTTTCCGCCGGCCCACGTCTGGCAGGAACGACAGAAGAGAAGTGCTGTCGTTGGAAACCGCGAGGCGGTCAAAGTCCTGCAAAATGAATTCTGCCTTGCTCCGGTCCTGCCAAGGCAGTGTCGCCAGAACCCACGCGAAGGCTTGGCCGAGATTGCCGAGACCGATGATCCACAGGCGGGAAGGCAACCACGAAAGCACGGGCTCATTTGCGCTCGCCAGCCAGTCTGCATCGGGGCGCCAGAGAGAAAGACCGACTTCCCTTTTTCCCGCCATGGGATGGTCGCCCGCGTGAAATGCAAAGACTTCGGCCGCGCAGACTGCGGCTGCGAGCACGGGCGCGAGCGAGATAGCGTGCATCTCGTCCAGGCGTTTTCCCCGTGCGAGCGGAATAACACCCCCTCGCCAGCCTTCCCATGTAACTCGCCACGCAGTTTTAGGGCTGTCTTCCGCATCTGTTCCACCGATAACAGCAACCGGCCACGCAGAGCCGCCAGGCGCATCATGCTTTGCACCCAAGGCGACAACAGCCTCGGCAAGAGACGTTTCCGGAGCGAGCGGCGACAGATTTTTACAGCCATCCGGAATTCCGGTGACGGCGATGCCGCCGAGAAAGGTCCGCCGTGCAACGTTGACGAGCGTAAGCAGCGCGATCTGATGATTTTGCGAATGCGCAATCTCCTGGCCAACCCGGATGGTCAGACCGAACTTTTCAAGCAGGCCGACCGCTTCACTGTGCGAAGCTGCCCGTCCGGTGTCCATGAAGTATTTGGCGGTACGATGAAGGTTCGTGTGGTCTGGTGTAATCGTCATGTTCAGCTCCAGAAGCCGGTGTAGAAGAAGTTGCGAATGCGGGACGGGCTGCGGTCGATCCATTCGTGGCGGCCGAGATATTCGTAAATTCCGACACGCCGTTGATCGACAGGCCAGCGCCCGAAGTCGGGCAGAATGATCGCGATGTGTCCGCTGGTCGCAACCATCGGATTGGTCCGGTCTGCATGGCTCTGAAAGCCGGCTCCCGGATGCGTATGTACATCAGCAACAACCGTGAGGCCCTTGCTGCGGCAGTGCGCCCAGAGTTTTGAAAAGGCATCGCCATGAAGGATGCAGACACCGCTGTCGTAAGCATGCGGATCAAGCTGATCGTAGAAAACGACCGAGCTGATCTCGCGCCGCTGTCCGTTTTCGACACCGAGCAGAAACGCACCTGCTTCATGCCGGCGCGCGCCGCGCCGGTCGAGTTCATTCACGATTTGCTGCCAGAAGATGCCGTGGCAGCTGATGCGGTGTTCAGGAGCCCAGAAGGCCCGAATAGTCGCTTTGATGGAAAAGGTCATGAAGTTGCTCCAGGTAACAGATAATTCCCCGCGATGGCTGCCAGAGCCGGGTGGGATGCTGTGTGCGCCACTGGTCGTGGCCCTCGATCGACATCCGGTCGCACGGCAGATAAAGGCAGTGGCCGTTCTTCCAGTCGGGACGGAATACCGACGGCACGATGGATTTTCCCGTCGGCCATTTTGCGCGCGGCAGCGGTGTGCCGGCCTCGATATCCCAGGGTTGCGCAGTCACCGGCGTCTGGCGATACCCCGAACATTCGAAGCGAAAGCCGAATTCCAGCGGTGCTGAAGGACGCGGCGGTGCGGAAACGGCAATGACGACATGCGGCCAGCCTGACGAGACAAGACGCCAGCGGCCTTCGAACTCGCCGCACCGGAAAGCCGGTGCGGCGAGATCCATGTCGATCAACAACCGGTCAGGCGGAAGGACCAGGTTCATGTCAGCCCTCGACGCGCTTTTCCGGAACAAGGTCGAAGCAGAGCGCGCAGTCATGACCGTGCACCAGCTGATGCAAGGGTGTGTCGCTCGACGGACGGTCGGTGGACTTGCAGAGCTGCAGGACATGCTCCGCCGCGTCCTTCGGGTCCATCTCGAACTTGTGCACCGCCCACGCCTTGACGGCACGGACGCGTGCGCCGGGCGGGAAGTGATGCTCTGCCGTCTTGTGGAGGAAGTGAACGGTCACCGCGATGCGCTTGCAGCGGCCGACATGGATACGGGAACCATGTTTCAGGCCATGCACCGGGTGATGACGTTCGCCGGAGAGATGCTCTTCCGCCTCATCGATGAAGATGACCGTCTCGGCATCCACCGCGATGCCGGAAGTGGCGAGAAGGTCGTGCAATTCACCAAGCGTGGCTGCAACGGCCAGCTCGGCTTCGACAATGTCCGGACGGCCGTGCGTCTGGATGAATACGGTAACTTTGTTCATGTGAAACTCCTTGTTGCAGATGCCCGGAACGGGCTCTCAAGGAGTAAGCGGTGCGAGCTCCGGAAAAGTGGACATTGCCTCTATGCACCACACATGAAGTAGCACTGGCAGTTGGGGCAGCGCCGGTTGTCGACCTCGGGATGAAAATCGCCCCGTTCGATCTCGGCGATGGCGTCTGCATATTTCTTCAGATTTTTTTCGTCGTTTTTCGGTGCAACCGGAACGGTTTCCGCCGTCGCCAGATAGAATGTTTCGACGCTGATTGTCCTGCCCGGATAGCGCGCGGCGGCTCCAGCCCGCAGAAGAGCGTATAGCGGATTGTCCGCTTCCGACTTCGATTTCCGGCCAGTACGGATTCTCTGGATACGGACGACACCATCCGTTGTCAGCAGTACGCGATCAGGCGTGACCGATACCTGCCTGGATCCGACGGGGATCGTCCATTCGCCGCGATCATATTGCGCGCTCTCAGCCTCGATGGCCCGAACCATCGCACGCACCATGCTTTCGGCCGTGGCGCGATAGTAGCTTTCGAACGCGTGATCAACAGGTCCGCCGGTCTGCCACTCTGCAGCAAGCTGTGCGAGACCGGCTGCCATGTCCGCTGGCGCTCCGGACTGCCGCTGCTGTTCGAGCCAGCTGACAGTTCTGTAAACGCAGCGGTGAAACTGGATATAAGCGGAGTCGTCGTGCGTTCCGCGAAGTCCGTCAACAGATTCATATCTGTATCGCGCCGGGCACTGCATATAGATGCTGAGTTCGCGCTCTGTATAAACCTCTTTCACAGCTTGCGGTATGAGAGGCCGTTCAGTCGTGAAAGACGTGCCCGAACCTTCATAACGCGACGTCTGCACGAGACCGGAAATGGAAGCCAGAAACTTTGATGCCGTCGCATTCTGTGCTGTGTAACGTTCGGCCCGGCTCAGTGAAAGAAAGTCTCTTGCCCGCGACAGTCCGACAAAGAAGAGACACTCTTCTTCGGCGTCGTGGTCTGCCGGCCCCATGGCGAGCCGGGCCAGGGAAGGTGGCGGCGGGCACCGGTTGCCCTGCCGGTTCGTCGGCATGTAGCGCGTTGCAAGAGCGGGAAAATGAACAGCACCGAATTCCAGCCCCTTGCTTCCATGGATTGTCATGACACGAACCGCGTCCATGTCCGACGCTTCGGATGAAATGGCGCGGTAGCTGCTGTCGTAGTTGAGAGCTTCGAGCCGCCTGATGCGCGCGAGAAAATTTTTGCGCTTTGCTTCACTCGCACTGGCCGGTTCGCTGCAGACCTTGAGAAACTGGTAAATCGCGATAAGGCCCTGCTGTGCTGCGGGGCTGTTTGAGCGGAGAAGCGGAACAAGATACCCGCTTCGTTCAAAAAGCCATGTGGTGAGAAGAGTCCAGGGTGATGCTTTTTCGAGCCCGTCAAGTTCGCCACCCAGCCGGGCAAGTCCGGTCGCTCCCTTTGACGAAAGCCCTTCGATTTCCGCCGTCCTTTTCAACGCGTCAAATACTGCGATCTTGTTATCGCGAGCCCATCTGATGACTTTCAGGGCGTCCTCTCTCGTTGCACCATAATCCGGAAGGGCGGCGACGCGGAACAGCCCGACATTCCCGTATTCTGCATCGAGAGCAAGCAGGGAGAGCAGATCGCGGATTTCGTCGCGTTCGAACAGATCACCGAGATAGAGAAGCGGAACACCAAGCTGTTCCAGTATGCCCGTGATGCGGGCAAGCGTCAGATGCGTTCGTGCGAGGATGGCCTGGTCGTCATATGGAACTCCCTTCTCGCGGAATTTTTCGATCTGGTCGCGAATGGCTTCAGCTTCCGCCGCAAGGCCGGGAGCAACCGTGAGCGAGACTTCTCCACCTGCGGCCCTTCCCGCTACCCAGCTGCCTGTCATCCCGCCCTGTCCGCCCATTGACGCGGAAAAGCGTTCAAAGGTCCGTACCACTGGCGCGAAGGACCTGTAGTTTTGCGCCAGTGACTGGCGCGTTCCTCCGAATTCGTCGTTGAAACGTGCGACGTTTGACGGCTCCGCACCACGAAAGCGGTAAATGGATTGCCGCTGATCGGCTACCACCCAGATGCCTTTGCAATTCCTGGACAGCGCACGAAGCAGTCGCGCGCTGGCAAGATTTACGTCCTGGTATTCGTCCACCAGAATGTTGCCGAATCTCGCGAGGTATTTTTGAACGTCCTGGTTGTTTTCAACCAGTTGCACGGAAATGCGGACGAGATCACCGAAGTCGACTGAGTTCGTCTCGCGGAGAAGATCTTCGTATATGGCGTAGATGTCTGCGACTTCGAGCGATCTGGCAGCTGCGTCGGCTGCTTCCGCATCCTCTGCTGTTTGCGCATTTTTTAGAGATTCTTCAGCGGCCGCGCGATAAGCCGCCGGTGAAATCATTTCGTCCTTGCAGCGGGAAATGGCCCTGAGAACATGCACGAGCTCGTAAGCCGGTTCATAAAGATTCTGATAGTGATTGAGTGGTAACCGCGCGAGATTTTCTTCGAGAAGCGCAAGCGACCCGGCCTCATCGCGAATATGCACTCTGCCGCTCCGCCCGACGGCGGATGGCCATTTCGAAATCAGTTCGTTGCCAAACTCATGAAACGTACCAACCCACATTTCGATTGCAGCGTCAGGGTCCAGCGCCGACAGGCGCTCGCGCATTTCTTCGGCTGCCTTGTTTGAGAAAGTGAGCGCGAGAACCGAGCCCGGGGTCGCACCTTTATCGAGGAGATGTCTGATCCGTTGTATCAGCGTCCGCGTTTTTCCAGTCCCCGGTCCGGCGTCAACCAGGAGCGGACCTCCTTCCCATGTGGCTGCTTTCTTCTGGCTGTCATCCAGTTTGATTTTAGCTGTTGTAGCTGGCGGCGGAGGCGGTCGGAGAGGTGGCAGAAGAAGCGCACGGATCATCTGGTTCATGACGAGCCCGGAAGACAGGCCAAGGTCGGTCGCAATGTCGTTAGGTCTGCGGCCGTTCACAACGAATTCGTTTCTCAGCCAGTCGGAAGGGCAGAGAAACTCGCCGGCAAATACATCGGCCTGGACCTCCTTGCGCTCCCGGGGGGAATAACCCTCGACTTTCCCTGCTCCGCTCTCAACGGGATCGCCCCCGAGGCCGGCAGCCTTCACGGTGACTTCGTTCACCGGATCATGATGAAGGTGATAATGGCCGATTTCATGCGCGATGACGGCGGCTTCGTCGGCCGGATCCTGTTGCTTCGCGACATTGACAAGTTTTGACTCACGGTCGAGCGAACCAAAAACACCTGGCAGTGTTTGCGGATCGTAATGGCGAAGTTCGAGTCCGTCGTTTTTCAGTGCAGCAGCAACAATGACCGCCGCACGACGATCACCACGCGTCTGTGCCAGAGCAGCTGCATGACATGCGCGTGCTTTGCGCCGGATGTCGACCCATGCATCCAAAATTCAGTCCCCATTCAGCCAATAAGCAATCTGTTCCGGTGTCATTCCGCTGTTTCGAAATATGTCTTCACAACTTCGGGCGGTGAGAGCTGGAATGCTTGCAGCATTTGCGTGCCCGAGCCTTGGAGACGCGACGGTCCTTTCAAGTGCTGCATGAAGATCGTTTGCAGGCATGCCAAGCGCAGCACAAATGGAAGTTTCAAATCTGCGCGACAGCGGAGGAAGCATCATGCCGTTAAAAAGATCGGCAACGACGCCACGCGAAATGCCAACCGTACCTGCAATCTCTGCCTGTATCGACGGAACAGTCTTCCCGCGTGCAGCCAGAATTTCACGAAGCGTGGGGAGCGGCGCAACTTTCCCCCGTTTGCGTATCTCGCCTTCATAGAGCGCACTGAGCGCACGGCTATAGGCGCGCGCAAGGGTGCTTTCATCCGGTTCTTCTGCAGGTCCATCCCTGCGTGCCGCCATATCATGGCTAACTGTGGCATGCCTCCGGATGTCTTCAGCAAACTGCGGATATTTCTCCACCCACTCAATAATTTCTTCGGCGGTTGGGCGCTCATATGCACGGTGAAATGCAAAAAGCACTTCGTCCCTGTCCTGCGTCTGGGTTCTGTCGTTCATGGCTGCTCTCCGATTGCTGTTCTGAGTGTTTCTTGAACCTCCTCGATCCAGCGGGTGGCCGTTTTGCTGGAGATTCCAAGCGCCCGCGCGATGGAATCCCCCTTCTTCGATTTGTGCGGGAGACCCTGCATATGCAGATAGAAAGCGAGGCGCTTTTTGTATTCGGGAATGTGCTCTTCGAGAAAACGGTTGACATCAATCGTCTGGTCCAGATCGCGCACCCCGTCCATCAACGCCGGATTGCGGAGAATGGTCGATCCACCGACCGTTTCTGCGCCATCGGCTTCATGGCCATCAATCGTGGCCGCGCCGGACATGCTGAGTTCGCCGTTGAGCTCGCCTTCTGCTGAATTATCGCTCACTTCAGGTTCCGGAAGCGGTTCTGTCTCCAGACCCGGACAGGAATCGTCTTCAGATTTCTTTTTCTTTCCTTTTTCCTTTTTCTGTTTCGCAATTTTCCTGTTTTCGTTTGCGGCCGCCTCATCCGGAATGCGGCGCTCTTTCTCTTCGTCGGCAATCGCATCCTTGATGCGAAACTCGACCCGGGAAGCGAATGCGACACGCATTCCTTTTGCGTCCGCTGATTCCGGATCGGCCAGCGCGATGAACAGTTCCGTATGGGCGCGGTCGATGATGTCCTGTCCACGGTTCGGGTGGTTGTAGCCAACGTTGCGCCGAAGCCGCCGGGTAATCTCGATGTTGAGATATTGCGTGAGCGAATTTCTGACGTTCCGGTCGGTATCAGGACCAAGATCGAGGAAAGCGCCTACAATGGCTTCCATCGGGTATTCGCCCAGCCGCCCGGCCGCGATCACTTCCCGCCATCCCGCGAGATTTGTCGACCCTGGTGGCGGGACCGTTTCTGCCAGAACTTTCATCGGCGCGCCTCAAAACCTGTTGTGCTCACAATACGGAAGCGTCGCGAGAGGCAAAAAAGTGGACACGGCGAATGGCCACCTTTCAACTGCTTGAAAGACAAAGAGAATTTTGATGGTCCGGGAAAGTCGGACTGGTGCTGCATTATCCCCCCTGTGCTGCCAGAGGGGGGCTTTTGCTTTCCGACGTACCGGAGGCATGCCCCGGTCTCCACTCGTCAAATTCGGCGGGCAGAAGCTCCAGAACCTTGTCGGCGTCGCAGGCGGACAGGTCGTAGGTACGGTCGAACTGTTGCACGACATCGCTGAGCCGGCGAGCAGTACCGGGCCGGCCTTTGCCGGCGACGCCCCGCTTCGAATTTCCGCCTGCGTCAATGAAGAGCCGACCGGCGGCTTCAAGGATGGCGCTGTTACCAGCCGTCCATTGCCGCGATGCAAGCTGCTCTGCGATTTCACCGCGCACGTGCAACGGCGAAGTGAGCGCCACACGCGCGAGTTCGCCATGCATGCGGACGAAATTCCACGCTTCGCGCACAAGCTGCCGGTAATATTTGTTGTAATTGTATTCCGCCGGAAGAACGTAACGCGCGATCTCGCCCAGCGACCGGCTTCCATCTTTCTTGGGCGTCCAGAGCTGGTTGAAAAAATAGAGTGCAAGCCAGTTCCAGAGACCCTGATCCCGCGAAAATTGCCGCGCACTGAGCGGAGCCAGAATGGTGTTCAGATAGGCACCGAGCTCATACCGGCTTTTGAACTCCCGGCGCGAAACCGGAATCTCCACGGAGAGTGGCGCCGAATAGCGGTCATCCTGAAGAAGTTCGAAAGGCGGCTCGATCTTCGGATCGGCCTTCGCGGCAATCACGAACTGCTCAAACAGCCGGCAGCCTTCATCGTTCAGCTTACGGACCAGATCAGGCGTCAACATTGGCGTTCTCCTCGCGCTGCTGGATTTTGCTGACGTATTTCTGGTCGTTCACGAAGGCTTCGACGACGCGGGAAACGATCTCTTCACGCTGGCTTTCTTCCATCTCTTCCGGCATTTCTTCGGCGAGCAGGGCTTCCGAAAAACTGCGCCAGTCCTTGGCCCAGTCGTGTTCTTCCGCATCCTCCTGCAGGGCAAAATCCAGAATTTCTTCGAGCGCCGGCGGGAAGATCATGCCCTGCATGTGAGGACTTGAAAGAAGCGTCTCGCGGATGTTGGGAATGCGACGGTTGAGAATGAGGGCAGGGCGGCCTTCTTCCGTCTCGACTTTCCAGACGCGCTCGCCGATATCCCGCAGCAGTAGAGGAAGGATGCATTCCTCGTCATCGGGTTCGAGCGATGGGTCATGCGGTTCGACCTGATCTGCCATCGCAAGAACTCGCCCCACATCGCCGGATTCGTCGACGATCTTTATGCGGAACTTTATGCCTTCGCCGGAATCGAGATCGTCCAGCGTCGTATCCGCAGGATGCTGAAGCGTCCCGACGGTACCGAAAGGGAACCGCATGGACGAATTCCCGAGATACGGTTCGATATAGACTTTCGCGTCAGTATCGAGACCGAGTTCTGAAAGGCGGCTCAGTTCGGCGGTAAAACGGCCGGGATCATCGTTGGCGGCTTTTTCAAACCGCAGGGTCAAAAGCTCGTGGGGAATTTTTTTGCGGCCGGTGGAATTAAGACGTTTGCGCATGGTCCTATCTTTCCGCGTCAACAATTAGGTCGCGCCGCGCGTCGAACCCGGTTACATCGACGTCGAAGACAGGGTTTTCCACGTCGATTGCGAAGCGGTTGGAGGTCAGCACCTTTGTCTTCGCTCCTTCGGCATGAGTGATGCCGACATCGCCGCCGCTCGTGAGATCGAAATCAAAAGGCTCATGTTTCTTGAACGGATTGCCACGGCTCACATCGTAGGCGACGCGAATCTTGATCTGCATCGGCAGTTTGTCCGCCGTCAGGTCGGGCGTCGCTTTCACTGCGAATCCGCCTGCGCGCCGTACAATGCGGAACAGTCGCGGACTGCGGTTGTTGATTTCGATTTTCTTCTTTTTGATGACTTCGCGTTTTTCGCGCATCCGGCCCGTGTCGCCGGGAGCCTTGACCTTGAAGATGTCCTTGAGAGCGTCAGGGAAAGACGCGTCAACAGACTGGTCGAGGCATGCATGAACGCGGCGGAGAACGGTTTTGATCTCGCGAATGCGGTCGGCGCCGGCTTTCCAGTTTGTCTGAAGTTTTTCCGCGCGTCCGTCCCAGTGGGTATGGGCCGGATTTTCGGAATCGCCGAGAAATTCGACAATCGTGTCTTCACCGGCGACGAGAGCAGCGTTGGCGGAGCGGACTGGAAAATTCGCGGCCATGCCCGGCACCGTAATGTCGCCGCGCACGAAGAGCGCCCGCCCGGCGGCGCCTTCGGGCGCCTTGCGCAAGAAGAGACGTACGGAAGTGTTGATGGTCTCGCCTGTTTTGCGGCGGAGGACGATGGGAGCGTCAATGCTTACGAGCTTTCCACTCGCATAGATTTCACGAAGCTTCTCGGTCTGTTCTTTGGGAATTGCGCCCTGAACATCGGTGCGCCATTGGTTGCCCATAGTTGCGTCAGCTTTATCGCCGCGCGCCGCATTCACGGCTCGCACAAATGCTGCAAAGTCGGCGCCGAGCTCGTCAACCGCATATTCTTTCATCACAGCGTCGAAGGTATCGGCGCTGAGTTCCACGCCGCACACGCGCACGACGAGGCGACCAGTGAGGATGGGGAAGTAGTAGTTACGCAGGACTTCGACGATCAGCGTGTGCTTTGTAATGTCCTCTTTGGCGAAGGGGATGGCGACTGAAAGGCCCGGCTCGTCTGTCCGCGCGAAGCCAACCACCCGCGCCAGCTCCTGCACATGCTTGCGCTCCTGCACTGGCAAAGGGTAGCCCGCGTCCGGCCCCGCTATGAAGACGTGGGGTTTGTAATACTTGCCGTCCGGAAGACGGTGAATGGAAAGAACGCTCTGCCCCATGACGAGCGGAGTCTTTTCGGTGTCATCTGAGCGGACGGTGAGCGCAAGGAATGTACGGATGCGTGACGCGCTGGAATACGTCGTCTTGCCAAGACCCCAGCGGCCATTGCTCTTTCCCCCTTTGCTGGTGAGCCCGTGACTGTGGAAAAATGCCGAGTAATTTTCCTTCTCGACATATTCGAGGTAGTTCCCGCGCAATCCTGTTGTGCCAAAATCTTCCGCAACAAGCAGATTGATCGACTCGCCAGCGGGCAGTTCAATTCCTGAGGCTTTCAGATGGGGATCGAGCGGCTTTACGATGCCGTGCAGGTATGCAGCATCGTCTCCTGTCAGCATGCGAAGATCGAAACGCACGTCAGCTCCGCCGTTTATGTTGTCGACGCGCGCGTCAACCGCGTTTTGGAGAAATTCGCGAACGAATGTCTCGGCCAGACCATGTTCGTCGCTGTCGAACTGGTTACGCTGGGTAATCTCGGTGCGTACCCAGCCGGTGTCTTCTTCAGGAAGAATGCGGAACGGCGTCATCTGTTTTCTCCTCACTCGTCGAGCTTGAATTCGGCGTCGCTTGCTCCCCCACCGCCGAAGCGCGCCTTGATGGCCTCAAGCTCTTTGCGGAGGGCGCGCACGATGCGGTCCACGTCGTCTTCAGTGAATTCGTAGGCACTCTTGTTCGACAGATTGCCGATCAACCGGATGTCCTTGATCGCCCGGGTTACGCGGGCGTTCGCCAGTTCGACAAACTTCGCTCTCTTGTCACGCATGCAGCACTCGTTGTGTAAGTTTGAATAATATTCGCGAAACCTATCACAAATTTTATGATATGCAACATTTTTCTTATATTCTCGATATGTACAAAGAATGTTTTCGCAGGTGATTACAAAAGTGATAAAACAATGACATAGTTGTCAAAATCCGGACTATCGGACGACTTCTCCAAACCGTCCAGCGAGAACGCGTTCCATGTGGCTACTCGTTACGCATGCGATATTTGTTCTCGTGTTGTTCTCCGGAACAGAATCAGACAGGATGTCAGAAATCGACCCAGCTGGCGGGGCCTTCCATGACCGAGTTTTCCTCTCTGAGGCAGCGTGCACGTCTTTCTGTGCCAGAGGCTGCCGAACAGCTCGGGTATGACGAGCGGCAAATCTACAGATTTGAAAGCGGTGAGATTAAAGCGCGTCGCGTGGTGCTTGAACGTCTGCGCGAACTCATTCCCGTCAATGACGGAGAAGGTGAGGGCGCCTTCACCTTCATCGACCTGTTCGCCGGCATCGGCGGCATGCGCCTCGGCTTTGAGTCAGCTGGCGGCAAATGCGTCTTCACCAGTGAATGGAACGCATACAGCCAGAAAACCTACCGGGCGAATTTCCCGTCTGATGATCATGAAATCGCCGGTGACATTACGGAGATAAACGAGAAAGAGATTCCGCCGCACGACGTTCTGGTTGCGGGATTTCCATGCCAGCCGTTTTCGATTGCGGGCGTTTCAAAAAAGAATGCGCTCAACAGACCGCACGGATTTGACTGTGATACGCAGGGAACGCTGTTCTTTGACATCGAGCGCATCATCAAACATCACAGGCCGAAGGCATTCCTGCTTGAGAACGTGAAAAACCTTGTCAGCCATGATGGCGGCCGCACTTTTGGCGTCATCATGGATGTGCTGGAGCGGAAGCTTAAGTACCAGGTGAGCTGGCGCGTGATTGATGCCAAGGGCTGGGTGCCGCAGCACCGGGAAAGAACCTTCATCGTGGGCTTCCGCGAAGACTGCGGCTTCAACATCCGGAATATCGATCTTCCCGATGTGAAGAACGGGCCGAAGCTTGGCAGCATCCTGCACGGCAAGAATGAAAAGCCTGACGCGCACTATACGGACGGGAGCGGCGCGACGGACAAATACACGCTGACGCGGCATCTCTGGACCTATCTGCAGAACTACGCGGAGAAGCACAGGAAGGCCGGCAACGGGTTCGGATTTGGACTGTTCGGTCCCAATGATACGGCCCGTACGCTTTCGGCGCGTTACTTCAAGGACGGATCGGAAATCCTCATCAAGCAGGGGCCGGGCAGACCGCCCCGCCGCCTGACGCCACGCGAATGCGCGCGTCTCATGGGTTTTGACCGTGCGGGGCGCAAGCCGTTCCAGATTCCGGTTTCGGATACGCAAGCCTACAAGCAGTTTGGCAATGCCGTGGTTGTGCCTGTTGTCGAGCACATCGCAAAGCACATGCTTCCGTTCATTGTGGCAGCAGAAGAGAAACAGGAGCGAAAGCGGGTCGCGCGTGGCTGATATTGTTGATGCCGGGACGCGCAGCCGGATGATGTCCGGTATCAGGTCGCGGAATACGAAGCCAGAGCGGATCATCAGGAGCGGTCTCCACCGTCTTGGCTTCCGCTTTGCGCTTCACGGCCGAAAGCTCCGCGGCAAGCCCGATCTCGTTCTTCCCAAATACAATGCCGTGATCTTCGTGCATGGCTGCTTCTGGCACGGCCATGACTGCCGGCATTTCAGGATGCCTTCGACCAGAACCGAATTCTGGAAAGCGAAGTTCGCGCGCAACCGGGCGAACGATGAGAAGGCCCGCACCGAACTCCTGAACGCAGGATGGCGTGTTCTCACAGTCTGGGAATGTGCTGTGCGACGGCTGCCGGAAAAGAAGGTTGATGTCCTGATAGAACGGATTGCGGCGTGGCTGAAATCCGCACGGAAAAATTCCGAGTTGCGTGAATCTCTGCGGAAGGCGGCCTGACATGCCTGCGCGTTACGGTGATCTCGCAAAACTCCGTGCGATGATGTCCGGGAGGGGTGCGCGCCGGCTTTATGCCAAGCGACTTGCGCCGAATGACAACTCGAAAAACCAGGTCTATCTCGGCGGCGGATTTGAGGCGCTGAACATCCTGCCGTTTGGCGAGATTTACGATGACAGCAGCGAAAAGAACCAGATTCTGAAAGCGCCGCTGAAATTTGTGTGGCTGCAGCCGGACGGCCGCGTGACGCCCGCGCCCAGTACGCAGCTGATCCTCTATCCGCAATATCCGGAAGTCCGCATGTCGGGTTTCCTCAAAGGCGCGAAGGAAGCGCCGAACGATCTGATGACGGTCCGGCAGGCCGGGCGCATTCTGTTTCTTGGCATCGAAGATACCGGAACCATCATCGGCGCAGCTGTGTCTCCCGACGATGCGCTCGCAAAAGAATTCGAGGCAGCGGTCGCAGGGCAGGGCGAACGGGTTTTCTACGAACTGACCATCGGTGTCGCTGCAGAAGATACGCGCGCAAAACTGCTCGCACAGGTCAGGCGCATCAGCGATCTCGGCTGGATCACTTCAAAACGGCTTATGGGTGACGGATCACTTGGGCCATGCGAAGCGCCGAACTGCGGCGGCTATACGCTCGAAGCAGAACTGGGCATCAGGCCGAACGGTATTTCTGATCCTGATTATCTTGGCTGGGAGGTCAAACAGCACAGCGTCGCCCAACTGGACAGGCCGGTGAGTGGTGGTCCGGTGACTCTTATGACACCGGAGCCCACGGGCGGCTATTACAGGGAAAAGGGCGTTGAGGCGTTTCTCCGCAAGTACGGATATGCGGACCGCATGGGCCGTGAGGACCGGATAAACTTCGGCGGCGTTTATCGCGCCGGCGTTCCGGTGGAACTGACGGGTCTTACACTTGTCCTGGACGGGTACGATGCGGAAGCGGGAACTGTAGATGCCACAAAGGGCATCACGCTCCTCGACAAAAAGGGCAATGCCGCTGCCGTGTGGGGATATACCGGCCTTATCAGCCACTGGGCCCGCAAGCATGAGCGCGCGGTCTACATTCCTTCCATCATGCGTGGCGAACCGGAGAGACAGTACCGGTATTCAAGCTCGGTGCTGCTGGGGCAGGAAACCGATTTCTTCCGGTTTCTGAAAGCGATGGCCGGGGGACACATCTATTACGACCCGGCGATAAAACTTGAAGCCGCTTCATCGGCAAAGCCAAAAACGAAGCGGCGCAGCCAGTTTCGCGTGCGCATCGCTGAGCTTCCCTCGCTTTACGTAAAGAGCGAAAGGGTAACCGTTTAGCGGAGCAGGGCCAGCTGAACATCCCGGATATGACGAGCGGCAGATCTACGGCGGCGGAAGGGGCGCAGCCCCCTCAAAACCTATCGATCATGTTCGTGCGTGTTCATGATCGATAGAAACAGGCTCTATCGATCACGCAGGCCCGAGCGTCGCCGTTATTACGTTTCCCCGACGACCAGTGAGTAACTCGTACTCCTGCCGCCGGCAGCATCTTTCTGAAGAATACCGCGCTTCACGAGGTCATCGATATCGCGACCTGCCGTGTCCTGCGAGCATTTGGCGATCTTCGCCCATTTGGACGAAGTGAGCTTGCCTTCGAAGCCGTTGAGCAAATCGTTGAGCATGAGCTTTTGACGGTCGTTGAAGCTTTCGCCCTTGTGGCTGTCCCAGAAGGTCGCCTTTTGAAGCACCGAGCCGAGGATCGTGTCCGCTCTTTCGAACGCGCGTCCAAGGCACCCCAGGAACCAATCCAGCCATTCGCTGATATCAAGATCGCCTTTCTGGGTTGCTTCCAGGATGTCGTAGTAGTCGTTCTTCTCCGCCTCGATCTGCGCCGACATGCTGTAGAAGCGTTGTGCGGTTTTCTCGGAGCGCGCCAGCGCCATGTCCGAGATCGCGCGCGCGATGCGGCCGTTGCCGTCTTCGAACGGATGAATGGTCACGAACCACAAATGCGCAATGCCCGCGCGAAGGATCAAATCCGTTCCGTCATAGCGCTCGTACCACTGGATAAAGCGGCGCATTTCATCGTCGAGCAGGGGGGCTGCCGGCGCTTCAAAATGAACCTTCTCCCTTCCGATGGGTCCCGAGACAACTTGCATCGGCCCTGTCGTGCCGTCGCGCCATTTGCCGACGACGATCTTGTGCATACCGCTTCTCCCGGTCGGGAATAGCGCCGCATGCCAGTCGAACAATCGCTCCCTGGTGAGAGCCTTCGTGTAGTTCTGCGTGGCGTCCATCATCATCTCGACGACGCCTTCGACGTTACGGTCGGCGGGCGTAAGTCCGCCTATATCCATGCCGAGACGCCGCGCGATCGATGAGCGGACCTGTTCTTTGTTCAGGTGCTCGCCCTCGATCTCACTCGATTTGATGACTTCCTCGGTGAGACTTTGAAGTGTTGCCTCTTCCCGTAGGTGAAAGCCGAGCGAGCCCATCCGGTTGAGAAGTTGATCTTGGAGATGATGGACGGCACCGAGCCTTCCGGAGAGCGCTTTCGCGTTCCAGGTAAATTCAGGCCAGTTCTTGAGTTCGTGGATGTAAGTTACCATTCTCCGCACCTATGCGGAGAATATGCTCGCTATTCTCCGCAAAGGCAAGAGTTTTCTACGCAGGCATGCGGAGATTATAGGCTCTAATCTCCGCATATCTAACACATTGAAATACCTATATGAAATGAGAAGTCTCGCCCAAAATCAGTGAATTGGATAGTCCGCTGAGCCCATATCGGTCGTAACCGTGAGCTTCACCACCCTGTCTCCGCAGTTGGACGCGTTCCAAACGGTGAGATCGATCTCGTCACCCTCAGCGAGCTTTCGCGGATGAAAATCCGCGCTCGAATAGCCGAACTCATCGGATTTTCCGTTCAGCGCGGGATTGAAATCGCAGCCATAAACCCCAGATCGATCATTCGCCGTGATGCGACGGATCGTGATCGGACGCGGAGAACGCGAAACGATAGCGATGTTCGTCGCCGTCGAGGAGGCCGTCGCCGAAATCGAAAGCGGCAGCCCCGCAGAGCTCGCGCCAGCCCCGCTCTTGAATGCAAAAATCCCAACACCAATCGCGGCAACACCACCGGCCGCCAGCAAGACCGTCCGCATACAGGCCCCTCACGTGAACAATTTGCTGTATTCTGTTCACAAGGATCGCCAGGAGCCGAAGCAGGCGCGATTTGACTCTCCAGCAGGCAGCCTAGTCGGTCAATCTCGCGGATGCTGAAACGGTCTTGTCACACACAGTATCGGAGGCAATCCATTCTGCACTCCCTTAACTCATCGATTAGGTGGGGTTATCATTCATTGATTCTGCACTATGCAATTTCGAATAGTGAAAGCCGTTATTAGTGAAAATACTTTCTTACAATCCTGGGCACGATGGCGCGATTGCGTACATTCAAGATGGACGCCTGATAACTTCCATCGAAGCAGAAAAGAACTCTGGTTATCGATATTCAACTCTGTCCGTTGCGAATGTATTGGACGTCATCGGTGAAATTGAAGAGATGCCTGATGTCATTTGCATGAGTGGCTGGTGGCCACTAGATCACCACGAATTTTTGCATGGATCGCTCACTAATGCGGGATATCGAGGCGTTTCAAGCGACAATGTATTAGTAACTAAAGGACGCTTCCTTAGAGGACGAGTAGACTACTTTTCCTCATCCCACGAACGATCACACATACTTTGCGCATTCGGTATGTCAGCCCTTCCGAAAGGCACTCCATGCTATGCGCTGATCTGGGAAGGTGAAATGGGCGCCTTCTACGAGATTGATCCCCAACTGAACATTACCTTAATCGCGAATGTCCTGAACCAGCCGGGAAACCGCTACGCGTTACTCTATGGCTTGGCTGACCCGACGTTTCCGAAAGATGGTCCTTATCCTCGATCCTCAGATGCTGGAAAGCTAATGGCCTTGGCATCGTTCGCAAGGCGCAGCACGCCGACACTCGAAGAGAGAAAGCTGCTCGATTTTCTACTGGCTGGCCCATTTCGAAAGCTCAGCGAATATGGCGATCTTAAAAATGCTCCTCACCTCAACGTGGGTTTAGATGACCCAGAGTTCCGGAATTTCTCTGGCATCTACAGCGATGCGATTTTCGATGTGTTTTATCAATTCGCGGAAAAACATTTGCGAAAGGGGCTGCCACTACTCATCGCGGGTGGATGCGGCCTGAACTGCGACTGGAATAGTAAGTGGGTAGAAACTGGTCTTTTCTCCGAAGTCTTCGTGCCACCAGTAGCGAACGATTCCGGATCAGCTATAGGTACAGCGATTGATGCACAATTCCACTTTGCCGGCGATCCCAAGATCGAATGGAATGTCTATTCAGGTTTGACGTTCCAGATGGGCGGAACGATCGATGAGAGCAAATATGACGTTTGCGAGATAGACTACGATCGTATCGCCGACATGCTCGCAAACGATTTGATTATCGCTTGGGCGAACGACAGATACGAGATCGGCCCGCGCGCGCTAGGCAACAGATCGATTCTGGCCGCTCCATTCCAAAATAGTACCAGAATACGACTAAATGAGATTAAGCAGCGCGAGCAGTTCCGACCAATTGCGCCTGTCTGCCTTCAAGATGATGCGCTGAAATGGTTCGGATGTAATCACGAAAGTCCGTACATGCTGTTCACACATCGTGCGACGACTGGCGTGCTCGAAGCAGTGACGCATGTGAACGGGACTGCACGTCTCCAAACCGTTACACCTATAACTAACAGACGTCTTTATGACTTGCTCGTCGCATTCAAAAAACGAACGGGATACGGCGTGTTGTGCAATACCTCTCTAAATTTCAAGGGAAAGGGGTTCATAAACAATTCGGTCGATCTAGCCGCATACGTAACCGAACATGGGCTGGATGGGTTTGTTATTGAAGGCCGAACGCATCTGCTCAAGGAATCCCAGCGTTATCAAACCTACCTTAAAGCCACACATTGAAAGTGCCTTTCGACACACGCACATCACACTATCCGATCTACATTCTCGCTGAGGTTCCAGAGACATGGTTTCTTATCCGATTGGATTTGAGAAGGATGAGAAGTTACGGTCTGCGTTCATTCGCGACATCACGCTGCAGCAACTGGATTATTCGGCATCGATCAGTTCTGACGAGCCAACAACTTCAGAAATCCCAAAGAAGTTGATTAGGTATTGGCATGATCCAGTCAACTTACCTGATGACGTGCAGGCATGCCTCAGTAGTTGGGACAGGCTCGCTGAGGAAGGCTTCACGCTTCAGACGTTTTCCGACACGTCTGCAGGCGAATACATTGCGGAACGATATGGTGACCATGAGCGCGAAGCCTTTTCCCGCTGCCGCCACCCTGCAATGCGCTGCGACTATTTGCGAATGTGCTTTGTGCTTGCTGATGGTGGCTTCTACGTCGACGCGGACGACGTACTGCTAGGTGACGGATGGCAACGCATCTTTCGCAACGGAAAATTGAAAGTACAACCACTATGCTATGATATTCCGACTGGAGGAATGCTGCCAGCAACCGAGATTTGGCAGGTCGATCTGCCGACAGAGGGGCGCATATTCTATGTAAACAATGATCCAATAGCAGCGCCTGCGGGCCATCCTGTTCTTCGTCTTGCGCTGACGCGTGCTACTGAGAAACTGTTGAGCGACGAGCAATTTCCCGAAATCCAGTCAACGACCGGCCCAGGCAATTTTACCGCCGCTTTGGCGGCGCATGCGCGGGATTTGAAAACTATTGGCGTTCCTTTCGATTTCGAACTGCTACGCGATTGGGACGCTATTGCAGAAACACGGTGGAACCTCTCTTACCGAAACGACTCGCGCAACTGGCGGAATATGGAGTCCGGCTGAGGCCATGAACCTTCGAGGCGCCTCATTCTCGTTACAAAGGTTCATATTTCGCGCGTCGCGCGTGATTATGGCGGCTTTCCCCGGTGGACAGATTGCGGCTTTTGGCACACGCGACGATACGATTAACTCGATTTTGGTTGTCAACCTCGACCGGCAACCACAACGGTGGCGTCGCATACAACGCGAACTTCGACGGTTCCGAACCTCAGATGGCACACCACTAATTTCTATTGCCCGACGTTTCGCTGCAATAGACGCTCGTGACGGTCGATCGGTTGCTGCTACGGCTGATGTAGACTCGATATATCGCTTGGGCGACCATCTCTATGTTCAACCCGATGCGCGGCTTGCGGAATGTTTCGACGCGGACGAGCCGATAAGAATGACGCGACAGGAAATTGCAGTCGCGCGTTCTCATGTGGAGGTCTGGAAGACGATCGCGACGGGGCAAGATAATAATGTACTTGTTCTTGAAGACGACGTCTGGTTCAAACGTGGCGCTGCCGCTGTAATTGAACGTGGCTGGCGCGCAGCCCTCCGACGCAGTCGCGCCGACGGCGGTCCACGTCTGTTCTATCTATCCTATGAAGACGCCGGTGGTACCGCGGAACGCGTTGATCATTGTGAGATGCTTTTTCACCCGGTGCGGGGACTTTGGTTTCTTTCAGGCTACGTTCTTTCACGAAAAGGAGCTGCAGAACTTTTGCGGGCGATGCCCGTGATTGGGCCCGTTGACCTTTGGATTAATTACAGATTTGGAGAATTGGGTGCGCTCGCACTTTCCCATCCAGTCCTGTTACAGCGTAAAGATGCTATATCTGACAACTCTTACTCCGTGCTGCCCTACTTGGCGCGAGCAGGGATTGTTGATGCGGGTTCAGGGCCGATGCCTCCCGACAGAACACGGGCCGGTCCTATTTTGGCGTGGACTGCCGACAGCGATACGGAGGCGCTTCCTATGGCGCTGTCGATGTTGGGTCTACGAGTTCGGGTGTTTGATAACGATGGAGATTTGATCCATGCGCAAGAAATTGCCGAGCTGTTCGAGCTTTTTGATGCTCTCGTGAATGTTCCGCTAGCTCCGGATGCGTTATCCGCAGTATCAAAAAACTCCAATGTGCGATTTTTTATCGAGGAAAATGCAACGTCGTGTTTCCAAATTGAACTTGACGACCTGCCGCCCGCACGAACTGCGATCCTGCCTTCATCAATGTCGGGCGCAGCCTCCTGGAAACCACTCTGCGCCTTCTTAAATCTTGCCGAGCCGATTCAGAGCTTTCCAGTTGGCGCTCGTCGTTCACTGAGGGTTTTTCGAGATGACCGTTTCAAGAACCCGAGGAAGCTTCCTTTCTCATCTCGCCAAAGAGGATGTGAACTGGACGACTCACCCTGGGTACTGCCTTCCCGGAGCAGATGGCAATCGAGCCCATCTACGGGCCTGTCGCTGCCCACCTTAGGCGAATATCTCGTTCATGACACGATGACAAATGAGTCTCCTTCATTCGCAAGCCTTGTAGAAACTTTCCCCGGAAACCTAGCGTCGTTCACACCTGAAGGACTTTTTTACCGTAGCGATGGCCTGCATCTTCTCATCAGCAAAGCACTCGATGGGAAAAGGCTATATCGATCTGGCGCGGTCGGATCAAAGCGATTGTTCAATTATGGACGCTTTGAGGCATCGATAAAGGCTGCATCAGGCTCCGGCCTCGTCACAGGCTTCTTTCTGCATCGAAGCACGCCGAGGCAGGAGATCGATATCGAGTTAGCCGGTGATGACCCACAACACATGCTCACCAATGTCTACTTCAATCCCGGCGACGACGGTGCAGCTATGGCGTTTGGCTACCGAGGTTCGCCGTGCCGCATTGATCTGGGATTTGACGCAACATTGGACTTTCATCTGTACGCGATCGACTGGCGACCAGGACGAATCGTGTGGTCGGTGGATGGCAAGGTGGTTCACGAACGGATGAGTTGGGACCCTACGCCTATCCCCCATCTTCCAATGCGCTTACATGCAAACTTGTGGGCTCCGCGTTCCAAAGAACTTGCTGGCGGGATCAATGAGAGTGCGTTACCTGCGAACGCTATCTTTAGAGACATAGCCGTTTGGGCTTGACCTTTAGTCACTTGAGAATTGCTTGTTCCAGAGAAGCCCAGGCTTTTCGAGCCAAGTGGCGTTCTTCCTCGCCAATAGCGCTCGCATATATCGCAGTCGTTTCAATGCGAGCATGCCCCAGCCATCGCTGCACGATGTTGAGAGGAATACCTTTTTGCCCCGCCTCGATTGCAAAAGCGTGACGCAGCGCCTTGGGTTGGCAAAGCCTTTCCTCTATCTCGGCGCCACGCATGACTGCTTTCACAGCTTTCCAGGCAGTGGTGCGGCCCCACGGCCAAATTTTTTCCTTTTTCCCGGAACTGTAATCAAGAAGGAGATGTAGAAGACCAGGCGGTATAGGTACGGCGCGGAAGACCCCTTTTCGTCTTTGCTTGAGTGTTTCAAAAATTATTGTTTCATCTGCGGCATCCACACGGCTGGTCGTTAGAGCGAGTACTTCCGATATGCGCGCGCCAGTGAACGCCATAGTCAGGCAAAAAGTTGAAATTTCTTTTGGTTCTTTTTCGGCTGCATACACAAATGCTAGCCGTTCGCGAGCTACGAGATACTTCCGACTACCATGTTGATCGAAAAGAGCCGGGATCACGGCTTAATTCTTCTTCGGGACCACGAAAAGTCCACGCCTTCTTATTGACGCGGAGGGAATGTGAGCATCCGAAACCGAGGCTTCGCTAGCGCTCAGCCATCAAAAGAGCGAAGACTGCCGGTCGTCCTTCTTCGGCTTCGGCTGCTTGGGTGGCTTTGGGGACGGCGGAGGTTTGCCAGCCTTCTGCATATCAAGGTCGCGCTCGGATGTGCGCAGGAGTGCTCTGATCTCCGAAAGCGACGCAGCCCGTTCGTGCCGATTCAATCCGCGAAAACGCTGGGGATCCAAGTATTCAAGCGTCCAAATACTGTGGGCTATACGGCGTTTGCCATGCGCAAACCTAGGGTCTGGAAGTGAAGCGGTGTCACTAAGTAACTGATAAATAATAGAAGCCATGCGAACTTCGCATGGCTGCGCTAGGTTGCTTGATAAAGCCTATTGTTTTTAATGGGTTTATCGTGTGGGATAGTCCTGCACTATATACTGAATGTCTCCTTAAATATTTAGCGTTCAGTAATTCTTGTAGGAGTCTCATGCCAGTCTTTGACATTCCAGCCGCAATTTTGCGAATGACGCATTCGCAAAAGCAGCTAAATGCGCTGACGATATCTGCGGCCCGGCAAGGCCGTACCTCGTTACTCCGCTCGGCGCTCTCAGCCGGCGCAGATCCTAGATACGATGGCTATCGCGCTCTTTTAATCGCGGCAAGATTCGAAGATCGTAAAGTATTGGATATGCTGCTTCCCCTTTATACGACCGCGGAAGACGCCGAACTGCTGGGCGATAGACGCGATCCCGCGTCGCTAATCGCGGTTCTCGATCCCGAGATCGCTTCCTTGGCTCACGTGCGCGCTGATCGACCTGTCGAACGCCCGGTTCCCCCGTTGCGCCAAGTCGTGAACGCCTAGTCCATTTAGCCTTCGCTTCTATCGGAACGGTTCGCTTCCCTATTTACTGTCTTCACGGCAGTATTTAACAAATATGTGACTCTTTCGAATGGCTGGGGGGCCGTGCCGACAGTGCCTGATGATCCGCCGAAAAAGCGAACGGCCGGTCCCGCCGTAACGCCTGAATTTAAAGCGAGCATCGCGGCGCTCGTGGCTCAGTGCGATAGTGTCGGCAAAGCGATGCGCGACATCGCGAAATTCCTCACCACCTGGTATTTAAGAATTCGCAACGTCAATTTCGCGCTGGGCGCTGTCGCTGCCGTCCTCGAAATGTCCGTTCTGGTCGAGGGCGGAGGCCGACTTGGGTATCTTCCATCGATTGCAAGCATCGGTGCCGCCGTAGTTCTGGTCGTTAGTACGGCGTACTTTGGAATGCGTGGCGCGGCCATGCCTCAGCTTCTGACAATGTATGCGGACGACATCCTCACCTTCCGAGACAGGTTGAAGGCTTTCAATGAAAACCGACCGACAACCGCACTAACTGCGAAGCTCGAAGTCTATCGCGAAGTAGCAGAGAAAAACTTGCGCGATGCCGACGGCGAATTTTCGTTTCTCGCCGATTATCTCACAGCGAGCGACGCGATCGCGAGAAGGAGCGTTTTGAGGGGATTACTGTGGCCGACGGCCTGACGAGCCAAAGTATGCTCCAATGGACAGCAACACATCGCGGCAGCGAAGCTCCAATAGTATATTTCGCCTAGCATAGCGCGGTCTGCGGCTTCAGCCGCGCCCGCGCTGTTTGGTTTTTCACGTTTGTGGTTGGATTTATTTCTGCGGCCGTTCGATTCAAGACTAATGAGGAAGGCTCACGGGCTGAAATTCTTTCGTGCATGCTCGCGGAAAGAAAGACAGTGGCGGCTATAGCGATTATTATTTTGGTGTTGGCGTTCGTCGCTGCCGCTGTTTTTCTGAACATTCTGTAGATCGTTGTGGCGGTCGTGGGGGATAGCCCATCGCATCGCGCAGCGGCCCCACGACATAATGAGCCAACGCCCATCCTGTTACGGCGGCTCCACCGTAGTAGAAAACATTTTCAATTGTTTCGAGCATTTTGGCTCCCATGCAGTTGTCGCGAATGGGAAGCGGGCTCGGTACGCAGCCAATTTCGGCGAGGTTTGTAAGCTAGCAAAGGCCGGTAAGGCCCGTAAACGATCCTATTAGTTTCTTCGCCAATGCGAGGAAATACGCAGTTTTTGACAAGCCCGCATTGGGGTTAGCGCCGAGAGAAGAGGAATTCGGCTGCCCGCTGCGCATAAGCAGCCGCCGTGAAGATCGCGCGCTTGTCGTTCTTCAACACTTCGAGCCAGCTTGCGATGTATGCGGCGTGATCTTCGCGCGGCTCTGGTGTGATACCGAGATCGGCGCACAGGAACGCGGAGCCGAGTTCGGCGACCAACTCTTCAGCAGCATAGCCTTCGTCGCCCCAACGCTTCCTTCCAAACTCGCGGTTGAGGCGCGTTTCGTGACGGGTCCAGTGTGTGAGTTCATGAAGCAGAGTTGCGTAGTAACTCTCGCTGTCGCGGAAGAAATCGATGCAAGGCATGTGAATGTTGTCGGTCGAAACGACATAGCAAGCCCGGCTGCCGCCATGCACGATATTGGCATTCGTCGCGCGGACGAACTCTTCCGCGTGTTCGATGCGCTCGATCTTCGCCGCGTTGGGCGGCGCTGCCGCGTAGAAATGTGCGGGCAACCCCTCGATCTGCTCGCTATTGAAGACTGTGTAGGCTTTGAGGAAGGGAATATCGCGTTCGGTCTCCTCGCCTGCCGCGTTCTGCTCGCTGCGCTTCATCTTATCGGCATAGACGACCGGCGAACCTTTCTCGCCCTTCTTCACGCAAGCGCCCAATTCAAGCGCCTGTTTGAACGTCATCCAGACCGGCGAAGAAAATTCTTTCGCGACGCTGTCGGCCCAGAGCGTGATGACGTTGATACCGTTATAAGGTTTGCCGTTGGCGCGCAGTGGCCGCGTTATGCGCCCGGCGCTGTGCGAGACGCTCCACGGCTTCAGCCATGTGCGCACGCCTTTCTCCAGATCGGCCACGATCTTTGCCGTAACGCGGGTGTAGACATCTTCTCTCGGTGTTTCGGTCTTACGCATGGAATTCTCCCAAGGGTTTGCGCAGCGCGCGCGTGAACCCTTGGCCGTCGCCGAGACCGGGGATCGCAAATGCAGAGGACGAAGGACGCGAGGGGGATCACCCGTTCTGCACGGAGCGGAGCGGAGGAAGAACGGGGAGACGCGGCCTGAGCGCGCTAGTGCGCGCCTGTCCTTGCATGCGCGAGGGGCAGCGCCCCTTAGCCTTCAACGCGCGCGGTCTGCGGCTTCAGCCGCGCCCGTGCAATTTCCAAGGCTGCAAGGAGACCGCATAGCGGTCGGAACGCGCCGTCCGGCGCTGGCTGCACAAGCGCGAAGCGGCGCCCCCGCAGGAGCAGCGAAGCTGCGGGGCCGAGCGCGACAGCCGCCGACGTATTTTGCGCAAGCGATCGTTACCCGGATGGGCGAAGACGCAAACGCGGCTTCGTGCGCAAGCGCATAGAGCGCGGTCGCGAAGCGACGCGCCCTAGTTAATCTGTTTTGGATTATTGAACTTCTGGCTTTGGCTTGCGCGCTTTGGGCTTCGCATAATCCGTAGGGTCGGGTCGCCCCGGCGGCTATAGCGATTATTATTTTGGCGTTGCTTCTGTTGTCGCAACTGTTTGCGGAGAGCGATCTGATTTCTGCGGTCTCGACGGGGCTCGATGACGTCTTCCGATGGCAGGAGGCGTATTAAAAAGTACCGGAAGAATTATCGCAGCGGCGGCAATTTGGATGTCACATAAAATATCAAGTACGGTCATGGGCCTACCCTAGGAGCGTTACTTCCTCGGCAACCGGACGCATGAGAAGCAGATGCGGGTGTCGGTCACCCGACGTATAAAACCTAGCAGGGGCAGTTACTTTCAGAACCAACTTTCGGCGTAATAAAATTTCCTTTTTGTAAATCGCCATCTATGCCTGCGTTACGGGCGAACGCGAAATTCTACGGTCTGCCCGAGCGCGTACAGCCAGCGGGCAAGCAATTCGATGGTGGCCAGTTCGATATGTCCGCGAAGGATTTTCGAGAAGAGGGCGGTCTTCGTTTCGCAAAGAGAAGCTGCTTGTTTCGAAGTCAGCTTTCGCCTCCCGATGATCTTTGCAATCTCGTCGACAAGAGCGCTTTTGGCGTTCAGTGCCGATGCTTCACGTGCATCGAATCCGGTATCGGAAAACACGTTGCTGCGAAAAGAAGCGTTCATCGTTGTTCTCCGGCGTTCGCCGTTTGAGTGCGATGGCCGCGTTCCGTCCGGAACGCTTTTGGCCAACGGGTCTCACCCTTCGGTTCGACCCTTCGCGGGCTCGACGTTCGTCTCGCTTCGAGAGTGGTGCGGCCGGAGGGACTTGAACCCCCACGGTTGCCCGGCAGAACCTAAATCTGCTGCGTCTACCAGTTTCGCCACGGCCGCGTGTCTTCGTGTATAGCGGGCAGGGCGATGCGCGCCAAGAGATACGTCTTTGTGCCGCTGTTTCAGGAATTCTTGCGTTTGGCTTCCGCTTTTCTGGCGGCTTTTCGTTCGGCCTGAGGACGCATGACATTGATCGCGCCGGCGTCTATGCGGTCCTTGATGTGGCTCGCATAGAAGTTCTGGATCATCTCGACGCTGGTCCGGCAGTTGTTGGCGATCTGATAGATGTTCGCGCCTTCCATCAGACGCATGGAAATATAAGTGTGGCGCAGGCTGTAAGCCGTGCGGCGTTGTCCGTCGCGGTCGAATTTCAGCTTTTCTTCTTCAAGTATCTTGTTGAACAGGTCGCGCCTGAACTCGGGAAACACCTTCATCGTCGGAAGCAGCCGTTTGATTTCGCTGTCCGGCTTTCCTTCGTCTTTCAGCTTCGCAATGCGGCGCTTCCGGACCTCTTCGAACGGATAGACCGCATTCGGCATGCTCTTGCAGTAGCCGACGCCGGTCTTGCCGCGCACGTCGATGACGAGAATGTCTTTCTTCGTGGCATAATCGTTCTCGGTTTTCGCGTCCCGGAATTCGAGATTCCACGCTTCGTCCGGACGCAAGCCGGTATTCGCCATGAACAGTACGAAGGAGTGAAGGTCTTCGTATTCGTTCTTCCAGCCGCGTCGGGGGCAATCGTTGATGCGTTTGCGCGTTGCCTTCTTGAGGGTTTCGTATTCGTCGTGATCGAACCAGGCGCGGCGTCCGCGTTTGCCCTGCGTCATGTAAGGTGTCGAAAGGCTGGGGACGAACGGTATCCAGCCCATACCCTCGGCATGTTTGAGCACCTGCCGGACGATGACGATTTCGGAAAGCATCGTGCTGCGCGCCGGCGGCCGGCCCGGCGTTACGATGTTGCCTTTCGCGTCTTTTTTGGTGGTCCGCTCGATATGCTGCTGGGTGCGTTTGACGCGATAGCTTTGGACCAGACCGCGATTGACCTGCGAAAGGGTTTGTTGCCGAAGTAGGGCAGGATATGCGCGTACATCCGTATTTTCAGATTTTCGACATAGCTTTTGCTGCGTGTGGCCTGTGCAAGTACTTTCGCTTCGTCCAGATAGGCGTCCGCAACCTGTCCGAACGTGCGTTCGTCAGGAACGATCTCTCCGTTGCGAAGCTTGCCCCGGAGTCCGAGGTACCACTCCTCCGCGAGGTCCCTGGCCTGTTCAAGACCGGTCTCCTTGAGGCCCTTCCGGAAACGCTTTTTCCCGACCCGGGCGGCGGCGTGCCAGGGGCCGCTTTCGGAGCGCCGGTAGATTTGCAAACGGCCGTCGAACATCGTATGCGCTGCCACTGTTTTTCTCCGTGTGAGCGGGGGAGGACTGCGTAGCGGTTTGTGTCCGGTGTGTGTCCAGATATCCGAATACAAATGTATGATCTAACTGTCTGATTATACATAAAATTCGGAAGAATGGCACTGGAAAAAGTGGATTTAGGTTCCAGCGACGAAAGTCGTGGGGGTTCAAGTCCCTTCGCCCGCACCACCCTACGCTGCGGAGCAGCGAAGGGTGGTGTCTCCCGAAGCACGTAGTGCGTAGGGAGACAGCTCGACATCCCGCTGCTTCGGGTGGCGGGCCACCAGAGTTTGAATTTGAGGATTTAGGAACGCGCCAATGCAGATCACAGAGACCGTCAATCAGGACCTCCGCCGCGAATACAAGATCGTCATTCCGGCGAACGATCTGGACAAGCGTCTCGTCGGCAAAGTCGAAGAGATGAAGCCGCGCATGAACATGAAGGGCTTCCGCCCTGGCAAGGCGCCGACCTCGTTCCTGAAGAAGACCTTCGGCAAGCAGATGATGAGCGAGATCGTCGAGCAGGCGGTTTCCGAATCCAGCCAGCAGGCCGTGAAGGACAACAACCTGAAGCCGGCCTTCCCGCCGCGCATCGATCTGGCCAGCGAGATGGACAAGGTCGTGGAAGGCAAATCCGACCTGGAGTTCACCGTGAAGGTGGACCTGATGCCGGACTTCGAGCTGGCGGACGTTTCCAAGCTCAAGGTCGAGAAGCTCGTCAGCGACGTAACGCAGGCGGAAGTCGACGAAGCGGTAATGAAGCTCGCCGAGCAGACGCGCGCATATTCCGAGCGCGACGGCGCCGCGGAGAAAGACGACCAGATCAGCATCGATTTCGTCGGTTCGGTCGACGGTGAAGAGTTCGCGGGCGGCAAAGCGGAAGGCTTCAACCTGGTGCTCGGCTCCGGCCAGTTCATTCCGGGCTTTGAAGACCAGCTCATCGGCGTGAAAGCCGGCGACAAGAAAGACGTGAGCGTGAAATTCCCGGCCGACTATCCGGAAGCCAAGCTGGCGGACAAGGACGCGGTGTTCGCCGTGACCGTCCACAAGGTCAACAAACCCGATCCGATCGAAGTGAACGACGATCTGGCCAAGAAGCTGGGCCTCGACAATCTCTCCACGCTGAACGACCGCGTGAAGGAGCAGCTCAAGGGCGACTTCGCGCGCGCCAGCCGCCTGCACCTGAAGCGGCGCATCCTCGATGCGCTCGATGCCGAGCACACCTTCCCGCTGCCGCCGACGATGGTGGAAGGCGAGTTCGATGCCATCTGGCGCGCGGTGCAGGCCGAGCTGGAACGCGAAGGCAAGAAGCCGGAAGACGAAGCCGACAGCGAAGAAGAGCTGAAGAAGGAATATCACGACATCGCCGAGCGCCGCGTGCGCCTCGGCCTCGTGCTGGCCCGTCTCGGCGAGCAGAACGGCATCACCATCGCGCCGGACGAGATCAACCGCGCCATCGCGATGCGCGCCCGCCAGTTCCCGGGGCAGGAGCAGCAGGTGTTCCAGTTCTACCAGACCAACCCGCAGGCGCTCGCCGAAATCCGCGCCCCGATCTTCGAAGACAAGGTCGTGGATTTCATCGCCGAGCTCGCGCAGGTGACCGAGAAGCCGGTCGATCGCGAGACGCTGTTCATGGACCCCGACGAAGCCGCGGAAAAGCTCGGCGACAAGCCGGCGGAGAAGTCCGAGAAGAAAGCCAAGAAGGCGAAGAAGTCGGAAGAATGATCCAAACGCCCCGCCAAAACGGGGCGTTTTTCTTTGATTGCCTATATTGACGAATTGTAGTTTATAGACTACATATGTTCGAACTGAAGCAAACGGATGCGTTTCAGAAGTGGTGGACCGGGCTGCGGGATAAACGCGGTGTCGCCATCATCTTCGCGCGGCTGGATCGTTTGGCTTACGGACATGTCGGCGATGTCGCGCCGGTGGGCGAAGGCATCAGCGAACTGCGCATCCACTATGGTCCGGGTTATCGCGTTTACTTCAAGAAGCAGGGCGACACGATCATCCTGCTGCTCTGTGGCGGCGACAAGAGCAGTCAGGCAAAAGACATCAAAGCGGCGAAGAAATTGGCCGTGGAATGGAGTGCATGACATGGCGAAGAAAGCGCTTGCCTTCGATGTGGCGGAAGCACTGGACAGCGACAAAGCCATCGCGATCTTCATGGAAGAGGCATTCAAGACAGAAGACGCTGGTTATATCGCGCATGCGCTGGGTGTCGTGGCGCGTGCGAAAGGCATGACGCAGATCGCCAAAGACACAGGCCTTTCGCGCGAGCAGCTCTATCGCTCGTTCAGCAAAGACGGCAATCCGACGCTGAAAACAACTATCGCTGTGATGAAGGCGCTCGGCATCGAATTGGCGGCGAAGGCGCACGCCTGACTAAACCGCATGCTCATGCGCGAGCGCGCAGTTGGCCTGATCGGTGATCTCCACCTGAATCGTCGAATGCGGGATGCCGAAGCGGTGGCGCAGTTCGTCTGAGATCTTGTGCAGAGCTTCGTCGCCGGGGTGACCGTCCAAAATCACCATGTGGCAGGTGAGGGCGGTTTCCGTCGTGCTCATCGGCCAGACATGCAGGTCGTGGATCGCGCAGACGCCGGGGCATTTCTCCAGGAAGTCGCGCACGGCGGGCAGGTCGATGCCCGGTGGGACGCCTTGCAAGGTCATGCTGAGAGAATCACGCAGCAGCGACCATGTTCCGGCGACGATCACCAGCGCGATGCCGATGCTCACCAACGGATCGACCCAGTGCCAGCCGGTCATCAGAATGATGAGACCCGCCAACACCACGCCGAACGAGATCGCCGCATCGCCCGCCATGTGCAGGAACGCGCCTTTGATGTTGAGATCGTCGTGGCGTCCGCGCAGGAAGAGCAGCGCGGTTCCGGTGTTGATGACGATGCCGATGGCGGCGACGATCATCACCAGCTTTCCGGCGACAGGCTCCGGTTCGAAGAAACGCTGGATCGCACCCAGCGCAATCGCGCCCGTCGCCACCAGCAGGAACACCGCGTTGAACAACGCCGCCAGAATGGATGTGCCGCGCAGGCCGTAGGTGAAGCGTTGCGACGGCGCGCGTTTCACCAGCACGCTCGCCACCCATGCCATGACGAGGCCGAGCACGTCGCTGAGATTGTGTCCGGCGTCCGCGATCAGCGCCATGGAATGGCCGACAATGCCGAACGCCACGCCCACGATCACGAACAGGATGTTCAGTGTGATGCCGATGCCGAACGCGAATCCGAAATCGGCCGGCGCGTGGCTGTGGCCGTGACCATGATGATGGTGGTCGTGATGGTCATGATCGTGCGTATGCGCGTGCGCCATCTTTAGCTCTCCACGAACACGATAACAAAGGCGAGCACGCAAAGCACGGCGCCCAATATGCCGCTTTCGTAACGTTCAACCGCCTTCAGGTTGATGCGATGCAGCCCCGAGAGCGTGATCGCGGTGAAGATCATCATGCCGGCGGTGGTGGCAACGGCCAGCACAAGGCTCGACAGCAGAAAGCCCGACCAGCCCAGCCGCACGGCCGAAACATAGATCGGCAAAAAGCCTTCGCAGGGCGAGAACGTAAGCAGTGCGAGCAGGCTCAGGATCGCCGCGCGGTCCGATGTCTTATGAACATGGACGTCCACATCGTGATCTTCGGCGACGAGTCCATCGTGATGGTGGTGATGATCGTGGTCGTGATGGTCATGATCGTGATGATGGTCATGCACATGGCCGTGATCGTGCGGATGATCGTGGCGGTGCAGGAAATGCGCGTGCCCATGTCCGGTCGCCTGCCGCACAAGGAAGAACAATCCGACGGCAAACAGCAACCCGCCCGCGATCCACGGGAACACCTGACCGGTCCAGTAATCTACCGTCATGCCGAGCAGCGCGACCAACAGGCCGAGCAGGGTGGTGAACCCCGTATGTCCCAACGCGGCCAGTCCCGTGATCGTAAGAGTCTTGGTGTGGCTCCATCCCTGCGCGCGCCCGGTCAGCGCGAACGGCAGCCAATGCGTCGGGATTGCGGTGTGGAAGAACGCCACCGTGAATCCGGCTGCCAGAATGGAAAGAAGCAGCGGCTGGTTCATGCGGCGCGGAAGAGGGCGAGTTCCATTCCCGATCTATACAGGAAAACACGCGTTTCTCGCGCCCCGATACCCCCAAACGCCGCAGGGTCGAATTAACCGGCAAGTGACCTTATATAGCTCACATTGACAGCGCGCTTTGCGGCGCTTCACCCTCAAACAATCGAATCGGGCTGGTTTCCATGAAAGATATGCGCGACGTCTATATGAACACCCTCGTTCCGATGGTGGTCGAGCAGACCAGCCGCGGCGAGCGCGCCTACGACATCTATTCGCGCCTTCTGAAGGAACGCATCATCTTCATCACCGGCCCGGTGGAAGATTACGGCGCCAGCCTCATCACGGCGCAGCTGCTGTTCCTCGAAGCGGAGAATCCGAAGAAGGAAATCTCGATGTACATCAACTCGCCGGGTGGCTACGTCACCGCCGGGTTGGGCATCTACGACACGATGCAGTACATCCGCCCCAAGGTGCAGACGCTCTGCGTCGGCCAGGCATCGTCGGCAGCATCGCTGCTGCTCTGCGCCGGAAACCCGGGCGAGCGCTACTGCCTCCCCAACTCCCGCGTGCTGGTTCACCAGCCCAGCGCCTCCTATTACGGCCAGGCGGCGGACATCGCCCGCCATGCCCAGGAAATCGTCAAACTGAAGCGTCGGCTGAACGAGATTTACTCCAAGCACACGGGGCAAACCGTTGAGGCGGTTGAAAAGATGCTGGATCGGGATACCTATCTGACCGCCGAAGAGGCCAAAGCCTTCGGTCTGGTGGACAAGATCCTGGAGCGGCGTCCGGACGCGGCCGAGGGAACCGGGGGATAAAACCAGGTAACCCCCTTATTTCCTCAAGGGTTTTGCCTGTTTTAAAACTTTCTTGATCCGCTTGGCGCTAACGTGGTCGAATGAATCGGGGGTGATCCGATTTGGGTTGGCGTGGGTCGTGCAAGGCTTTGATCTGTCTGGTGATCCGGCAGGATCAAATGCTGTCTTTGAGGGCGTATTCGCCCAGGAGCGTCAATGAGTAAGGCTGGCGGCGGCGAGTCGAAAAACACCCTCTACTGTTCCTTTTGCGGCAAGAGCCAGCACGAGGTCCGCAAGCTCATCGCGGGCCCGACGGTGTTCATCTGCGATGAATGCGTCGAACTGTGCATGGAAATCATCCGCGAGGAGAACAAGACCTCGTTCCTGAAGTCGCGCGACGGCGTTCCGTCCCCGCAGGAAATCTTCAAGGTCCTCGACGATTATGTGGTCGGCCAGGCGCACGCCAAGAAGGTGCTCTCGGTCGCGGTCCACAACCACTACAAGCGCATCAATTCCAGCGGCAAGAACGGCGACGTCGAACTGGCGAAATCGAACATCATGCTGATCGGCCCCACGGGCTGCGGCAAGACGCTGCTCGCGCAGACGCTGGCGCGCATCCTCGATGTGCCGTTCACGATGGCCGACGCCACGACGCTGACCGAAGCCGGTTACGTCGGCGAAGACGTCGAGAACATCATCCTCAAGCTGCTGCAGGCCGCCGACTACAATGTCGAGCGTGCACAGCGCGGCATCGTCTATATCGATGAAGTCGACAAGATCAGCCGCAAGTCCGACAACCCGTCCATCACGCGCGACGTGTCGGGCGAGGGCGTGCAGCAGGCGCTTCTGAAGATCATGGAAGGCACGGTTGCTTCGGTTCCGCCCCAAGGCGGCCGCAAGCATCCGCAGCAGGAATTCCTGCAGGTCGACACCACCAACATCCTCTTCATCGTGGGCGGCGCGTTTGCCGGCCTCGACAAGATCATCTCCTCGCGCACCAGCGGCACGTCGATGGGCTTCGGTGCCAATGTGCGCTCCGCCGATGAGCGCGGCACGGGCGAGATCCTGCGCGAAGTGGAACCGGAAGATCTTCTGAAGTTCGGCCTGATCCCGGAATTCATCGGCCGTCTGCCGATCCTCGCCACGCTGGGCGATCTCACCGAGCCGGCGCTGATCGAAATCCTTACGCGTCCGAAGAACGCGCTGGCGAAGCAGTATCAGCGCATGTTCGAGATGGAAGGCGTGAAGCTGCGCTTCCAGGACGAAGCGCTGCATGCCATCGCCCGCAAGGCGATTGCGCGCCGCACCGGCGCGCGCGGCCTACGCTCCATCATGGAAGGTTTCCTGCTCGAAACCATGTTCGAACTCCCGACGCTCAACGGCGTACAGGAAGTCGTCGTCACCGGCGACGTGGTCGAAGGCAAAGCGCGCCCGCTTTACACCTATTCGGATAAAGCGGAACCGCAGCAGAAGAGTGCTGGCTGACGTCATCCTGACGCAGTTTCAGGTTTGTGAACGCGCCCCGGGAAACACCGCGGGCGCGTTCGCGTTTCCTTCTTGAAACGCAGGTTCCCTGCCACCATTTTTATTCAACATAGTCGGCCCAATTGGGCGACTTTTAACCGCTACCGTAAGCCCAGTTGGGTTACGCTAGCATCAGCACCCCGAGGAGAATCGAACTCTCTCGGGCAGGAGATAGAGATGTCAGATCAGGACGTCGTGAATACGCCCAAGGGTTCGGGCGGCCAGTTGGCGCCGGTTCTTCCCCTTCGCGATATCGTCGTATTCCCCCACATGATCGTTCCGCTCTTCGTCGGCCGCGAGAAGTCCGTACGCGCGCTCGAAGAAGTCATGAACGACGAAAAACAGATTCTGCTGCTCACGCAGAAGACCGCCGCCGAGGACGATCCGTCCACGGACGGTCTGCACACCATCGGCACGATGGCGACCGTGCTGCAGCTTCTGAAGCTGCCCGACCAGACCGTTCGCGTTCTTGTCGAAGGCAAGAGCCGCGCGCGCGTGACCGGTTTCACCGACCGCAGCGATTTCTTCCAGGCGACGATCGAGAAAATCTCGGACCTTCCCGGCGAGGGCAAGGAGACCGAAGCGCTCATCCGCACCGTGAAGACGAACTTCGAGCAGTACATCAAGCTCAACAAGAAAGTCCCGGCCGAGACGCTGGCTTCGGTCGCGCAGATCGAAGACCCTGCCAAACTCGCCGACACCGTCGCCGCGCACCTGTCGGTGAAGATCAGCGACCGTCAGCAGTTGCTGGAGACTCTCGACACCACCGCGCGCCTTGAGAAAGTCCTCTCGCTCATCGAAGGCGAGATCGGTGTGCTGCAGGTGGAGCGCAAGATCCGCAGCCGCGTGAAGCGCCAGATGGAGAAGACGCAGCGCGAGTACTATCTCAACGAGCAGCTCAAGGCGATCCAGAAGGAACTCGGCGAAGGCGACGAAGGCCGCGACGAGATGAACGAGCTGGAAGACCGCATCCGCAAGACCAAGTTGTCCAAGGAAGCGCGCGAGAAGGCGCAGGCCGAAGTGAAGAAGCTTCGCTCGATGTCTCCGATGTCGGCGGAAGCCACGGTCGTGCGCAACTATCTGGACTGGATGCTCTCGTTGCCCTGGGGCAAGAAAACCAAGGTCAAGAAGGACCTCAAGCTGGCCGAAGACATCCTCAACGAGGATCACTACGGGCTTGAGAAGGTGAAAGACCGAATCCTGGAATATCTCGCCGTGCAGCAGCGCGCCGGGAAGGTGAAGGGACCTATCCTCTGCCTCGTCGGACCGCCGGGCGTCGGCAAGACCTCGCTGGCGCGGTCTATCGCGAAGGCCACAGGCCGCGAATATATCCGCATGTCGCTCGGCGGCGTGCGCGATGAAGCGGAGATTCGCGGTCACCGCCGCACCTATATCGGCTCGATGCCGGGCAAGGTCGTGCAGTCGCTCAAGAAGGTGAAGAGCAGCAATCCGCTGTTTCTGCTGGACGAGATCGACAAGCTCGGCGCGGATTATCGCGGCGATCCTTCGAGCGCGTTGCTCGAAGTGCTCGACCCCGAGCAGAACAACACGTTCCAGGATCACTACCTGGAAGTGGACTTCGATCTGTCCGATGTGATGTTCGTCACCACGGCGAATTCGCTCAACATGCCCGGCCCGTTGATGGACCGCATGGAGATCATCCGCATCCCCGGTTACACCGAGGATGAGAAAGTGCAGATCGCCAAGCGTCATCTCATCAGCAAGCAGTTGGAAGCCAACGGCTTGAAGGAAGGCGAGTGGAAGATCACCGACGCAGCGCTTTACGATCTGGTTCGCTACTACACCCGCGAAGCCGGCGTGCGCAGCCTGGAGCGTGAGATCGCCGGTCTTGCCCGCAAGGCGGTGAAGGAAATCGTCTCGGGCAAGAAGACGTCGGTCGAAGTGACGCCGCAGAACCTCAACGATTACGCCGGCGTGCGGAAATTCCGCTTCGGCGAAATCGAAGGCGAGGATCAGGTCGGTGTGGTCACGGGCCTGGCATGGACGGAAGTCGGCGGCGACACGCTGCAGATCGAATCCGTCATGCTGCCGGGCAAGGGCCGCATGCAGACCACCGGCAAGCTCGGCGATGTGATGAAGGAGTCCATCGACGCGGCGAGGAGCTTCGTGCGCTCCAAGGCGACGAGCTTCGGCATCAAGCCGCCGACGTTCGATACCAGGGACATCCACGTCCACGTGCCGGAAGGCGCGACACCGAAGGACGGCCCGTCGGCCGGTCTGGCGATGGCGACGTCGATCATCTCGGTCATCACCGGCATTCCGGTGCGCCGCGATGTGGCGATGACGGGCGAGGTCACCTTGCGTGGCCGCGCGCTGCCCATCGGCGGATTGAAGGAGAAACTGCTCGCGGCCCTGCGTGCCGGTATCAAAACCGTCGCGATTCCGGCCGACAACGAGAAGGATCTCGCCGACATTCCGGAAAACGTGAAGTCCGGCATGAAGATCATTCCGGTGAAGACGGTGGAAGACGTGCTGAAGGTCGCGCTGGTGCGCCAGCCGGAGCCCATCGACTGGGCCGAACCGGAAGCGGTCACGCCGCCCCCCGCCAAGCCGGAAGCCGGCGCAGTGGTCACGCATTAGGCGGGTAGCACCGCTTCAAAGACAAAAGCCCGGAGAGAAATCTCCGGGCTTTTTTATTCAGCAAAGTTGTCGCGGGTTCACGCTGGCTTCCACGCAACCTCCAGCGTCTCGCGAAAGGCGAAACGTTCCAGATGGCGCACTGCCACGTCTTTCAGCTGCTCGAGGCTTGCGTCGTCTGGCGCCATCACGGTGATGGTGAGAATACCGGGCTTGGCT
>DATCRK010000065.1:0-30500 GCA_036569005.1 Rhizomicrobium sp. | reverse complement strand
GTGCATGAGTGGACCGTTCGTCTACGTCACTTACATCTACACCACGCCGCAGAAGGTGTGGGATGCGATCACCAAGCCGGAATTCGCCCGGCGATACTGGCTTCACTACAACGTCTCGGACTGGAAAAAGGGTTCACGCTGGGAACACCAGAACGGCGACGATTCCGGAAAGGTCATGATCGATGGGACAGTTCTGGAGTCCGATCCGCCGCGCAAGCTCGTCATCACCTGGACGCGGCCGGATCATTCGAAGGAGGCGTCGCGCGTCACCTTCGACATCGACGACTACAACAAGGGCCTCGTCTGCCTGACGGTCACGCACGACCAGCTCGAGCACGATCCGGCGATGGCCGTAAGCGTTTCGGGCGGCTGGCCGAAAGTTCTCTCCAATCTCAAGTCACTGCTGGAAACCGGCAAGACCGAGAACATCTGGCTCACCAAGAACAAGGAAGGAGAATGGTCATGGCAAACAGCTCATTCGTTTACGTCACCTATATTCGCGCGCCCAAGCAAAAGGTGTGGGACGCGCTGACGCAGCCGGAATTCCAGAAGATCTACTGGTTCGGCGGTCATCAGGAGAGCACGTGGAAGAAGGGTGGGGAGTGGAAGATGTTCATGCCGCAACATGGGCTGACCGATACTGGCGAGATCTTGGAAAGCGATCCGCCCAATCGCGCCGTCATCAAGTGGCGCAACGAGTTTCGCCCGCAGTTGAAGGAGGAAGGCTATTCGCGCTGCGTCTATGAGCTGGAGCAGGAAGATGACCTAACCAAGCTCACCATCTCGCACACCATCGAAAAGGAGAACGCGCAGCTCATTCAGGCCGTGTCCGGCGGCTGGCCGCGCATCCTGTCGAGCCTGCAGTCCTATTTGGAGACGGGACGCGCGCATGGCGATACGCGCGGCGCGGCAGCACAAGCGCACAAGGATTGAGTTGTTTCCTCAAACGCCATAGCAGAGACAGGTCGGCCATGGGATTTTGATATAGTGAATTAAGGGCGAGACCTAAATGACCAAATCCGTTTCGACATTCCTGATGTTCACCGGGCGCTGCGAGGAGGCGCTCAACCTCTATACGTCGCTGGTTTCCAGTTCGCGGATCGACAGCGTGACGAAGTGGGGACCTGACGGGCCGGGCGGACCTGACAAGGCCGGCACGGTGATGCGCGCGGCATTCACGCTGAACGGCGTGCGGTTCGAGGCCAGCGACAGTCCTGTGAAGCATGCCTTCGATTTCACGCCGTCAATATCGCTTTTCCTGGAATGCGACAGCGAGGCGGAGTTGGATCGCCTGTTCACCGCATTGAGCGAAGGCAAGCGGATTTTGATGCCGCTCGGAAATTATGGCTTCAGCAAAAAATTTGGCTGGTGCGTGGATCCGTTCGGCGTATCGTGGCAGCTGAATTTGAGCTGAGGCGTGCGATGGCGCGGATTACGGGGTTTGGCGGCGTCTTCATCAAGAGCCGCGATCCGAAAGCCTTGAGCGCGTGGTATCGCGATGTGCTCGGCATGCCGGTTGAGAAATGGGGCGGGGCGATCTTCCGGCAAAGCCCGCAATCGCCTGCCGCCGCGACGTGGAATGCGTTCTCACAAGACACCGATCACTTTGCGCCATCCGCGCGCGAGGTGATGATCAATTTCGCCGTGGACGATCTGGATACCTTTCTGAAAGAGATTCAAGCCAAGGGCGTAAAGATCGAAGGCCAGATGGCAGACGATACGTTCGGCAAATTCGCGTGGGTGATGGATCCGGACGGCACCAAGCTGGAATTCTGGCAACCGAAGTAATTTTCTTTCTCGTAGCGGGCTAAGAAGTCATTTCTGACACACCGGGCAGTAGAAGCTGGATCGCCCGCGCTGAACGATGCGCTTGATCACGCCGTCGTCCTGCCGGTGGCAGTACTTGCCTTTGCGGTCGTACACAGCGAAATGGTGCTGGAAATAGCCCAGTTCGCCATGCACCTGTTTGTGATCGCGCAGGGAGGAGCCGCCGGCCTTCACCGCTTCTTCCAGAACGTCCTTGATCGCCTTCACCAGTGGCGCGATCTCGCCCGGCTTCACGCGGCTCGCGCGGCGCTTGGGCGAGATCTTCGCGCGCCATAGTGCTTCGCACACATAGATGTTGCCGAGCCCGGCGATCAGCCGCTGATCGAGCAGGGCGGACTTGATCGGTGTCTTCTTGCCCTTGAGGGCATCTTTCAGGAACGCGGCATCGAAATCTTTCGACAACGGCTCGACGCCGACATCCTTGAACAGCTTGTGGGTTTCGATCTTGTCGCTGTCGATCAGCGTCATCAGGCCGAAGCGGCGATGATCGTTGAACACGACCCGCGCCGGCGCGTCGGTGTCGAAGATGACGTGGTCGTGCTTCTCCGGCTCGTCGGGAACGGCATCGTAATGGAATTGACCGAGCTTGTGGCTTTCGTTCCGCGCGAAGACGGTCATGCGGCCGGACATGCCCAAATGGATGACAAGCGTTTCGCCATCGTCCATATCGGCCATGATGTATTTGGCCCGCCGCCAGAGCTTTACGACCTTGCGCCCGGTGAGCCGTTTGGCGAAGTCCTTCGGGAAGGGGATGCGCAGGTCCTTGCGCCGGGTCTCGACATGGGTGAAACGGTGGCCCTCCAGCGCGGGCTTGAGGCCGGTCATTACGGTTTCGACTTCGGGAAGTTCAGGCATTATACAGTGCTTCTGCCATGACCGCCGATCCCAAATCCACTGCCAGCTTCGGCTATCGCGACGTGCCGGAGGCCGAGAAGGAAGGCCTCGTGCGTGAGGTGTTTTCGTCGGTCGCCAGCCGTTACGACCTGATGAACGACCTGATGTCGGCGGGCATACACCGCATCTGGAAAGACGCGATGGTGGAATGGCTGAATCCGCAGCCGGGATGGCGTTCCGTGGATGTGGCCGGCGGCACGGGCGACATCGCGTTCCGTATCGCCGACATGGCGCAGCTTCGTGGTGGTGAGGCGAAGGTCACAGTCTGCGACATCAACCAAGACATGCTGAATGAAGGTGTGCGCCGCGCGGAAGCGAAAGGCGAGCGCGCGTTGGAATGGGTATGTGGCAGCGCCGAAGCCCTGCCGTTTGCCGAAAACAGTTTCGACAGCTTCACCATCGCGTTCGGCATTCGGAACGTGACGCATATCGACCGCGCGCTGACCGAAGCATTGCGGGTGCTGAAGCCGGGCGGACGATTCCTCTGCCTGGAATTCTCCAAGGTAGAAGCGCCGGTGTTGGATGAACTCTATGAGCGGTTCTCCTTCGGCGTGATCCCGAAGATTGGCGAATGGGTGGCGCAGGATGCGGAGAGCTATCGCTATCTCGCCGAAAGCATTCGCCGCTTTCCGCCGCAGGCCAAGTTCAAGAAGATGATCGAAAAGGCGGGGCTTTCGCAAGTGAAGGTGCGCAATCTCTCCGGCGGCATCGCGGCCATGCATTCTGCCTGGAAAATCTGATGGGCGCGTGGACGGATTTCCGGCGGCTGCATCACGCGGCGCGCGTTCTCGGGCGGCACGACGCGTTGGCGCCGCGCGAATATCTCGCGGGCTTGCCGTGGTCACTGCGGCTCGCACGGCGCGTGCTTGGCACGCGCGAACGCGATGATGGGACTAGTCCACCGGGTGTGCGCCTGGCACAGGCGCTGGAAAGCCTGGGACCCGCCTACATCAAGCTCGGGCAGGTGCTGGCGACGCGGCCCGATCTCGTGGGTGCGGATACGGCGCGCGCGCTGGAGACCCTACAGGATCGCTTGCCGCCATTTGCGACGGACGAAGCGAAAAAGCAGATCGAAGTTTCGTTGCTCAAGCCGGTGGATGCACTCTTTGCATCGTTTGGCGAGCCGGTTGCGGCAGCATCGATCGCACAGGTGCATATCGCGGAGACCGCCGACGACTCGTCTAAGAAAGTCGCTGTGAAGGTGCTGCGGCCCGGCATCGCGCAAGAATTCGCCAAAGATCTTTCAGCTTTTGCGTTCGCGGCGCGCGTTGCGGAGCGATGGTCGCCGGAGGCACGGCGGCTGCGCTTGCGCGATGTCGTGAACACGCTCGCGGCCTCCGTTGCGATCGAGCTGGACCTGCGGATGGAGGGCGCTGCTGCATCCGAGTTGGCCCAAGACACGAAGAATGACCGTGAATTCCGTGTGCCTGTCGTCGATTGGAATCGTACATCGGATCGGGTGCTTACGAGCGAATGGATCGACGGAACACCAATCCGCGATCCCGCTGTCGTAAAGGCGGCGGGGCATGATTCAAAGCGGATCGCCGTTATCGTAGTGCAGAGCTTCCTTACACAAGCGCTGCGCGACGGATTCTTCCATGCCGATTTGCATCCCGGAAATCTTTTCGTCGATGGCGAGGGCAGGCTGGTAGCCGTCGATTTCGGCATCATGGGCCGGCTTGATCCGGCGATGCGCCGCTTCCTCGCCGAGACACTCGCTGGTTTTCTTGCGCGCGATTACATGCGCGTGGCGCGGGTGCATTACGACGCAGGCTTCGTGCCGCAGATCCATCCCATCGAAACCTTTGCACAGGCGTTGCGCGCCGTGGGCGAGCCGATCTTCGGGCGCACGGCGCGCGATGTTTCGATGGCAAAGCTCCTCGCGCAGCTGTTCGATACGACCTATCGCTTTGACATGCCCGCCCAGCCGCAGCTCGTTCTTTTGCAGAAGACGATGGTGGTGGTTGAAGGTGTGGCGCGCGCGCTCGATCCGGATTTCGATATCTGGGAGTCTTCGCGGCCGGTCGTCGAGAAATGGATGCTGGAGCAGGTAGGGCCGGAAGCGCGGCTCAAGGAAGTCGGCGACGGCGTGAATGCGCTGGGCCGCCTGGCGCGCGATCTGCCACAGCTGCTGCGCAATGCAGAAGTTGTTTCGACAATGCTCGCGGATGGCGGGATGCGGCTGCATCCAGAAACCGTGCGCCAGATCGCCGACGCGCAAGCGCTGCGCACGCGTCACGTGCGCATTGCGATCTGGATTGTCGCTGTAGCGCTAGGAGTGATCGCCGCGGGGCTGTTGTAGCCGCTGCTGCGCAACTTTTACGTGGCCCGCGTCACAAGTCTGAGCCCCTTTTGTGCCCACGACATAGACCGTGAGATCGTAAGTGTGATCCGAGATGTCGGGCAGATCCGGGATCGTCACCTGCACCGCGCCCGCTGCAACCTTTTGCTCTGTTGCAAGCACTTTGCCGTAACCAGGAGATTTGTCGCCGGGTTTCGCGGAGACTGTGAGCACCACGCGCACATCGCTGTCTTTTTGCGCGACCTGCAGCGGGCCGCAGGCCACTCCGATCATGTCGCCGGGCGCGACAACCGGAATGACTTCGTCGTTCGGGCCAAGCGAAGAGTCGTCCGCGAATGCGGGCGAGCAAAACATGGCAGCGCTCATCAACGCGGCGCTGGCTAAAATCCTAGTGCGCATCGGGGCCGTCCTCCCAACGGAAAAACCGAAGCAGATCTCAATCTTAGCAGGGATTCCGCCGGACCCATAGGGCCTTGAGGGCTGAAAGCCGGGGTGGCTGGCCACCTCCAGCTCTCATTTTTGCCGCCCAAATCAACGGCTCCGGCTTAGATACCAGAACCGCCAGCACATGGTCAGCGCCGCCACCAGAAGGCCGAAGGCCAGTCCGATCCAGATGCCCAAGCCCTTCAGGCCGAAGCCGAAAGCGAAGAGCAGGCAGGTCGGGAAGCCCGCGATCCAGTAGCTGCCACCCGCGATCCACATCGGCGCCCTGGCATCCTTCAGGCCTCTGAGCGATAGCGCGCCGGTCACCTGCACGCCGTCTACGATCTGGAAGACTGCCGCCACATGCAGGAAGACGACGGCCAGCCGGATCACATCCGCGTTAGCGGCCTCATCCGCGAAGTATAGGCCTGCAATCTTGTCCGGAAAAATCCAGAGCAGGATACCCGTGCAGAACATGAAGGCTGCCGCCATGCCGATGGCGAGCCAGCCGGCGCGGCGAACCGCTTCGCCATCTCGTGCGCCCGCGGCCAAGCCCACGCGCACCGTTGCCGCCATGCCGATGCCGAGCGGCACCATGAACGTGATCGACGGCACATTGAGCGCGATCTGATGTGCGGCCACCGCGGCCGTGCCGAAGGTGCCCATGATCAGCGTCGCCGAATTGAACAGCATGGCTTCGAAGATCATGGTCAGGCCGATAGGCATGCCGAGCCGGAACACCTCCCACAGTTTCTCGATGTGCGGGCGTTGGAAGCGTCGCCAGATGCGGTACTTCCGCAAGCCCGGTGTGAGTTGGACCACAACGACCATCGCGAAGAAGCTGAACGCATAGGAGCACGCACTTGAAATGCCCGATCCCAGCAATCCCAGTTTCGGAAAACCGAAATGACCGAAGATCAACGCATAGTCGCCGAACGCGTTGAAAAAGATAGCGAAACCCATCACCCAAAGCGAGGCGTTCGGCTTCGACAGCGCGGTCGAGAAGTTGCGCAGCACTTGATAGCCCAGCGAGAAGGGTAAGCCCCAGCACAACGCGCTCACGAATATGCCGGCATTCGTCGCCAGGTCATCGGTCTGGTCGAGAAACAACAGCGTGTGGCGGGTGAGCAGCAAGAAGCCAATCAGTGGCACCGACAATAGCAGCACTGCCCAAAAGCCCATGCGCGTGGCCGCACGCACACCGGGACGGTCGTTCGGACGCTCGCCCAGGATATGCGCGATCATCGGCGACACTGCTGCGACGGGACCGCAGCCGATCAGCCAGGTGAAGAAGAACACCGTATTGCCCAGCGCGGCCGAGGCGAGCGCTGTTTTGCCCAGACGACCCAGCATCACGACGTCGGTCGTCATGATCGCCATCTGCGCCAATTGGGTAAGCACCAACGGCCACGCGAGCTTGATCATCTCGCGTGCTTCTGCAAACCACGCATCAAGGCCATGCCCGCTAACGCGAGCGCCTGCTTGGGAAAGATCTATCTCTTCTGCAATCTGTGACATGGCACGAACTTTTTCTGTTGTGCCCGAGCCTGGCCAAGAGGGACATGCCAGATACAAAAATCCCCTCCGGAGCCAAGCTCGGGAGGGGTGAAAACTGCGCGATCAGGGTGTCCTAATACGCGCGCTCCTCGCGAGCCGACACGGCGCGGTCGCCGTCCGGGAGTCCGGACGGTGCGGCCGTGCAAACCTTCATGATCGATCGACTATTCATGTTTTGCCGGTTTTCCCGCGCGAGAATCACATTCGCGGCCCCATGCCGCGAATTGCAGCGTGGGTACGCCTGCCTCGCAGGCAAGTCAACGGAGCTGGTTAAAAGTCGTAGCCCTGTTGCGCGGAACGCACATGCTGCAACGCAACTGTAACCAGACCATTGACTGCGCTACTGTTCACGCATGGCACAAGCCGCGCTGTTTGAAGGCAATGGGTTATCGGTGATCGACTACCGCTGCACGGCGGGGCCGAACACGCAGCCATTTGTCGAATGCCACGATCGCCATTCCATTTCCTATGTGCGGAGGGGAAATTTCGCCGTGCGTTCGCGCGGTCGGGCATTCGATCTGGTGGCGGGTTCCTTGTTCGTGGGACATCCCGGAGACGAATACGTCTGCACGCATGATCACCACGTCTGCGGCGACGAATGCCTGTCGATTCAACTCGCGCCGGAGCTGGCGGAGATCGTGCCCGCGCATCTGTGGCGCGGTGTCGGCGTGCCTCCCCTTGCCGAGATGATGGTGATGGGCGAACTGGCGCAGTCCATCTCGCGCGGCGAGAGCGATATTGGACTGGATGAAGCCGCGCTGGCCTTTGCCGCGCGCTACGCAAATGTGGTTTCCGGCAAGACGCGGCAGGAAAAATGCGCTCAAACGGCTGAACGGCGCCGCGCCGTCGATGCCGCAGAATGGATTGAAGCGCATTCGACCGAAGAGATCGATCTGGGGCGCGTGGCCAGGCGGGCAGGCTTGAGTGCATTTCATTTCCTGCGTGTTTTCGCGAATGTGCTAGGTGTGACACCGCATCAGTATCTGGTGCGTGCGCGGCTCAAGCATGCGGCGCAATTGCTCGCGGACGAGGAGCGCGCCATCACCGATATCGCGCTGGATGTCGGTTTCGCGGACCTGTCCAATTTCGTGCGCAGCTTCCGCCGCGCCGCCGGTGCCTCGCCGCGCGAATTCCGTAAGGCGGCGCGAGGCGATCGCAAGATTCTCCAAGAACAGATCGCCGCCCTCGCCGCATGATCCGCTCCGATATTGGAGAAGATCATGGCTTCCATCCGCATTGAAACATTTGTGGCCGTTTCACTGGAAAAGGCGTGGGCAGCGCTTCGCGATGTCGGCGCTGTCCACGTTCGTCTTGCGCGCGGGTTTGTGACGGATTGTCGGCTTGAGGAGGACGCCCGCATCGTCATCTTTGCGAATGGCTTTGTCGCGAAGGAGTTGATCGTGGATGTGGATGACAGTGCGCTCCGGCTGGCCTATGCGGTGAGCGGCGGCGAGCGGCTTTTGCATCACAATGCATCGTTTCAACTGCAGCCCGAGAACGGCGGGACGCGCATTGTCTGGGTGGCGGACATCCTGCCGAACAGCGCCGAACCCATCATCCGGGGCATGATGGAGGAGGGCTCGGAGGCCATGCGCCGGACGCTGGAGCAGTCCGCCTAGCTGTAACGAAATTCTTTGCCGGTTAGGTCGATTAGCGGGATTTCCGTTTTTTCTCGCCAATAGTCCTGCGTGTGCTGCCACTCATGTTTTTCGCCACGCCTAGGAAGCAGGTGCATGCTGCGCATGAGATAGCCGGGATTGAAGTTCTCGTCGTCGATCCACGGTAGAAGCTTCATGTCCTTGTCTTCGGAGCGCAGCGCGACTTGGACTTTCTTCTTGCCAGTCGTGGTCATGTGATTGAGCAGGCGACAGACGAAATCGGCGATGAGATCGACGCGCAGTGTCCAGCTCGCGCGAAAATAGCCGAAAATCCAGACCATGTTCGGCACACCGGTGAACATCATGCCGCGATAGGTGACGGTCTTTGAAAAATCGACAGGTTCGCCGTCCACCGTGAAGGCGATGTCGCCGAGCACGCTGAGATTGAAGCCGGTTGCGGTGACGATGATATCGGCCTCAAGATCCTTGCCGGATTTGGTGAGGATACCTTTCTCGGTGAAGCACTCGATCTCGTCGGTCACCATCGACGCTTTGCCGGACGCGATGCCTTGGAACAGATCGCCCTCCGGCACGAAGGCGATGCGCTGGCGCCATGGGCGATAACGCGGCGTGAAATGCGCCTCAATGTCGTAATCCGGACCTAGATAGGCGCGCACGCCCGCGAGCAATTCCTGCTTCACAGCTTCCGGCTCCTGGAAGGAGCGGCGGGTGAAATCGTCCTGATTTTTCAGGATCTGGCGGCGCGTGATCTCGTGGATCCATTCTTCCGGAACTTCGAGTTCCCGCAGCTGGTCGGCAAGCTCGTTGGCGTTTCGTGCAGGGATGAAATAGGTGGGCGAGCGCTGCAGCACGGTGACGTGCTTGCAATCGGCGGCGATGGCGGGAACGACGGTGGCCGTGGTGGCGCCGGAGCCGATGACGATGACGTTCCTGTTTTTGTAGTCCAGGTCTTCCGGCCAGGTTTGCGGGTGCACGATACGGCCCTTGAACTTCTCCATGTCTTTCCAATGCGGCGTATAGCCTTCGGCGTGTCGGTAATAGCCTTGGCACATCCACAGGAAGTTCGCCGTAAAGCGCACGGGCTCGCCGGTATCGCCGCGCTCGCCTTCGAGAGTCCACAGGTTGTCTTTGCTGGACCACTGGGCAGAGTGGATCTTGTGCCGGTAGCGGATGTGCCCGGCGAGATCGTTCTCGTCGATCACTTCACCCATGTATTTCAGGATCTCGTCGCGGCTCGCGATGGGGCGCACCTGTCCACGGCTTGAAGCGGTAGCCGAAGGTGTAGAGGTCGCTGTCGGAACGGATGCCGGGATAGCGGTGCATCCACCATGTGCCGCCGAAGCTCTCCAGACCTTCGAGCACGACGAAGCTCTTGTCGGGGCATTGTTGGGTCAGGTGATAGGCGGCGCCGACGCCGGAAATGCCGGCGCCGACGATGACGACGTCGAAATGTTCGGTCTTTGCGATCGCGTGCAGCGCTGTTTTGTCCACGGCCATTTCTCTCCGGTTCTGATTATTTGTCAGTCCGATTTTGGCAGCGGTTTTTGATGGAGATCAATCTTCCTTTTCGTAGCGGAAGCAGACGCAGCGGAAGGCGCAAAGCGCGATTGGCGCCGCGGAGGACCCGTGTTTAGGTTCTTCCAACAGCTATCGGAGGAAACACCATGGATTTTTCTATCCCCAAACACATCACGGAACTTCTCGGCCAGATCGACGACTTCATCGACCACGAGATCGTTCCCTTGCAGAAGCAGGACGACAACGACCGCTTCTTCGATCATCGCCGCGAATGGGCGCGCACCGATTTCGAGCATGGCGGTTTGCCGCGCAAGGATTGGGAAGCGTTGTTGGGCGAGATGCGCAAGCGCGCCGACAAGGCGGGCTTCCTGCGCCTTGCACTGCCGGAAGAATTCGGGGGCAAGAACATCGGCAATCTCGCCATGGCGATCATCCGCGAGCATCTGGCGGCGAAGGGGCTGGGCCTGCACAACGATCTGCAAAACGAGACCTCGGTGGTTGGCAATTTCCCGCAGATTCTGATGATGCGCGACTTTGGTACCGAAGAGCAGAAGAAGACGGTACTGCCCGGCATGCTGAACGGCACCGTGCGCATTGCCTTCGGTCTCACCGAGCCCAAGCACGGCTCCGATGCAACGTGGATGGAAACGCGCGCGGTGAAGGACGGCAATGGCTGGCGCATCAATGGTGAGAAAATGTGGAACACTGGCGTGCACGTCGCCTCGCACGACATGGTGTTCTGCCGCACCTCCGGCAATGACGGCGACGCGCGCGGTCTTACCTGCCTGATCGTGCCGATGGATGCCGAGGGCGTGAAGATCGAAGACTATATGTGGACGTTCAACATGCCGACGGACCACGCGCGTGTCTCATTCAAGGACGTGTGGGTGCCGGATTCGGCAGTATTCGGGCCGGTAGACAACGGCCTCGTGCTGGCACGGCACTTTGTGCACGAAAACCGGATCCGCCAGGCAGCATCCGGCCTCGGCGCGGCACAATACTGCATCAACGAGAGCATCGACTACGCCAACACGCGCAAGCCGTTCGGCAAGCCCTTGTCGCGCAACCAGGCGATCCAGTGGCCACTGGTGGAATTGCAGACGGAAGCGGAAATGTTGCGCTGGTTGATCTATCGCACCGCATGGGAGATGGATCGCATGACCGGGCCGGAGATTCAGCTCTATCTCTCCGACAAGGTTTCGATGTGTAACTACAAGGGGAACAACCTTGTGTGCAACGCGGCCGATTGGGCGATGCAGGTGCATGGTGGCTGGGGCTATTCACGCCACAAGCAGTTCGAGCACATTTACCGCCACCATCGCCGTTACAGAATCACAGAAGGCAGCGATCAGATTCAAATCCGCAATGTGGCAGGGCATATGTTCGGCTTCATCGGCAAGAACCGCCCGCGCGAACATTGAGACGTTTTGCGATAGAATCTGTTTTGTTTTTGAACGATGGCACAGATGCGATGCGTGCATCTGTGCCATTTGCGTTCAACACAGCGTACCGAAAAATATTTTTCGCAAGATATTCTCGTATGCACATTGATTTGCACGGTGCGATTGGCTGTCATGCGCGGCGTTTTGCCGGCGCGAAAACAAGAGCAAGCGGTCGGCGGCTGGGGATAGTGAAAATGGAAACGCAAGCGCTGGGATTTGTGCTTGAGCGGTCGCCGCGCCGCCAAAACCATCTGGAGCATTCCATCGCCGAGATGGAAAGGACCGCCAACCCATCCGCGTTGTCTCTCATCGATGCGTGGGGGAAATCGCAGGCGCGCGGCGGGATGGTGATGGGCCGCGACTTTCCATCGCGCCGCTTCGCAGGTCTTCTGCCCAATATCCTGCTTCTGGAGAAGCTGGAGCGCGTGCGCGACTTTCGCGTTCGCCTGGCCGGTTTTGGGATGCTCTGCTTTTATGGTTTCGATCCCAGCGGGCGGCGGCTGGGTGAGATCTTCGAAGGCGAGAAGCACAAGGCGCGCTGCAACGTTCTGTGCCGTGTATTGCGCTGTCACCGGCCCGGCATGGCGCTTTCGCGGCTCAGCCAGGATGGCGAGACGTTCCTTGAGCGCGAGATCGTGTGCCTGCCGGTTCTCGCCTTCGATGCGCGCACGCCGCTGGTGCTGGTTGCCTCGTTCTGGAACAGGCGCTGGCTGAATTGAGCGCGCCGGGTTAGCGTCGCCCGTCACGACGAACGAGGGCGCCTTGCCGAAGATTCTCAACATCGCCCATCGCGGCGGCGCAGGGCTTGCGCCAGAGAACACGCTGGCGGCTTTTCGGAATGCGGTAGCACGCGGTGCGGACGGTGTGGAACTGGATGTGCAGCTGAGCAAAGACGGGCAGGTGGTTGTCTATCACGACTATCGCCTTAAACCGGAGATCACGCGGCTGAGTGGTCACTGGCTCACGCGACCGACGCCGCGCATCAAGGATCTGAAGCTGACGGAATTGGAGAGCTTCGATATCGGCCGTTGCGATCCGCATTCCAAATATGCCGCCGTGCATCCGGATGTTCGGGCGCGCGATGGCGAGCGCATTCCGACTCTGGGCGATGTCGTCGCCGTCGCGAAAACCGCGAAACAGGATTTTTGGCTGCAGGTGGAGTTGAAGACGTCCTTCACCAATCGGGAGGAAGGGCCTGATCCGGAAGCATTGGCTTCGGCGGCGGTGAAGGTTCTGCGCGAAGCGGATTACCTGCATCGCACGATCTTCGTCGGCTTCGACTGGCCGGCGTTGCTGCATGCGAAAAAGCTCGCGCCCACGACCGAATGCTGGTTCACCACCTTGGCGCAAAGCTGGTTCTCAGACGGTCCCGTGCCGCCGGAGGACGATGCGCCGGCGGAGCCTGCGCTTCAGATGCTTCGGCACTGGGCCAAGACGGGCAATTCGCCCTGGGCCGGTGGATACGACGCGGTGAAATATGAAGGCTCGATCCTCAAAGCGATCAAGGCTGCGGGCGGCGATGGCTGGTTTCCGCCTTATGGCGATATCAATCCGATGCGCGTGAGTTTCGCGCGCGCGCTGGGACTGAAAGTCGGCGCCTGGACGGTGAATGCCAAGCCGGATATGCGGCGCATGATCGATTGCCGGCTGGACGCAATTTGCACCGACCGCCCGGATGTCCTCGATGAAATGCTGAATTAGTCAGTCGCGCGGAACGCCCGGCACGCCGCTGACATTTTGGCCCCAAGCAATCGCAGACTGGCACCAGATCTGGCGCTGTGGCGGAAGGTCTTTGCGCTGGCGCACCGCGCCGAGGCGCAGATTGTATCTCGTGCGATCCTCCGCCGAAGTGGCGTAGATCGGCGAGCCGCAATCGCCGCAGAAGCCTTGCGCGCGCTTATTGCCGCTGTCGGCGGTCTTCACATATTCCTTTGGCGTGCCGCGCATGATACGGAAATTCTCCGCCTTCACCGCGACACTGGCGCGAAATGGCGCGCCGGAGAGCTCCTGACAGGCGGTGCAATTGCAGATGACGGAGGTCGCGGGATCGACCTCCGCCTCGTAAGCGATCTTTCCGCAATGGCACTGGCCGTCCACTTTCATGCTTGGTTCCTTTTGCAGACGCGGCGATGATGCAGCCGGGTCGATCAGCGGGCTGCAGCATGTCGCAACTTTTTTCCGAATTCCATCTCAAAGGCGTTTCGCTCAAGAACCGCGTCGTGGTTTCGCCGATGTGCCAGTATTCGGCGGACGATGGCGTGCCGAATGAATGGCACATGGTGCATCTGGGCGCGCGGGCTATCGGTGGCGCGGCGCTGGTGATCGCGGAGGCGACGGCGGTGTCGCCGGAAGGCCGCATCACGCCGGGCTGCACAGGGCTGTGGAACGACAAGCAGGCGGAAACCTGGGCGCCGATCGTGCGGTTCCTGAAGAAGCATGGCGCGGTGCCCGGAATCCAGATCGCGCATGCAGGTCGCAAAGCGAGCGCCAATCGGCCATGGGAAGGCGACGATCATATTCCGCCGAGCGATCCGCGCTCGTGGGACCCGCTGGGGCCGTCGGCGGTGGCGTTCGGCGCGAACTTGCCGCGTGTGCCGCACGAACTGAGCAAGGACGATATTGTCCGTATACAGAACGATTTCGTGGCTGCGGCCAGGCGTGCGCTGGCGGCGGGCTTCGAATGGCTGGAACTGCATTTCGCGCATGGCTATCTGGCGCAAAGCTTCTTCTCGCCCATCGCCAACAAGCGGACGGACGAATATGGCGGCAGTTTCGAGAACCGCTCGCGCTTCCTGATCGATACGCTAAAGGCGGTGCGTGCCGTGTGGCCGGAGCAGTATCCGCTGATGGTGCGGCTGGGCGTGAACGACTTCACGAAGGACAGCCAGCCGTTGGAAGAATCCATCCAGCTCGTCAAGAAATTCAAATATCAGGGCATGGACATCATCGATGTGAGCCTCGGCTTCAACACGCCGGATATCTCCGGCGTGCCGTGGGGCCCGGCGTTCATGGCGCCCATTGCGGCGCGCATCAAGGAAGAGGCGGCGGTGTTCACGGCCGTCGGCTGGTTCATCACCGAGCCGCAGCAGGCTGAGGATATCGTCGCCAGGGGGCAGGCCAATCTCATCATGCTGGCGCACAAGGAGCTGGACGATCCGCATTTCCCCTACCATGCGGCGAAGGCGCTGGGCGTTTCCGATCCGCAAAATGTGCTGCCGCCGCAATATGCGCACTGGCTCAAGGGGCGTTAGACAACGCACGAATGCGCAAGCAGGTGTCCGCCAGCGTTCGGCAGACGGACACCCATGGCTCAGGCGGTGATGTCGACAGAGCTGCCGACGCCGGGCGCTGTGGCGGACAAGGTGGGACTTGTCACGCCGCCGTCGTCGGCATCGCCATCATGGTCAGGGCCGGGGCCTTCGGTGGCTTCCGACGTCTTGGCCATCTGCATCATCGGCTGCATTGAGCCTACGCTTGCGATTTGCATCCGTTTCTCCTTTTGAGGGACGCACGCAAAGGCTAGGCGCGAGGTCTGAATGCGGTGTAACCGCGCGCTATACGGTTTCCCAACCTGCCGGTGAGCTTCGGCTATTTCACCAAGCCTTCTTCCTTCATCGCCTGATGCACGGCAGGGCGCTGGGAGACGCGCTGGAAGAAGTGGCGCAGGTTTTCAGAAAGCTCGATCTTCATGTGGTGCGCCCATGTGGTCATCACGAAGAGATAGGCGTCGGCCACGGTGAATACATCGCCTGTCAGGAAATGCTTTCCGGCAAGTTCGGCATCCACATACTCGAAGCGCTTGGCGATCTTGGCCTTCGCGTCGGCCTTCACTTCATCGGAGGCATTGCCGAAGAGAGGGCCGAAGCTCTTGTGAATCTCGCCGTTGATGAAGGTGAGCCACTCGGCGACCTTGTAGCGGCCGAAGCCAGCGGCAGGAATGAGCCCGGTCTCGGGTTTCAGATCGCCGAGATACTGCACGATGGCTGGCCCTTCGGTGAGCATGTTGCCGTCATCCAGCTTCAGCGCCGGGACATAACCCTTGGGATTGACCTTGTAGAAGTCATCGCCGTTCTCGAGCTTGTGCGTCTTCAGATCGACTTTCACCAACTCCAGCGGAATACCTGCTTCGGCGGCGACGATATGCGGCGAGAGCGAACAGGCGCCCGGCGAATAATAAAGCTTCATGTGAAATCTCCTTCGATGGCGGACCGCCAGTTGAGAGAGAAACGCGCGTCAGCGCAATCCGTTCTTGTTTTCCGTGGTCCTGACGCGGAAACTCAGAAATGTCCGCCGGTGATGGCATAGAGCAGAAGCCAGGGCTCGATGACGAAATCAATCGTCGCATGCGCGATCAGCGGCGGAATGAGGCTGCGGCCGCTGGCGAGATAGACGATGCCCAGCATCAGACCGAGGATTGCCGTGGCGGAGACGGCGCCGATGATTTGAGGCACATCGACATGCCCGCTCAAGCCGCCCCAGCCGACGTGGGCAAGTCCGAAGAATATCGCGGAAATCAGAAGCTGCGCGATCCAATGCGCGCCGCCATCGCGCGCCTGCGTCATCAGGAAACCGCGGAAGACACCTTCCTCGCAGATACCCGCGGAGATGCCGATGCCGAGCGCTGTGAGAATGCGAAACAGCGACCAGTCGGTAAGCACGGGTGCACCGGCGCGGATCATGCCCATGACGACAAAACCCGCATAAAGAACGCCGACGACGAAGCCGAGCAACCATCCCCAGATCGACGAAGAAACGTTCCAGCCGATGCTCTGCAGCGTCTGGCCGCGCAAGCGCAGGATCAGGTAAGACGCACCGAACAGCGCCCACACGAGCACGATGCTGCTCACCGCTTGTGCCGCGACCATGTCGCGCGGGGTGACAATAGAGAAATGCGGAGCGATCACCGCGCGAAGTTGTGGAAGCACAACTTCCAGGATTGCGAATGTCACAATCAGCAGGCCGATGGCAGCCCAAGGCCCGATGCGCGCCGGCCTGATCGGTTCCGCGTCCATGCGAATCTCCGCGATGCGTCCATTCCGCATGTTGCCGACTATTCGGGGAAAGGCCACCGCAGCCCTTAAGGGCGGTTTGCAATTTTCCGCGAAATGCCTTCAAAGGGCGCCCGAAACGGCTCGCGAAGGAGTTGGGCCTCTTCAGGATTAACAAAATCCGGGAGGACCGAGGCGCGCGGGTCGGCTAGGTTCACGACCGCGATTTGAGGTTCGACAACCAACGTGACCACGAAAAACTTTGTGCGCGGCGTTGCCCTGCTGTTGATCGTGGCGGGCATCGTTCTGGGCATCCTCTATCGCCATGACATTCATCCCCTGACCATTCGCGACATGATCGCGGGCAATCCCTGGGCGCCGCTGATCTTCATCGGACTGCAGATCGCTGCCAGCTTGTTGTGGGTGCCGCGCACGATCCTTGGATTGGCGGCAGGACTTATCTTCGGTCTCGTCTGGGGCTTGGTTTGGGCGATCGTCGGCGCGACGTTGGGCGCGGCCGCGGGCTTCGGCTTCGCGCGGTTTATGGGGGGCGAAGGCGTTCTGGATCATTCGCCGCGCATCGGCCGCATGATTCAGCGCGCGGAAGAGGGCGGCTGGCGCGCGGTGGCGATCCTGCGTCTGATCCCCGGCCCGCCGCATAGCGCGATCAACACGCTGCTCGCGCTGACCGAGCTTTCGTGGCGCGATTACCTGATCGGTTCGTTCATCGGCATGCTGCCGATCACTTTCGTTCAGGTGGAGATCGGCGCATCCGGCAGCGCGGTGTTCGCAGGCGAGGGTGGCTTGCTGATCGGATGCGTGGCGCTGGCGCTCGGACTCGCCGCGTCGTTTTTCCTCAAGCGCGTGGGACGCAAGGCGGGAATGGACGAGTCCGATACGGAAGCGAAGGCTTAACCGATACCCTCGAACAACGCCGTCGACAGATAGCGTTCGGCGAAGGACGGGATGATCGCGACGATCGTCTTGCCTTCCATGCCGGGACGACTCCCGACTTCCAGCGCACCGGCAATCGCCGCGCCGGATGAAATGCCGACGGGGATGCCTTCTTCGCGCGCGACGCGGCGGGCCATGTCGAATGCTGTTTCATTGCCGATGGTGATGACTTCGTCGATCACCTTGCGGTCGAGGATCGTGGGCACGAAGCCCGCGCCGATGCCCTGAATGGGATGCGGACCAGGCTGGCCGCCGGAGAGCACCGGTGAGTCTTCCGGCTCCAGCGCGATGACTTTGACGGACGGCTTCTTCTGCTTCAGCACCTGTCCGACGCCGGTGATCGTGCCGCCAGTGCCAACGCCGGAGATGAGCACGTCTACTTTACCGTCGGTATCGTTCCAGATTTCTTCCGCGGTGGTGCGGCGATGGATATCCGGATTGGCGGGGTTCTCGAATTGCTGCGGGATGATCGCGTTCTTGTTCCCGGAAACGATCTCCTGCGCCTTCGCGATGGCGCCCTTCATGCCTTTGGGGGCTTCGGTGAGAACGACTTCGGCGCCGAGCAGCGCGATCATCTTCCGGCGTTCGATAGAAACCGATTCCGGCATGACGACGATGAGCTTGTAGCCCTTCGCGGCGGCGGCAAAGGCGAGCGCGATGCCGGTGTTGCCGCTGGTGGGCTCGACCAGCGTGGATTTGCCGGGCGTGATGACGCCCTGCTTCTCCAGCGCCTCGATCATGGCGACGCCGATGCGGTCCTTCACGCTGGCGATGGGATTGAAGAATTCCAGCTTCAGCAGGATGTCCGCTTTCGCGCCGGCTTCCTTGGGCAAACGGTGCAGGCGCACCAGCGGCGTGTCGCCGATGGTGTCGGTGATGGAATTGTAGATGCGCCCGCGGCCGGGTTTGCGCTCTGCCATGTTGTGCTCCTGTTAAATCGTGAAGTCCGCAGTGACGCGGGATGCGCCGCAATCGACGCCGGCGGCGCGGGCTTGCGAGCAAAGGTCTTCGATGGAGATGGCGTCGAGTTGCGCCATCACCTGATCCTGCAGCTTGGCGATCAGCGGCGTGACCACGCGGGTGCCGAGTTCGGACCGCGGCTCCGGATTCTCCGCTTCGCCATCGTCGATGGCTTCGGCCACGCGCACCACATCGCCGATGGAGATGCGCCGCCGCTCACGGGCAAGGCGATAGCCGCCGCGTGGGCCGCGCACGCCTTTCAAGACGCCGGCGCGGACGAGTTGCTGCATTACCTGTTCGAGATAGCGTTGCGGCACGCCTTGGCGCGCGGTGATTTCCTTCGCCTGCACGGGTTCGGGCCGCGCGTTGAAGGCAATGTCGATGACAGCCTCAAGGGCCAGCATGGTCTTTCGAGAAAGTTTCAACATGGGTCTGCTCAGTTCTGCTTGATGTGGATTCCGGTGGAGCCGAAGCCGCCCGCGCCGCGCTCGGTGGCGCCAAGTTCGCGGACTTCGACAAATGTCGCGTGTTCGTGTCGTGCGATCACCATCTGCGCGATCTTGGTTCCGCGCTTGATGGGGAAAGGCACGTCGCCGTGATTGATGAGGATGACCTTGATCTCGCCGCGATAGTCGCTGTCGATGGTGCCGGGGGTGTTCAGGCAGGTGATGCCGTGATTGAGCGCGAGACCGGAGCGCGGACGCACCTGCGCCTCGAAACCATGCGGCACCGCCAGCGCGATCCCGGTGGGGATGGCGGCGCGCGCGCCGGGTTTCAGTTCGGTCTCGGCATCGACGGCGGCGAGCAGATCGAGCCCGGCCGAGCCTTCGGTGGCATAAGCCGGAAGCGGTAGGTCTTTCGCGTGGGGAAGGCGGAGAATTTCGATCTTCACGCGGCTTTACCTTTCAATGCGTCCGCGATGCGCGCGGCGAGGCGCGTGCCGACTTCGCGCTTGTCGAGTTCGGGCCAGTCTTCAACGCCGGTACGGCTGACAATGTGAATGGTGTTCTTGTCGCCGCCCATGATGCCTGTGGCGGGGGAGACATCGTTCGCCACGATCCAGTCCGCGTTCTTCTTCGCGAGCTTGGTCTTTGCATTGGCGATGACATCGTCCGTCTCCGCCGCGAAGCCGATGACGAGCCGGGGGCGCTTTGGGCCGTTACCGATGGTGGCCATGATATCCGGGTTCTGAGCGAGCTTGAGATCGGGAACGCTGCCGCCTTCGCGCTTTTTCATCTTGCCGTTCGCAACCACTTCCGGCCGCCAGTCAGCAACTGCGGCGGTGAACACGCCGACATCGGCGGGCAGCGCGCTTTCACAAGCCGCGAGCATCTCGCGCGCCGTCGTGACCTTCACCAGTTTTACGCGGTTCGGCGCGACGAGTTCGACGGGACCGGAGACCAGCGTCGTTTCCGCACCGGCTTTCGCCAGCGCATCGGCTATCGCATAGCCCTGCTTGCCGGACGAGCGGTTGGCGATGAAGCGCACCGGATCGAGCGGCTCTTGCGTGGGGCCCGCCGTCACCAGCGCTTTAACGCCGGCTAAAGGGCCGGATGCGCTCCGCGCCAGCGCAGCCTCTATCGCATCGGCGATTTCGTTCGGTTCCGCCATGCGGCCGGGGCCGTATTCGCCGCATGCCATCTCGCCGTCATTCGGACCGACGAACAGCACGCCGTCCTGCTTGAGCGTTGCAAGATTGCGCTGCGTGGACGGTGCGTTCCACATGCGCACGTTCATCGCAGGCGCCATCAGCACGCGCTTGTCGGTCGCGAGCAACGCGGTGGAAGCGAGATCGTTGGCAAGGCCGTTCGCCATCTTCGCCATGATGTCGGCGGTGGCGGGCGCAACGACGACGATATCGGCGGAACGCGAGAGCTGAATATGGCCCATCTCGGATTCGTCGGTGAGGCTGAACAGATTCTGGAAAACTTTTTCGCCGGTCAGTGACGCAACGGAAAGTGGGGTGACGAAGTGTTCGCCTGCTTTTGTGAGCACAGAACGCGCCGAGATTCCGCGTTCGCGAAGGCGGCGGATGAGTTCAAGGCTCTTGTAGGCCGCGATGCCGCCGCCGATGATGAGAAGAACGCTATTGCCACGCATCCCAAACCTCTGGGCCAAACCCCTTGCCGGGAAAATCCCGCGAATAAGGGGAGTTTATAACGAATAACGAGAGCGAAGTGTAGATACTTCGTACCGGGAGCCAACGCCATGAATATACAGGTGAAATCTGATCTTCCTCCGTTCAAGCCGCTGCCGCAGAAGGCGCCGGACATTGCCGTGGAGCGCAAATCGGACGGAACGGTATACGTCCGCTCGAACCATCCGCTCGGGGAAATGCCGCACTCGATCGCGCATCTGCTGGAAGAACGTGCGGCGGAGCATCCGGATCGCAACTTCATCGGCCAGCGCCAGATGCTGCCGGACGGAAAAACCGGCGACTGGAAATACGTCACCTACGGCGAAGCCAATGCGCGCGCGAATGCCGTGGCGCAGGCGCTGCTCAATCGCGGGCTCGGGCCCGATGCGCCGCTGATGGTGCTCTCCGGCAATTCCATTCCGCATGCGGTGATAATGCTGGGCGCGATGAAGGCGCGCGTACCAGTGGCGCCCGTGAGCGTCGCCTATTCACTGATGAGCGGTGACCATTCCAAGCTGAAACATGTTTTCGAAACCGCGAAGCCGAAGATGATCTTCGCGGAGCAGGGGCCGATGTATGCCCGCGCGCTCTCCGCGCTGCCGCTGGACGGCGTGGAGGTCGTAACCGTCATGCCGATCCCGGATCGCAAGACAACGGCTTACGACGATCTGACCAAGACGAATGTCTCGAACGACGTGGCGGCATCGCTGGAGAAGATCGATCACGACACGGTGGCGAAATATCTCTTCACCTCCGGTTCCACCGGCATGCCAAAGGGCGTGATCCAGACACAGGGCATGATGTGCGCAACCATCGCGGCGAGCGAGGCGCTGCGCATGGAAGACCCCGATCCGAACGAGATTCCCCAAAGTCTGGAATGGATGCCATGGAATCATATCTCCGCCGGTAATATCGGCTTCAACGGCAATCTGAATGCCGGCGGCACGGTGCATCTGGACATGGGAAAGCCGATTCCCGGCATGTTCGACGAGACGATCCGCAATCTGCGCGAGATCTCGCCGCTGGTGTTTGGCTCCGCGCCGATCGCATTCGGCTGGCTGGCGGAAGCCATGGAGCGCGATCCGGCGCTGCGCGACAACTTCTTCAAGAAGATGCGTTATGTGGGCTATGGCGGCGCGACGCTCTCGCAAGACATCTATGAGCGCATTCAGGCGTTGTCGATTGCGGCGACCGGCGAGCGCATTCCGCTCACCACCATGTATGGCGCAACCGAAACGCAGGGCGTGACGGTGGTGCATTGGCTCACAGAACGCGTCGGCCTGATTGGCCTGCCGCTGCCGGGCATCACGCTGAAGCTGGTGCCGAACGGGCAGAAGCTGGAAGTGCGCGTGAAGGGTCCGACCGTAACGCCGGGCTATCTCAATCGCGACGACCTGACGAAGAAGGCGTTCGACGAGGAAGGCTATTACAGCCTGGGCGATGCCGCGAAGTTCCTGGACGAAAACGATCCGGCGCAGGGCCTCGTGTTCGACGGCCGCGTAACGGAAGACTTCAAGCTCGAAAGCGGCACCTGGGTTTCGGTCGGCACGCTGCGTCCGCAATCCGTCGCTGCTGCATCACCCCTCATCCAGGACTGCATTGTTTGCGGGCAGGACAAGCCGTTCGTGGGACTGCTTGCCTGGCCGATTATCGCCGTGGCGAAGGAGATTGCCGGCGATCCGTCGTTGTCAGGACCGGAAGCAATCGTCTCCGCACCGAAGGTTCGTGCGTTCGTGCAGAAAGCGTTTGCCGCTCACAACAAGCAGAGCGGTGGTTCTTCCGGGCGCGTGAAGCGCGTGATCCTCATGACCGAGCCGCCGTCGGTGGATGGGCATGAGATCACCGACAAGGGCTATGTGAACCAGCGCGCGACGATGGAGCGCCGCGCCGATCTGGTGGCCAAGCTCTACCAGAATCCGCCGCCGGCCGAGGTGATCGAGATTCCGTGACGGTCACGCCACGCGAGATATTGGATTTCTGGACCGAGACAGTCGGCGAAGCACGCTGGTATGTTGTGGAGCCAGCGCTGGATGACGACATCCGCACGCGCTACTTGGCGCTATGGCGCGATGCACGCGACGGAAAGCTCTCCGGTTGGGAAGTCACCGCGGACGGTGCACTCGCACTTGTAATCGTACTCGATCAGTTCCCGCGTAACATGTTTCGCGGCAAGGTTGATGCGTTTGCGACCGATGCACAGGCGCGGGCCGTGGCGGATCGCGCCATCGCGCAAGGGTTCGATCTCAGGATCGCGCCGCCCGCGCGACAATTCTTCTATCTGCCGTTTGAGCATTCGGAGAACATGACCGATCAGGATCATTCTCTCGCGTTGTTCGGTGAGCGCATGGGCAAGGATCATTATACCTATCCTTATGCCGTCGAGCACCGCGCGGAGATCGAGCGCTTCGGGCGTTTCCCCAGCCGCAACGCGCAGCTTGCCCGAACGTCGACGCCGGAAGAGACGGAATTTCTGCGTCGCAAGCCTTAATGCTGGGTGAATAGCGTCTTAAGGCATTGCTTACCCGCGGCGCCTAATATTTCCGTTATGAGAACGGGCGATCTTTGCCAGCTTGCCGCCGAACTCGCCTACGAACATGGCGCGGACGCGGTGGACTATGCGCGCCGCGCCGTGGTGACATTGGAGTGCGAGGGTGAAGATGAGCGGGCGCAATTCTGGTATGCGCTCTCGATTCTCCTGGATGATATCGTCACTTACGGGGTCGATCCCGACCGCCCCCTCGTTATTCACTGATCCAGAGCTGTTTTTCACTGTCTTGCGCATAGCGAGAGAGCCTGTGCAAACTTGCCCGCATTCCTCGTGGACAGCAGATGCCTCTCGATCCCGTTTTGAAAGCTTTTCTCGACCAAGTTGCTTCCATAGGTGGCCCTAAGACGTGGGAGATGACGCCCACCGAAGCGCGCGAAGCATTTGCGGGCCTGATGCAGCTCGCCGGTCCGAAGGACATTCCTATCGGCAAGGTCACGAACGTTGCGATCCCGGCGGCGCATGGCGAGATCGCCGCGCGCTCCTATTCCCCGGTCGCCGCGAATGGCCAGCCGCTGCCCACGCTGATTTTCTTTCACGGTGGCGGCTGGGTGATCGGCAATATCGACACGCATGACGGCCTATGCCGGATCATCGCGAACGGATCCGGCTGTCGGGTTATCTCCGTCGAATACCGGTTGTCGCCGGAAAGCAAGTTTCCGGATGCCGTCGACGATGCCGTGGCGGCGCTCGAATGGATCGAACAGAATGCCGCGCAGCTTGGCATCGATGCCAATCGCCTGGCGGTCGGCGGGGATTCCGCCGGTGGAGATCTCGCGGCTGTTCTTACGCAGATTGCCAAGGCGAAAGGCGGCCCAAAGCTCGCCTTTCAACTCTTGTTTTTTCCGGTCACACAGATTGGCGAGGAAACGACCTCGTTGCGGGAATACGCTGAGGGTTATTTCTTGGAACGCAAGACACTCGATTGGTTCTATGCAAACTATCTGCCGGCCGATGTAAACAAAAAGGACCCGCGGATTTCGCCTCTGTATGCTGAAGACGTTTCAGGATTGCCCTCTGCCTACATCATGCTCGCTGGTTTCGATCCGCTTCATGATGAAGGACTGGCCTATGCGGAGAAGCTCCGTGCGGCCGATGTGCCGGTGATCGTAGCGGACTATCCGGACATGGTGCACGACTTCATTTATCTGCAGGCAGTGTTGCCACAGGCGGCGGAAGCACTAAACACTGCCGCAAAGGCGTTGAAGACAGCGCTTAGTTAGGGATCAGCTTTCCTGGATTAAGGATGCCCTTCGGATCGAGCGTCGACTTGATCGCACGCAGGACTTCTATACCCAACTCACCTTTCTCCTGCTTCATCCAAGGCAAATGGTCTTCGCCGACGCCGTGATGATGGCTGATTGTGCCACCATGCGCGACGATGGCATCGGTCGCCGCGCGCTTGATTGCGAGCCATTGGGCGATTTCGCCATCAAGCGCGCGGGGGAAGATGTAGGTGAAATAAAGGCTCGCGCCATCCGGATAGGAATGGCTGATGTGGCAAGCGACGATGCCGCGCGCGCCAGGGCGCGGTGCAGTATGTCTGATCGTATCCTCAAGTGCTTTCTTCACGGCTGCATAAAGCGCATCAATTTTCGACCAGCTGGTTGCGGTTTCCAGCGTGTCGACGCCAAGTCCGCGATCCATCATCGGTTCGCGCAGATAGGGGCCGTGAAAGCGGCCCCGATACCAGCGTGCGCCCACACTCTTGCCGGCAGCAATCGCTCCGAGGCTTTTTACGATCTCCCCAAAACGGCGATGTGCGTGTTCGACTGTGGCTTTGTCGCCTTCGAAGCCCACGACCATGGCTGCTGCCGTCTCGCCGAACTTGCGATATTTCAGGTAGGCTTCGGTGATGCGGCCGCCGATGCCCTTGCGCTTCCCGGCAGCGCCATAAGATCGATAGAAGCGCGTTTCCTCACCATCGGAAAGCCGTAGCATCGCAACAGGTAATTCTTCCTGCACGGCTTGACGTATGGCTGCAGCTCCGCTGGCAAAATCGCGGAAAAGGAACCCGGTATATAGACACGCCGCCGGCGCGGGGTGGACGTGGAATCTTGCTTCGGTGACGACGCCGAATGTGCCTTCCGATCCCAGAACAAGATCGGTGAGGCGCGGACCTGCCGATGAGCCGGGAAAGTTTTCGGTGGTCAACAGGCCGCGCGGCGTGGCGAGCTTTGCAGCCACAAGCCAATCATCCGCGCGGCCATACCGGCCTGACTGCTGACCCGCGCCGCGGTGAGCGATCCAGCCACCAAGGGTGGAGAATTCGAAGCTCTGCGGATAGTGCCCGAGAACAACGTTCTGCGCGCGCAATGCCTTGTCCAGCGTGGGGCCGTAGATGCCCGCTTCGGCCGTCGCCGTTCGCGATACCGGATCGACGCAAATCAGCCTATCCATGCCGGACATGTCGAGCGAGATAGCGGCTTTGAACCCGCTAGCGTCTGCAGTGACGCTGCCAACGACACTCGTTCCGCCACCGTAAGGAATGACAGCGATATTGTTCTCTGACGCGAAGGAAAGAACCGAAAGAACTTCTTCGGTCCCGCGCGGGTAAAGCACGGCATCTGGCGCGGTCGCCAGATCGCCGACGCGCAGATGCAGAAGATCGTGATAAGAACGGCCACGCGCGTGGAAGGCGCGCTCGAAGCGGTCATCGCGCACACGATCCTCGCCTAAGACCCGCATGAAATGGTCACGCTCGGATGTGTTAAGGCGGGAGGGGGCAAGCGCTGTTTCATCCAGCGGGCGAGCGGGTGTTGCTAGCAGGCTCGGCATACCAAGCTCGTTCGCGAGCCAGGTCCATGCGGCTTCGTCGCCGGCGACTTCGTCCTTATGCGCGGCCCAGCCCCAGCCGTTCCAGCTAATCTTTGTGCGATCGGCGCTCATGATTTTCAAACTATCAGATTAGCAGCGTAAATTGAGAGCACGCGGCAGGATTTCGAAGGTGGCCGGTAAACGGCCAGCGCTTTCGCCATCCACCTCGACCAGAACCGGGTGCCCGCCAGTTTCGGCTACCGGCACCGCCACCACGCGCGCGCCGCGCAGGGCACGGACCGCCGGATTGTTCAGATGCTCGCCGGTGTAGATCAGTTTCATGTCCACAGCGGCGCGGCTTTTTGGGGTCCCCCCCATGATGATCACATCAAATACGCCGTCATCCGGGCGAGCATTTGGCGCCACCTTCATGCCGCCCCCGAAATAGAGCCCGTTCGCGACCGCAACGGTGGAAATTCGGGTAATTTCGTCCAGGGCGCCGTCCACACGGATGCGCACGGCGCGGTCTCGATAGCGTAACATGCCCATCAGGCTATGAAACGCGAAAGCGAACTCGCCGCCGAAAAGCTTTGCAATGCGCGCGCGATTCACCGAGTCCACGATCAGTCCGGACATGCCAAAGGAGGCGATGTTGATGAAGTAGCGCACCACAGGCTCGCCCTTGCGCGACAGACAAGAGACACGGCCGACATCGATGGTGCGTATCTTTGCAGATTTCAGCCGGGCGATGGCTCCTTCATAGCCGGGCGCGACGCCGAAGGTCTTGCGAAAATCGCCGCCCGTACCGCTGGTAACGAAAGCAAACACGGCATCCGGCGATATCGGACCGTTCTCGGTGAAAAAACCGTTGATAGATTCGTTTATTGTGCCGTCGCCGCCCACTGCGACGATCTCCGAACACCCCTCCAGCAATGCCTCGCGCACCAGTTCGGTTGCTTCGCCACGCCGGCGGGTTACGACGACAGACATGTTGGGATAGACGTCGCTCAGCGCGCGCTCGATGGATCGCCACTCGCGCTTGGTGCGACCGCTGCCGGAACGCGGATTGACGACCACCAATGCGCTCATTGCGGCGCCGTGGTAAGCTGGAAATTGCGTTCAACGCTTATCAGTTCGCGTTGCTTTCGCGCATCATCCCAACCCAGTTCTTCCGCCATGAGATCGGCAACGCGTGCCAGGCGGTCTTTACCAGGATTACCGAGTTGGCCGATGCCGGTGCGCCGCATCACGACATCATCCAATGTGAGTGCTGCTTCCTCGCGGATGGCGAACAGGACCTGCGCGCCAATATCGCCGGATTCGGATAGTGGCTGGCGCAAATCGGGCCGATTGCCGCCGATCGCCAGCACCTCACGCACGCGCGTGCCGTAAAGACGCGCCAAGTGGTCGACGTTTGGCACCGGATCGTGCTCTGCTTCCATCTGCATCCTAAAGGCTGCGAAGCGCGGGATATTGCCGCCCGGCGTGCATGTGGTCTGCGTAGAGCAAGGCTTTGTCGTCATGCCGAGCTTCTCTACCAATGTGTCGACGGTCTTCTGTGCCAAGTCCCTAGACGTGGTCCATTTGCCACCGATAGCGGAGAACAGGCCGTTCAATCCGTCGTCCTTCGCGTGGTCGATGAGTTCGGCGCGGCGGCTGGCATCGTAGGTATCGCCTGAGCCATCATCTACCAACGGACGCAGACCCGCATACCAGTGCTGCACATTTGCGCGCGACAGATGTGCAGAGGGCAGGTTGGCGTTGATAAAACTTAGGAAGTCATCGATATCGGATTCAGTGACTCCGACATCGTCCGGCTTGTTGCGGAAGGTGGTATCGGTCGTGCCGACCAGCGAATGGCCGCGCCATGGCAGGACGAAGAAATGCCCGCCGCCCGCGGCCACGGTCAATGCGTCCTGCTTCGTCATGGACGGCACGATCAGGTGAATGCCTTTGGCGCGCAGAATTTTGTGTGAAGCTGATTTCCCCAACGCTTGTGCCAGAAAGATGTCAGCCCATGGACCCGCGGCAACCAGCGTTACCTTTGCGCGGACGTCGAAACGTGCATCGCTGGGAAGATCGTGGGCCTTGGCGCCTTCCACCGTACCGTTGCGGACGAGCAGTCCGTCGGATGTCACATGGTTCGCGACGGCGGCGCCGTGTCCGACGGCATCGAGGATGCACTCAAAGGCGAGACGCTCCGGCGCATACATTTGCGCGTCGTAGTAGAGAAATGAACCCTCGAACCCTGGGCTCGCCAGGGAAGGTTCGCGTGCGATCGCATCTTTTGCATTGAGAAAGGAGTGGCCGGGAAGGCGCTGCCCCGGGTCATCCAACCAGCCCCGGTCATAGGACAGCACGTCGTAAAGCGAAAGGCCCGCGGCCAAGGTCGCGCGGCCCTTGAACCCCGCATTATACAGCGGAACGAGAAAAGATAGAGGCTGAACCAGATGCGGTGCGGTACGCTGCCAGATACGTCGCTCGCGCAGGGATTCCCGCACCAGTCCCAGTTCGAAATTACGCAGATAGCGCAGCCCGCCATGGATAAGTTTCGAATTATGGGCGCTGGTCGCATGGGCGAAATCGTTCCTTTCGATCAGCGCCACTTTCACGCCTCGCAAGGCCGCATCGCGCGCCACACACGCGCCCGTGACCCCGCCGCCGATGACCAGCAGGTCGAAAACCTCATTGGAAAGGCGGCTCAGGTCTCGGCGCATTTGGTCTTGGTGGACGGCACGGAAGCTCTGCTAGGCTTGCCTACAGACAACAAAACCGAGGGACGGGCAATGCCGCAGGTCAAGGCCAACGGAATCAACATCGAATATGAAAGCTTCGGGCGGGAAAGCGACCCGGTCATTCTGTTGATCATGGGATTCTCGGCCCAGATGACGATGTGGCCGGCGGCACTCTGTCAAGGCCTCGCCGCCAAGGGTTTCCGGGTGATCCGCTTCGACAATCGCGATATCGGCTTGTCCACGCATCTTTCCCAGCTCGGCACGCCGAATATCGGTGAAGCGATGATGAAGGCGATGACCGGCCAGCCGGTTGAAGCGCCTTATTTGCTCGATGACATGGCAAAGGACGCGACGGGCTTGCTCGACGCATTGGGTATCAAGCGCGCGCATATCGTCGGTGCGTCCATGGGCGGGATGATCGCGCAGATCGTGGCGGCAAAATATCCTGAGCACACGATCAGCCTGACCTCCATCATGTCCACGACTGGCAAGCGCGACCTTCCGCAGGCAAAGCCAGAAGCGATGGCTGCGCTCACCACGCCGCCGGCCAGCGACAGCCGTGAAGATCGCATCGTGCAGGGCATAAAGACCTGGCGCGTGATCGGCAGCCCCGGCTATGTGGCGACGGATGCCGAATTGCGTGCGACGGTGGAGGCTGCGGTCGATCGCTCGCCCTATGATCCCGTCGGCATCGGCCGTCAGTTGCTCGCGATCGTGGCTTCGCCGCCACGCAACGACATTCTGAAGAATGTGAAGGCACCTGCTCAGGTCATTCACGGCGAGGCGGACCCACTCGTGCCGATGGAAGGCGGGAAGGATACAGCGGCATCCATTCCCGGCGCGAAGCTGCATCTCGTTCCCGGCATGGCGCATGATTTCACGAATGCGCTGGTACCTGTCTATCTCAAGCTGATCGGCGATTTCGTGCAGGGCGTCGAGGAGGCGAAGGTCGCATGAAAATCAAAGCGAACGGCATCGAGATCGAGTATGACGAGGCGGGTCCGAAGGACGGCACGCCGCTTCTGATGATCCAGGGTTTCGGCTCTCAGATGACAAGCTGGCCCGAGGAATTCTTCCGGATGCTGGCGGATGCGGGCCTACGCGTGATTCGTTTCGACAATCGCGATGTGGGACTCACGCAGAAGTGGGACGGTATTTTCCCAAAGACCGAGAACATCATCGAGGCGCTGAAAGCCGGCCGCAAACCAGACGTGCCTTACACGTTGGCCGACATGGCGAGCGATGCGGCAGGCCTGCTGGATGAACTCGGTATCGAGAGCGCACACATCGCCGGTGCCAGCATGGGCGGCATGATCGCGCAGCTCGTGGCGCTCGATCATCCGGAGAAAACGCGGTCGCTGATTTCCATTTTCTCTACCACTTCCGATCCGTCGCTGCCGCGTTCCGCGCCGGAAGCGCAGGCGGCTTTAATGGCACGACCGGAGAACAACGATCGCGCGACCGTTGTTGCGCATTCACTGACGGGAAGGCGCGCCTATGCTTCTACGAAGTGGCCGTTCGACGAAGAGCGCCTGGCCGAACTGATCGGACGATCTTATGACCGCTCGTTCTATCCGGAGGGCACATTGCGCCAATGGGCGGCTATCATGGCAAGTCCGCCGCGAACCGAGCGCCTCAAGTCGCTCAAGGTGCCGTCGCTCATCCTGCATGGCTCGTCGGATACGCTGATACCGCCGGCAGCGGGCCGGCACACTGCGGAAATGATCCCCGGCAGTGAGCATCATGAGATCGAAGGCTGGGGGCATGATCTTCCACTGGAAGTCATTCCGATCCTACGCGATCTCATCGTGCCGTTTGTCCAGCGCGTCGAGGCGGGGCGGG
>DATCRK010000064.1:0-13746 GCA_036569005.1 Rhizomicrobium sp. | reverse complement strand
CTCCGAAGCAGCCGCATTGTCGTTAAAGGCGCTGCGGCAACAACCCGGCATTACCGCCACAACCTTCAACTGTTTGCGAGCGCCCGCACATGGGCTGCCGCCGACCGGCCCAAGGCGCCCAGATCGTAACCACCCTCCAGGGTTGAAACGACCCGCCCGCCGCAGGCCCTTTCCGCCAGTTTGCAAATCTCGGTTGTAGCCCAGCCGAAATCCGCCTCGGTCAATTCGAGTTGCGCGAGGGGGTCGTCCCTGTGCGCATCGAAGCCGGCGGAAATGAAAAGAAAGTCGGGCCGGAAGGATTCCACCGCAGGCAAAATCACGTTCGTCATCGCCGCGCGAAATACCTCGCTGCCCGCATACGGCGTAAGCGGAGCATTGAGAATGTTTTGCGCGACACCGCGTTCGCCGGGCGCGCCGGTGCCCGGATAAAGCGGCATCTGATGTGTCGATGCATAGAAGAAGTTCGGATGATTCCAGAAGATGTCTTCGGTGCCGTTGCCGTGATGCACGTCGAAATCGATCACCGCGATGCGCTCGAAAAGCCTTATTTTATGGGCATGAAACGCACCAACGGCGACGTTGTTGAAAAGACAGAATCCCATCGCGCGATCCTGCGGCGCGTGATGGCCCGGCGGGCGCACGGCGCAGAACGCGTTTTTCATCTCTCCGTTTGCGATGCGATCGACGGCATGCACGACAGCGCCAGCCGCGCGCAACGCCGCCTCAGCGGACCCCGGCGACATGATCGTGTCCGCGTCGATCGGCGCATATCCGTTTCGATGCGCTTCATCGTTGCGCGCGCCCAGCACGGCATCGACATGGGCGGCATCGTGGACGGCCAGAAGCGAGTCACGGCTCGCATGGGGAGCCTCTTCCCGGATCAGGTTGTGAAAATCGGGGGCTGCCAGAGCCGTCAGGACGGCCTGCAACCGTTCGGGGCTTTCGGGGTGCCCTTCCGGCGGGGCGTGCCCAAGACAGAGTTTGTGAGAAATTAATCCTGTTTTCATGACTCCTGCCTGTCCGGTCGGGAGACTTCGGAAGGCATCCCAAGACCTCCCGCACCCGACTCACTCCGCCCGATAAGAAGGGGGCAAAAGTAGCCGGTATTTTACCCGACCCTGCCCCCTCAAAGGTTTATGTCCCCAGGCCGGGCGATTGCCGCAATAACCCGATTAATCAGTCACAAAATAGATGCAGAAAAGCCACATAGCAGTTGGGAATGTTGCGCTTTTCGCGATTCCGTTTTGACCCAAGGTATTTGCGACCGTAACGTCCCCATCCAAACGGGCATTGCTGCGCAAAGTCTATTTGCGCAAGGCCATAGCTGCCATCCGGCAACTGTCCGTTGATGGCAGTGAGTCGTTACGACCGAACCAAGGGGGTTCCCAAGTGAATAAAGCCAACCTGAATAACCGTAGCCTGCGCTCGGCGCTGCTCCTCGGAGCAGCTTCGGCCGCAGCCTTGGGCCTTGCCGCTCCGGCAATGGCGCAAGACCAATCCGTCGAAACCGTGGTCGTCACGGGTTCGCGCATTCCGCAGACCGGCCTGTACTCGACTTCGCCCGTTACCGTCGTCGGTAGCCAGGAAGTTCAGCTGCAGAACGCCGTCAACACCGAGCAGCTCTTGAACCAGCTGCCGCAGAACATCGGCGGCATGAACTCCGGCCTCGACATCTCGTCGGACGGCACGGCGAACGTCTCGCTCCGTGGTCTGGGCGCACGCCGCACCCTGGTTCTTGTCGATGGCAAGCGCTACGTCCCGTCGGGCATCGGCGGCGCGGTCGACCTGGACGCGATCCCGTCCGGCATGATCGATCACGTCGAAGTCGTGACCGGCGGTGCATCCGCCGTGTACGGTTCTGACGCGGTCGCCGGCGTCGTCAACATCCTTCTGAAGCATGACTTCGAAGGCGTTGAGATGAACGGCAGCTACTCGGCCTATCCGGACTATCACATGGATGGCCAGACCGTGGACCTGAACGGCCTCATGGGCTTCTCGTCGGGCGACGGTAAAGGCAACGTCACGATGTGGGGCGGTTACACCCACCGTCAGTCGATCCCGCAGGGCACGCGCAAGTTCGGCGCTGCTCCGCTGCTCTCTGACGGCACGGGCGGCTTCTTCGTCGGCGGCAGCCAGACGATCCCGCAGGGCGGCTTCTACATCCTGAACGGCCCGCACGGCTATCCGGTGTACAACGCCGATCACACGGCCCGTATCGGCGGTGGCGATGGCGGTTTCTGCTACAACTACGATCCGACGGGCAACGCATCCAACCCGGGCATCTACAAGTTCAGCGCGTCCGGTACCGCCGAGTGCGATACCGTCGCCCAGAACCGCCCGGCTGCGGACGACACGTTCAACTACAACCCGCAGCAGTTGAACCAGACCGAGCAGGTCCGTTACAACTTCGGCGCCAACGGTCATTACGAAGTCAGCAAGGCACTCGATCTGTACACCCGCGTGATGTACTCCAACACGCGCGTGAACACGCAGATTGCCTCGACGCCGGTTGCCACGACGTTGAAGATCAACGCCGACAACCCGTTCCTCTCCGCGCAGGAAAAGGACCTCCTGTTCGGAACGCCGACGCCGACCGCTGCGACGCCGGACGCGAATCTCTTCCTCTTCAAGCGCGCGCTGGACTTCGGGCCTCGCCGCACGGAGTTCACCTTCGACAGCTTTGAAATGGTCGTCGGTGCGAAGGGCGATCTGGGCGGTGGCTGGAACTACGACGTTTCGGCTCAGTACGGCAAAACGGAAAGCCAGCAGTGGAGCACGGGCTACGTCTCCAACCAGCACTTCCGTGACTCCATCCGCGTCGTCGATGACGGCTCGGGCGGCTATGCTTGTAAGGATCCGACGGGTACCGGTTGTACGCCGTACAACATCTTCAACCTCGACCCGGCTGCACCTGGCCAGATCAGCCCCGGTGTTCTCGCTTATGACGGCGTGAACTTCGCGGAACTGACCCAGGTCATCGAAACCGACATCCAGGGTTCGGTGGCGGGCGATCTCGGCTCCATGGGCGTTCAGAGCCCGTGGGCAAAGGATCCGGTCGCGGTCTCGGTCGGCGCCGAATACCGCCAGGAACAGGGCTTCGTCCGTCCGGACGCGACCCTGTCGCAAGGCGATGCGGCCGGTCTGTCTGGCGCAGTGCCGCCGGTCTCCGGTGCGTTCAACGTCAAGGAAGGCTTCGCGGAAGTGAAGATTCCTGTGATCGAGGGCATGCCGTTCGCTGAAGATGTGGAACTCGAAGGCGCCTACCGCTATTCGAGCTACAGCAACGCGGGAACGACCAGCACCTACAAGTACGGCGGTTCGTGGGCACCCACGGACGACTTCAAGCTCCGTGCTCTGTGGCAGCGCGCTGTCCGTGCGCCGAACATCGGCGAACTGTTCAGCCCGCAATCGATCGGTTTGGACTCCGGCGACGACCCGTGTAAGGCGTCGAACAACCCGATCGGCAACGTGGAAGCGCTTTGCGTCGCCACCGGTGCCCACCCGGGCCAGGGCCAGACCTGTAACTCCGGTCAGTGTAACGTCCTGATCGGCGGTAACCCGAACCTGAAGCCGGAAGTGGCCGACACGAAGACCTTCGGTGTCGTGTTCACGCCGACCTTCATCGACGGCCTCACCGCGACGGTCGACTACTACGACATCAAGGTGACCGGTGCGGTCGGTGTTGCCGGCGGCAGCCCGCAGGGCGTGCTGGACTCCTGCTACAAGCCGCTTGGTGGCATCACCAACGTGGCGGCGCAGGCGGCTTCGGCGGCGTGTCAGGCCGTCCATCGTGACAGCCTGGGCGCGTTCCGTCTGCAGGATGGCTACATCTCGCAGATCAACGCGAACACCTCGCTCCTGCACCCGACGGGTATCGACGTCGACGTCAACTACCAGATGGACCTGTCCTCTGTGGGTTGGAATGACGCCGGCGGCCTGTCGTTCAACCTGAACGGCACCTACCAGGATAGCTACAAGCAGCAGGGCGCCTCGAACCTTCCGGTCGAGGATTGCGCTGGCTACTACGGCAACACCTGCAGCGTGCCGGATCCGAAGTATCGCTTCAACTTCCGCGTCAACTGGACGTCCCCGTCGGGCGACTGGCTGATTTCCGGCCGTTGGCGCTACATCGGTTCGGTCAAGTTCGACGACGACTACTGTCTGGGCAAGACAACGACGGGCGCTGGCGCTTGCGTCGTTTCGCCGGCGAACTTCGATCTGTCCGACCATCAGATCGACTCGGTGTCCTACTTCGACCTGACTGGCGTCTGGAACATCCGCGAAGGCCTCAGCCTCACGGCCGGTCTCCAGAACCTGTTCAACAAGAAGCCGCCGATCGTCGACAACACGATCGACGCCAACGAGAACAACTCCAACACCTTCCCGGGCGTCTACGACATCCAGGGCCGGATGTTGTTCGTCTCCGGTTCGATCAAGTTCTGATCTGACTGGATCAAAAGAAATGGGCGGCGACCTTCCGGTCGCCGCCTTTTTTTTACCCGTTCGATTGCGCGCTGCGCGGCCATGCCCTGAATGGCGCAACATTCCCGTCCGCCCAGCCGCGAAGCCGAGCGGAGCAAGCTCCTGCCCTCGTCGTACCGAATTGCGTTATGGGGCGCGGCGTTTAAGGACGCTGGTCCATCAGGACGATGCGGTCGATCTCGTCGCCCATGAAGTCCACCACTTTCGGATGGCGAACGCCGGGAAGAAACGCCACTTCGAAAAGATCGCGTGCCGGCTCATGGACATCCAGCCAGGCCACTGTCTCGCCATTGCGGATATCGACCACCATGAGGCCGCAGCGAGGCTTCTCGCCTCGCGCGGTCATGATTTCGCCCAGCGGCAGCCTGTCGAAATTCGCCTTGTCCTCGCGCGGTAGCGACAGGCAGATCACGGCATAGTTGCCCACCATGGCAAGGCCACGCGCAAATCCAGGACAGAAGGCGACATCGACCAGCTTGCGAGCCACCAGATCCACATAGCCGAAACGGCCCTTCCCCGATTCCAGCATCCACAATCGTCCGCCATGGATGCGCGGCGAATGGGGCATGGACATGCCGCTGAGGATGATCTCATTCGCGTCGACATCCATCAGGATGCCGCCATCCGTTATGCCCGGCCGCCAACCATCGGCGACGTCCGTGGCTGCCGCCGCCGTCACGAACCGCGGGCGCTCGCCCTCCACCGCCATGCCATTCAGGTGGCAGCGATCCTCGGGGACCAGCGCGGTTATGAAACGGGGCTGCCAGACGGGCTTGAAACTATAGCCCTCGATGACCGTCGCCAGGCAGGAAAAGCGCGTGTTGACGAACAACAGCGACTTGTTCGCCATCGTCGCCATGTCATGCGTGTCCAGGTATCCCGTCACCCAGGTCCTGTGCGGCACGAACACCGCATCATGACCGTCATAGCTCATGCCCGGCGGAACGAGGTTCTCCAACCGGATCAACTGGTGCTTGGCCGCGATTGTCAGCGAGCGCATGTCGGCATGCACGCCGATGCCCAGGCACCGCGCGAAGTTGCCTTGTGAAAAGACTGTTTCGTCCGCATCCGGCTTGCGCCCGATCATGATGAACTTGCTGCAGCTGAGCACCGTGAACGCCAGGCTGCCGTTCATGCTCTCCAGCCAGTCGCCGAAATGCGGCGACATGGAAAAGGCGAGATCCGGTAGGGGCCCAACCTCTTCCGGTGCTCCGAATCCGGTCTTTGCCGCTTCCGGGGTTTCGGCCGCGGCGCGCGTTTCTTCGGCAGACTGTTCGATGGTCAAGACAAACTCCGGTGCCCAGGCGGGGGAAGCACGGGGTGTATCATCCGTCACCCGGATTGCCTAGTTTGGCCCCGCGCCGTTAACCGAGCGCGGCCAAGTCTTCCTTATAAAATTCCCGCATACCGTTAAGAAGCTCGCTGATCAGCGGACGCTCCGCCTCGCTGACATACGGATTCCAGACATCGATCATCAGGATGATGCGGGTTTCGTCGCTGTCGTTCCACGCTTCGTGCTCGATGGAATCATCGAACAGCCACGCCTTGCCCCGCTTGAGCACGCGGGTTTCGTTGCCCACCCGGAAGCGGCAATTGGCCGGCACGATGAGCGGCAGATGCCCGATGAGCCGGGTGTTGGTGACGCCGGCATGCGGCGGGATGTGCGTATGGGGCAGCAGCACGGAGAACATCACCGTGGGCGCGAAGCCCGGGATATGGACCAAGGGCAGGCGTTCCATGAGCGCCGCCGTTTTCGGACAGCGCGCGCAATTGGCCTCGACCCGCTCGCCCTTCTCCCACAGGAAATAGCCGCTCCATCGTTCGGAGTGATTGAGCTCCTGCCACTGGTTCACCGGTGTGCCCGGTTCATAGGCGACATAGGGACGGAATTTTTTGATGTCCTCTGCCAGCAGAAGGTCCAGCTCGCCCTGGATCACGTCCGTCGCGGCCTCAAGCTCCCCAAGCCATGGGAAGAGATCGTCATCGAAAAACTGGATCGCCGGAAGGGCCGGATAATTCAGCAACGTGCCTTCATGCGTGTAGATCTTCTTCTTGCCCAGAACCGAATCCACGCATTGATCGAAGCGGCCGAATTTCGCGCCCGGATGATCGGCCTTTTTCTCGCTCAGCCGCGTTTCCAGAAATGAACCCAATTCATTTGCATTCGCCTGCACCACCTCGCGCGCGTGCGCGAATTGCGCGGCGAGCTGCGGCGGCATCTGTTCCGCCGGCGGCTCGATCCGCAGCGCGTCCTTGAAGAAGCGCGCGGCCACGCGCGGCTTTCCCATGCGCTCGAACACCTCCCCCTTTCCCAGCAACGCGGGATAGCAATAAGGATCGGCGATCAGCGCTTTGTCGTAGGCCGTGCCTTCCGCCGCCAAGTCGCCGGCCTTGCGCAAGGCGAAGGCGAGATTGAGCTGGACGATCGCATCCTGCGGCGCAGCTGCCGAAGCGCGCTGCAAATAATTGATAGCCGCGGCATCGTCGCCCCGGCGCATGGCCGTTTGCCCGAGATAGAGCAAAGCATGCGGATTGTTCGGCGCGATCAGATGAACCTGGGACCAGATGCGCGCGGCTTCGTCGTCCCGCCCCGCGCCCATCGCGTTATAGGCGCGCTGAACAAGCTCCGCTGCGCGCAAATCCTCAGATGCCACCGAACGGATCCCGTCGTCCCCCGCGGACTATCTCATATTTCCGTCGCAACTGTCGCAAAATATACCGCCAGCGCGCGTCGAATTCCGACAATCGCGCTGGGTTATTTCGGCACGGCGTCAAAAGCGAGCGTCGTGCGGGTCTGGCTGGAGTGGAACGGCACCGTGCCGTGCCACATATACGACGGAAACAGCACGAGCCGTCCGCTTTGCGGCTTCACCGAACGGCGGATCGGATCCGCAATACCGGCATCGAAAGACGGCTCTCCGAATTTGATCCAGCCTTCCTTCTTTTGGGCGTCGTTCACCGCATCGGGAAGCGCGATGTAATAGGCGGAGCTGATCCAGCCTTTCTGGTGATAGTGGTTGTCGTGATATCCGCAATCGCGCAGCCGCGACGACCACGATCCGGAATAACCGAATTTCGGACTCCGGCGGGACAGGAACGGATGGTCGCTGCTCTCCGGGAGGTTTGCGATATACGCAGCAACCGCCTCGTCGATACGCCGACGCAGGCGCTCGACCAGGTCGTGGCCGCGCCCGAAGAGATCGAACATGGTCTGCGTGCCGCCACGGATCGACTGGTCCACGAACTCGCGCTTGCTGTCGTGCAGGCTGTCCAGAAAGCTATTCAGGTCGCGGTTGAAGCTTTCGACGTCGCTGTAGCCTTCCGGCGGCTCCAGCTCGAGCACCTGCACGAAGCGTTCGTAATCGTTCAGGACGTCGTCACGCGTGTCCTTCACCTGCCGCAGCGCGACGCTGGAGAACGCGAGCGCCGCCTGGTCGAAGGGATCGATTTCGAGCGCGCGTTGCAACACGGAGAGGGCTTTCTTTCCGTCGCCGGCACGCGACAGCGTGTCGCCGAAATTGCGCCAGTACTCGCCGTTCCGCGCATCCTTCGCGACCGCCATCTCGTGCTCTCGAATGGCGGCGTCATAGTCGCCCTGACGCGCATGGGAAATGCCCAGGCCGTCATGCGGTTTTGCGTGATCGGGGAAGACGCGCGATGCACGCTGATATTCCTCGCTCGCCTTGCCGTAGTCGCCCCGGTTGAAGAGGAAGTTTGCCTTTGCCAGCGGAAGGCCGCCGGCCGTCGGATAGAATGAGAAGGCCTCATCATAGGAGCGAAGTACCTCCTCGTCCCGGCCCATGCGATAGAGCAGCGTATTGAGGTCGCGATGCGCATTCATGTCGAGCGGATTGCGCGCGACCGCGCGGCGATAAAACTCCACGGCGGCATCGAGTTGGCCTGCGCCCTGCAGTGCGTTGGCGCGGTTGTAATCGACATGCGGCATCTCCGGCACTTTCGCCTGCGCGGAGTCGAAGAGCTGCAACGCTTCGTCGAAACGGCCCTGCAGCGACACGCTGACGCCCAGATTGTGTTCCAGCGCCGCGATCTGCCGCGGATTGGGCGAGCCTGCGGCCAAAGCCTGCCGCAACACCGTTTCTGCTTCCTTGAATTTTCCCTGATCGGTCAGGATCCCGCCCAGCGTCTGCTTGGCGAAGGCGAGGTTCGGCTGAATCTGGAGCGCGCGGCGGATGCTCTTCTCGGCGTCGGCGAATTTCTCCTGCTCGGCAAGCACGGTAGCCAGATTGATATGGGCCTCCAGATAATTCGGCTTCAGACGCACCGCTTCGCGCTGCGCGGCGGCGGCTTCCTCGAGGCGTCCCATCGCGCGCAGCAGATTGCCCAGATTGTGATGGACCTGCGGCTGGTTCGGATTGGCCTCCAGCGACTGCCGGTAGAGCTGCTCGGCTTCGTCCAGCCGGTTCTGCGCACGGCGCAGCACACCAAGAAGCTGCAACGCATCGGGATCGTTCGGGCGGCTTTTCAGCAGCCCGCCCAGCGTCGCTTCCGCCTCCATCTCCCGGTTGTTCTGCAAATGGCCAACGGCCTGCTGCAGCAGGGCTTGTGCGTCTTTATCGGCCATCGCGGCGAGGTCGGTGTCGGTCATGGGCGGGTTCTATCACCTGCCCCACAAGCCGCACAAACGCCTTGAAATCCTTAATTTATCGGCAGATCGGTGGCCCGCAATTGCAGATCCCCGCGCTGCGAAATCGCCGCCGCTTCGATCACCGCGCGGGCGACCGGCGTGTTCTCAATCGCCGCCAGGCCCTGCATGGCGCGGACACCGGCCGCGGTGCCGTTGAACGCCGACCCCAGCGCCGCGAAGAAGCCTTTGGACTCCGGATAGCGCTTGAAAGTAACCGCGCCGCCTTGCGGGAGGCCCGCCAGCTTTTGCGCATCGGCGACCGCCGTCCAGAAATCGCCGGTCTCATCGACGAGGCCCTTGGTCTTCGCATCGGCGCCGCTCCACACCCGGCCTTTGGCGATCTGCTGCACCTGTTCCAGCGGAAGCTTGCGACCCGCCGCAACCTTGCGCGTGAAATCGGCATAGATCACGTCGGCCTGGTGATTGAGATTGGCCCATTGCTCGTCGGTGTAGGGCGATATGGTGGAGCCCATCAGCGCATTCTTGCCGACGCCCATCTCGTCCGCGCCCACGCCGATCAGCCCCAGCGACTTTCCGAATGACACCTTGCCCGTGAGCACGCCGATCGAGCCGGTGATCGTACCCGGTTCAGCGACGATCTTGTTCGCCGAGGCGGAGATATAATAGCCGCCCGACGCCGCCACAGCACCCATACTGACCACAACCGGCTTGCCGGCGGCCTGCGCTTTCTTCACGGCATCGAGGATCTGATCCGACGCCGACACCGAACCGCCGGGCGAATCCACGCGCAGCACGATCGCTTTGACCTGATTGTCCTTCGTGGCCTCACGGATCGCTTCGGCATAATCGTCGCCGGCGATCACCGTGCTGCCGCCCAGACCACCACCGCTCTTGCCGTCCACGATCTCGCCGGAGGCCGTGATGAGCGCGAGCTTCGCATCGGTCTGCGGCTCTTCCAGCATGGCGCCGATATATTTGCGGATGTTGACGGCATGCTTGGTGCCGGCCTGCGCGAGCGCATAGTTCTTGGCGTCGTCGTCATAGCCGATCTTGTCGATCAGGCCTTTCGCCTTCGCATCTTCCGAGAATTGCGGACTGGCTTCGAACGCGGCCATGACCGCTTTCACATCCAGCTTGCGGTTGACGGCGGCACCGGACGACGCGGTATCGTACCAGGATTGCAGCAGTGCGTTCATCTGCTCGCGATCCGGTGCGGTGTAGTCCTTCTCCATGAACATATCCGCGGCGCTTTTGTAATCGGCGCGCTTGGCGATCTGCGGCACGGCCTGGACCTTGTCGAACAACCCGCGCAGGAAGACAGCGCCCGCGCCGGTGCCTGCGGCGCTGAACGGCGCCTGCGGCTGCATCCAGATCTGCGTCGCGCTGGCGGCGGTCAGATAATCGCCCAGACCGGCGCTGAGAAATCCTTGCGAGTGCGCGATGACGAATTTGCCGGTGGCGCGAAAGCGATGGATCGCGGCGCCGAGTTCCTGCGCTTGCGGGATGGAGATGTCGCCGGAGCCGACGCGGACGAATACGCCTTTCACGCGGCTGTCGCGACCGGCCTTGTCGAGCGCCAGCACGAGATCCATCACCGTGAGCGGCTTGTCGCCCAACAGCGGACCGCGGTTCAGAGAGTCGGGCATCGGGGTGCGCAGATCGGCGGTGAGCACCATGTCGCCGGGCAAGCCGTCGCCGCGCACCATGCCGATCCCGGTCAACGCGATGATCAGGAGGATGAAGAACAGGATGATGCTGGCGATGCCGTTCAGCGTGCCCTTGGCGATCGAACCCGCCCAGCGAAGAAACCCGGCCATATAATAAGTCCTCGACGAATGGTTCAGACAGGCGGCGCGCCCAAGACTTCTTATATGGGGCGCGCGTTAAAGAACGCCAATCGCAGGATTTCGCTGCGTTAAGGGGCGCAGACAGCCTCTTCTCAACCACCCAAAAAGCCTCATACTTTCAGGGACTTCCGGAGACGCTCGCCATGGCAATCGCGCCACAGATCGCGCCAAAAGATTTCTCCTGCCTCCTCTACACCGTGAAGGACGGGATCGCCGTCGCCACGCTCAACCGGCCCGACCGCCGCAACGCGCTGAACCCGCGCGCCTATGCCGAAGTCGAAGCCGCGTTCCGCGCCGCGACCGCGGACGATGCGGTGCGCTGCCTGATCGTGACGGGCGCCGATCCTGCGTTCTGCTCCGGCGAAGACGTGAAGGAGATGATGACCGGCGAGAAGCGCGAGCCAAGCACTACACCGGCTGCGCCGCGCGCAACGCCTGCCGCAATGGCGGCGCTGGAATGCACCAAGCCCGTGATCGCGGCGGTGAACGGCGCGGCGATGGGCTGGGGCATGGAGCTGGCGCTCTTCGCCGATATCCGCATCGCCTCCGAACGCGCCAGCTTCGCCGAGCTGTTCATCAAGCGCGGACTGATTTCGGATGTCGGCGGATTGTTGCGGCTGCCCGCGATCGTCGGTCCTGCCAAAGCGGCGGAGCTTTTGTTCACGGGCGATCCGGTCGATGCGAAAGAAGCCTTGCGCATCGGGCTGGTGTCGGAGGTGGTTGCACATGCCGATCTTCTACCCCGCGCCAAGGCACTGGCGGCCCGCATCGCGGCCAATCCGCCGCTCGCCCTCACGGCGATGAAGGAAGGCCTGCGCAAGACAAGCTATGGCGATCCGCGCGAAGTGGGCACCTGGGCCATCGAACAGATCTATCGCCTGTTCCAGACGGAAGATCACCGCGAGGGCGTGAAGAGCTTCCTCGAAAAACGCGCGCCGGTGTTCAAGGGGCGCTAGTAGTTCAGGCTCAGCATGATGAGCTTTTCCGCGATCACGAAATAGACGAACGCGATCCCGGCCAGCGCTAGCAGCAGATCGGTGAGCTTCGTCCACCATGGGCGGCCGGAATTGCCGAGGCCGGCAAGGAAATTCCAGACCATCGCGACGGCGCCGATGAGGCCGAGAATGCCGAACGCCTGCAACACGCGAAACGCCCAATCCCACGCGTCGCTGAAAACCGACAGATTCTCGTTGCCATAGGTGAACAGCGCCATGAATCCGCCGATGAACACGACATCGCAGAGTGCCGCGAGGCGCGACAGGCGATAGAGCACGGCCTCGCGGCCTTCCAGCGCGGTCGGCGCCTGATAGCGCCAGCGCAAGATCGCCTTGATCGGCCAGAACAACACGGTGAGCGCAAGCATGGCGCACATCGCGATGAAGAGCGGAAGCTTCCAGGCGCCGTCCCAGAACGGCGCCCGCGTGATGGCCTCGATGGGCGGCAAATCGCTGGTATAGATCCGCTGCACCGCGCCGTTCTTCACGATCGCGATGAACTGCGTCGATCCGTGAACGTCCTGCCAGCGCATCGGAGCGATTTCGCGGAACTTCTTGGGATTTCCGGCGAGATCGACGATATCATCGGCACTGATCGTGCCGTCGCTATTCAACTTGACCTTGAATTGCCCGAACATGCCGGTGATGCGCAGCATGTTTGAATCCGAGCGGCGGCTGACGTCGTAAGCGCCGGCAACGCGGGCGCCGTCTTGTTTCGCAGTCTTCAGCGTCGGCAAAGAAGCCTGGGCGGGTGCCGGGAAATACCGGTCCATGAACGCCTTGAACAGCGGGCCGCGGATGCTTTGCCCCGGCTTCCCGGCACTGTTCTGCGAAACGTAGAAGCCCACGCCCTTGTCCAGGATCAGGTGCAGGTCGCTGTGGAAATACACCGTGTCCCCGCCGTGGCCGACGATGTCATGGCCGTTTCGATCCTCATGATAGAAGCCGAGGCCCATCGGCAAGGTGCCGTCCGGCACCGGGTAGACGATGCCGTGCATCATCTTCGCCGTTTCGGCCTTCAGGATCTGCGCGCCGTCATAAGAACCGTTGTTCAGATGCGCGAGCATGAAACGCGAAATGTCATCGCCCGTCGTGGCCAGCGCGCCGGCGGGGCTCATGGGGATCAACTCATAGGGCTTGGGATCGCCGGACGCTTTGTCATAGCCCTTGGACATGACCGCTTCGAATTTCTTCGGCAGCGGCTGGCGGAATGTCGAATGGTCCATGTGCAGCGGCTGGAAGATGTGCCGCTCGATATATTGTTCGAACGGCTCTCCGGAGACGCGTTGCACGATATAGCCCGCAAGCGCCGCGCCATAATTCGAATAGGCGGGCACTTCGCCCGGCGGGAACATGCGCTCAGGCACCCAGCGCGACAGCGCCTCGCGCAGCGGCATGATCTTCTTCGGATCGATGGCGAGCAGGTTCTTGATCGTCTCTTCAAAGCCGGGGCGGTGGGTCATCAGGTCCCGCATCGTGATCGGCTTGCCGTAAGCGTCGGGAATCTTGAAATCGAGATAGGTGTTGATGTCCGCGTCGAGATCGATCTTGTGCTGCTCGACCTGCTGCATCACCGCCGTCCAGGTGAACAGCTTGGAGATGGAGCCCGGGCGGAACATCGTCCGCTTCGGATCGACCGGCGCCTGCGTCTTCACATTCGAAACGCCGTAGCCTTTTTCAAAAAGAACCGCGCCGTCCTTCACCACGACGACTTCGGCGCCCGCGATGTCGCCGCGGCCGATGGCGTAAGGCATGAAGCCATCGAGAAAGGCTTCGAGGTCGGCTTTGGTCAGATCGTGCGCCGGCTCGGCGGGGG
>DATCRK010000063.1:0-12657 GCA_036569005.1 Rhizomicrobium sp. | reverse complement strand
CGGACCGGATTCCGCTGCGAGATAGGCGTGCCCCATGCCGCTGTCGAAATAGATCGAATCGCCTTTGCGCAAGGTCAGCGGCGCATAAAGCTCGGAATGGAATTCCACCGTGCCCTCCAGCACGAAAGCGTATTCCTCGCCGGAGTGGCGGATCATCTCGCCGAATTCTTCCAGCGTGCGTTTGTGCAGTTCGGCGATCACCGGCACGAAACGCTTGTTGAGGAAATCCGCCGCTGGATAAAGGTGGCTGTAATTCTCCGTGTCGATTTCCTGGCCTTGTCCCGCCGGGGTGAAGCTGCGGCGGCCAGTGACTGCGCCGGGCAGGCCGGCGACCTGCGGCGTGAAAAGCTGCGAGATGTCCACGCCCAACCCGGCGCTGATGCGCGCGAGCTTGTCGTAGCTCAGCGACATCCGGTCATTTTCAATCTTGGAAAGTGTGGAAACTGGAAGCTCGGTGCGTTTGCTTACTTCCGCGAGCGTCCAGCCGCGCTGCATGCGCAGGGCTTTCAGTGCCGCGCCGGGCTGCGCATGGGTGCGCCCGCCGGTATCCGCCAGTTTCAGCCGGTGATGTGCCATTGCCCGAGTCTCCTGAGGGCGAGAGTATTTTCGTTCGCCGCCGGTGTCGAATTTAGCATATTTGAAAATTGTTGCATTATTGGAAAATATGGGCGAAGTTTCTCCCGTTACGCAAGTTTTAGGGGGACTCGCATGACTCGCCGCATCACAACCGCATTGCTGGGCACGATTTCTTTTCTGGCACTGACCGCGCCGGTCTTCGCCGACAGCAGTGGAATCGAAGAAGTCGTCGTCACGGCGAGCAAGCGTCCCGAGGCGCTGAAGAACGTTCCGATGTCCGTCACCGTGGTGGGGCAGGACAAGCTGGACAAGCTCAACGCGCGCAGCGTTCAGGATCTTCTGGTGACGGTCCCCGGCTTTTCGGTGACCGACGCCAACCCGACCCATCCCGATCTCATCCTGCGCGGCATCAACGCCGGCGGCGTCGGCTCCACTGTGGGCAGCTACATCGACGAGACGCCATTCGGCTCTTCGAGTGCGCTGGCCAATGGCGCGATCCTTTCGCCGAATTCGGACACCTACGACCTGGCGCGGGTCGAAGTGCTGCGCGGACCGCAGGGCACGCTCTATGGCGCCAGTTCGGAAGGCGGTCTCATCAAGTTCGTCACCAATGCGCCCAGCCTCGCGGGCTTCGACGCATCCGCCGAAGTCGGCGGAATCGACGTCGCGCATGGCGGCGAGGGCGGTTCGGCGCGCGGCATGATGAACGTGGCTCTGACAGACGATCTCGCAATCCGAGGCAGCTTCTTCTATCAACAGACGCCGGGCTACACCGACAACGCCTTCACCAACCAGCATAATACAAACGATCTGCGCAGTTTGGGTGGGCGCGTCTCGTTGCTCTATCAGCCGACCGAGAAGTTCTCGGTCCGCATCACCGCGATGGCGCAGGACCTGAAGGCCGGTAACACCGATGCCGAAGACGTGGTGCTGACAGCCAACAGCTTCCATCCCTTGTACGGCGATTACGTGGAAAAGCGCGTGGCGAACGAGCCGAGCGGCGTCCGCTACTATCTCTACAACGGCACGATCAATTGGGACCTGGATTGGGCGACGCTCACGTCATCCACCAGCTTTGGGCTGCTTCACGACTTCGTGGTTCAGGATGCGACGGCGGTCTATGGCGCTTTCGTGCAGGGCTTCGTCCATCAGGGCAAGTTCACCCAGGAAGTGCGCTTGGCGTCCGCGCCGGGACAGTTTGAATGGCTCATTGGCGGTTATTACACCAATGAAACAGCGTCGCTAAATCAGGCGATCGTGTCATCCTTCCATGGTCCCGTGATTTTCCCGGGCGCTTATCTGGCCGTGGATTCCAACTACAACGAAAAGGCGGCGTTTGCGGACGCGACCTATCACTTCTCCCCGCAGTTCGACGTGAGCCTCGGCGGCCGCTACTCCAAGAACAGTCAGCATGCGAATCAATATGCCGGATCGCCGCTGCTGCAGCCCGCACCGGAAAAGGGCTCATCGGGCCAGGATGTCTTCACCTGGTCCGCAACGGCCCGGTATCACTTCAGCGACGAGACGATGGCCTATGGCCGTATCGCGAAGGGCTTCCGTCCCGGTGGCCCGAACGTCTTGCCGGTCGGCGGTGTGGGCGGCGTGCCGAACTTCTACGGCTCGGATTCGCTCATCAACTACGAACTCGGCGTGAAGAGCACCCTGCCGGATTTGAATCTGTCGTTCGATGCGGACGTGTTTCTGATCAACTGGAAAAACATCCAGCTTCTCACACTCATCAACAACACCGGCGTGAACACCAACGGCGGCACGGCGCGCAGCCAAGGTGTGGAAGGCGAAGTGACTTGGGTGCCGACAGAAGGGCTGACGTTCAATTTGAACGGCGCTTACACCGATGCGCATCTGACGCAGGACACCGATCTGCTGCTGACCGACGGCCTGAAGGGCGATCCGCTTCCCTGGTCGCCGAAATGGAGCTTGTCGCTCAGCGGCGATTACGACTTCCCGGCCATGGGCGATTGGGCACCATATGTCGGCGCCACGTACCATTTCGTGGGCGAACGACATTCCGATTTCACGGGTCTGCTCTATCAGGGCGCTTACGGTATCCCGCGCGCGCAGTACGCGCTGCCGTCTTACACCACGCTTGATCTGCGCGTCGGTGTGAACTTCAACAGCTGGCAGTTCGAGATCTACGCGAAGAACCTCACCGATGCGAAGGGCGTAACGGCCTTCTCGCCTTACGGCGTGTCTGCCGGATCGACCTATGTGAGCCCGTCGGGACCGATCGGTTCGGCGAGCGTGACGTTGATGCAGCCACGGCTTATCGGTGCCGTGCTGCGCTGGAAGTACTAAGTCTCTTGGGCGGCGCGTTCCCCTTGGCGCGCCGCTTTTCTTTTTCATGAGGTTGCGTGGTGCTCTCGCTGGATATCAAGACGGAACGTTGGCCATTGAAAGAGCCGTTCCGGATTTCCGGCTATGTGTTCACCGAAGGCGAAGTCGTTCTGGTGTCGCTCGCGCAAGATGGCGTGACAGGATGGGGCGAAGCGGCGGGCGTCTACTACCGCAAGGAAACGCCCGAGACGATGGTGGCGCAGATCGAAGCGGTGCGCGCGTCCATCGAAACCGGAGTTTCGCGTGAGACTTTGCGAGAGCTGTTGCCCACGGGCGGCGCGCGCAACGCGATCGATTGCGCGTTGTGGGACCTGGAAGCCAAGCGTTCCGGCATTCCGGCATGGAAAGCGGCCGGTTTGCAGCCGCCAGGCGTGACGAAGACGACCTTCACCATCGGCGCCGACACGCCGGAAAAGATGGCCGCGGTTGCGCGCCGCTATGCGCCGGCACCGCGCCTCAAGCTCAAACTCACCGGCGAAGACGATGCACCGCGGCTGAAAGCCGTTCGTGCTGCGCGTCCCGAAGCCTGGATCGGCGTGGACGCCAATCAGGGCTTTACGCGCGCGTCGCTCGAAGCGCTGATGCCGGTGTTGCAGGAAACAAACGTCAGCCTGATCGAGCAGCCGGTGAAGGTGGGGCACGAAGCCGAACTGGATGGCCTCAACTCGCCGATCCCGCTCGCGGCGGATGAAAGCGTGCAGGGCTTGAGCGACATTGCCAAAGCCAAGGGCCGCTTCGATATCGTCAGCATCAAGCTCGACAAATGCGGCGGCCTCACCGAAGCGCTGATGATGGCGCGCGCGATCCGCGAGCAGGGCATGCGCCCGATGGTGGGCTGCATGGAGGGGACGTCGCTGGCGATGATCCCGGGATGCCTTGCCGGACAGCTTTGCGATTTCGTGGACATGGACGGCGCGATGTTCCTCGCGAACGATCGTGCGCCCGTGGTCACCTATCGTGATGGTGACGTGATTTGCCCGGGCACGGGCTGGGGAATGCCGGCGGCAGGCGCAAGCCTGCGCGCGGCCTCGTAGTAGAGAAGGATCGAGACGATGATGAAGAAAATTCTCGCAGGCTGTTCGGTCGTGCTCGCGCTCGGAATGACCGCTGCGCTCGCCGCGCCGCCATCCACCGGTCCCGCGCCGCTGCCGGCGGCGACGGCGCCGGTTGCGCAGACGGTTGCGCCGCCACCTGCTAAGCCCGGCGCGCATGAGATGACGGCCGAAGACCTGCAGGCCTTCTTTGACGGCATGGTGCCTTATGCGCTGCACAGCGCCGACATCGCGGGCGCGACCTTCGCCATCGTGAAGGACGGCAAGATCATCTTCGCGCAAGGCTATGGCTACGCCGACATCAAGAAGAAAACACCGGTGATCGCGGACCAGACGCTGTTCCGCCCCGGTTCTGTTTCCAAGCTCTTCACCTGGACATCGGTGATGCAGCTCGTCGAGCAACACAAGCTCGATCTCGACGCCGACGTGAACACCTATCTCGACTTCAAGATCCCCGAAGCGTTCGGCAAGCCGATCACCTTGCGCAACATCATGACGCACACCGCCGGTTTCGAGGAGACGTTGAGTGAGCTCTTCCTGCAGAAGGCTGACCAGCAATATCCCATCGGCGAATACCTGCAGAAGCACATGCCCAATCGCATCTTCCCGCCGGGAAAGGTCGTCGCTTATTCAAACTACGCGACGACGCTGGCGGGTTACATCGTGCAGCGCGTGTCCGGTGAAGAATTCACCGACTATGTGGAGCACCACATCTTCAAGCCGCTGGGAATGAACAATTCCACATTCAAGCAGCTTCCGCCGCCGGCGCTGCTCAAAAACGTGGCGACGGGCTACAAGCAGGCATCCGATCCCACGCCGGTGCCGTTCGAGGTGGTCGAGGCCGCACCCGCGGGTTCGTTGTCGTCCACGGCGACCGACATGGCGCGCTTCATGATGGCCCATCTCAATGGCGGCCAGTATGACGGCGCGCGCATCCTGAAGCCCGAGACGGTGAAGGAAATGCAGTCGCGCAACTACACGCTTGCGCCCGGCATGAACGGTTTCAACCTCGGCTTTTACGACGAGAACCGTAATGGCCATCGCATCATCGGCCATGCCGGCGATACGGAAGCCTTCCACAGCGACCTGCATCTCATCACGGACGCCAATGTCGGCTTCTTCATGTCGCTCAACAGCGTGGGCAAGGATGGCGCGGCGGAGAATGTCCGCGTCGGCATCTTTCGCGCCTTCCTCGACCGTTACTTCCCCTATACGCCGCCGGAAGAGAAGGCAGTCGCCGATCCTTCGAAGGACAACGCGAAGGTCACAGGCTACTACGTCGCCAGCCGCCGCAAGGATTCGGCGATGCGTCTTCTTTTCCAACTCGGGCAGACGGCGGTTGTCGAGCAGCCCGACAAGACGATCACGGTCGACATGCTGAAGGATTTCAGCGGCGCGCCGAAGAAGTGGCGCAATGTTGGTCCGCTCACCTATCGTGAGGCTGGTGGCCAGACGCATCTGAAGTTCGTCACCGATCAGGACGGAAACGTCGACTATTTCACCTCGGACGATTTTATCCCGGTGGAATTGCTGCAGAAGACGCATGGTCTCGAGCAACTGAGCAATCTCAAGCTGTTCGGCTTGGGCACGCTCTTCGTCTGCGCTTTGACGATTGCCATCTGGTTCGGGGGCTGGATCGTGCGCCGCCGCTTTGGCCGTCCGCTGGAGATGACCGACCGCCAGCGCCAGCTGCGGCTGGGATCGCGCCTGGGTGCGGTGCTCTATCTCGCCGTCGTGGCGGGATGGGTCGGCATTCTCACGGCCATTCAGGTCGACGAATATCTGCTGTTGGGCGGTAAGCTCAATCCGTATATCGGCGTCCTGTATGTATTCGGCGTCTTCGCCTTCCTCGGCGGATTGGCGATGATCGCCAACGGCGTCTCGCGCGTCATGGGTGGACCGGGTGGATGGCTGGTGCGTGCGGGCGATCTCGTTCTGGCGCTCTGCGGGTTGTATGGCCTGTGGGTGATCTGGGACTACGGTTTCGCCAACTTCCACTTCAACATCTGAGAGAAACGCGATGCGATCCTTGTTGTGCGGTGTTGCGGTTGCGGCGTTGATGGCGTTCGGCGGGAGCGCGAATGCCGCGCCGCCGGCGGATCTGGATGCCTTTGTGGCGAAGTCGATGCGGACCTTCGGCCCGCCGGGCATGAGCGTCGCTATCGTCGAGAACGGCAAAGTCGTCTTCACCAAAGGCTACGGCATCCGCTCCATCGCGACCAAGGCGCCGGTGAACGAGCACACCGCGTTTCCTATCGGCTCGGAATCGAAGGCGTTCACATCAGCGGCGCTCGCGATCCTGGTGGATGAGGGCAAGCTGAAATGGACCGATCGCGTCGTCGACAAGCTGCCCGGCTTTCAGATGTACGATCCTTACGCCACGCAGCACATGACCATCATCGACCTGCTCACGCATCGCAGCGGGTTGGGGCTGGGAGAGGGCGACTTGCTCATCGTTCCGGCGACGACGCGCTCGCGCGCGGACATCGTCCATGCGCTGCGTTACCTGAAGCCCGTCACCGGATTCCGCGAAACCTTCGCCTACGACAACATTCTTTATATCGTTGCCGGCGCGCTGGTGGAATCTGTGTCGGGCGAGACGTGGGAGCATTTCGTCGAGAACCACATCTTTGCGCCCGCCGGCATGACGGATGCGATGACCGCTTATCACATCGATGCCAAGAACGGCGTGGCGTTGCACGCGCGCATCAGCGGACCGATCCAGGGCCTGGGTCCGCAGAGCATTCTCGTTCATGGTCTCGAGGGTGGAGCTTCCGCGCCCGCCGGCGCGATCAATGCCAGCGCCACGGACATGGCGAAGTGGATGCAGATCCAGCTCGCGCACGGCAAGATGCCGAACGGCAAGCAACTCTTCAGTACCGCACAATCGGATGAAATGTGGAAGCCGCGCGTGGTGGTGTCGCCGGATTCCTTCGGCGCCGCGACATCGGCGGTTCTCGCTGCGTTGTCGCCGAAGTTCCAGGATTATGGCCTTGGCTGGTTTGTGGAGAACTATCACGGCCATACCGTCATCGAGCATACCGGTGCGGTGCTGGGCGCTGTTGCGGCACAGTATCTGATCCCCGAGAAGGGAGTCGGCATCTCGGTAAATATCAACTCCGAAGATGGTGCTGCACGGCGCGCAGTGGCGTTCCATTTGCTCGACTATTACCTCGGCGTTCCAGATCAACACTGGAACGAGGCGCTGAAGAAGCTCGTCGACGGCATGATGGCGTCCGGGCAAAAGGCGCTGAAGTCGCAGCCCGAACAGATGAAGCCGAACGATAAATCTTCGCTGCCGACGGCCTCTTATGCCGGCGTCTATCGCGATCCCTGGTATGGCACCACCACGATCTCCACCCGAGATGGTGGCAAGCTCTGGATGAAGTTCGATCAGACACCGCGCATGGAAGGCCCGCTGACGCACGTGGCGGACGACACCTTCAAGGTGGTGTGGGACGATCACATGGTCGAGCCGGCCTATGTGAGGTTCGACGTGAAGAGCGGCAAGATCGCGAAACTGGAGATGAAGCCCGTGTCACCGCTGGCGGATTTCAGCTTCGACTACCAGGACCTGCACTTCGCGCCGTCGAACTGATCCGCCGCTCAGGGCGTCCTGTTCTGCGTCTGCGATAACTCGACGAGACGCCAACGCATGACCTTTCCGGATTCGTTGCGCGGCAGGGACGGCAACACGAGATAGCGTTGCGGTGCGTCCGCGCCGAGCTTCGCACAGTATTCGCGCAAAACCGCGAGATCGAAACCGTCGCGGCCGACGACCGCGAGCCAGATTTCGTTTGCGCCGGCCATGTTGCGGACGACGAATGCCGCGGCTTCGGCAACAGCCGGATGCGCCGAGGCCACATCGTTGATCGCTTGGACGTTTGCTGTGACGGGCTCCGCCGCGGCGCCCAATCTTCCGGTGACGAACAGGGCGCCGTCCTGACGGAAATATCCGGTGTCGCCGGGATAGAACCATCCGTTGCGGAAGCGGCTCTCCGTGCCGTCGTCCTGGCTGAGATAACCCTGGATGATGCTCGCGCCGCCGATGCGCAACACGCCGGTCATGCCGGGCGGAAGTACATTGTCGTCTTCGTCTACGATTTCGACCTGGCACCAGGGATAAACGTAACCCACGCATTGCGGATCGAAGTTTGCCTGTTCGGCGGTGACGGTCGATACCATGCCCGCTTCGTTCGCGCCGTAAGCGATGACGAGATTTGGACACATCTTCGTTGCGATCAGCCGCGAGAATCGCTCCGGCAGCGTATCGCCTGCCGCAAAGATCTGCCGCAGCGACGAGCAATCCTTCGGGTTTTCTTCGAACGCGCGCGCGAGTTGGATGATGAGCGGCGTGGACGCCATCACGCGATTTATCTTTTCCGCTTCGATGAGCTGCAGCGCCGGTTCGCCAGCCCAACCCATATAGGCCGTGTCACCGCCCCACAACATCCCGAACATGGTGATGAAGCCGTAGGAGGTTGGCAGCGCGTTCAGCAGGAGGGTCTTCTCGCCGGTCTGCGTGGCGAGCGCGGAGAATGTCCGCCATGGCAGGCGCTGCATGAATTGCGCGACCGAATAGCCGATGGGCTTGCTGCGGCCGGTTGTGCCGGTGGACATCGTGATCATGCAAACTGCGCCCATCTGCATGAGAGAGAAGGGCGGCGGCGGCAATTCTTTCGGCGAGCCGCGACCTTCGAGCCATGTCAGATCAACGTCGATCATCTTGGAGATGGCTCCAGGCACAGGCCGATCCTGCAGCAGCACATCCGGCTTCACCTGTGCGAGCGCCGCTTCGAGAAGCGATTCTTCCTGCGGCAGGACGCAGATCACCGCGCCGATCCGATTGGCGCCCGCGGCGAGGACATATTGCAGGGCAGGATTGACGGCGTAGATACCGACCGTCTGTCCGCGTTCCACGCCCAACTGGGCGACGCGCAGCGCCGCGCTGACAGAAGCGTCGTAGAGCTGGCGGTAGTTCAGCCGCGCGCGCGGCGTCGCGATCGCAAGCTGTTCGGGCCGCGTGGCGGCGTGAAAGGCGAGAGAATCCAGGAGGTGAAACATTTGCCATAAATCCGCTGCGGAAGAGGCATTTCGCCCATCGGCCGGCATATCTGCAAGCCATTCTCATGAAGCAAAGGCGAAATATCCGTAACGCTCTGCGAGGTTTGGCGACTTTGTACCAGACTGTACCATGCGCCATTGAATGCCATTTATTTTGCTGGATTTCCCGACTAAATGAACGGCTTGGAATCGTCGGTGTATTCGCGAGGCCGCCCGGCCCCGTTGTGACGGTTCAAGGGGGGAGTCGTGAATAAGGTCGTTCGCCGTCTTTTGTCGGGCGCGTCGCTCGCGACGCTTCAGCTTTGCGCCGCCGGCATTGCCCGCGCATCAGCGCCGGTCGTCGTGTCTTCGGCGCGAGGGCCAGTCACAGTCACGGCCCACCAGAACCCGGACTATATAGAAGTGACGTCGCTGGGCAGCATCAGCGGCAACCTGACCAACGAAGGAACGGTCGGGCCGGGGAACCAGTTCGGCATCTCGCTTGATTTCGGCGCTCACATCACCGGTTCGGTGATCAACGCGAAGGGCGGCGTTATCAATGCTTCGCATACCGGCATCGCCGTCGCTTCCGATGTCAATCTCGCCGGCATCAGCAATAGCGGCATGATCGAGGTTGCGCACACCGCTTCGGGCAGCGATCTGGGCAACGGTATTTTTTACGCCGGTTCAAACGGCGCCAAACTGACCAACACGGGGCATATCGACGTCGTCGCAAATGCGGCGGCGACGGCCACAAGTTTTGTCAACGCTCAGGCCGATGGAGTCACCGAGCAGCTTTTCGGTGCCGGCGGCTTTGCCGCGAGCCTCGACAATGTCGGCGTGATCTCCGCCAAGGCCCATGCCGCGCTCACGCGGACGGGCGCTGCTTCGGACAGCGCCATCGTGCATGGCGTCATCCAGTCGGTACGTACGAACAACCCCAGTTCCACAATCGGCAATGGCGTGACGCTCTCCGTCGACAATTCCGGAACGATCGACCTCGCTGCCACCGCTGTCGCGAAAGGATCCATGGTCACAGCTATCGCGCACAGCGCGATCGGAATACAGCAGCAGGTCTCCGCATTCGCGAACATCTCGGAAAGCATCACCAATTCGGCAAGTTTTTCCCTGAAGGTAAAGGCGTCCGCGGTAGCAACGGGCGATGCCAAGGCGACAGCTTTCGTATCCGAAGGAGCATACCAGAAAGCAGAAGCGGCGGGACTTTCGGGCGAAGCCATAAAAGTCTCTCTCACGAACAGCGGCACCTTCGCCATCTCCGATACGGCTGTGGCCGCGGGTGGGCCGCGTGCGTCCGCATTGGCGGAATTTGGTAGTGCGTTCGGACAGTTTGACGGCTTTGCGCAGACCATCAGCGAAGACATCACCAACTCCGGATCGGTGACCGTGAAGCTGAACGCGGTTGCAAACGCAAGCGTGACGCACGCGACGACGGCGACCGCCGGTGCGGCACGCGCCGCGGGGTCTCTGGGCTATATCGCGTTTCAGGAAGGCTTTTCGTTTACGTCCGGCGGCGTGCTCGATACCGTCAAGCTTGCGCTGACCAACAGCGGCTCGATGTCGGTTACGGGCAATATCAAAGCCGTCGGTAAGAGCTTTGCTTCCGCGCATGTGCAGGCGCATTCCGCATTCATCCTGCAGGATGCGGAGTACGGCAACTCGACCGTTTCGATGAACAACAGCGGTACAATCGCCGTGTCTTTGACCGGCGATGCCGAAGCTGGCGGCGAGGCCGAGGCGCAATTCAATGTCGGTCGATTGATCGAGCAGGAAATCGTCCGGCCGGAGCAGACCGGCGAGATCAGCTTCATCAATAGCGGCCAGATTTCGCTTTCTCTCAATGGCATCGCGAAGGGAATGGCGCCCGGCAACGTCACGGCCAATGTTGAGGCGGGCGCGGTTCTGAGCCAGTCGATCGGTGGCGCGGCGGTTGCGAATGAAACCGTAACGAATTCCGGTTCGATGATCGTCAGCGTCAACGCTGTCGCGACAGGCGGCGCGGATGCGCAGGCCGATGCCGGTGGCGGCAATGTGATCTATCAGCAGGCAGAAGATTCGCCGGGTGCGACGCTGATCGCCAACAATAAAGGCCAGATCGGTATGCGGGTTTTCGCATCGGCATCGGGCACGGCAGAAGCGCGCGTGTTCGCGGGCGGCGGCGGTATCGAGCAATTCGCGCCTTCCAGCACGGCGGGCGGCGCCCCGTTGGATATGAGCATCACCAATTCGGGGACGATTTCGCTCGATGTGGCCGCGCAGGCCAAGGGACAATCCGCCGAGGTCAACGTGCAGGGAGACGGAGTCGCACAAGGCGTGCGTCGCAGCAGCGGTTCTCTCTCGTTCACCAACTCCGGTTCTGTAAGCGTTGCCGCCGCGGGTACCCGGCTGGCGACCGGCACGGCGCCCGCCACAACGCTGACCGCGCTTCGTGTCGTCGCCTATGGCTATTTCGTGTCGGGCATTGGAACGAATTCGAGCGCACACGTCGCCAAGGCAAATCTGTCAGCCGCGGTAAATAACAGCGGAAGCATTTCGGTTTCCGCGAAGGCAAATGGGAGCTTGGCGCTCGCCGCAGCTGTCGGCATCGATATCGGCGTTCTGTCTGAGGTTCTGAACACGTCCACGGGGGCGATCACGCACACCTCTCGCGAACAGCACACCGGCGGGGCCGTCAAGGGCATCTTGAGCAACAGCGGCACGGTGGCCGTTATGGGATCGGCGCCGCAGGCCAAGGCGGAAGCTTATGGCGTGCTTGTCTCCGGCAGCACCGTGGAAATGCCGATTACCAACACGTCATCCGGCAAGATCGCGGTTGCCGCGACGGGCGCCACCGCGACAGCGCACGGCATGATGATCGCCAACGGATTCAGCGGGTCCACGGACCATCGTCATTCATTTGCGTCCGGATCAAATCAGGTTTTTTCCGGCTCCGAAATCAACTCGGATCTGATCGCGCCGGCTGCTTCGATCTCGGGTGCGCTCACCAACAATGGCACCATTCAAGTTCAGGCCAAGGGAACGAAATCGGCCAAGGCCGATGGCATGGCATTGGATGGTCTTGATGTGAGTTCGGATATCGTGAATGCCGGCACGATCGACGTCACTGCGGCCGGCCCGTCCGCGACAGCACGCGGCATTCATGTCTATGCCGCACGGACCGGCTTCGTGGAGCAAACCGCGTTCCGCACGGTGAAGCATGGCTTCACCGTCATTTCGCGGACAGGCTCTGCCAGTCATCATACCGTCAGCTCAGCGGTCGGAGGCGGCACGTTCTCCGGCCGTGTCAGCAACAGCGGCACAATTTCCGTTGCCGCATCGGGCGCGAACGCGCTGGCTTCTGGCATCGATATCGAAACCGACAACGTGACGGGCGCGTTCGCGAACAGTGGCAAGATCACAGCGACGGCGACCGGATCGAACGCAAAAGCCGCCGGTGTGACGGTCGCGGTGTTGTCGGATGACAGTCCCTTCCTGAACACGGGGACGATTTCGTCTGTTGCGACGGGGTCTGGTGCTTCGGCGGTTGGGGTTAGGATTTCGGCATCGAGCCTTGGGTCTGCTGCGTCGTTTGCGAACGACGGCGGTTCGATCATTGCGCGTGTGAACGGGCTTT
>DATCRK010000062.1:0-8628 GCA_036569005.1 Rhizomicrobium sp. | reverse complement strand
ACACAGGAAAGCGCATTGTCCTGGACGGCGCTGATGCGATCTGGCGGCTGGAGCGCCGCATTGCAGTCCTTCGCGTTGCCGGTGCTGACGGTTGGCGTGGCCGGAGCTGCCAGTGTTCAGCTTTCTCTACGCCGCGCCGCGGCCTCTGCATGGTCCGAACCTTATCGAAGCGGATTGCGCATGATGGGTCTGAGCGCGCTAGATATCGACTTTCATTTCGCTTTCCCGGAAGTCCTTGCGGCCCTGCTGCGCGATCTCGGCGAAGTCGCCTTGGCACTTATTTCCGCCACAGCGGTCGCAGAGTGGGTCTTCCATCGCAACGGCGTTGCCGTGCTTTTTCTGAAATCCGCAGCGCTCGGCGACTGGGATGTCATCGCAGCGGCGCTTTTTTTGTTCGCCGTCATCACGCTTCTCGCAAGCTCCGTCGGCAGCGCCGCGTCACAGCTCATGATTCCGGAAGATAACCCGTGACGGCTATAGCCACGAATGCGGCAGACGGCGTGAGCGGAGCCAGGCTTCGCACGGTGATCAGCATGATCGGTCTCTCTGGTGTCGGCGTGATCGCCGTCATTGTGGCGCTGAGCAATGTGATCGCCCGCGCCCCGGCCGGTGCTGCGAACGTCGGGGCGTCATCACTCGCGCCGGACGCGTCTTATGCGTTCGGCACCGATGTGCTGGGCCGCGATGTTATGAGCGAGACAGTTCACGCGCTGGCGGTGACGTTTTCGAACGCATTTCTCGCGGCGATCATCGCTGTGCTCGTTGGCGCCGTTGCGGGTTTTGCCGCTGCCCGCGCGCCATTGCGGTTGGGAACGGTTTTGCGCGGAATCAGTGGCGTGCTCGGCAGTGTACCGGTGTTGCTCCTCGCGGTCGTTCTTGTGACTCTTGCGGGTCACGAGTTTGCGGCGACAGCGGCCGGTCTGGCTGCTTCTCCAGCCATCTTCAATCGCAGTTTTGACCGTGCGATGCGGCTCGCCCGCTCTCGCCATGCCGAATATGCGCGCGCCACGGGGATTCCCGGGGTCACGCTTCTGCGGCGCGATCTCGTCTATGAAGTGCAGGCCAACTTCGTCAACGTCATCGGCCGGGCGCTCGCCTCAACGACGATCGTGCTCGCGACACTGAGCTTCCTCGGTTTTGGAGCAGCTCCTCCGCATCGTGATCTGGGATTGATGATCGCCGCGGCTCGCGCAAACTATCTCGACATTTGGTGGCCCATGCTGTTTCCGGCACTGGCGCTCATATTGCTTGTTCTTTTCGCCAGGCTTTCCGCGGCGTTGGACGAAGGCGAGCCGCCATGAATGAATCGACGCCTCTTCTGCGCATCCGCGATTTCACATTGACGCGGCCCGGCGCCGGAAAGCCCGAGATCGAGAATTTCTCGCTTATGCTCGAACCGAGCGGCACGTTGACACTTCTGGGTGAGGCAGGTTCAGGCGGCGGAGCCGTTCTGCGCACACTCGCCCAGCCCATTCGCCGTGGCACCCGCGTTAGCGGGGCAATTCGGCTTCGCGATGGTCTCGAGCAACAGATCGACCGCCGCATGACTCTGGACCTGCGTATCGCTTATCTGCCTGGACCCCATGCCAACGTGTTGAACCCGCACACGAGCGTACTTTCTCAGTTGTGCCTCATCGTCGCGCGCAAATTGCGACAGCCCAAAGCGAGCGCAAAAGCGGAGCTTGGGCTGGCTCTGGAACGTCTTCCCGGCGCGCCGAATCTGGAAGCATTGGATCATCCGCCTGCGCTGATCGCGCCAGAAGCGCTTGCCAGTGCATTGCTCGCGGCAGCTATGGCTCAAACGCCGGAACTCCTTCTGGCGGACGATCCACTCGGCGAGCTGTCACCCGCGCATGCGCGGGCTCTGGTATCTGCTCTCAAGGCGGAACAAAGACGTCTGGGTTTCGCGCTTCTATATGCCGCCGCGCGAGCAAGTGCTGCGAAGCTTCTGGATAGCGACCTCATCGTTCTCCGCTCTGGCCGTATCGTCGAAGAGGGAGCTTTGGCGCGCCTGGCGACCGCTCAATCGCACAGCTATACGCAGACATTGTTCCGGGCCTCCTCTCCGGATGAGAAGCCATTGCCCGATCGCAGCCCGGTGCGGGGCGAGCCATTGTTGCGCGTTCAGGGAGTGCAGCTTGCAGCTCGCAGCAAGCTGAAGTCGCGCGACAAGTTGAATTTCGAGTTGCGCCGCGGTGCATCGCTCGCGCTTATCGGTGAAATTGGGTCCGGGCGCCGCGCGCTTGCTCGTGTGGTGCTCGGTCTCGATCCCGTGGCTGCCGGGCGCATTGTTTTCGATCAGGTCGATATCGGCGTGCTGAATTCGGCGATGATGGCGCGGCTGCGTCGACGCGTGAGCTTTGTCACCGGCGACGACGATGCGCTCGATCCGCGCATGACCATCTTCGACACGGTGGCTGAGCCATTGCGGGCACATCTGGCCATGCCGCGCGATCTTGTCGCCCACAATCGCGATGCCGCTCTGAAGCGCGTGGGGCTGGCGGCCCTTCCCGGCAGCCGCACCGTTGCGTCGTTATCGCCATTTGACCGGCGTCGCTTGCAGATCGCGCGCGCGATCGTCGGCCAACCGCTGCTTGCGGTGATAGACGAGCCGTTGCGTGGTTTGGATGCTTTCGCCCAGTCCGTTGTGCGGGACCTGTTGCGCAATTTTCGCTCCAATGAAGGGCCGGCGGTACTCTTCATCACGTCCGATTTTGGGTTGGCCCGCGTCTTCTGCGAGGACGGGTTTGTCTTCAAGGACGGGCGCGTCGTCGAAAGGGGCCCTATAGGGACGCTGTTGCGCGCGCCGCAGGACCCTCATACCCGCAAGCTCCTTGAGGCTGTGGCCGCCCTGCCGCTTGCGGATTCCCCTGTGCTTCTCTCCGACCCTCCTGGCGCGGGCACGCCGGACCCGGCACCGCCGGCCTGAGCGTCTTTGCAGCGCAGCATTGCGCTTCAAATTGCTCTGGACAGGCTCTAAAACGGGTGCATGACCAGTCTTTCCGATGTCCGTTCCAGTTTTCTCGATTTTTTCCGCGACCGGCAGCACGCCGTGGTGCCATCCAGCTCGCTTGTGCCGCGCAACGACCCATCGCTGCTGTTCACCAACGCCGGCATGGTGCAGTTCAAGAACGCGTTCACCGGTCAGGAAAAGCGGACGAACCGGCGCGCAACATCGGCGCAGAAATGCGTGCGCGCCGGTGGCAAGCACAACGACTTGGACAATGTCGGCTACACGGCGCGCCATCACACCTTTTTCGAGATGCTCGGCAATTTCTCCTTTGGAGATTATTTCAAGGACGACGCGATCCGCTTTGCCTGGGACCTGATCACCAAGGATTTCGGCATCGACAAAAGCCGTTTGCTGGTCACCGTCTATGCCGACGACGACGAAGCTTTCGGCCTGTGGAAGAAGATTGCCGGGCTTCCGGAAGAGAAAATCATCCGCATCGCGACCAATGCGAATTTCTGGTCGATGGGCGATACCGGCCCCTGTGGTCCCTGTTCGGAGATTTTCTACGATCACGGCGATCATATCGCAGGTGGTCCACCCGGCTCTCCGGACGAAGACGGCGATCGTTTCGTCGAGATCTGGAATCTCGTCTTCATGCAGTTCGAGCAATTCGCGGACGGACGCCGCGAGAAGCTGCCCAAGCCCTCGATCGATACGGGTATGGGCATCGAGCGCGTTACCGCCGTGCTGCAGGGTGTTCATGACAATTACGACATCGATCTTTTCCGCCATCTGATCGCGGCCTCCGCGGAAGCAAGCGGATCGTCGGCGACAGGCGGTCATGCAGCGAGCCATCGCGTCATTGCCGACCACCTGCGTTCGACGTCGTTCCTGATCGCCGACGGTGTGCTGCCGTCGAACGAAGGTCGCGGCTACGTGCTGCGCCGCATCATGCGCCGCGCCATGCGTCATGCGCATCTGATCGGCGCGAAGGATCCGCTGATGTATCGCCTGGTGCCCGCGCTGGTCGCCGAGATGGGCACGGCCTATCCGGAACTGGGGCGCGCGCAGGCGCTCATCACCGAGACGCTGAAGCTGGAAGAAATCCGCTTCCGCGAAACACTGACACGCGGTCTGAAGCTGCTCGACGAAGCGACGGGAACCTTCAAAAGCGGTGACAAGCTTGGCGGTGAAACCGCCTTCAGGCTCTATGACACTTACGGTTTTCCGCTCGATCTGACGGAAGATGCATTGCGCGCCCGCGGCATCGGCGTAGATGTCGAAGGCTTCAATGCGGCGATGCAGAAGCAGCGCGAGGAAGCCCGCAAGGCCTGGGCCGGCTCGGGCGAGGCGACGGACGAGAAAATCTGGTTCGAGCTGCGCGACGAATTGGGCGCCACCGAATTCCTCGGCTATGACACCGAGGAAGCGGAAGGCAATATCGTCGCGATCCTGAGGGATGGAAAGCGCGTCAAATTCGCGGCCTCTGGCGACACAGTCCAGCTTCTCACCAATCAGACGCCTTTCTATGCCGAGTCTGGCGGACAGGTGGGCGACCAGGGCGCGATCTTCTCTGGCAAGGGCGCCCAAGGAGCCGTGACCGACACGCAGAAGCACAATGGCCTGCATGTTCATATCGTGCGGGTGACGGGCGGCGAGTTTCACATCGGCGATGCGGTCGAGTTGCGCGTGGACGGTGAACGTCGCCGCGCAACACGTGCCAATCACTCCGCAACACACCTGCTTCACGCGGCACTCAAGCGCGTGCTGGGGCCGCATGTCTCGCAAAAGGGATCGCTCGTCGCACCGGATCGTTTGCGCTTCGACTTCGCGCATCCCAAGGCGGTAACGTTGGATGAGCTCGACCGGATCGAGAACATGGTCAACGCCGTCGTGCGGCAGAATTCCGATGTATCCACGCGCTTGATGCCCACCGATCAGGCGATCGCGGCGGGGGCGGAAGCGCTGTTCGGCGAGAAATATGGCGACGAAGTGCGTGTTCTCACCATGGGCAGCGACCTTGACGCGGAAAAGACCTACTCGGTCGAGCTTTGCGGCGGCACGCATGTGCGCCGCTTGGGCGACATCGGCATCTTCACGATTCTCGGCGAGAGTGCCGTGGCGGCAGGCGTTCGACGCATCGAGGCGCTGACCAGCGAAGGCGCGCGTCGTTGGCTGTCCGATCAGGCGGATCTGGCGCGCGAAGCAGCGGCTGCACTTAAGACCAGCCCAGCTGACCTTCCAGCCCGCGCCTTGGCGCTTGCCGAGGAACGCCGGAAACTGGAGCGCGAGCTGGCGGACGCCAAGAAGGCGTTGGCATTGGCGGGGCCTTCGCGCAGCGATTCCGGCGATGCGGTGAAAGAGATTGCAGGTGTCAAAGCGGTTCTGCGCGTCGTCGAAGGCGTGAACGCGAAGGACCTCAAAGGCCTTGCCGACGATGCCAAGGCGAAAGTCGGCTCCGGCGTTGTCGCATTCGCGGCAATTGCTGACGGCCGCGCGTCGCTCGTTGTTGGCGTCACTGACGATCTCACCAAGCGGATCAGCGCGGTCGATCTGGTCAAGCTCGGCGCGGAAGCGCTGGGCGGCAAAGGCGGCGGCGGACGGCCCGACATGGCACAGGCCGGTGGTCCGGATGGCACCAAGGCGCAGGCTGCGCTCGACGCCATCGCCAAACGGCTGGGCGAACTCGCGCCCGCATGACGAATCGCAAACATGCGCCGGAGACGCTGCGCCGGCGCGTTTATGTTGTGCTCGAAGGCGGTCGTGCTTCCGGCGTTCTTGGCGGCATCGTCGAAGCGTTCCTGATTGCGCTGATCATCGCCAACGTGCTCGCTTTCACCTTGCAGAGCATGCCGTCGATGCGCGCTGCCTACGGCCATGACCTTGAACTCTTCGAGGTCGTGTCGGTCGCCATCTTCGCTATCGAATATCTGCTCCGGCTTTGGGTGTCGGCCGAGGAGCCCACGGTCTCTTCGCAAGGCGCATGGACGGGGCGTCTTCATGCAGCCACGCGGCCGATGATGGTGATCGATTTCATCGCCATCGCACCGGCCATCGTGCAGCTCTTCGTGCCGTTCTTCGACCTGCGCGTGCTGCGTCTGGTGCGCGTGTTCCGGCTTCTGAAGATTGCGCGCTACTCGCCCGCATTGACGACGCTGGGCAAGGTCATCGTCGACGAGCGTCACGCACTCTATGGAACGCTCCTTCTGCTTCTTTGCGCGATGGTTTTCGCGGCGGCTGCGATGCATGCGGCGGAAGGTACCATTCAGCCCAAGCTCTTCGGCACCATCCCTGACGCGATGTGGTGGGCCATCGCGACGTTGACCACGGTCGGTTATGGCGATGCTGTGCCGATCACGCCCATCGGCCGGGTCATCGCCGGCATCACGATGATCGCGGGGCTCGGTCTTTTCGCGCTTCCCGTCGGCATCATCGCGACCGGCTTTGTGAGCACCATCCACCGGCGCGATTTCAACGTCACCTTCGGCATGCTGGCGCGGGTGCCGCTGTTCAAGGACTTCGATACGCAGACGATCGGCGAGATTCTCGATCTGCTGCGCTCCCAGAACGTCGGACCTGGCGAAGTCATTTCCGCGGAGGGTGAGCGGGCCGCGGCGATGTATTTCATCGTCTCGGGCGCGGTGGAAGCCGAATTGCCGAAAAAGAAAATCCGATTCGACTCGGGCGATTTCTTCGGTGAGCTGGCGCTGCTGCACGAAACGATGCGCGTGGCCACCGTCACCGCGCTGACGCCGACACGGCTTCTGGAACTCTCGGTCGATGATTTCGAGACCCTGATGCGCCGCCATCCGCATCTTCGAAGGCGCGTGCAGAGACGCGCTGCCGAGAAGATGCAGGCCATCGCCGAGGCTGGAGCGATCTCCCAAGAGGAGATCGCCGCGGCAAAGAAGGTGCTCACGGAGATCGACTAGGATCTCCGCGTGCCCTTTTACGGCGTGTAATAGACCGCGATCTTGTTGCCGGTGGGATCGCGCAGATAGGCGCCATACCAGCTTTGCTTCTCCGGCGGCCGGAAGCCTGGCGCGCCTTCGTCGGAGCCGCCATGGCTGAGGCCTGCCTTGTGCGCCGCGTCCACCTTCGCCTTCGAATCTGTCTTGAAGGCGATCATCATGCCGTTGCCGAAGCTCGCCGGCTTGCCGTCGAAGGGCGGGCAAACGAAGACGCTGTTGTCGTCGCTGCCTTTGGGCCCATAGCCGATCCAGCCGCCGTCCGAGAATTTGCGCTCCTCGCCCACGGCGCCCAGCACCGCGTCGTAGAACTTTCCCGAGGCCTCGGTGTCCTTGGCCCCTATCGTGATGTAACCAATCACTTTTTTCTCCTCTTTTCGGTTAAGTCTTTGGAATTCCATAAAAATCGCTCGAAGGTTGTTCTTCGAATTTTCGTAGGCACCCCGTGCAATCCGCTGGCGCCCACCCGCAATGAGCCCGTTCCGGAAGATAGCCCTTGCCATGAACAAAACAAGAACATAAATGCCACAGAGGCATGGCAATCTCTGCATGCCCAATTCCAGCTTGCTTGGAGAAAATTGCGGTGGGGTCAGGTCTTTCGCGCCAGCGAATCCGCCACCACCCAGGCGACGCCGACCAGAATCACGCTCGTCGCGATTTCGGTCCAGCCGAAGAAGGTGGATTTCACCATTAGTCCCGGCGGCAGCGCGACCACGGTGAAGATCGCATACATGACGGCGAGAAGAATGGCGGCGAGGCGCGCGCGGATATTCATGATGATCGCGAGACCACCGGCGATGTGGAAGACGCCTGTCGCGTAGCCCCAGAACACCTGGCTCGGCGGTAGCCATTTGGGTATCAGCGGCGCTGTGAGATCCATGTAAACGAAGTGGGCGCCTCCGAAGAAGATGGCGCAGACGCCAAACACGATCTGCGCGATGCGGATGAGCCGCGCCGATTTCGCCGCGTCCAAATTCGCAACGCTCGCCCAGATGATGAACGCGCCGGCGGCGATGGCGACTTCTTCCGCCATGCTGTCATAAGCGCCATAGATTTCGAGATTGCGCAGGACAAGGCGCACATTCATCACCAGCACGACGATGACACCGTAATAGGCGGTCAGCGCCGCAGCGGCCCAGAGCGTTGTCTTGCGCCATTCCAGCGCGATGCCGCAAACAAGCATGAAAACCGCGACGGCATAAGCGAGCGCGGTGCGCGCCGGGAAGTTTTTGGGAACAGGCTGGCCGCCATGGAAATCACCCCAGATCAGGCAGATCACCGCCAGCGCGATGATGCCAAGGCCATAGACGCGCCAGCCCAATGCTTTCTCTGCCATGATTTCCCCCTTGCCCGAGGGCGGATGTTAGCGGTGATCCGTCCGGCGGGGGGGCATGCTGCGGCGCACCTCACTCGCATGTGATGCGATCAGGGTGACGGGTCCGTCATCGCCACCATCAGTCCTGCCGCCTGCGCGAGCTTGTCGATCTGCTCGGGCGGCAAGCCGGCGATGGCTTTGGAGAGCCGCGCGAGCCTGCGCTTGCGGCCGGCTTCCATAAGCTGGCGGCCTTTGCGCGTGAGCAGGATTTCCGACGAGCGCCTGTCGATGGGTTTGCGCGATACGAGATCGAGCCGCTCCAGCTCGCTGACCAATTGCGACATCGTCGGCGGTTTCACCTGCTCGGCGGTGGCGAGGGCGGAGAGTGTCAT
>DATCRK010000061.1:0-14103 GCA_036569005.1 Rhizomicrobium sp. | reverse complement strand
GTTTCGACGATCCTGGCCTTGCGCATCACAAGTGCCGCACCCGCTTCCACCGCCACGCCTGCCAGTCCGCCGGCAGACGCAAGTTCGATCGTGCGAACGCCAATGACCGGAAGATCCACGCGCCGTTCCTGACCGGGCTTCGGCGCTTTGACCAGAACGCCGCGGCGCTTCTGGGGCGTTCCGCGAAGATTCTTCGGAAGCTGTGACAGCCGTTCCAGCATGGCGTCCGTTCCTTCGGCTGCTTCCACGGCGAGAACCAAACCATCGGCCACAACGGCGGCTTGGCCGATGTCGAGTTCTCCCATGCGCTGCACCACTTCGCGCGCTTGTGCGATGTCGGCCTGCGCTTGCGAGTCCGGCGCGTGTCGCCCGTAAACGCCGGCCATCGCGATCAGATCGGGCGCCGCATCTGCGGTCCCCACCACGCGAAATCCTTCTTTCTCGAAAATGCCCAGCATGGCGCGCATCAACGCGTCGTCGCCTTTCAACGCGGCAGCCGCAACCTTCGGCAGCGCCAGCGCGCCGCGCGCATCGAGCTTGAGAGCGCCCCATTCCGGGCGTGCCACGCGACCAGCGAACGTCAGCTCGTCACAACCGTGCTTTCGAAGAAGCGACAGGCTTTTCCCCAATTCGCCAATTCCGGTGTTCTCGTGGGGAAACTGCGAAAGAGCTTCATCCGCGCCAGGCAGACCGAGGACAAAAATTTGCCGCCCCGCTTCATGCGCGCTTTCCGCGATCGCAAGCGGAAGCTCGCCGCCGCCCGCGATGATGCCGAGCGTCGCCATGTCAGTCTTCGCCTTCGTCGTCGCCCTCACCGCTCCGCCGGCGAGCGGGGGTGATGGGACGTTTGGCATCGGCGAGAATGAACGCGATCACTTCTTCCACTTCAGGAACGCCCCTCCATTTCCCGGATGCTTCGGCTTCCCGTGCGTTATCCTGAATAGAGGACTTCCCTTCGAGGAAGATGGCACGATAGGCAGCCCGTAACGCATGAATATTTGCGCGCGGGATTTTGCGGCGGCGCAGACCGATAAGGTTCAACCCACCCAACCGCACGTGCAACCCAATGGCGATGCCGTAAGGGATCACGTCGGTACTGATGCCGGACAATCCGCTGATGAACGCGTAACGCCCGACACGTCCAAACTGCTGAGCCGCCGCCAGTCCCCCCATGATGACGCCGTCGCCGACATCGAAGTGCCCGCCCAGCATCGCGCCGTTCGCGAGGGTGACATTGTTGCCGACGTGACAGTCATGCCCCACATGCGAGCCAGCCATAAAGAAGCAATTGTTGCCGATCTTGGTAACGCCACGCCCTTTCTTGCTGCCGAGATTGATGGTGACAGCTTCACGGATCGTGTTGCCGGAGCCTATCTCCAGCCGCGCATCCGGCGCGTCGTTGTTGTAGATCTGCGCTTCGCCGCCGAGAACGGCGTGGGGATGGACCACAGTGCTCGCGCCGATGGAAGTTTTGCCGGAGACGATTGCATGCGAAAGCAGGCGCACGCCCTCGCCCAGCACCACGTTGCGTCCAACGATGCAATAAGGGCCGACTTCGACTCCGGCATCGAGCCTGGCACCGTCTTCAACGATCGCCGTTGGATGAACCGCCATTTGAACCCTGATTGTCTTCCGCGATCATCGCGCTGAATTCGGCTTCCGCGCAAAGCGCATCGTCCACAAAGGCCTGGCCGCCGAATTTCCAGACGGGACCGCGATGCCGGATCGCCTTGACCGGCATCCGTAGCATATCGCCGGGCGTCACGGGCCTGCGAAAGCGCGCACTGTCGATCGTCATGAAGAAGACGCGCCGATTCTCCGCAGACCATCCCAGCGAATGCATGACCAGCGCGCCGGCAGCTTGCGCCATGGCTTCGACGATCAGCACGCCGGGCATAACCGAGAAGTTCGGGAAATGCCCCTGGAAATGAGGTTCGTTGTAGGACACCGCCTTGTAGGCCGTCGCGCTCTCGCCTGGAACGATATCGGTCAGGCGCTCGATGAACAGAAAAGGTGCACGATGCGGCAGCAGCTTCTTGATCTGCTCGACATCGAGCACGAGTTTTTCCGAGCTGCCGTCAGCCATTGCCATCCTGCTTCTTCGGTTTGGCGAGCCTCGCCAACACGATGGATTCCCGAAGCCAGTCTTTTACGGGACGCGCGGGCGCACCGCCATAGTCTCCACGTTTCAATGTTCCCGGCATGACACCGGTTCGTGCTGCCAGGCGGGTGCCACTCTCGATGACCGCATGATCGGCTATGCCGGCCTGCCCGCCCATCACGACGAAATCACCAATCTCGCAGCTTCCAGAAATACCGACCTGGGCGACGATCACACAGTGGCGACCGATACGATTGTTGTGCCCGATCTGGACGAGATTATCGATCTTGGTTCCCTCGCCGATGACCGTGTCGCCAATGGCGCCCCGATCAATCGTCGTGCAGGCACCGATCTCCACCTTGTCCTGCACGATCACGCGGCCGATCTGCGGGATTTTCATATGCCCCGCCGCGCCCGAAGCGAACCCGAAGCCCGGCTGCCCGATCTGTGCGCCGGGCAGGATCACAACTTGGTCGCCGATATAGGAATTGGAAATCGTGACATTGCTGCCGATCTCGCAACGCCTGCCGATGGCAACACCGCGTCCGATCACGGTGTTGGCACCTATGCGGGTTTGATCGCCGATCTCGGCGTGCGGACCGATGACGACGCCGGGCGCCAACATGACGCCTTCTCCGATTTTCGCGCTCGGGTCGACCGCCGTTTGCTGGGACCATGCCACCAGCGTGTTTTCGGGATAGAAGAGAGAGAGAGCCGCCGCAAAGGCCTGCTGTGCGGAGCCACAAGGCAACCCGACTGTACCGGACGGTGCTTTCGCTCCCCCCGCATCTTTGCCGATAAAGCAGAAGCCGGCTTTGGTCTGTGCCAACGCGCCGAGGGAGGTCTTCCCTGCACAGAACGCGAGATGTTGCGGACCGGCACCCTCTAGCGTCGCCAGATCGAAGATCAGTGCATCGCCATCGACGCTCTCCGGCAATGTCACGCCGGAACGAAGGCACACGTCCGCAAGCTTGAAGGGCCCGCGGTTGTCGTAGAAACGAGGATCAGCCATCGAGGGAAATGGCGCGCCGCCCGAAGGCGGCGCGCGCCAATATCAGCGTCCCTGCTGCTGCTGCATCTGCTGCAGCATGGCGGGAGACGGCGTAACAAGTTGCACTTTCACGTACGGCATCTTCTGATCGAGCCGCTGAACGGCAACGCCGGTGATGTCGACGTTCACGGTGCCCAGAACGATCGCGTTGCGGTCGAACAGCAGGTTGGCGTGACGTTCGTTCAGAATGCCCTGCAGGATCGGGCCAAGGGCCTTCTCAACCTGCTGGCGCGCCTGAAGCACACCGCCCTGAATCTGTGCCTGGCGAGTCTGCACCTTCTGTTGGAACGCCTGCTGCTGCGCCTGGAAGGCCTTGATCTTCTTCGCCTTCACATCTGGCGCGAGGATGGCCACCTGTTGCTGCAGCTGCTGCTCTTGCGAGCGCAGAGAATCTGCCTGGCTTTTGAATTCCTTCTCGGCAGCCTGCGAGTAACCGTTCACCTGCTGAACGATGCTCTGCCCGACCTTCGATGCGCGAAGGATGGCGTTGCGATCGATCACAAGGATCACCGGCGCCGGGGTGCCGGCGGCCGGCTTCGGTGGCGGTGTCTGCGCCGATGCCGAACCGGCAGCGAAAATGGAGATGGCGCCCGCTGCTGCCAGCGCCGCAACAAGGCGAACCGCACCAGCGGTCATGGTCGAAGTCGTCATGGAGTTAGAGTCCCGTTCCTGCGCTAAAGCGAATGATCTGTGACTTATCATAATCTTCCTTGATAAAGGGCACGCCTATATCAATTTGGACCGGACCAAAGGGCGATTTCCACCCGATGGCAAGCCCGCCGGAGGCGCGGAGAGCCAAATTGTCCTTAATGCAGGGCGCCCCGCCCCCGCGATTGTTGCCGCAATTCGGGATGCCTACGTCACCCGAAATGTGCCCCAATGTTCCGAAATCGGTAAACAGCGACAGGGAGATACCGTAGTCGGCCGGGAGGAAGTCCGGCAGACGAAGCTCCGCGGTGCCGATCATATAGGCTTCGCCGCCGATGGCGTTCTGCCCGCCCTGCCCCGGCACATTCAATTCACGCGGGCCGATACCGGCGATATTGAAGCCGCGGAAATCGTCGCCACCCTTGAAGAAGCGCTCGTTCAAGCGGACGTGCTGGCCGCCATAACCCTGAATGTATCCGCCCTGGAATTGAAGCTTTGCGACAAAATTATCGCCGAAGACCGGATGATAGAAACTGCCGGTTGCCACGGTCTTGAGATATTTCAGCGAGCCGCCGAATCCAGCGAGGTCCTGACTGAACGCGAATGTCACGCCGTGACGTGGCTTCAGCAGATCGTCGAGCGTGTTGTACCCATAGGTGTAGCCGAAGGACGATGTATCCGCCGTGCCGGCCGAGAGTTGGACAGCGGTCGGTGCGCCGGAGAACGGCGTGATGCTGTCAACACGATAGGTGTAGCGGAGGCCGACGCTCGCGTATTCCGATGTGGGGAAGCCGAGACGCAATGTGCCACCCGTCGAGTCCGCTTCATAATCCGCCTGATCGAAATCCGTCAGGATCTTGTACAGATCGAAACCGGCACTCAGCTGGTGGTCAAGGAAGTATGGCTCGGTGAAGCTGAGCTGGAATTCCTTGCTGATGTAAGAAAGTTGTACGCTCGCCTGCAGCGACTGACCCCGGCCGAACAGGTTGGTCTGCGTGTAGCTGAACTGGCCGACAAAAGAGCTCGTGGAGGAATAACCTGCGCCCAGCGATAGCGAACCCGTCGCCTGCTCTTCGACGTTCACATTCAGCACGGTGCGATCGGGCTGGCTTCCCGGCGCTTGCTTGATATCGACAGTCTTGAAGAAGCCCAGGCCCTTGATGCGGGTGCGCGAACGATCCACCAGCACGCGATTGAACGCGTCGCCTTCGACAAGCCGGAACTCGCGGCGAATGACCTTATCCAAGGTGCGCGTATTGCCCTGAATATTGATCTTTTCGACGTAAACGCGCGGTCCCTGCTCGATATTGAAGATGACGTCGATGGTGTGCGTATCGCGATTGCGCTTCACACGCGGATGGATTTCCGCGAATGCATAGCCCTTCGTTCCGGCGGCGTTGGTGAGCGCGTCGATGCCTTTGTCGATCGCTTCGGCGTTGTAGATGCTGCCGTCCACGATCGGCACCAGCGGCCGCAGCGATGACGGCGTCAGTTCCTTGATGTTCGACTGAATCTCGACCTTGCTGAAGTGGTAGATCGGACCTTCATCGACCGTGAAAGTGATGTAGAAATTCTCGCGGTCCGGCGATAATTCCGCGACGGCCGAGACGACTTTGAAGTCCGCGTAGCCGCGCTTGATGTAGAAACGGCGCAGCTGCTCGCGATCGAATGTCAGGCGATCGGGGTCGTAGTTGTCATTCGACGAGAGGAACTTCCACCACTCCGTTTCTTCGGTCGCGATCTGCGCCTTCAGCGTGTCGTCATCGAAGACTTTGTTGCCGATGAACGAAATGCGCGCCACACCGGTGGTCGGTCCCTCATTGATGGAGAAGATCAGGTCGATACGGTTCTGCGGACGCTGAATGACCTGCGGATCGACCGTCGCGGCGAATTTGCCGTTGCGGCGATAGAGCTCGATGATACGTGCGACGTCGGCCTGCACCTTGGCGCGTGTAAACACGGTGCGCGGCTTGAGCTGCACTTCCTTCGTCAGGTCTTTTTCCGAGACCTTGCTTTCGCCTTCAAACACGATCTGGTTGATGATCGGGTTCTCAACGACATTGACCGTGAGCGTCTGGCCATCCCAGCCGAACTTCACGTCGGCAAACAGGCCGGTTGCGAACAGCGTCTTGAGCGAGGCATCGACCTGTTGTTCGTCGTAATTGTCGCCTTGATGGATGGTCAGATAGGAAACGACCGTCTGCGGCTCGATGCGCTGCGTTCCGCGCACCACAATCGCTTTGATGATAGGACCCGGCGCCTCTGCCGGAGCGGCGGCGGCCGCCGTGGAGGGCTGGGGGTTGAGCGCCTGGCCAAGGGCAGGAGAAGTCAGCGCCGCCGCGCACGCCACAAACAGGGCCGCGCGCTTACACCGGGCGAAAAGGAAGGCGATCAGGCTCATCCGCTCGTCTCAAAGGCGAAAGCCGTTGGTTAACGGCCGACGCTGTGTGTTTCAGAATAGATTCAGCCGAACAAGGTCGTTCCAGGTCGCCAACACGAACAGCCCCAAAACCGCCGCCAATCCCAGCCGAAATCCCACGTCCTGCGCCCGCTCTCCCAATGGCCGACCCAGAACCGCTTCGCATCCATAGTATAGAAGATGGCCCCCGTCGAGGATGGGAACGGGAAAAAGGTTTATAAGCCCGATGCTTACAGAAAGTAGAGCCGCCAGTTGGAGGAGGTTCATAAACCCGGCCGAGGCCGCCTGTTTGGAGACCGACGCCATCCCCAGCGGGCCGGTCAACTGATCGCTGCGGGAATGGCCGGTGACGATGCGCCACAGATAGGTCAGCGAAGTGTCCGCAACGAACCAAACCTGCGTCACGGCGCCTTTTAACGCTGTAACCGGGCCCACCGGCGCGAACCGATAATTGGAATCCACCAGGGCTGGCTCGATCCCGATGCCGACGAATTTGACCGTGTCGCCATACAAATTGTCGGCCTGAATGATGCGCGGCTTGGCGTGAACGGTCATGGACCGGTTGTGCCGGGTAAAAGTGATAGCGAGATCACCGTTTTTATGAGCCCGAACGGCCTTCACCAATTCATCGAAGGTCTGGACGGGCGTTTCATTGATCGCGCGAATAACGTCGCCGTCTCGAACGCCCGCAACTGCGGCTGGCGCGCCCGGAGTGACTTTGCCGACAGTCGTCAGGATTGTCGCCTGCCCCAGCATCATCATGACCGCGGAGAAAATCACGACCGCCAGAATGAAATTTGCGACAGGGCCTGCCGCCACGACCAGCGCGCGCTGATAGAGCGGCTTGAGCGGAAACGCATTGGCGCGTTGTTCCGGCGTAAGCTGCTCGATCTTCGTCCGGTCCGGAACGCTGGCGGCATTTTCGTCGCCTAGGAATTTCACGTAACCACCTAGCGGCAGCCATCCGATTTTCCACTCCGTGCCCTTCCCGTCCGTCCACTTCGCGACGGGCCGACCAAAACCGATCGAGAAAGTTTCAACCGTGACGTTGAAAAGGCGCGCAACGGAGAAATGACCAAGTTCGTGAAAGAAGACAACGACCGTTACGACGAACAGGAACGCCGGCAACCCGAGTGGTATCCAGCCCAGCAATCCGTGCACAGCATCTAGCATGAATCTTCTACTCCCTAAGCAGCCACGCGGCGGCAGATCGTGTCGGCAAGGTCGCGCGCCTGACGATCGACATCGAGGACGCCCTGGACGTCGTTAGGCGCACCAGAAGCGTTTGACGCGCGCGCGGACAAGGTGCCCTCGACAACGCGCGCGATATCGAGAAAGCCGATCCTGCGGCCCAAGAATGCCTGCACGGCAACTTCATTTGCGGCGTTCAGAATGGTAGGCGCGAGCCCTCCGGTGCGCAAGCAATCCTGCGCCAAGCCCAGGCATGGGAAGCGCAGCGGATCGGGCGCCTCAAATGTGAGTTTGTTCAGCATCGCAAGATCGAGGCGGCGCGAAGGCGACGACATGCGGCGCGGCCATGCCAGCGCATGCGCGATAGGCGTCCGCATATCCGGCGCAGAGAGATGCGCTAGCGTCGAGCCGTCAGCATACGACACCAGGCAATGCACAATAGATTGCGGATGAACCAGAACGGCGAGCTTCTCCGGCTCAAGCGAAAAAAGGAAATGCGCTTCGATGAGTTCAAGCCCTTTGTTCATCAGCGTCGCGCTATCGACGGATATCTTGGCGCCCATGGACCAATTGGGGTGCGCGACCGCCTGTTCCGGCGTCACCACCGCCATGCGTTCGCTTGGCCAATCGCGGAACGGACCGCCGGAGGCAGTCAGCGTCACGCGTTCGATCGCGTGCGCCTCATCGAAATTCAGAAGCTGGAATGCCGCGTTATGTTCAGAATCGACCGGGATCAATGTTGCGCCGTTCTCGGCGACGGCGCGGCGGAAGATATCGCCCGCAGCGACGATACATTCCTTGTTGGCCAGCGCGATGGTCGCGCCGCGTCGGACAGCGGCAAGCGCGGGCGCGAGGCTGGCCGCGCCCACAATCGCCACCATCACAACATCGGATGACCGTGCGGCGGCTTCGATGACGGCATCATAGCCGCTCGCAACTTCGACGCCCGTGCCAGCAAGCATCTCTTTCAGTGCGGCTTCTCGTGCGGCGTCTCCAATCACGGCGAATTTCGGACGAAACCGCAGGGCCTGCTGCGCGAGCAATTCGACATTGGATTGGGCAGTCAGAGCTTCGATTGGAAAGGCATCCGCGCCATAGGTTTCGCGCGCATGCGCGATCACATCGAGTGTGCTGACTCCGATAGAGCCGGTGCTGCCAAGGACCGTCACACGGCGCGTTATCACCGACGAGAGATCAGCGCCGCTCACGATGCCCCCAGCGCGAACGGATCGATGTTCAAAGCAAGAAAGGCGAAGGCGGCAACCGGCGCCACGAACAACATGGAGTCGATGCGATCCAGAACGCCGCCATGCCCCGGAATAAGGCTGCCGCTGTTCTTGCGGCCCACACGGCGCTTCAGAAAAGATTCAAAGAGATCGCCCAACTGCCCGATCACCGAAGCGCACAATCCGAGCAACGCACCGTGCCATGGGTTCGACTGCAAAATCAGAAACAGGATCGCCGTCGCCAAAGCACCTGCCATCGCGCCACCGACGGCACCGGACCAAGTCTTGTTGGGCGACAGCGCAGGCCACAGCTTTGGTCCTTTGAGCAGATTTCCGGCAATCAGCGCACCGGTGTCCGTCGCCCAAACGGCGAAAAACAGCGCGAGCAATTCCCACACGCCATTGGCCGGCTGCTCACGAATGGCCACGAGGCTCACCACCGGAACACCAATGTAAAGCATCGAAACACCATGCCAGAACATCCCCGCATTGCGCCTCGTCGAAAGAAGAAGGTCGAGTATCGCCGCGAGCGCGAGGATGAGCCATGGCACAACAGCCAGCCTCGCATTCGAAACAAAAATAACTTCCGTTCCCGCCGCAGCCGCAATTCCGGCAACCGAGACAGCGGTCAGCCAAAAGTAATCGGAGCCGGCAAACATCCGGTGCCACTCGCGCGCCGCAGCAGCCCCGCCGACCGCTATGAAAAGCGCGAACCAGAAACCGCCATACCAAGTGGCGGCGATGGCGACCGCGGCCAGACCGAATCCGAACAACGGCCGCATCAGCCAATCGAGCGTAACATCGAAGCCGAGAAATTTGCGCGCAGGTCTTGGGTTGGAATCCGTGCGGTCCCGGACCGGCGCCGTGTTCGACAGGCCGCTCAAGCCACGGCTTCCGGCGTCACCGCGCCGAAGCGGCGCTCACGTTGTGCGAAGGTGTGCAGGACTTCGAGGAAATCCTCGCGCGTGAAATCCGGCCACGCCTTGTCCACGAACACAAATTCCGAATAGGCAGACTGCCAGAGCAGGAAGTTGCTCAGGCGGTATTCACCACTCGTGCGGACGACTAGATCGGGATCGGGCGTTCCCGCCGTCGAAAGCTTCGACGCGAAGAATTCGGTGGTGATGGCTTCGGGATCGAGCTCACCTTTCGCTGCGGCGCGCGCCATCTCGCGGGCGGCAGCCGCGATCTCTTCCTGCGAGCCGTAATCGAATGCGAGCGTGAGGTTGAGTCCGGTGCAGCTCTCGGTACGTTTTTCACTCTCTTCCATCAGCGCGACGATATCCGCGCTCGCGCGCGAACGGTTTCCGATAAAGCGCACGCGCACATTGTTTTCGAGAAGCTGGCTGACGTCCTCGCGCACATAGGCACGGAACAGGCTCATCAGATGGCTGACTTCGGTGATCGGACGCTTCCAGTTCTCGGAAGAGAACGCATAGAGAGTCAGGTTTTGCAGCCCGATGTCGTTGGCAGTGCGCACAATGGTACGGACTGTCGAGACACCTGCGACATGCCCCGCGGCACGGGGCATCAGGCGCTTGTTCGCCCAGCGCCCGTTGCCATCCATGACGATCGCGACATGGCGAGGCAGGCTGGCTTTATCCGGCGGCGGTACTGTCTTTGCCATACGCGCTCCTGCCCAAACCCGGTACTTTAGACCTGCATGATCTCCTGCTCTTTGCCGTGCAGGGCCTGGTCTATGTCCCGGATATGCCCGTCGGTGAGCTTCTGCAGTTCGTCGCCGAGCTTGTGGTGTTCATCCTGCCCGATTTTTCCGTCTTTTTCCGCCTTTTTCAGGGCATCCATGCCGTCGCGACGGACATTGCGGACGGCCACGCGCGCGGCTTCGGCGTATTTGTGGGCTAGTTTCACGAGCTCCTTGCGGCGCTCCTCGTTCAGTTCCGGCAGAGGAACCCGGATGAGCTGACCGTCGGTCTGGGGATTGAGGCCAAGGCCTGCGTCCCGGATCGCCTTGTCCACGGCCTTAACCAAGCTCTTGTCCCACACCTGCACCGTAATCAAGCGCGGCTCCGGCGTGCCGACGGTACCCACCTGATTGATGGGCGAAACATTGCCATAGGCTTCGACCTTCACCGGATCGAGCAACGCTGCACTGGCGCGACCGGTGCGCAGGCCGTTGAGTTCGCTTTTCACCGTGGCGACGGCACCATCCATGCGGCGGCTGAGTTCGTTCTTGTCGTAGCTCATGACAGTTCCTCCGCAAGACGACGAGCTTACGCCCGTTCCTCGATGATGGTGCAGCGGCCTTCGCCGCGAAGCACCGCGGCCAGCGAGCCGCGGTCGTGAATCGAAAATACGATGATGGGGATTTTGTTCTCGCGCGAAAGGCTCACAGCGGCTGCATCCATCACCTGAAGATTCTTTGCCAAGACCTCGTGATAACTCAGAGAATCATAGCGCTCCGCTTTCGGATCCTTCTTCGGATCGGCGGAATAGACCCCGTCCACCTGTGTGGCCTTGAGCATCGCCTGGCAATTCATCTCGGCCGCGCGCAGCGCCGCTGCCGTGTCGGTCGTGAAAAACGGATTGCCAGTTCCCGCCGCGAAGATGACCACGCGGCCCTTCTCCATGTGCCGGATGGCACGGCGGCGGATGTAAGGCTCCGACACGCTCGCCATCGGGATCGCGGACTGCACGCGGCAGCCCACGCCGATCCGCTCCATCGCCGCCTGCATCGCGAGCGCGTTCATCACGGTGGCGAGCATGCCCATGTAGTCGGCGGTGGCACGGTCGATGCCTTTGGCGGCACCCGCAAGGCCGCGGAAGATGTTGCCGCCGCCGATCACCATGCACACTTCGGTGCCGGCTTTCGTGGCGTCCTTCACATCCGCGGCAATGCGGTCAACGGTTGCGGTGTCGATGCCGTAAGCCTCGTTGCCCATCAGGGCTTCACCCGAGACCTTCAGCAGAACCCGGCGGTACTTCGGCGTCGAACCCATAGCCCCTCCGGAAGCGGTCAAGTCACTGACCCGACATCGCCTTCACTTCGTCGGCGAAATCGGTGGTCACCTTTTCGATGCCCTCGCCCACCTGATAGCGGACGAAGCCTTCGACTTCGATGGCAGCGCCGATTTCCTTGGAAACCTTCTCGACCACCTTGTTCACCGGCGTCTCGCCATCGATCACGAAGACCTGATTCATCAGGACCGATTCTTCATAGAACTTCCGCATGCGGCCTTCGAGCATCTTCTCGATGACATTTTCCGGCTTGCCGGACTGACGCGCGATGTCGGCCTGAATGGCACGCTCGTGCTCGATCACTTCCTTGGAGAGGTGAGCCGAGGTCAGCGCCAGCGGGTTCGCGGCGGCGATATGCATCGCGATCTGTTTGCCCAGCGCCATCAGCTTGTCCGCGTTGCCAGACGACTTCAGCGCAACCAGCACGCCGATCTTGCCAAGTTCCGGACCCGAAGCGTTGTGGACGTAGCTCGCCACGACACCCGGATTGACGGCCAGCGCGGTGGCGCGGCGCACGCTCATGTTCTCGCCGATCTTTGCAACGAGTTCCTTCAGCGTCGCATCGACCGTATCGGCGCCCATCTTCTTGTTGAGCAGCTTCTCGACATCGCCATCGGCCTCAAGGCCGAGTTGTGCAGCAGACTTCACGAAGTCCTTGAACTGATCGTTGCGCGCGACGAAGTCCGTCTCCGCATTCACTTCCACCAGCGCACCGGTGCCATTACCGAGCGCAACGCCGATCAGTCCTTCCGCGGCGACGCGGCCGGCCTTCTTGGCGGCCTTCGAGAGGCCCTTCTTGCGAAGCCAGTCGATCGCCTGATCCATGTCGCCATTGGTTTCGGCCAAGGCAGACTTGCAGTCCATCATGCCTGCGCCGGTCTTGTCGCGCAGGTCTTTCACCATCGTGGCGGTGATGTTCGCCATCGTTCTTCTCCGTATTCGGTATGTTAGGCGGACGCGTGCTGCGCGGCGACTTCTTCGGCCGAGCGCAGATCCGGGAGCGTTTCGGCTTCGCCGACATCCACGCCGGACGCAACCTGGCCCTGCGAAAGGCCGTCGATGATCGCACGAGCCGCGAGATCGCAGTACATCGCGAGCGCGCGGGCTGCGTCGTCATTGCCCGGGATCGGATAGGCAATGCCGTCCGGATTGGAGTTGGAGTCGAGAACCGCAACCACCGGAATGCCCAGCTTCTGCGCTTCGGCAACGGCGATCTGCTCCTTGTTCGTGTCGATCACGAACAGCATGTTCGGCAGGCCGCCCATCTCCTTGATGCCGCCGAGCGACAAGTCCAGCTTGTCGCGCTCGCGCAGCAGGCCCAGAAGTTCTTTCTTCTTCAGACCCGAGCTTTGCGCGGACGACAGCGTCTCTTCGATCGAGCGCATGCGCTTGATGGAGCCGGAAATCGTCTGCCAGTTGGTCAGCGTGCCGCCAAGCCAACGGTGGTTCACATAGTACTGCGCACAGCGCTTCGCCGCGGCGGCGACCGGCTCAGAGGCCTGGCGCTTCGTACCGACGAACAGGATACGGCCACCGGCAGCAGCCGTATCGCGCAGCGCGACGAGCGCCTGGTGCAGCAGCGGGACCGTCTGTGTCAGATCGATGATGTGGATGTCGTTGCGTGCGCCGTAGATGAAGGGCGCCATCTTCGGATTCCAGCGCTGCTTGCGGTGGCCGAAATGCGCTCCTGCTTCGAGGAGCTGACGCATGGAAAAATCTGGCAGAGCCATTGGGGTACTTCTCCTTTACCGGTTGGCCAGACGCGCGGGTTACCTCCCGAAGGAGGCACCGGACGGGGGCGGAAGAACACCTGCCGCAAACCCACCCGCGCGTGCGAGATGGCCGGGCTTATAGGGATTTAAGCCAGGCGACGCAAGGACGTATTGCTGCGCCGAAAATGACAGTCTTTGCAGCCATTTGGCCGCAGAGCCGCTATGCGAAACCCTGTATTCCGGCGCGCGGACCGGAGCATACACTGGAACCATGACCCTCCCGCCGCCCTCCCCTATCCGCAACACGATCCGCCATATCCGCCCCAACGGGATCGGGGCCGTAAGTTCCACCGCATTGGGCCAGCCCGATCTGATCCCTCTTTGGTTCGGCGAAACGGATCTGGTGACGCCAGATTTCATCAGCAACGCCGCCAAAAAGGCGCTGGATGAAGGCAAGACCTTCTACACTCACGCGGATGGGATCGTGCCCCTACGCGAGGCCATCCGTGATTTTCACAAGCGCACGATTGGCGAGGACATTTCGCTGGATCGCATCACGGTCCCCGGTGCCGCGATGATGGCCGTCACCTGTGCTCTGCAATGCGTGGTCGAGACGGGCGACAACGTTGTCTGTGTATCTCCGGTTTGGCCGAACATCTTTCAGGCCGGTGAGATTTCCGGCGCGCATATTCGCTTTGCGAAGCTGGAAGAGAATTGGCACAGCGAGAAGCCGCATTGGTTTCTCGACCTCGACAAGCTGTTTGCGCTGTGTGACG
>DATCRK010000060.1:0-24013 GCA_036569005.1 Rhizomicrobium sp. | reverse complement strand
CCCGCCGGTGCGCTCACCGTGCAGACCCATTCCGGCGCCGCGTTCCTGGTGCGAGACCGCGCCACGCGCGATGGCGGCCGTTGCACGGTTTTCACCGATGTCACCGAGCGCCAGCGCGCCGAACGTGCCCTGGCAGAGCAGAGCGCGACGCTCGAGAAAACGCACAAAGCCCTGCAAACATCGGAGTTCGAGACACGCCGCCAGGCGAAATATCTCTCCGATCTGACCAGGCGCCTCGGCGATGCGGAAGCCGAAGCCGACACAGCGAAGACGGCGCTGCTGCGCACGATGAGCCATGAGCTCAAGACTCCGCTTAACGCGATCCTGGGGTTCTCTGATCTTCTGCGCGTGTCGGGCGAGCGCTTCTCGCCGGAACAGATCACCGAATATGCCGGCCTCATTCACAGCGCGGGCGGCAACCTGCTCAAGCTCATCAACCAGATTCTCGACCTCACCAAGATCGCGGCGAACCGCTTCCCGCTTCGCCGCCGCGCGCTTCCGGCGGGCGGATCGATATGGCTGGCGATGGATGCGCACAGCGCGCGCGCCGCCCAGAAGGGCATCACCATCGAGATCGCCGACGGCGAATCCGATCTGCTTGTCGATGCCGATGAGAACGCGCTCGCCAATATTCTGGGCCAGTTGATCGAGAATGCCGTGAACTTCACGCAGGACGGCGGATGCATCCGCGTCAGCGCCGTACGCGAGAGCGACTCCGTTCGTTTCGTCGTGGCCGATAACGGGCCGGGCGTGAGCGCGGAGGATCTGCTGCGCATCCAGCGGCCGTTCGAACAGGCGGGGCGCAGCATGACCGATCATACGAACGGCGCAGGCCTCGGACTCCCGCTGGCGCAAGGCCTTGCGGAACTTCATGGCGGCAAGCTCGTCGTCGCGAGCATTTTGGGCGAAGGCTTCACCGCAACGCTGGATTTGCCGGCGGCGTGACGCGTGTTGTTCTTTTTTAGAACAGATTTCTAAATTTTGAATCGAACAATCGTAAACATCGATGTGGATTTAAGTTGAATTCACATTCGTGAAGAAACTCTTGCTTGTCTTTGATTGAGGACAGCATCCGGTTCGATTAAAGTTTAGCGATTGATTTCAGTACCCCGAAGCACGGCACCAAACATGATCTCCCGCGTTGGGGACACGAGAGGGATGCCATGATTTTCAGAGCGATGTTCTGGATTGCGGTTGTTGCGGTGCTCATGCCGCGCGAGCCGGACCTTGGTCTGGGCCGCCCCGGCGCGTCTTCCGGCAACCTTCTTTCCAAGCTCACCGCCATGATCGAGCCGGGGCAACCGGCCTGCCAGGACAATGAATTGGCCTGTGCGGCGGCAAGCGGCATGGCCTCGAAGGTGAACGTGCCCGATTTCGCGCGAAACGGCCTGGCGGATGTCAGGGCGCAATTCGAGGAAGCCCGCCGCGAGCGCGAAGCCCGCCGCCATAGCTGAGGGGTTGGGCTGATTGACAGCCGCCGCCCATCTCCGCCCAATCGGCGCGGAGAGGGCTCATGAACGATTTCACACCGGACGATCATCGCGTTTTGCCGTTGCGCGGCTTTGAGGAACTGCGCGTCGGCGAAGTGTTTCGCAATCCTTCGCGCACCATCGGCGATGGCAATTTCGCGGCCTTCCAGACCGTCAGCCTCGACAACCATCCGATCCACTACGACGTCGAGTACTGCAGGAAACTCGGCCATCCTGCGCCGCTCGCGCATGGCCTTCAGGTGCTGAGCTTCACGGCGGCGGGCGCCGGCCTGTTTCCGCATGTCATCGGCGAAAGCCTGATCGGCTTCATCGAGGTGAGCGCGAAATTCCTGAAAGCAGTTTATCCCGGCGACACGCTCTATCCCGCGCTGGCGATCACCGAACTGGTGCCGCAGCGCACGACGGGCATCGTTGCCATGCGCGCCACGGTCCACAACCAGAAATCCGAGCTCGTCCTCGACGGCATTCACAAATACCTACTCAAGCTGAAGCGCTGACGCCCGCATGCCAGGCGCGGATGCGATGCCGCGGCGGCCGTGTCGCGATGCCGTAATGCGCCGCGAGGCGATCGAGCGCAATCTGCAGCACCACTTTCGCCGAGCGCACCGGCCACTCATTCGTCGATTCCACGCGCTCCAATCCCTTCAGATGGCAGCACACGTCGAACAACAGATCGGATAGGCCCGGCCCCACGCTCGCCATGGCAAGGCGAAAACGCTGGCGCGCGGCGATGAGTTTCTCCGTCATCGGCGCCGATTTCGCGCCGCGCGCGGAATTGGAGATCGGCGCGGAAAGATCGGCGCACAGCCGCGGCATCAGCCCCCCAAGCGTGAAATCCTGGCGCAATCTTTCGCCGGCTTCGAATTGCACCGGCGTGATCTGCCCGCGCATGCGCAGCCGCGCAATCGGCGACTCCATCTCGTTCACGGTGACGAGACGTTCGCCGTCCGGCGTCATCATGCTGACCTGCACCAGATGCTGCTGCATCACGCGGAAAGGATCGGGCACACCGCTGCCGGCGAGCCACGCCGCACCGGCATCACTGATGGCAAAGGTTTCCGGTGTCGTGCCACGCGGCGCGAGCCACCCGCGCACACGAAATTCCTCCACGATCACCGCAGAGACACGCATGGTGCGGCCCGCCCGCCGGGATCCCGCGAGCACGAATTGCGCGCCGGCTTCCGGCGCCAGGAAAAGCCGCCGTTCCGTCAGCCGTCGCAACACCCGACGGCCTTCCCGCTCGGCCTCGAAACCGCTGACTCTGCATGGGGCTTTTTCCACCTGATGTTGCCCGACAGCCCTTGTTTCTTTGTTCATTATTTGTTCTCTTCTGTTTTTGCCGCGGCGCCTCTCCGCCGCGTGTTTGAGAGACTAAATTCTCCGCTCCCCGCTGTCAAGCTAATAGTCCTACTTAGAGGAAATTATATAAAATGCAGAATCCGTCATTTGCAGGGCCGATCCCTGCCCGCTAACCAGTGACAGGTTCGCCGGAGTGATGAGTATGTGGAGAAAGATCTGCGCCGTTTCGCTGGCCGCACTCACGCTGGCGGGCTGCGCCGTGTTCGGCGGCCGTGCAGATAAGGCGCTGCGCCGCTCTCCCAGCTTCAAGGCGGGCTACTCGGACGGCTGTTCTGCCGCCACCGCGCAGACAGCCAATCCGCGCGACGACAAGGACACGCTTGCCGGCGAGGACAAACTCTACCGGCGCGGCTATGCGATGGGCTTTCAGAGTTGCCAGCAGAAGCCGCTCATTCCCTCCGGCGCGCCGACGGGCGGCTTCAACCACCCTTGAATCCCAACGCCTCGCGCAAAACACAGTTAACGGGCTGTTAACCTTGCCAGCGGAGATTTGATCCGCCTACGGATCGTTGTCATGACGCAGCAACCTTTGCGGGCGTAAGATCGATCGCATAGGGGCATGCATCGGGAGGCATCTGCGATGTTGGGTCATCTCGTATCGACGCATCATGAAGACGATGTGACGTTCGAAGCGCCGCATGAAGCGCGCTGGTTCACGCGTCTGCTGCGCTTTCTCTTCGGACACTGACGCCGAAACTCACGCCGCGGCGCGGATGATCGACATCGTTTCGTCGATGGCGGGATTCATGACATCCACGATCTCGGCGATCGACCGGTCGAGCGTCTGCGGGCGCCAATCGGCGTGATAGAGGATCTGCTGCGCACCTTGCGCCGAGACACCGCCCAGCGGCAACTGGATGTCCTCGACCATGATCGTGGTGCCGAACCGGGTGACATGCGGCTTCACGCACCGGCTGATGGCTCCATCGAAGACACGCTGATATCGCGTTATCCGCGCGGCGCGCAGTTCCGGCGGCGCCAGAGCGATCACATCTTTGCCCGTGGGATCGACGCCCAGCCCCATCGCAAGTGCCGAACCGGCCAGACGGCATATCACCGAGCGGTCGCTGCGCATCTCAAGTATTGCGATGCCGGGCAGAAGATTTTTCACGTCGCGCGGCTTGATGTCCGCGCGCAGGGGCGGGACGCCGTCCTTCCACAGCGACAGCCAATGGCGCGCGAGCTGCAGATTCATTTCGCGAAAGCCAAGCTGTTCGACAGCGCGCGCGGCGGCAAGTTCGTCGAAGTGTTGCAAGCCAACCCCCAAGTTGGCGCGAAGGCTATGCCTCAGGGGTTAATGCGGTGTTATGCAATACCGGACTCGCATCGCTTTCTGGCGAATATTTCACGAATACTTGCGCTCTTCATATCTGTGCATGAATTCGCAAAGCCATCGCAGAGACGGGCCCGCGATCCCGGTTGTAGGCGGGATTGGCAACGAACTGATAATCCGCCGAAACGGAGAGCCATTGCGTCAGGCCGGCGGAATAATAGGCTTCAAAGATATCTTCCGTACCATAGCGCGGCAGTCGTCCGTCGCCGATGAGAATGCCGAGGCCGCCGGCTGCGAAGTAATTCCGCGCGGCCGGCGATAATCCGTTCACGTCGCCTGCGATGCCGATTGTGTCGTCATTCCGGCCCCACGACGTTCCTTTCAGGGACAGCCCCACCGATAGGGATCTGTTGATTTCGGTGAATTCGTAGGCTTCCTTGCTGCCATCGTTAATGCTGGCGCGCAGGAAGACGCCAAGATCGTCCGTGACGCCCTGTTCGACATTGATCTCGCCACCCGGACGCGATGCGTATCGGCGCACCAGCGCAGTATCAGGCGTGGAGGCATCGGCGATTCCGAGCGCAATCGCATCGTCATAGCTGCCCATGCGCCCGCGATTGACGAAACCGAGGAGTTTCACCTTGCCGGCATGTCCGAACAACATGTGGCGTTCTTCCGCCTCGCCGGTAAGTTCGAATTGCCCGAAGTTCTTTTCCAGCACCGTGCCGTTCGGCTCCTTCGACAGATTGAAGGCGCCTAAGCGCAGTGTCCACCGGTCTTGCGTCCATTCGATGGCCGCACCAGAGGCGTAGCCCCATGCGTCGGCGGCATAGTCAAACGCGCCTGCATCGAGCAAAGCCCAGTTCAGGAAATCGCCGCGCGGATCGTGCGCATATTTGTTGGTGTCGAAGACATCTCCGACGGAGACCTTGCCGACCGTGAGAACGAGTTCGTCTTCGGCTTGCGCCGGAGCAGTTGCGCTAGCGTCGCCGCCGCTTGCCGGTTCGGCAACCTGGTTGACATCGTCCTCGACTGCCGGGCTGTAGCCGCCGAAATGGATTTTCTGGCGGAAAAACAGGCGCTGCAGCCGGAAATAGGGATTGGTGTCGCCGACTTTATAGGCCTCTCCACTGAGAAAGCCCGCAACGCCGAGGGTATTGGAGAGTCCGAAGCCCTGGTCGATTTCCGGGTTCAAATAGACCGCAGCGCCGGGCCAAAGGCGCACGCCTGCGAACAGCGTCGCATCGAAGGTTTCGTCGCCCACACTCTGCGGCTTGAGGCTGTTCGCACCCTGGTAGGGCGAGCGGAAACGCGGGTGATATTGGACGACGAACGTCGATTGCGCATGCAGGCTGAGCCAGTCCGGCAGATCTGCGGCCGCTGGAGCAGCATAAAGAGCTGACAGGAGAATCGCCCAGAAACCACGTATCCGATATTTCATGCCGTTTCCATTTTGAACTTCGGCCTATCGGGCGGTATATACCCCACGGGATATAAATCAAGTACCCCCCGGGGTATTTCACGGAAGCGACACGAAAATGCCTCATGCGATTGCAGACAAGCAAAAGCTCCTAAACCGCGTGCGCCGATTGCGCGGCCAGGTTGATGCCATTGAGCGCGCGCTTGAAAGCGAGGAGAGCTGCACGGAAGTCATGCGGCTGCTCACCGCGGCGCGCGGCGCGATCAACGGAATCATGGCGGAGGTCGTAGAAGACCACATCCAGATGCACATGATCGATGAGAACCGCAAGCCGACACGGAACGAGATCGAAGCTGCCGACGAACTGGTCGAGGTGCTGCGGTCTTACATCCGCTAATCCACGATTAGGAATACTTGCGCTCGCTCCACCATGGGAAATAACGCGGCATGTCTGTGGATACTTTATTGGGGAAATTCGCGGGCCGCTTTTCCAGAAATGCGACAACGCCTTCCTTCACATCGCCCGACTGGCCGCGCGAATAGATGCCGCGCGAGTCGACCTTGTGCGCTTCCATCGGGTGATCCATGCCGAGCCCACGCCACATCATCTGGCGGATGAGCGCGACGGAGACCGGCGCGGTGTTGTCCCGGATTTCGACGGCGAGCTTGTGCGCCTCCGAAAGCAGCACATCCGCATTCACCACCTTGCTGACCAGACCGCCATGCAGCGCTTCCTGCGCGTCGAACACGCGGCCGGAATAGCACCACTCCAGCGCCTTGCTGATGCCCACGATGCGCGGCAGGAAGAAGCTCGAACAGGCTTCCGGCACGATGCCCCGGCGCGAAAACACGAAGCCGAAGCGCGCATTCTCCGACGCCAGGCGAATGTCCATGGCAAGCTGCATGGTGAGGCCGATGCCGACCGCCGGGCCGTTCACGGCACAGATGACGGGCTTGAGACACTCGTAGATCGCCAGCGTCACGCGCCCGCCGCCGTCGCGCACGCGCTCGTCGCTGTAGTCGACCGTCGCATCCGATCCGGCATTGCGCTCGGCGCGGCCGGGATTGCTGCTGGCATCGAAGGTGGCCGCGCCCGCCGACAGATCTGCGCCGGCGCAGAACGCACGGCCCGCGCCAGTCACGATGATCGCGCGCACCTCGTCGTCCGTGTTCACTTTCGTGAATACATCGATCATCTCGTTCATCATCGTGCCGGTGAAGGCATTGAGCTTCTCCGGGCGATGCAGCGTGAGCGTGAGGATCTGGTCCTTCACCGCGACGAGGATTTCCTTGTAGGGGCCGTAGGTCATGTGCGTCTCCGATGATCTGAGAACGACTGTAGGAAAACCAACCACCGTTGTCATGGCCCGCAAAAGCGGTCCACCCGATTGGCATAGGCAACACCGACGAATACCGATCTCAGCTTTTCCTAACGGCAACCGCGTGGACATCACCTGGGTGGCCCGCTTTTGCGGGCCATGACAATTTTGGTGTCGATGAAGTGCCGCAGCGTCAAGACGCGCGGCGGATGTTTTCTTCGTGGCTTTCGAGCATGGTCTTGAAATCGGCGTGCATGCGGTCATCGCGCACCTTGGGCAGCATCTCTCGCAGTTTCCTCACCACCCACCCCTGCCCGCGATTGATGAAGGCGATCCGTTCCTTCAGATCGGTGAAGGCCATGCATTTCTCATAGAATGCGCCGACCTTGGGCGACGGTTCGCCGTCCAAATGTGCGATCCATTCGAGCAGCATGGCGCACCAGCGCGCTTCGTCTTTCTGGATGTCGCGCAACAGATCGCGCGTGGCGGCGTCTTTCGCCTCTGTGGCCGAATGCGCTGTGATCTGCGCGCCGGCACGCTCCGCCTCAAGCAATTCGTTGCAGAAAGCGATCAAATCTTCGCGGGTCGCATAACCGGCATATTGGTCTCCGGCTTCGTCCGCATAGCAGACCGGCGACGAAAGCGATTCCCCGGCTGGTGTCACCGTTGCCGCTTTGGAGTCTTCACGAACCCGCTTCGGATTCATGATGATTTCTTCCCGGCTTTCGCCTTCTTCGTTGCCGGCTTCGCGCGCGGTACTTTCAGATATTCCGCCAGGACAGCCGCCTGGTTGTGCTTCTCATCCTTCGCGCCATAGAGCAGCGTTGCAGTGCCTTTCGCGGCCTTGCGCAATTCGGTGACCACCGTCTTGTTCACCGACAATTCCTTGCGGTACTTGCTGCGGAAATCGCTCCACTTGCGCTCCTCGTGGTGAAACCATTTGCGCAGCGCATCGGATGGCGCCACGTCCTTGATCCATATGTCGACGGCGCTTTTCTTCACGCCCCGCGGCCATAGCCGGTCGACAAGGATACGCTTGCCGTCGCTGCGCTCTGGCTTTTCGTAGATGCGCTTGATCTTGATCGCCATGGCTTTCTCCCGCGTCGATGTTCGCGCACAGGGATAACGCGCACAAGCCGTCAGTGCGAAATCCCGCGGCAATGCGGGACGCATATATCCCGGTCAGGGCGTGTGGACGCACACCACCATCACGAAACTTCCAGAACCGTCTTGCCCAGGCCTTTGCCCGTAAGCGCGAAGGCCAGCGCCTCGCGCGCCTGCTCGAACGGGAATGCCCTGCCCGCCACGGGCGCGATCTTTCGCGCGCCGATCATCGTCATCAATTCGCCCAGCAGCGCGACGTAATCGCCCGTCTGCAGGATCATGTATTGGCGCACGTCCACGCCGATAAGCGCCGCGCCCTTGATCAGCGTGAGATTGGCGGGGAGCGCCGGAATTTTGCCGTCGCCGCCCGCGAACCCGACGACCAGATGCCGCCCGCGCCAGTTGAGAGAGCGAAAGGCGGGCTCGAACAGTGGGCCGCACACCGGATCGTAGACAACATCCACCGTGCGCGTGATCGCCTTCAGCCGGTCGCGCCAGCCATCGGCATTCGTGTCGATGACGTGATCGGCGCCCTGGGCCTTGGCGAAGGCGCGCTTTTCTTCCGTCGAAGCCACGGCAATGACTTCGGCGCCCATCATCTTGCCGACCTGCACCGCCGCGATGCCCACGCCGCCGGCGGCACCGACCACCAGCAATTTCTCGCCGGCTTTCAGACTGCCCCGCTCCTTGAGACCATGCAGCGCGGTCAGATAGTTGATGCGCAGCGCGGCGCCCTCCGCGAAACCGAGATTGTCCGGGATCTTTGCCGACATGTAAGCCGGCACGCAGGCATATTGTGCGAAACCGCTGCCCACCACGCCCATGCCGATCACGCGATCGCCCAGTTTCAGGTTCGTCACTTCGGGACCGACCGCATCGACAACGCCGCAGATCTCGATACCCGGGATGTAGGGCACCGGCGGTTTCACCTGATAGCGGCCCAGTGCCACCAGCGCATCGAAATAGCCCACGCCGCACGCCTTGATGGCGACGCGGACTTCGCCGGCCTTCGGCTCCGGCGTCGGCAGATCGACGAACGCATAATCGTCGAGCGAATTCAGCGACCGGGTTTGAAACGCTTTCATGGAAGCCCCAAATGAAAACGGCCCGCATGATGGCGCATGCGGGCCGTGGATTGAAGCGATCAAGCCGCCTGTTTCACCGGTGCGAAACGGCTGTAGAAGGTTTGTCCCTTCTCCGCCATCTCGCGCAGCAGCTTGTTGGGCGTGAAGCGCTCGCCGTACTTCCTGGCGAAGTCTTCGCATTGCGCGACGAACGCCTTGGTGCCCAGCGTGTCGATGTAGCTGATCGGCCCGCCGGTGAACGGCGCGAAGCCCCAGCCGAGGATCGCGCCCACATCCGCATCGCGCGGATCGGTGATCACACCTTCCTCGAAGCACTTCGCCGCTTCCAGCGCCTGCAGGGTGAGGAAGCGGTGCTTCATCTCGTCCACATTCGCATCGGTCTTCCACGCGCGGCCGGCGAGCAGCTCTGGCCAGATGCGCAGGCGCTTGCCCGACGCGTCGTAGTCATAGAAGCCCTTGCCGTTCTTGCGGCCGAGACGTCCGTTCTCTTCCACGACCCAGGACAGGAATTTCTCGGAATCGTCGGGCGGGGTGTTCACGCCCAGATCCTTCTTGGTCTGGCGCATCACCTTCAGCGGCGTATCGAGACCCACGGAGTCCAGCACTTCCAGCGTGCCCATCGGCATGCCGGACATGCGGCCGACATTCTCGATCATCGCCGGATGGATACCATCCGCCAGCATCGCCATGCCTTCGCGCGTATAGGTGCCGAAGCAGCGCGAGGTGTAGAAGCCGCGCGCGTCATTCACGACGATGGGCGTCTTCTTGATCTTCTGGACATAGTCCATCGCCACGGCGAGCGCGTGATCGTTCGTCTGCTTGCCGCGGATGACTTCGACAAGGCCCATGCGGTCCACCGGCGAGAAGAAATGCACGCCGATGAACAGCTCCGGCCGGTCGCTCGCTTCCGCGAGGCCCGTGATCGGAAGCGTGGAGGTGTTCGAGCCGAACACGGCGCCCTTCTTCAGCACCGCACAGGCTTTCTTCGTCGCCTCCGCTTTCACGGAACGATCTTCGAACACCGCTTCCACGACGAAATCCACATCCTTCAGCGCGCCGAAGTCTGACGTCGGTTTGATGTGCGACAGAACTTCGGCCTTCTTCTCCGGCGTGGATTTTCCCTTGGAGATGGCCTTGTCGAGAATCCCGGCGACGTGGTCGTAACCGGCCTTCGCCTTTTCCTCCGTCGTGTCGATCAGCACCACGTCGATGCCCGCAGCGGCAGAAACATAAGCGATGCCGCCACCCATCACGCCCGCGCCGAGCACGCCCACGGCTTTCACATCGGTCTTGGGTTCGGCATGCGGACGGCGCGCGCCTTTGCCCAGATCCTGCATGGAGAGGAACAGCGTGCGGATCATGTTGCGGCTTTCCGGCAGCGACATGAGCTTGGTGAAATAACGCGCTTCGATGCGCAGGCCCGCGTCGATCGGCACCTGAATGCCTTCATAGACGCAGGACATGATGAAGCGCTGCGCCGGGAAGTTCCCATACGTCGTCTTGCGCAGCATGGAGTTGCCCATGGTGAAGGTCTGCGAGCCGCCGGGCGTGTAAGGTCCGCCGCCCGGAATCTTGAAATCCTTCTGATCCCAGGGCTGCACCGACACCGGCGTCGCCTTCATCCAGCGTTTCGCTTCCGCCACCGGATCGGCGGAGACGGTGTGCACCATCTTCAGCTCGACCGCTTTCTTCGGATCGACGGATTGGCCCTGCAGGATCAGCGGCAGCGCGGCTTGCACGCCCATGAGCCGCGGCAGACGCTGCGTGCCGCCGCCGCCCGGCAGCAATCCCACTTTTGCTTCCGGCAGTCCCAACTGGATACGCGGATTGTCCTGCACCACGCGATAGTGGCAGGCGAGCGTCACTTCCAAGCCGCCGCCGAGCGCAAGACCGTTGATCGCCGCCGCCACCGGCTTGCCGCAGGTTTCGAGCTTGCGGAACGCCTTGTGGAAATTCATCACGCCGTTATAGGCGGACGCCAATGCCTCTTCCGGCGATTTCGCGGCGCCGGCGGCCTGCGTGTTGCCTTCCATCTCGTCCAGCGCAGCCCCGGCGCAGAAGCCGGTCTTCTTGCCGGACGTGATGACGAGGCCCTTGATCGACGCGTCGCTCGACACCTTGTCCGCGATGGCGACGAGATCGGCGATGGCCGAGCCGGTGAGCACGTTCATCGTGCGGTTCGGCACGTCCCAGAACACGGTGACGATGCCGTCGGCGTCCTGATCCCATTTGAAATTCTTGAGTTCCATGATGTGCCTCAGACCCGTTCGATGATGGTGGCGGTGCCCATGCCCGCGCCGACGCAGAGCGTGACCAGCGCGGTGTTGAGATCGCGGCGCTCCAGCTCGTCCAGCACGGTGCCCAGGATCATCGCACCGGTGGCGCCGAGCGGATGGCCCATCGCGATGGCGCCGCCGTTCACGTTGATCTTGTCGTGGGGGATGTTCAGCACCTTCATGTAGCGCAACACCACGGAGGCGAAGGCTTCGTTGAGTTCGAAGAGATCGATATCCTTCGTCGTCATGCCCGCGCGCTTCAGCACCTTCTCGGTCACGTAAGACGGACCGGTCAGCATGATCATCGGCTCGCTGCCGATGGAACCGAAGGCGCGGATACGCGCGCGCGGCTTCAGGCCCGCGGAAGCACCGGCTTCCTTCGTGCCCATCAGCACGGCGGCCGCGCCGTCCACGATGCCGGATGAATTGCCGGCGTGATGAACGTGATTGACCTTCTCCACCTGCGGATAACGCTGCTGCGCCACCGCATCGAAGCCCGCGAAATCGCCCAGCTGTGCGAACGACGCGTTCAATCCTGCGAGCGACTGCATCGTCGCGTCGGGGCGCATGTGCTCGTCATGATCCAGAATGTTCTGGCCCAGAATATCCTTCACCGGGGTGACCGATTTCTTGAAGTAACCGTTCTTCCATGCATTCGCCGCACGCTTCTGGCTTTCCACCGCATAGGCGTCGACATCATCGCGCGAGAAACCGTCCAGCGTGGCGATCAGGTCCGCGCCGATACCCTGCGGCGAGAAATAGGATTTGAACGCGATGTTCGGATCGACCGACCACGAACCGCCCGATGCGCCCATGCCGACGCGGCTCATGCTTTCCACGCCGCCACCGATGGTCATGTCCGACTGGCCGCTCATGATCTGGCCCGCCGCCATGTTGCAGGCTTCGAGGCCGCTCGCACAGAAACGGTTGATCTGCACGCCCGCTGTCGTATCGGCATAATCGGCATTCAGCACTGCGAGACGTGCGATGTCCGCGCCCTGCTCGCCCACCGGATCGACGCAGCCGAACACCACGTCGTCCACCAGCGCGGTGTCGAGCTTGTTGCGGTCGCGGATGTTCTTGAGAACCTGTGTGCCCAGCTCCAGCGCGGTTACTTCGTGCAAGGAGCCGTCTTTCTTGCCCTTGCCGCGCGGCGTGCGCACGGTGTCGTAGATGAAACACTCGGTCATAAATCTTCTCCTGTTTTCCTCCCCCGTTTACGGGGGAGAGGGACCGCGAAGCGGTGGAGGGGGCGCTTGCTGCGCAAAGGCCCCTTCCGTCTCGCGTCGCTATGCTCGCTCGACACCTTCCCCGTAAACGAGGGAGGAAAAATCACAAACTCCTCGAAATGAGCAGCTTCATGATCTCGTTGGTGCCGCCATAGATGCGCTGCACGCGGCTGTCCGCGTACATGCGCGCGATGGGGTATTCGTTCATGTAACCGTAGCCGCCAAAGAGTTGCAGGCACTCGTCCACGATCTTGCATTGCAGATCGCTGAGCCAGAGCTTGGCCATCGAGGCCATGGTGGCATCCAGCTTTCCGGCCAGATGCAGATCCATGCAGTGATTGACGAAGACGCGCGCGACGGTGGCTTCCGTCTTGCACTCCGCCAATTTGAACTGCGTGTTCTGGAATTCGATGATCTGCTTGCCGAAGGCCTTGCGGTCTTTCACATACGCAATGGTTTCCGCGAGGGCCCGCTCGATCACCGCAATCGCCTGCACCGCAATGATAAGGCGTTCCTGCGGCAGCTGCTGCATCAACTGGATAAAGCCACGGCCTTCGTCGCCGCCGATCAGGTTTTCCGGCGGAACGCGCACATTGTCGAAGAACAATTCCGCGGTGTCGTTCGCCTTCTGGCCGATCTTGTCGAGGATGCGGCCACGGCGGAAACCTTCCACCTGATCCGCCTCCACGCCGATCAGCGAAATGCCCTTGGAGCCCTGCGTCGGATCGGTCTTGGCGACGACGATGATGAAATTCGCAGTGCCGCCATTGGTGATGAAGGTCTTGTTGCCGGTGATGGCATAATGATTGCCGTCTTTCTTCGCGACGGTCTTCACGCCTTGCAAATCGCTGCCGGTGCCCGGCTCCGTCATCGCGATGGCGCCGACCAGCTCGCCCGTCGCCAGACGCGGCAGCCAGCGCTTCTTCTGCTCCTCGCTGCCGTAATGCAGGATGTAAGGCGCAACGATGCCGTTGTGCAGCACCACGCCCCAGCCATCGACACCCAGACGGCCGAGTTGCTCGGCGATGATGGCGTCATGCGCGAAGGTGCCGCCCGCGCCGCCGTACTCTTCCGGTATCTCGGTGCAGAGCAATCCGGCCTCGCCCGCCTTGTTCCACAGCGCGCGATCGACCTGATGGTTCTTGAGATATTTCTCCGCATTCGGGACGGCTTCGCGCTCCAGAAACTTCGCGACGCCGTCCTCGAAGATGCGCAGATCCTCCGTCTTCCAAGACGGGGCTTCAACCTGCAGCGGGGAGTTCATTACTCCGCTGCCGGCATCACGGAATAGCCGGTCATCTTCACGCGAACCGGATTCTGTTCCGCATGATGTTCGGTCAGGAAATTGTCGGCCCGCTCCAGCGCCAGCTTCAGTTCGGCGATGGATTCGTCGATGTCCTTGCGCTGCGCTTCCAGGGCGACGATACGTTCGGCGAACTTCTTGCGGCTGTGCTGGAACTGCGCGACACCGTGATCTTCCGCGTTGTAGAGGTCGAGGATTTCGCGAATCTCGGCCAGGCTGAAGCCGACGCGGCGGCCGCGCAGGATCAGCATGAGGCGCGCGCGGTCACGCTGCGAATAGATGCGCGCCAGACCCTGGCGTTCCGGCGACAGCAGGCCCTCGTCTTCATAGTGACGCAGCGTGCGCGACGTGACGCCCATTTCCTTGGTGAGTTGGCGGATCGAATAGGTCTTTCCCATCTTCATTACCCGGCGGGACTTTTCGTCTCTCGCCGGCCCTTTGTTAGCGTTTCCAATTCGCGCGAAGGCTAGGCCTCCGTTTACGCGAACGTCAAGCTGACTCCCGATCACAAAAAAAGTGGCGGCAAAGCTGGGCTTCGCCGCCACTTCCTGAGTATTCCGCTAGGTAAAGATCAGGCCGCCGCGCGGACCGGATGGGATTCCTGGGAGAGATTCTCCGCCGCGAAATCCCAGTTCAGCAGTTTGGCCAAAACCTCTTCAAGATATTTGGGCCGCGCATTCTGGTAGTCGAGATAATAAGCGTGCTCCCACACATCGACGGTGAGCAGCGCGTTCGTTCCCTTGGACATGGGATTGACAGCGTTGGGCGTCTTCTCCACGGCGAGCTTGCCGTTCTTCGAGACGATCCACGCCCAGCCGGAGCCGAACTGTGTCTTGCCGGCTTCCGCAAGATCCTTGATGAGCTTCTCTTCGCCGCCGAATTCCGCGATCGCCGCTTTCAGCGCGCCGGAGGGCTTGCCGGGCTTCGGCGAAAGGCTGCGCCAGTAGAAATCGTGGTTCCACACCTGCGCGGCATTGTTGAAGATCTTCTGCTCCTTCGCGTCGTCCTTTCCGGCGGTCTGGCGGACGACCTCCTCCAGCTTCATGTCAGCGAATTTTGTGCCGTCGACGAGCTCGTTGAGCGTCTTCACATAAGTGGCGTGATGCTTGCCGTAGTGAAACTCGATGGTGCGCGCGCTGATGGTGGGCGCCAGCGCATCTTCGGCCCAGGGCAACGGAGAAAGTTTGAACGGTCCAGCCATGATCATTGCTCCTCGCGAGAAAACAGCAGCAGCGCGTATCACTGCTTTATGACTTTTCAGCCATTTTGTTTTTGCAGCGATACGCGCCTTGCAGATTCAACGATGCATCAGCGCAACGGTTCCGGAAATTATCAAGGAACCTTTTGTCTCAGCGAAAGACTTACATCGCGATGAGGTTTTCGCGTTTCGCCCAATCGAGGCCGGACTGCAGTCCGCGCTCGAAGCGATCGAACATCTCGTCGATTTCGCTGTCGCTGATGATGAGCGGCGGGCACAGCGCGATGCGATCGCCCATCAACGGACGCGTGATAAGGCCTTCCGCTTCGATATGCTTGGAGATCGTGGGCGCGACGGCTTTCGCGGGATCGAAGGTACCTTTCGTCTTCTTGTCCGACACAAGCTCGACGGCGCCGATCAGGCCGACGCTGGAGACATCGCCCACCATCGGATGCTCGGCGAGTTTCGCGAAACGCTTCTGGAAGCGCGGCGAAACTTTGCGGACGTGATCCAGGATGTTGCGTTCCTGATAGAGCTCGAGCGTCTTCAGCGCCACCGCGGCGGCCACGGGATGGCCGGAATAGGTGAAGCCGGTGCCCAGCGTGCCGATCTTGCCAGATTCCGCTTCGATGATGTCGCACAACTCCGGCGACAGCATCACCGCCGCGATGGGCAGATAGGCGGAGGACAATGCCTTCGCCACCGTCATCGAGGCGGGCTGGAAGCCATAGGTCTCGCAACCGAACCAGTTTCCCGTGCGGCCGAAGCCGGTGATCACTTCGTCGGAGATCAGCGGGATGTCGTGCTCCTTCAGCACCTTCGTGATCGCCGCGAAATAGCCTTTCGGCGGCAGGATCACGCCGCCCGCGCCTTGCAGCGGTTCGGCGATCATCGCGGCGATGGTGTCCGCACCCTCACGCTCGATCAGCGCTTCAAGGTTCTTCCCCATGCGCTGCGAGAACTGCTCCTCGCTCTCGCCCGCTTCAGCATCGCGATAATAGTTCGGGCAATCGGCAAATTTCACGAAGTCCAGCGGCAGATCCCAGCTTCTATGGTTGCCCGGCAATCCGGTGAGGCTGGCGCTTGCGATGGTGACGCCGTGATAGGCCTTGTTGCGCGAGATGATCTTTTTCTTCGGCGTGCGGCCCAGCGCATTGTTGATGTACCAGAAGAACTTCACCTGCGTGTCGTTCGCTTCCGATCCGGAATTGGCGAAGAACACCTTGCCGGTCGGGAACGGCGAAAGCTCTTTCAACTTCTCTGCCAGCGCAATGCCCGGCTCATGGCTGCGCCCGGCAAACAGATGCCCGTAAGCCAGCTTCTTCATCTGCTCGGCGGCGACATCGGCCAGCACCGCGTCGCCCCAGCCCAGCGCCGTGCACCACAGGCCGGACATGCCCTCGATGTAATCCTTGCCCTTGTCGTCATAGACGAACACACCCTTGCCGCGTTCGAAGATCACCGGCCCTGTTTCGCGGTGCTTCACGAGATTGGTGTAGGGGTGGAGGATCGACTCCACGTCGCGCATCTGGGCATTGGACAGGGGCATGACAACTTCCGTGCGATGATTGGGGCAAATACGTATAGCAGAATCGCTCCCGATTTCGCATCCTGCGGCGGCTGCTTTCCGGGGGGATGCATGACGGGTATGAAGCGCGAAGCGGCGCTGGCCGCATTCGAAAGACTGTCGCTTTCCATCACGAATGAGAAACTCGCGCACTACTGGCTTTCGCTGTGGAATGGCGATGCGCCGCCGAAGCGGTCCCAGCTTTCACCGTCCCGCATGAAAGACCTGCTTCCCGGGATCGGCATCTTCGAAATCCGTCCCGGCGAGAGCAGCCGCTGCCGCTTGTCCGGCACGGCCATCCAGCGCGCGCTCGGCCGCGAGATCGCGGGGCTTGACTGGCGGCAATACACGCCAAAGGAGCAATGGCATTCGCGCCTGGCGCGCAATTCGCAGATCGCCGAAGGTGGCATCGGTGTGGGCCTGCGTCGCGCGGCTTCCGGCATGACGCAGGAATTGCAGTTGCCTTTCGCCGATGAAACCGAGGACGGCGCGCGCCTGATCCTGTTTCATCTCGATTGGCGGCCGGAAGACACGTTGCATGCGCCGCGCGAGATCGCACCGGTGCGCATCGCGGACGCATTCCACGTCTTCTCGCTGGCTTAACGCTTCATCGGCACGAGCTTCACCGTCGAGCTTGCTTTCGCAAGAACATTGCCCGCTTCGTCGGTAAGCCGCGCTTCGAGAAATCCGGTGGAGCGTCCCATGCGCTCGATCCACGCTTCCGCAATGATAAGGCCGGGACCGGCGGATGCGAGAAAGCTGACCTTGATCTCCAGCGACAATAGGTTCTGTTCGAAATTGGTTTTCGCCAGAACGACATGCGCCATCGCCATGTCGAGCCAGCCGGTGACAAAACCGCCCTGCACGATGCCGCCGGAATGGCACATCTCCATCGTCGCGCGGAAATGCAGCACCGCGCGGCCCGATTGCGCGCCATTGTCCGCGACGCGCTCCAGGCCCAGCAATTTCGCAACACCTTGCGGCTTGCGCTCTTCAATCTCGGACATCACCCGCTCCGTTCAGGAAGCGAGAATGCGGTGGATCGGCCGGGCGAGCAACCACGCCAGCACGCCGCCCACTGCGGCGATGCCGCCTTCCATCGCCCAGAAGTTTATGGGCGACATGTGCTCGTAGAACTGGCCGAGCCATCCGAGGATGATGTTGGACACGAACAGCGACAGGAACGCCGCGCCGATCAGCGTCGCTTTCCACCCTGGCGGCGCCGCACGCGATATCAGCGCCAGCAGCGGCGGCCAGTAATAGAGGAACGCAATCCCCAACAGCACGTCATACACCACGGGAAAAATCGCCGGAACGCGCGCGCTCAGCAGGCCGCCGATCACCAGCAGGAAGTTCGCCGCCGCAGCCATCCATGCGCCGGTGCTGATCTTGATGAGTTCGCCCGGCTCGCCGCCGTGACGGTCCTGCCATTTCCACAGCGCGATCAGCACCGGCACGAACACGATGCTGATGAAAGGATCGATGGAGTTGAACCATGATGTCGGCATGCGGAAATCAAGGACATCCAGATTCACATGCGCGTCGATCCACACCAGGCCGATATTGGTGTTCTGATAATAGGCGACGGACTGGAACACCGTCAGCGCCATGGTGACGGCGAGCGCGGCAATGATCTTCAGTTGCCGCGCATCCAGCGGCGCGCGCGCGACCTGCGTGCGGTTGGCGCTCGGCGTTTCCTCCGTGAGCGTGCGATAGCCGGCGAGATAGGTCGCAAGGCCCGTGAGCATCAGAATGCCCGCGAGCCCGAAGCCGGCATGCCATCCGTAAAGCTGCGCCAGCAATCCGCAGACCAATGGTCCCAGCGTCGCGCCGACATTGATGCCCATGGAGAAGATCGAATAACCGCGCGTGCGGCCCGGCCCGTCGTCTTCCGCATACAGCTGGCCGACTTGCGTGGAGATATTGCCTTTCAGCAGGCCGCAGCCGGTGATGAGCAGAAGCAGCGCCAGCAGGAAAGATTGATCGAATGCCATGGCGATGTGGCCGCCACTCATCAGGATGGCGCCGAGCATCACCGCGTTGCGCCGCCCCAGCCAGCGATCCGCGACGAAGCCGCCGAAAACCGGCGTGAAATAAACGAAGCCGGTGTAGAGCCCATAGATCTGCGAGGCGAGCGCGATCGGGCTCATCGGCCCGAACACGGACTCGAGGCCCGCGCGGAACGCTGCGAAGCCCGCGACATGCTCCACATGGCCGGGCAGCAGAAGCTGCTGGGTCATGTAGAGCACCAGCAGCGCGGTCATGCCGTAATAGGAGAATCGCTCCCAGGCTTCTGTGAAAGCGAGATACGCCAGCGCCTTCGGCTCGCCGAAGAAGGTGCCGGATTTTTTGAGTGCAGGCCCTTGCGCGATGTCAGACATGTGCTCCGGCCGCCCGTTTCAATTCCGATTTCTCACCCTCGGAAAGATCGAGCCCGGATGCAATGGCGAATTGTTTCTGCGCGCCGGCCCTGTCGCCGCTCCACAACAGTGCTTCGCCCCATTTCAGATGCAGCCGGCCCCAGTTCGGCGCGTAGCTACCGGCTTCCTCGAATTTCGCCAGCGCGAGATCGGAGCGGTTCTTGGCGATCAACGCCTCACCCCACATCTCCAGCGGATCGGCGAAGTGCGGGCCCTTGCTGTTGGCGATTTCGAACTTTCCAATCGCGCCATCCAGATCGCCTTTCGCCATCAGCATCTGTCCCCAATCGACATAGGCGAACGGCAGCGACGGCCCTTGCATCGCCGCCCGCAAAAACCAGGTAGCAGCTCCTGTCCAGTTTTTTTGCAATGCTGCGATCTGCGCGCGCGTGCGAATGCAGTTATAGCAATCGGTTGGCGTGGCGTTGATCGTGGCCCAGGCCTTGGCGAAAGCGCCGCTGCGCGCTTGTGCATACGCCAGCAGCGGCAGCGCATGGGTATGGGCGTAGGTCGTGCGAAATCCTTCGCCAAATTCTTTATTCGCCATGTACGCCGCGGTCATCTGCTCCGCATCGATTAGCGCGGAAGGCCAATTCCCCGATGTTGCGTGGATGCGATAGCGGGCTTCCGCAAGATCGGAGCCATCCGCATTTCCGGCGGCCCGAGCCTGATCTATCGAAGACTGTGCGCCATGGTCGTCATGCGCGAGCGCTTGAGCACCGGCCCGTCGAAGCGCGCCTTCCGACAGCGTGCAACTGTAGAGACAAGGTTGCGCCGCCGCGTTCGTAAAGTCGCCGGTATCGGCTGCGCGCCAGAATGCGCCCAGCTGCCAGACATATGGAACGCCCTCGCCAGACCGCCACGAGCCCATATTATCTTCGACACGCAGCGGTTCGATGGCTCTCGCTTGTTGAAGCACAATCTCGTCATGCCCCAGCATGCGCGCGCTGCCCAGCAGCTCCATATGCTGCGGTGCCGGCTTGGGATCGAGCGTTATGGCGAGTTGCGCCAACGCCGCGGCCTGTCTTGCATCGCCCTCGACATAGCGGACCATGTTGGCATAGAGCGAATAGGATTCCGACACAGTCCGCCTGTCGCCGCCCAACGAAATCAGATGCCGGGCCGCGGCGAGCGTGTCGGCCCAGCGGCCCTTTCCGCTCAGATAAAGAACGATGTTGACGGGATCGACGGTCGCGAATACGCGTTCAGCCGCCTGCTGTTCAAGTTTGTCGAGATCGGCGGGCTTGCCGACGAAGCGAAATGTGTTCGCGCTGCCGAGCGAGACCGTCAGCGCGATCCGGTTGTCATCGAGCGTGCGGATGTTGCCGCTCAGATGTTGCTCATTGCCAAGCCATTGCCGCAGATAGCGCCAAGCTTCCGCAAACGAAACGCCGGTCTCAGGAATTTCGAGCTTTATGTCCTGATCGCGCTCCTGGCGCACATCCTTGGAGTGGGCCAGCGAATGTTCGTTGGCAAAATCGCGGATGGCCGCGATCTTGTTCGTCATATCGTCGGCGACAATGTCGCCCGTGGTGCCTCCGGCTGCGAGGGCTTGCGGCACCGAGAAGGAATCGACGGCCAGACCATCTGCCTGACTGGCGTTCCACATCGCGATGCCGATTCCGACGACAATCAGCGCGCCGAGCGCGACCGCCATGATCTGAAGCGCGCCTTTCATCTGATCGTTGAAGCGGCGCCAGCGCAGATGAGAAAGCTCATAATCGTCTTGCGCGCGCAGATTCTCGTTCTGCAGACGCACCTGTTCGATCTGCAGATCGGTCAGTGAATTTTGCTTGTCGAGATAGGCGTCGGCTTTCTCGCGGCTTGCGGAAACCGCCACGAACGCGGCGTTCGACGACATACCGGCCGCGCCGCCTCCGGCACGAGCCTCGCTATCTGCATCTGCCACGTCGGCGCACCCAAAACCCCTTACAAAACCGTAGGTTGTGAGGTTTCCAGCGACAATGTACATTTTTGATCGCGGGGATGCGGGTGGCGGATATTGCGGATCTTCTGAGTTGGCGCGTGGACGGTGGTGACACCGATCTCCATGCGCCGCGCGTGCAGGCACATCCGCATTTCGCGGCCGCGGCGCGGGCATTGGCGGCCAATTCGCTTGCAGCCGGCGAAGCGGACAAGACACTCGATGGCATCTTCAAGGACGCCGGCCGCTACGTCGCCGCGATGTGGTCGATGTATCTACATGTCTCCGGCGGGCTGACATTGCCGCGGCTGAAGGAGGTTTGCGCCTCGTCGGGTTTCCTCAGCCCCGGGCGCGCCCGCGCGCTGCTCATCTACATGCGCTATCTGGGTTACATCGAACTGGCGCCGCAGCGCGTGCGCGGCGAGCCCACGCGTTATGTACCGACATCCCATTTCCGCGAAAGCTGGCGCGCGCATCATCGCGCGATGCTCGGCGCGGCCTGCGTCATCGAACCGTCAACGCAGATTGTGATCGACCGGCTCGGCGACGATGCGGTGATGGACTCGATCTCGCGGCTTCAGGCGGAAGGATTGCTGTCTCTGACGCGCGTGCGTGTCCGCGACCGCGACGCCGCTCTTGTTCGCGTGTTCATGCATCGCCACGCCGGCAACCAGATCCTGTTCACACTGGTGAACGGGCCGGGCGAAGATTTCCCCCCGCGCGGCGGCATACCGTTCTCCATCGCAACGGCGGCGCAGCGCTTCGGTGTCTCACGCATTCACGTCCGGCGCGTCCTGAACGATGCGTTGCGCGAGAATTTCCTCGCGATTGCCGATCGCGGCGTTGCCGAATTCTCCGAACTGGCGCGTTCGGAACTGCACTATTCCTATTCCATGCAGCTTGCGCAGCTTCTCGCATCTGCCGCCGGCGCTTGGGCGGAATGCGCCGCGCGCGACCAGCCCATTCTCGCCGCCTCCTGAAGCCTAGTGCTTCAGGTGCTTGTCGTACCAGGCGAGGTAACGCACCCAACGGTCCTTCAGATAGCTCGGCACCGTCAGCCCGTGATACTGGCCGGGATAGACGATGAGCTGCGTATCGAGGCCCATGCTCTTTTCCGCCTGATACATCTGCTCGCCGTTGTGCAGCGGCACATTCATGTCCGCATCGCCGCCCAGGAACAGCGTCGGCGTCTTGATGCGGTCCGCATGCAGGAAGGGATACGACACCTTGATCCAGGTCGCCGTATTCTTCCACGGCAGGCCGAGTTCCGTCTCGTAATCGTGGACATACTGATCGTTGCCATAGCCGCCGAGGATGTCGGAGATCGAAGCGCCGCTCGTCGCCGCCTTGAAGCGCGTGTCGCTGGCGATGGTGTAGTTCGTCAGCATGCCGCCATAAGACCAGCCGCCGACACCGAGCCGGTTGGGATCGGCCACGCCGGACTTCACAGCGTAGTCGGTGGCCGCCAGAACGTCCTGTACGTCCACGCTGCCCCAGTCGGCATAGATGCCTGCGCAGTATTTCGTGCCGCGCCCCGTGCTCCCACGCGGATTGGCGGCGACGACCGCATAGCCATGCGCGGCGATCACCTGCCATTCCATCATGAACTCGTCGGCGAATTGCGATTGCGGGCCGCCATGGATGCGCAGGATCGTGGGCAGATGCGCGCCGCCGTTCGGCGGCTTCACCAGGAAGCCGTGAACGTCCGTGCCGTCCTTGCTCTTGAATGCGATCTCCTGCGTGGAGGCGAGCTTGTAGTCTTTCAGCCAGTCGTTGTTGTGCGTGATCTGGCGCGGCGCGGATTTGCCGTCCCACGCAAATACCTCGTACGGCATCTTCGGATTGGAGATCAGCAGCGCGAAACGGCCCTTCGCGTGGCTGAAATCGGCGATCACGTCGCGGCCGCCCGCGATGTGCTGTACCGGCCCGCCGTCGATGGACACACGCGCCAGATATTCGGCGCGATCGTCTTCCACGGAGAACAGCACAGACTTGCTGTCTTCGCTCCATGAGACATTGCCGATGTTGCGGTCGAGTGTCGGCGTGAGGATCTTCGCCTGTCCGCCATTCGACGGAATGATGGCGAGCTTGTTGGTGGCGTATTCGATCAGCTTGGGATCGCCGCCCTGCCAATAGGCGATGTATTTGCCGTCCGGCGACCACGCCGGATAAGAGCCGGTATCGAAACGCCCCGGCGCGTTGTCCACGCCGGCATAGGTCGTGATCTGCTTCGGCTGCGCGCCTTTCTGCGCGGCGACCGTGTAGATATCCCAATTGTCTACGCGATCTGCATCGGGATGGCGGTTGCTGGCGAAGGCGATGGATTTGCTGTCGGGCGACCAGGCGGGCAACGCGTCGTCGTAATCGCCGGTCGTGACCTGATCGATCTTTTTCGTCGCGACGTCCAGCACATAGATGTGATCGCGGCGGTGCGTGAGATAGCCGGTCACATCCTCCATGAAATAGTATCGGTCGATGACGATGGGCTTCTGCGTCTTGTCGTCATCATCCTTGCCGTCCTTGTCGTTCGGATCGGGATCGGTGGCGACGACGGCGATCTTCTTGCCGTCCGGCGACCAGGCGTAATCGACCACGCCGCCTTTCAAGTCGGTGATCTTCTGCGCCTCGCCGCCGGCACGGCTCATCAGCCAGAGCTCGTCGTTCTTCTTGTCGTCGGCGCGACCGGAGGTGAAGGCAAGCCATTTGCCGTCCGGACTGAAGCGCGGCGCGTCTTCGCTCTCCTTCGTGCGGCCGGTGAGCTGCACGGTCTGCGAACCGTCGAAGCGCGTCATCCAGATATGCGTTTCGTGCTTGTCCGCCTTCGCATCGACGGTGCGCACGGTATAGGCGATCCAGTTTCCGTCGGGCGCGATCTGTGGGTCCGACACATCGCGCATCTTGTAGAGATCGTCCGGCGTGAGCAGGCGTTGCGGCGCCGCGTGCGCGCACATGGGAACGAGGGCGGCAAACGCCGCCGCAAGAAATCTCTGCTTCATGTTACCCCTCAGCACCCTTGTCAGCGGGACAGCTTCGCCATTTCCCTGTC
>DATCRK010000059.1:0-24684 GCA_036569005.1 Rhizomicrobium sp. | reverse complement strand
GCGATCTCGGCTTCTCCAGAAGAGTCTCTCCCTGTCGCCACGCCCGGTCAGGGCGAGGGCGGCGTTAGAGCTTGTGCATGTTCATTCCTTTTCCTCCCCCGCCGGTGCGGGGGAGGTGTTGACCCCGCACTTGTTGCGGGGAAAGCGGAGGGGGCGGCAGCAGCGGCGCCGAATAATCACCGTCGCAGCCACCCCCTCCGTCTCGGCGCTAACGCGCCGATCCACCCCCCCCCGTAAACGGGGGAGGAAAAGCAGAAAACCGCCGCTTTGTGAGCGACGGCTACGGTCTGGGCGCAGTTCGAGAGTTGGGAGGAATGTACGGGGATACCGTTACGGTGTCAAGGAAATTGTCCTGATCGAAGGAAATTGTTCTAAGCGCCTGAATCCGCTTCCAGATCGATAAAATTTTCGCGGTTCGGCATACGCAGATCGGCCAATCGCCAAAAATATTTTTCTCGTTCACAGTCCGCACGGAGGGACAGCACCGTGAGCTATGCCGCCGCGATTCTGATCGTTCTGGCAAGTGCTGCCCTTGCCGGCGCGGCGAGCCGGATTGTTGACCGCTTTGTCAGCGTCGATACGCGCAAGCGCCAGCACGATGTCGGCTTTCAGATTTTCGCGATCATCGGTCTGATGTTCTCGGTGTTGCTTGCCTTTGTGTTCAGCGAGGTGTGGAGCGAATACAACGCAGCGCGCCAGGCCATCAGCGGCGAATGCGGCGCCCTGCATGGTGCGGCCATGATCGCCGGCGCGATGCCCAACCACGAAGGCCGCCCGATCAACGAGGACATCAAGCAATATGTGGATCAGGTACTGACCGTCGAATGGCCGACGATGACGCAGCAACGCCGCAGCATCGAAGCGGCGCATGGCCTGCGCGCGGCAATTGAAACCACCGCGCAATTGCCGGTGACAAGCGCCTCCGATCTTTCGAATCGCGGCACGATTCTGGGCCTCCTTGCACAAGCGCATGCCGCGCGCGAGGCGCGCACCTTTCAGCTCGACCTCGGCCTGCCCGGCGCGACATGGTTCGTGCTGATCGTTCTGACATTCGTTCTGTCGGCGCTCGTCGCGCTTGCCGGTACCGAGCGTCATGCCACCGTCTTCTTCTCGGCGATCTTCACCGCATCCGTCGTGATGGTGCTGGTTCTGGTGCGAATGCTGGATTATCCGTTCGAAGGCGCGCTGGCGGTGAGCAGCGCCGACTTCGTCAAGCTGGGCAGCCAACTCTCCGATCTTCTCGCGATGAAGTAGCTGCCGCCTAGAGTTCGAACTCCGCGATCACCGGCACATGATCCGATGGCTGCTTCCAGCCGCGCATGTGCTTGAGGATCTTCTGCGCACGCACCTGGTTTTTCAGGGCAGGGCTCGTCCAGATATGATCCAGCCTGCGGCCGCGATCCGATGCTTCCCAATCCTGCGCACGGTAGCTCCACCAGGAATAGATCTTCTGGTCTTCGGGCACGAACTGGCGCGTGACGTCGTTCCATTCGAAGGCTTCGCGCGCATTGCCGAACAGCTCCACCTCGACAGGCGTGTGGCTGACCACATCCAGAAGCTGCTTGTGACTCCAGACATCGTTCTCCAGCGGCGCGACATTGAGATCGCCGACGAGGATGACCGCGGCGTTGTGGCGATCGCTGCGGCTGCGGAACATCTCTTCCATCTCGCGCAGGAAATCGAGCTTGTGGGCGAACTTGTCGTTGACCTTCGGATCGGGAATGTCGCCGCCGGCCGGGACATAGAAATTGTGCAGTTCGACGCCGTTCTCGAAGCTGGCGCGCATATGGCGGCAATCGCCTTTCGAACAGAACTCGCGCGCCTCGGAACTAGCGAAGGGCAGCTTCGAGACGATCGCCACCCCGTGATAGCCCTTCTGGCCGTTGATGGCCTGGTGGACGTAACCCAGCCTGGCGAAGCCCTCCGCCGGGAAGAGGTCGTTGATGACCTTGGTCTCCTGCAGGCAGAGCACGTCCGGCGCCTCGGTCCTGAGGAAGCGGGCGACCGCATTAAACCGCAGCCGGACGGAGTTGATATTCCAGGTGGCGAGCTTCATGTCAGACCTCTGCAGACCTCATTTAGAGGCCTGTGGAAAAGAATTGCTGCTATGCAGCATAGTCATGTCTCCGCCACGAAATTATATTTCTCAATATAATCATGTGCTTACGAGTATTTTGAAATAATTTGTATTACATGAACGCTGAATATTCTTGGAATTATTTATTGCAGAACACCGGAACCATCCTATATCAGCCTCGTCCGGCAATGACGCCGGAAACAGTTTCGAGGCCGGAGACCCCCTTCCCCGGCCAGTTTTTGGAGAGGCAGTCATGACCAATATTTCCCTTCGCGCACCGGCGCAGAGCTCCCGTTTCAACGGCACCATCGCCAGCCTGTTTATGACGGCGGCGGTTGTTCTGTCCGGCTTCGTTTCGCTGGCGATCTTCGCCGGCTAATCGTTTCCCGGCATCGCCGCCTCCAGGCTCCCCCCTGGCGGCGATCCGGAAAGCGGCCAGCGGGCTCGCGGCCCCACTCCCAAGCCGTCGAACAACTCCAGCTGGCTTCGTTCAACCCCCGCCCAGGCGACCATCGCGGCATTGTCCGTGCAAAGTCCGGGCGGGGGTATTTTTTTGGAAAATCCGTTCTCGTCGCAAAGCTTCTGAATCGCCTCGCCGATGGCGCGGTTCGATGCGACGCCGCCCGCCACGACAAAATCCGGCGTAGCCTCATCCGGAAAATCGCGACGGAACATCTCCATCGCGATGCGTGAGCGGTCGATGAGAATGTCGAGCACCGCGCGCTGGAACGACGCCGCGAGATCGGCACGGTCCTCTTCTTTGAAGCTCTCGCCCTTCGCGATCTGGCGCACCGCGGTCTTCAGGCCTGAGAACGAGAAGTCCGCGAGACCGCGCCCGCGCAACGGCCGTGGCAGGGAAAACCTTTTGCCATCACCGTTTTGCGCGAGGTGCTCGACCGCGGGACCGCCGGGATATGGCAAGCCCAACAGCTTGGCCGTCTTGTCGAAGGCTTCGCCGACGGCGTCGTCGATGGTGCTGCCGTAGAGCTTGAATTTGCCGACACCTTCCACAGCGAGAAGCTGGCAATGGCCGCCGGAGATCAGCAGAAGGAGAAACGGAAATTTCGCGCCATGCGTCATGCGCGCGGTCAGCGCGTGGGCTTCCAGATGATTGACGGCGATGAGCGGCTTGTTCGCCGCGAGCGCGAGCGCTTTCGCTGTGGTCAGGCCGACCATCACGCCACCGATCAAGCCGGGGCCGGCGGTGGCGGCGACGGCGTCGAGGTCTTTCAGATCGAGCTTCGCTTGCGCCAGCGCTTCTTCCACCAATCGGTCCAGCGCTTCGATATGCGCGCGCGCGGCGATCTCCGGCACCACGCCGCCATAAGGCGCATGATCTTCAAGCTGGCTCAGCACCACATTGGACAGGATTTCGCCGGGCCCGGGCGCGGCCCCGCGCACCACCGCAGCGGCGGTTTCGTCGCAGCTTGTTTCGAGGCCGAGGACCGTGAAGTTGCGCAAAACGCGCCTGTCTCTGCTAGTTTCCGCCCCGTCCCTAGCCGATAAGCCCATCATGCCGCAAAGCAATTCCCGAACCCTTCGCCTTGGCACCCGCGGCTCCAAGCTGGCGCTGGTGCAGGCCGAAATGGTGCGCAGCGGTCTGGCGGCCAAAGGCTTTCCCGGCGTCGAGATCGTGGTGCTGAAAACCAGCGGCGACCGTATCCAGGACAAAAGCCTCGCCGATTCCGGCGGCAAGGGGCTGTTCACCAAGGAACTCGAAGAAGCGCTGCTGGACGAGCGCATCGATCTGGCCGTGCATTCGATGAAGGATGTGCCGGTAGCGGTGCCGCCGGGGCTGGCGATGAGCGCGCTGCTGCCGCGTGAGGATTCGCGCGATGCGTTCATCTCCAACAAATTCAAATCGCTCGCCGAATTGCCGAGGGGCGCGGTGTTTGGAACATCTTCGGTGCGGCGGCATGCGCAGGTTCAGCGCACGCGGCCCGATCTGCAGATCAAGCTGCTGCGCGGCAATGTCGATACGCGATTGGCGAAACTCGATGCCGGCGACTATGACGCGATGCTGCTGGCCGTTGCGGGATTGAAGCGATTGGGATTGGAAAACCGCATCACATCCTATCTCGATACGAAGGACTGGCTGCCCGCGCTGGCGCAAGGCGCGATCGGGATCGAGATTCGCGAAACCGATACGCATGCGCGCGAGATCACCGCGCAGTTGAACGACCTGACGACGGAAGTCGTTCTGAATTGCGAGCGTGCCTTCCAGTTCGCGCTCGATGGTTCGTGCCGCACCTCCATCGGCGGGCTTGCGACATTCGAGAACAACGTGCTGCGGTTTCGCGGCGAAGTGCTCGCGCCGGACGGCAGCGATTTCGCCGAGACGTCGTTCGCGCAGAATCTCGGCCACGATCCGCGCAACCATGCCGAGCAGCTTGGACGCGAAGCGGGCGAAGCGCTGAAGCCCCGCGTCGCGCGATGGCTGACGCTCTGATGCGCATCCTCGTCACGCGCCCGGCCGAGGATGCGCGTGAGCTTTCGCAAAAACTTGTGGCGATGGAACATGAGGTCGTCATCGCGCCGCTTCTGAAGATTCTCTACGCCGACGGGCCCGAGATTTTGCTGGACGGTGTGCAAGCCATTCTCGCCACCAGCGCCAATGGCGTGCGCGCCATCGCCAGGCGAACGCAACGCCGCGACGTGCCGCTTTTCGCCGTTGGCCCGCAGACCGAAGCGGAAGCGCGATCCTATGGCTTCCCGCATGTTCGAAACGCCGAAGGCGACGCCATGGCGCTGGCGCGCGCGACGCTGTCCTGGGCCATGCCGAAAAATGGTGTGCTGTTGCATGCGGCCGGCGCCGAAGCGCCGAAGCTGCTGGCCATGGAGCTGGAAAAGCATGGATTCACAGTGCGCCGCGAGGTTCTCTATGAAGCGCGCATAGCCGGGAGCCTGCCGGATATTGCGGCAGAGGCGTTGCGCAGCGACACGCTGGATGCGGTGATGCATTTCTCGCCACGGGTGGCGACCGCGTTTGCCGATTGCGTGCGGGAGGCGGGCCTTGAATCGCCATGCAAGCGGCTGATTTCCCTTTGCATCAGCGAAGCGACCGCCAAAGCGCTTTCGCCATTGCACTTTCGTGAAATACGCATTGCAAAGCGGCCGAACCAGCAGGCGCTCTTGGAGCTTCTTTGAAGCCTGTTAAAGTCGCGCCTCGCGATTTTCCTTGGGGGCATGCGATGCGCGGATTTCTGATCGGGCTTGTGCTCGTTGTGCTGGCGCTGGTCGGCGCGGTTTGGTGGTTCAGCGATCCGGATATTCCGCGCGCCACGCTGGAAGCGAAATATGCGACGCCGCCATCGGAGTTCATCATGCTGCCCGATGGTGCACGCGCGCATGTGCGCGATCAGGGCAACAAGTCCGGGCCGGTGCTGGTTCTGGTTCACGGCTCGAACGCTTCGCTCTTCACTTGGGAGCCTTGGGTTGCGCGTCTCGGAAACGACTATCGCATCGTGACGATGGATCTGCAGGGGCATGGCCTCACCGGTGCCGTGCCCAATGGCGACTATTCGCAGGAGGGCATGGTCAAGTTCGTCGATGAAGTCGTGACCAAGCTCGGCATCTCCAAATTCGCGCTGGGCGGCAATTCCATGGGTGGCGGTGTTGTCGCGCGTTATGCGGAAGAACATCCCGACAAAGTGCGCGCGCTTATCCTGGTGGATGCGGGCGGCGAGCCCGGCAAGATGGGCGATCATGTGCCGCTGGCGTTCAAGCTGGCGCGCATGCCGGTGCTGAACAAGCTGCTGCTGTTCATCACGCCGCGCTCGATCGTGAAGGAAGGACTGAACGACGCCATCGTCCACAAGGACATCATCACCGACAGGATGATCGACCAGTATTGGGAGTTCGCGCGCATGAAAGGCTCGCGCCAAGCCAACGCGGCGCGCTTTGCGCTGCCCTTCACCAACGACGTGAAGGAGCACATCGGCGACATCAAGGCGCCGACATTGATCCTGTGGGGTGAGCAGGATCATCTGATCCCGGTGGAATCGGCGTATGCCTTCCACAAGGACATCCCCGGCTCGAAGCTGATCGTCTATCCGGCGACCGGGCATATCCCGATGGAAGAGGTACCGGACCAGTCGGCGTCCGATGTTCGGGCCTTTCTGACCGGTGTCGAAAAATAGAGGATTTGGCCGTTTACCGGCTCTTTACCCGCGGGCGTTACAACTTATACGTGTATAATGGTTTGTAACAACCTTGCGGACTTTCAAAGAGCTGGCGGGCGGCTTACCCCCCGGCGGCCGCATCGCTGGCTTTGAAAGAGGCGGACGGCGTCGCACGGGCGGGCCGTCCGCTTTTCCTTTGACGCAAAAGAAAAACGCGCCGCCTTTCGGCAGTGCGCTTCGTGCTTCGCTATAGAGACTGTGACTAGCGCTGGGCGAACGCCGAAAGTTCGGTAGAGATCTTCGGCATCAGCGACGCCCAATCCGCGAACTTCTCCGGCATCATCACTTTGGAGGCGCGGTACCAGGGATATTCCTCCGTACCGAGCTGCGGCCAGGTGCGGCCGGCCGTGAGGAACCAGGTTTCGGTGCCGACAGCGCCCGCCGTCGCCGCCGCAGCGGTCGGCGCGGAGATGACAAGATCGAGCGCCGCCGACAAGGCCGCCGCGCCTTCGATGTCGTTCTTCAGATCAAGGCCTGCGATGGAATGGATTTTCACGCCGTGGCGCTCCTGCGCGCGCGCAAGCTCGTCGGCACAATCGCCATACTGCACGTTCACGAAAGTGACGCCCGGCGTCTTGAGCAGCGGACCCCATTCGTCGAGCGCGCTGTAATATTTCCCGCGCTTGCCCGTCATCATCATCGAGCGCCAGCAGATTCCAACGAAAGGACCGTTGCCGATCACAGCAAGCTGCTTGCGATAGTCTTCGACGCGTGCGGCATCGGGTCTCAAGAACGCCTGCTTCGGGAAGTCTGCGAGGCGCTTGCGGAAGTGCTGCAAAGCCGATCCCATGAGCACCTGATAGTCCGGCTCGCCGTTCTCGACCGCGAAATGGACGAAACGCAATTCCTTGTCGCCGTCGCGATGATACAGCTTGCGATCGTCATAGGTGCCGACGTCGGCGGCCGGGAACGAACGCTGGAACAGCGGCACCAGGCGCGGATCGACGGCGATCTGCACCTTGCCGGTTTCGCCGACTGCGCGGACGAGATCGGGAATCACATTGGCGAACATGATCTCGTCGCCCAGCCCCTGCTCGCCGGTCACCAAAAGCCTTTTGCCATCGAGGTTTTCGCCATTCCAGACCGGCGCTTTCACCATCTGGTTCACATAGGCGCGGAAAAGCACGTCGCGGCGAATTTCATATTCGCGGAAGCCTTCTTCCAGCCGGCCCATGCCGATGAGGCAGATGCTGCGCGAATGAAGACCTTCGACGCGCTCGATGGGATCGGTGACGCGCGCGAGCGCGCCGTCATAGGCCTCCAACGCTTCCTCCAGACGGCCCAGATGCGAATAGGCGTAACCGAGATTGTGATAGGGCCGCGAAAAGTTCGAATCGAGGCGAACCGCTTCCTGATAAAACTGGATGCTCTCATCGGCGCGGCTGGATTCGGCCAGTACCGTCGCCAGCGAATTCCACAGCATCGGCTCCGTCGGCATCTGGTAGATGGCGTTGCGCAGGGTCTCGATCGCGGTCGCCGGATCGCCAAGCTCGCATTGCACCATGCCAAGATTGTTGTAGCCGAGCGGCGAGCCCGGATTGGCGGCGATGAACAGGCGGAACATCTTCATCGCCTGCTCGCGCATCTTCATGTTCCAGGCGGTGAGACCCAGATTGAGCAGAAGATCGGGATCGTCGGGATTGAGCTGGAAGGCTTTCTCGAAGGTCACCAGAGCCTTGTGCTGATGGCCCATCTTCTCCAGCGCCAGCGCCAGGACATGGAACGCCTGGCCGTTGGTGGGATCGGCTTCCGTCGCCTCCAGCGCAAGCTGGCCCGCGCGTGCGATCTCGCCGGTGCGCCACACCTTCACGGCGCGGCGGACCAGGCCGTTCGATTTGCGGCGGGTGAGCGCCGCGTCGATTTCTTCTTCGAAAGCCTCCAGCTTCGCGAGCGCCGCGCTGTGCGCGTTCGCGCCCGCGAGCATGTCCAATCCCTGTGCGACCGCAGCCTGCGCCATGAGAAATCCCTTCGATGCCAGCGGGTCATCAAAGGGGAAACATGCTTAAGGCGGAGTGAATGCGAATGATGGTGTTGCAAGGCTTTTGTTAATAGATGCGCGGTAGCGTGGCGCGCGTGAATTGGCGTCTGCGATCTGCGCGGTCCGGCCAATTTAATGAATTCAAAAGGAATTCGCCCATGCCGCTGAAATTGTCGCTCAAGCCGGGTGAGAAGTTCGTGCTTAACGGCGCGGTCGTGGCCAATGGCGACAAGCGCACCAGCCTCGTCCTTCAGAACAAGGCCTGTGTCCTGCGCGAAAAGGACATCATGCAGCCGGACAGCGCCACCACGCCGGCCCGGCGCATCTATTTCCCGATCATGATGATGTACCTCGCGCCCGAGGACACCGAGACCTACTACAACGATTTTGCGCTGCGCATGACCGAGTTCATGGGCGCCATCCGCAACCGCGCGGCCCTCACGGCCTGCGTGGAAATCAGCCGCGATGTGATGAGCGGCGCTTACTACAAAGCCCTGATGGCCTGCAAAAAACTGTTTGAATTCGAAGGAGAACGGCTGAGCTATGACCCACAAAGCCTACCAAAACGCGCAAGTAGTTACTGAAGACCCCAGGGCCACCGAATACCGGCTGTTCGGCCAGGTGACGGGCGCCCTGATCGAAGCGCAGAAGAAGCATGCCAGCGGCGGTCCGCTCGCCGAGGCGATCGACTGGAATCGCAAGCTCTGGCGCACGCTCGCCAGCGATTGCCTGGACGACCGCAACCAGCTTCCCAAGGAAGTGCGCGCGCAGATCGTTTCGCTTTCCCTGTGGGTGTCGAAATACTCCAAGCAGGTCACCCGCACGGGTGCGCCGATGGATCCGCTGATCGAGGTCAACCGCACGATCATGCAGGGCCTTCAGGGCGCGGCCTGAAGGACGGAGAAGCCGTTTTCCGGAAAACGCCGGTCCCCTCACGAGGGCCGGCGTTTTGCTTTGCAAAGGATCGCCCGACAGGTTCTGCCGCAGGGTAAAAATTGCCCGCCAAATTTCGAGGTGTCGTTAAATTTAATGCATACAAATCAATAGCTTAGCAGGTTAAAGGGCTGGCACGGAGGTTGCCCTAGGAGGGGCGGGGCATTGTGCCCTGCGGCCGGCAGAAGGCCGGCCTCACTCGAGAACGGGACGGAGAATCCTCAATGCTTAGCGTCAATACCAATACCGGCGCGATGATCGCGCTGCAGTACCTCGACCAGACCAATGCCCAGCTCCAGACGACCCAGAATGCCATCAACTCGGGTCTTAAGGTTGCCAGTGCGAAGGACGACGGCGCGACCTACGCCATCGCCCAGAACATGCGTGGCGATGTGGCTGGTTATTCCGCGGTGACCGACAGCATCAACCGCGGCATTTCCTCGGTCGACGTGGCTCTTTCCGCGGGTCAGTCGATCTCCGACCTGATGATCGAAATGAAGCAGAAGGCCCTTGCAGCCTCAGACGCCTCGATGGATACCGCGAGCCGTCAGGCGCTGAACGAGGACTTCGAAGCACTTCGCGATCAGATTACCTCCATCGTCAACAACGCCGTGTTCAACGGCTTCAACCTCATCGACGGCTCGGCTTCGGGCGGCATCTCGGTTCTGGCGTCCTCGGACGGCAGCAAGCGGATCACCGTTCAGAGCGAAAATCTGAGCCTGAGCGGAGGCATCATCATGTTTGGTGCGGCTTCGACGATCTCGACGCAGGCGCAGGCCTCTTCGATGATCGCCACGGTCGAGACCTCGTTGAACAACGTCAACAGCGCGCTCGCGCGCCTTGGCAGCGGCTCCAAGAAGCTCTCGGTCCAGGCGACGTTCGTCCAGAATCTTTCCGATACGCTGCAGAGCGGCATCGGAAACCTGGTGGACGCCGACATGGCGACGGAAAGCGCTCAGTTGCAGTCCCTGCAGGTCAAGCAGCAGCTTGGCGTTCAGGCGCTGTCGATCGCCAACCAGTCACCGCAGGTCATCCTCTCGCTGTTCAGAGGATAAAAACGTCAGGACATACCTTGGGAAGAATGGGGCGGAGCGGCCGGGCGAAAATCCGAGCCGCTCCTTTCTTTTTCAGATTTTTCGCAGCTTTTTTGATTCAAAAACCCGGCAGAAATTTCCCGCGACCGGCAAATTTTTCCCCTTAACCGGTAAATCCTGCCCGGTAAGGAACGCCCTCCGGCAACAACGCGCAACGCAGCTTTTGCCGCCCCTCTGAAAATCGAGAGTTAGCAAAATGTAAAACGCGCGCGGCACGGCGCTTGCGATTGAGCATGCAGGGCAAGAATGCCCTTGAGCAAAACGCTCACAACATACGCCAGAACGGAGGCAAGAATGCTTAGCGTCAATACCAACACCGGCGCCATGGTCGCGCTGCAGTACCTCGACCAGACGAACGCCAGCCTGATGAAGACCCAGAACGCCATCAACACGGGTCTTAAGGTTGCGTCCGCGAAAGACGACGGCGCCACCTACGCGATCGCGCAGAACATGCGCGGCGACGTGGCCGGCTACGCCGCCGTTACGGACTCCCTCAACCGCGGCACCTCTTCGGTGGACGTCGCCCTGTCGGCCGGTCAGTCGATCTCCGACCTGCTGATCGAGATGAAGCAGAAGGCGCTCGCCGCGTCCGACTCTTCGCTCGACACCGCCAGCCGTGACGCGCTGAACGAAGACTTCACCGCTCTGCGCGACCAGATTGCCACGGTCGTCCAGAACGCCGTCTTCAACGGCTTCAACCTCATCGACGGCTCGCAGTCGGGCGGTATCTCCGTGCTGGCGTCTTCGGACGGCAGCAAGAAGATCACGGTTGCCGGTCAGGATATGAGCCTCGGCGGTTCGATCGTTTCGATCGGCGCCTCCGACTCGATCTCGACGCAGTCGACCGCTTCTTCGATGGTTGACACGGTGGAAAACTCCTTGAAGGCCGTCAACAGCGCCCTGGCGCAGTTGGGTTCGGGCTCCAAGAAGCTCTCGATCCAGGCGACGTTCGTCCAGAACCTGTCCGACACGCTGCAGACCGGCATCGGCAACCTGGTGGACGCCGACATGGCGACGGAAAGCGCGATGCTGACCTCGTTGCAGACCAAGCAGCAGCTGGGTGTGCAGGCGTTGTCGATCGCGAACCAGTCGCCGCAGATCGCGCTCTCGCTGTTCCGGTAAGCACATCGCGGCGGGGCGGGCGACCGCTCCGCCGCAGCTTTCCGGGACGCGTGAGCGGGAATACCCGCCACGCCCCGGGGCGTTTGGGCTTATCGCCGGTGGGATCAAGAATAAAAAGGGGCAGGGCGGGGTTTCGGCCGGGGGGCCGAAGCTCCGTCCTCTTCTTTTCTACTTTGGGAATTCTAGAAGCCGAGAATATTTCCGAGCGTGGACGACACGCGCTCGACGTCACTCATGCTCATCGATGCAAAGAGCGGCAGGCTCAGCGCCCTCGCGTAGTAGCGATCGGCGCCCGGCAGCGACAAGGCGCCGAAGCGTTTCGCATAATAAGGCTGGCGGTGAACCGGGAAGTAATGCACTTGGCTACCGATGCCGTCCTTGGCCAATTCGCGCATGACCGTGGCGCGGCCGATGCCTGCACGCTCGAAATCGATGCGCGCGGCATAGAGATGCCACGCCGGCAGCGACGCACGCGTGCGCGCCGTGGGGCACACCAGCGGCGCGAGCGGCGCAAGCAACGTGTCGTAGGCCTGCGCCAGCGCGCGGCGGCGCGCGACGAAGCGTCCGAGCTTGCCGAGCTGCGAGAGACCCAGCGCGCACTGGATATCGTTGGCGCGCCAGTTGAACTCCGGCTCGATGCATTCGTAGTACCAGGGGTTCGGTGTGCCTTCGGCATCGAACGCATCGGCTGTGTTCACGAACTCATCGGGCTTGCGCGTCATGCCGTGATTGCGCGCGCGCACAAGGCGCACCGCGAGATCCGGATCATTGGTCGTGACCGCTCCGCCCTCGCCCATCGCAATGGTCTTGACCGGATGGAACGAGAAGACCGTTAGGTCGCAGAACGTGTTAGAGCCGATCTGTGAAAGTGTTCCGTCGTCGGCGACGAAGCCGGTGCCGATGGCATGGCAGGCATCGTCCACGATCTTCGCGCCATGGGCGCGGGCGATCTTCGCAATGGCTTCGATGTCGCCGCACTGGCCGTTCACATGGACGTTGAACACCGCATCCACGCGGCCGGCGCGAGCGAGCGCGGCTTGCAAATCTTCCGGGCGCATCAATCCGGTTTCCGGATCGACATCGGCGAAGACGATCTCCGCGCCGTTCAGATGCGGCGCCGAGGCGGTGGCCAGGAAGGTGATGACGGGAACGACGACTTTCGTGCCCGACCCCAGATTTAGCGCGCGCGCCGCCATGTGCAACGCCGCCGTTCCGTTGGAGCAGACAACGGCGTGTTTCGCGCCGACCGTCTTGGCGAGCGCGCTCTCGAAGCGTTCGACATAAGGACCTGTGGTCAGAAGATCGCCGCGCAGCGCTTCGGTGACGGCCGCGATATCGTCTTCCTCGATGAGTTGTCGCCCATAGGGAATAAATGCGTTGGGAAACGCACGCGGCTGCGCGCGAAGCGCCGGCGCGCTCATGCGAAGGCGTGCATCAAAAGCGACTGCAGCCCGCGCGCGTCCAGGCGCTCGGGATTGTTGTCGCTGGAATAGGCGAAGCCTTCCGGCACGGGCCTGGCGCCGCGATGGATGTAAGCGTCACGCGATTTCTGGGCAAAGCTCGGCAGGATGACGAACCGGTCTTCGATCTCCACTGTCCAGCGGGAATCGTCGGCCGGGATCATGGTTTCATGCAGCTTCTCGCCGGGACGGATGCCGACAATCTTCTGCGCGACCTTGGGGCCGATCAGAGAGGCGAGCTGGGGAATCGTGGTGGACGGAATCTTCGGCACGAAGATCTCGCCGCCCTGGCTCATCTCCATGCTTGAGAGCACGAAGTTCACGCCCTGCGTGAGCGTGATCCAGAAGCGCGTCATGCGCTCGTCGGTAATGGGAAGCTCCTTGGCGCCTTCGTTCATCAGCTTCTGGAAGAAGGGAACGACGCTGCCGCGCGAGCCGAACACATTGCCGTAGCGCACGACGCCGAACTTGGTGCCGTCCGCGCCGGAGAGGTTGTTGGCGGCGACGAAGATCTTGTCCGACGCCAGCTTGGAAGCGCCGTAGAGATTGACCGGATTGGCGGCCTTGTCGGTCGAGAGCGCGATGACTTTCCGCACATTGCGCGCCAGCGCCGCCGACACGACGTTTTCCGCGCCCATGACATTGGTGCGGATGCATTCGAACGGATTGTATTCGGCGGTCGGCACCTGTTTGAGCGCCGCAGCGTGGATCACATAGTCGATGTCACGCATGGCGAGCTCGAGGCGATCGCGGTCGCGCACATCGCCGATGAAGTAGCGCATGAACGGATACTGATCCATCGGGAAAATCTGCTGCATCTCGTATTGTTTCAGCTCGTCGCGGCTGAAGATCACGAGACGGCGCGGCTTGTAGTGCTCGATAACCGTTTTGACGAAATGCTTGCCGAAGGAGCCGGTGCCGCCGGTGACGAGCACGCCCTTGTCGTTGAGATCGAGCCAGGGCTGGGTGAAATCGCGAAGCCCCGAAGACAGCGGTGCTTCGGTTTCGTTTGAGACCGGCAGATAGATCTTGGCAGCGCGCTGCGCCATGGGATGCCCCTCTTAAGCGGGGCAATCGTTGCCGAATAGGGTTAAAAAACTCGGAAGATCAGGCTGCCGATATACCAAACCGGAAGCGGCGCGGACCGTTCACGAACGCGCAGGGCTTGCGCGTCTCGTCGAGCTCGAGCGCGGAGAGCTGAAGCTGGCAGAATACGCTGCCCGATGCGCGGCGGTGCGCGAGAAGGCCCAGAAGCGGCGCCGTGGCGCGGTCCACATCGATGCGCACACGCGTGTGCTCGTCGCCGAGGCTGGCCCAGCCTTCCGTCATGCCGATGCCATGAGAGGACGAAACGAGGAAGGAAACCGCGGCGCCATGATCGACGGCGTGACCGTTAAGCGAAAAGGTTTCCGCTTCCTTACCGCCATTGTGCGTTGTTAAGGAAAGCTTCGTCCATTCGAACGCGCCGGGCAAAAGCGTGAAATGGCCGAGGCGCAGCGAACCCCTGCCCCAGTCTTTCCAGTCGAACGCGATGTCGAAATCCACGCGCGGCGCGCTTGCGCCGAAGCGCAGCGTCTTGCGAATGGGGCCGAGCGGTGTGGCGACGACGCCTTGCGCGATCACATCCCCACTGGCGTCTTTCCAGACATGCGCCTCGCACCATTCCAGATCGGTGATCTTGTGCTCGCCCGGCGCTTCGAAGACGCAATCGCCGGTGTACCAATCGGCTTGCAGCGCGATATCGTCGAAATGGCCGTGACGCAAGCCGCCGACAACCGGCGTAGCCTGCCCCGCAAACTGCAAAGACTCGATGGCAAGGCCGCGACGGCGATCGAGACGGGCTTTGAGCGTAGGTGTTTCGATGGTGATGAAGCGATCCGTGATCCCCTCACCCGAAATTTGCGAAGTGCAAATCTCGACCTCCCCACAAGGAGAAGGTGATGTGTATTTCGATTCGGCTTCGCGAAGCTGCGCGCAAAACTTTGCCCAGCGCTTGTCGGTGATGTGGGTACGAAAATCCGACGACCAGAGATAGCAAAGCTCCTTCCACGCTGCGCTATTGGCGCCTCGCGCAACGATGCTTTCATAGACACGCTGGCATGCCGCGTTGACTGCGACGTCGTCGCGGCCGGTGACGGCCCAGCGCGCGAGCGCATATTTGCGCTGTTTTTTCACCGGCACCGGACAGGCCGCGGATTGCAGCTGCAGCGACTGCCGCGCGTCGCGCTGGCCGGTCAGCGACAACACGGCGGACGGTGCGACGAACGCGAATTCTTTTTCCCGGGCGAGACGCGCGAAGGCGCGCGCCAGCATGTTCCATTCGCCACTGTCCGTGATCTTCTCTTCGGTCTTGTAGCGGCCGGGACGGAAATCGAAAATCTCCGCATCACTGGCATAAAGGCAGAGCGCGCGGGCATTCTTCGCGAGTTGCGTGCGGACGTAACCCACATAATCGTCCAGCGCGATATCGCCATGCGCGAAACGCTGCAGCTTCTGGAACGCGACGGTGTTGGTCCAGATGAGATCGATGGCGCGACCATCGCTGCCGACCGCCTGCTGCGGCAGATAGCGCGTTTCGCTCGGCCACTCGGGATGCTGCGAACCGGGATTGTCCCAATCCATCAGGATCGCGCGATAGCCGGCATCGCGATAAAGCCCGACAAGCCCGGCCGAATAAGCCTGCTCGTTGATGAGCGCGAGCTTGGGCTGCACGCCAAGCAGATTCTTGTAGATCGCATTTCCGATGCGCAGGTTCTCTTCGGTCACGCGCGCAGGAACGAGCGGTCCGATGAGTTGCGCATAACCGGAACCGATCAACTCAACCTTGCCGGCCGCGATCAGCGCGCGGCAGCGGCCGATCCATTCCGGATCCAGCGCACCGATCACTTCCAACGTATAGCCGGTGACTTCGATGCCGATGGGGCCGTGATTGGCGGCCAGATCGAGAAGCGGCCAATAGCAGCGGCGAATGACGTGGGCGCGCAGTTCCTCTTCGATGGAGGAGAACATGATGTTCAGGTGAAAGAACGCGAAGAGATGCAGCGTTCCGCGGATCGCCTTCAGGTCGCGCTGGCGGAACGGCGCGTTCATGCGGTTTCGATCCGGATGTGCGAGAGCGCATCGTTCGCCGCGTCCAGCGCCGCTTCGCGCGTGGCGCCGGTCGCTAGAACCATCGCTGCGGACGGGCGCTTGTCGCCCGCGGCGGGAATGACATCGCCTTCCTTCGCCGTGACGATGACTTCGGTGATGCCGGGAATCTTGCGCGCTTCTTCCGCGCCCGAAACCTTCGTCACCGTGCCCGGATTGGGGAAGGCATAACGCTGGATGACGGGCGTGAGCGTTTTCGGCGTGAGTTCTTCGGCGGAAGGCTTTTCGCCCAACGCCACGCGGATCGCGAGGCCCACGAAATCAACACCGGTATTGAGCGGAATCTCGCGCGTGCAGAAGAAGCCGCCGGACAGACGCGCCGCGAGCTCGATGACATGCGGCTCGCCCTTGTGGACGACCATGTCGCCTTTCACCGTGCCGTTGGTGATGCCGAGCGCGGCAGCGGCTTGCGCGACCACATCTTTCACTTTCTGCTGGATGTCCTCCGGCAGATGGCTGGGCAGATCGCCGCCATTCTCGATGAAGAACGGTGCATAACGCTCCAGATATTCGTAATTGCGGTCGGAGAAGCCCGGCGTATGGCAGACGCCGTCCACCACGATGCTTTCGGTGGAGACCTGCGGGCCGGAGAGATATTGCTCCACCATCACACGATCGGTCGGCGAATGCTGCTGGGCGAAATAGAAGGCCTTGGACAGATCCTCGACCTGCTCGACGCGCTGCACGCCACGCGAGCCTCTGGAATCCACGGGCTTGATGACCAGATTGCGGCCGCGCTCGATGGCGATGCGCTGCAAGGCTTGCGGTGTCGATACCGGCGCGAACCATGGGATCGGCACGCCGGCAGCGAGGAAGCGCTCCTTCATCGCGAGCTTGTCGCAAGCCAGCCGCGCGCTTTCTTCGGAGATACCGGAAAGACCGAGCCGCTTGTTGACCGCAGCCACTGTCATCGGCGCATCGGCGGCGACGCAGATCGCGCCATCTATCTTGCGGATCTTGCGCGCGAAGCGCTCAGCGGCGGCGGCGGTTTCGGACGGCGCATAAACATCGGCGAGGATGACCGAGTCCGCATGCGCGAAGCCCGGTGCCTGCGGATCGCGGTCGGAGACGACGACATAGAGCCCCATTTCGCGCGCGCGTTTCGCGGCATCCGCCGCTTCGACACCGCCGGATACGATGAGGATCGTCTTCTGCATCAGAAGTAGAGCCCGCCGTTCACGTTGATGGTCTGCGCCGTGATGTAGGACGACGCATCGGAGGCCAGGAACACCGCAACGTCCGCGACTTCCTGCGGCGTGCCCAGGCGCTTCAGCACGATACCTTCCGCCGCTTTCTGCACGCTGGCCGCTGCCATGCCCGCTGCCGCCATGTCGGAGGCGATGAGGCCGGCAGCGATGGTGTTGGACCGCACATGATATTGGGCGCCGAAGCGGGCGATCACCTGCGCCAGCGAAATAAGGCCGGCCTTCGATGCCGCATAATGCGCGGTGCGCGGCCCGCCATACTGGCCGCTGACCGACGAGATGTTCACGATGGCGCCGCTGCCCGCATCCTTCAGCAATGGCAGGAAAACCTGTGCCGCGACGAACGGACCTTTGAGATTGGTGCCCACGACCTCGTCCCAATCGCCATCTGAAACCTGATCGAAATCTGTCGGCTTGTTGATGCCGGCATTGTTGATCAGGATGGAGATGGCGCCGAACGCGCGCGCGTCTTTCGCGGCGGCTTCCACGCTTTTGCGATCCGTCACGTTCATCGGCAACGCGAGCGCACGGCGGCCGAGTTTCTCGATCTGCGCGACGACCTTGTCCGCTTCGGCGCGATTGCTCTTGTAAGTCAGAACGACATCGGCGCCCGCTTCCGCGAGGCCAAGCGCGATAGCACGGCCGATGCCGCGCGAGCCGCCGGTAATGACAGCGTTCTTTCCAGCAAGCGAGAAGCGGCTGGTCATTTCGCTTTCTTCTTGCGCGCAATAGCGCGCTTGGCGGCTTTCACGATGAACGGTGCGGTGAGACCGAACTGCTCGGCCAGTTCTTCCGGCTCGCCGGAGGCGCCGAACACATCCTTCACGCCAACATATTCGATGGGACACGGGTGCGACGCGGCGAGCGATTCCGCCACCGCGCTGCCGAGGCCACCATGGATGTTGTGATCCTCGGCGGTGACGAAGCAGCCGGTGTGCTTGGCGCAGCGCGCGAGCAACTCGGAATCGATGGGCTTGATCGTCGCCATGTTGACGATGCGGGCTTCGATGCCATCGGCTGCGAGCAGCTCGGCGGCTTCCACCGCGCGCGCCACTTCCACACCACAGGCGACGATGGTGACGTCCTTGCCGTCGCGCACGATCTTGCCCTTGCCGATTTCAAAGGTGTGATCGTCGCCGAACACTTTCTTGGCCGGGCTGCGGCCCGTGCGCATATAAACAGGTCCGTCGAATTCGAGCATCGCACGGGTAGCGAGCGCCATCTCGGTTGCGTCGGCCGGCGAGATCACCGTCATACCCGGAATGGCGCGGAACGCCGCCATGTCTTCCAACGCCTGCGCCGAGCCGCCATCGGGACCGACATCGAGACCGGGATGCGACGCGACGATCTTGGCGTTGCGGCGCGCATAAGCGAGCGAAAGACGCGCTTGCTCGACCGCGCGCAAACAGAATACGGCAAAGGTGGTGACGATGGGAATGAAGCCCGTGGCGGCAAGACCGCCCGCCGCCGCCATCATGTTCTGCTCGGCGATGCCGAACTGAATGAAACGGTCGGGATGGCTTTTGCGGAAATGATGCACGCCGGTGCCGCCCGCGATGTCCGCATCGAGCACGACGACATTCTTGAATTCATCCGCGAGGCCCGACAGCGCCTTCCCGAAAGCTTCACGCAACGAGTCGTTGCCTTGTGCGATCAATGCCGGTGCCGCGCTCATGCCAGGTACTCCGCGATCTGTTCCTGCGTGGCCCCGAGCGCCTTCAATGCGTCTTCCGCCTGTTCGCGCGTAAGCTTCACGCTGCCATGCCAGGTGGGGATGTTCTCCATGTAGGGCACGCCGCGGCCCTTCACCGTGTGTGCGATGAGCAGCGACGGGCGGCCATGCGTGGACGACGCGCGGCGCAATGCGCCGAGGATTTCCGGAATGTCGTGACCGTCGATCTCGAGCACCGCCCAGTCGAAGGCGCGGAATTTCGCGGCGAGCGGCTCAAGACGCATGATGTTGGCGTTCAGATCGTCGCTCTGCATCTTGTTGTAGTCGATGATGGCACAGAGATTGTCGAGCTGGTGATGGGTGGCGCACATGGCGGCTTCCCAGACTTCGCCTTCCTGCAATTCGCCGTCGCCGAGCAGCGTGTAAACGCGCGCCTGCGATTTGTGCAGCTTCAGGCCCATCGCCATGCCGAGCGCGACGGAGAAGCCCTGCCCCAGCGAACCGGTTGAGGTCTCCACCCACGGCATGTCGAGCACATGCGGATGGCCCTGGAACGGGCTGTTCAGCTTGCGCAACTTGAGCGCCTCGCGCTTGTTGCAGAAGCCGTATTGCGCACCAACGGCATAGAGCGCTGGCGCGGCATGACCTTTGGACAGCACGAAACGGTCGCGATGCGGATCGTTCACCGAGTCCGGCCAGAAATTCAGTTCGGCGCCGAACAGGCAAGCGAGAATATCAGCGCAAGACATCGCGCCGCCCGGATGACCGGAGCCGGCGTGATAGATGGACGCGATGGCGTGCTGGCGCACAAACGCGGCGGAGGCCTGAAGATCAGTGACGAGATTGGGTGGCAGCGCCTTCAACGGCTGCTTGCATTGGACCGGTGCGCGCCGGTCGAACGGAATCGGTTGTGCCATATGCCCCTAAAGCCCCCTCAGGCTGCCCGGCGCGCACGCGCCATCAGATCGCTGTAGAAAATGATTTCCGCTTGCGGCGCGAGCGCTTTGGCTTCGTCCGCGATTTCTTGCGCGAAGCCGCGCGACATGACGATCACCACGCCCGGCTGCGTTTCGGCGAGCGATGCGGGCTCGACCAGCGCGCGGCCATGTCGTTCGCCGACATATTGCTTCAGATGCTTGTCGATCAGCGCCGACAACATCGCCGGCTCGAAACCGCCATGTGTGACGAGCGAATCGAACAGGCGGCCCGCACCCCACATCGCCACCTTGCGCGGCGCCATGGTGACGATATCGGCCGCCGCGGCGGTGAGCGCGGAGAGATTGCGTGCGCGGTTGATGCCGTAGGCGGCGATCAGGCGCTCGGCTTCGGCGACTTCCAACGCATCGTCATCCTTCGCGCGAACCGCTTTGTCCGATTTGCGCGCGACGATGAGAACATTGGTGCGATCGTTCGCATCCGGCGCTTCGACGATATCGAAGCCGGCGGCGCGGACCATGCGGATCAAGGTGCGCGCGGAGAAATGATAGAGGTGCTTGTCGATGAACCATTCCTCGATGATGTCGGCTTCGTCGAGGATGGCGATGTTCGGTGCATCCAGAACCAGCAATCCGCCCGGCTTCAGCACGCGCCAGTGGTCGGCGAGAACTTCCTGCGGATGGGCGAGATGCTCGATGGTGTGACACGAATGAACGATGTCGAAACGCCCGGACTCCAGCGCTGCATCTTCGATACGCGAAACTATAAGGTCGGTGCGTTCCATGCCTTTGCAGGAGTCGGCGACGCGCTCGTCCGGCTCCAGCGCCAGAACCTGCGCGCACGGCGCGGCATTCAGAAACGCTTTCACGAAACTGCCGCGATTGGAACCGACGTCCAAAAGCGACATGTCGTTGTTGAAGTTCGCATGACGCGCGAGCGCTTTCATCGCAGCATCGGTGCGGAAGGCTTTGCCGTAACGCACATTGCCCCAGTCGGCGCCGCCGGAAACGGCCGCGCTGCGGCGTGGCGCGCGATCGACGCGCGGCAGGCTCTGTACCAGCCCGCAATGGTTGCAAAGATAGATCTTCAATCCGCGCGTCGAGCGCTCAGGTTCGTAGACCTGCGTCAGCGTCTCATGGTGGCAGAGTTCGCACGGCTCGCGCATGAAGATGGCCGGATAAGTGTTTCCTAACCATCTTTCCGCAAGTGTGCTTAATAATTCACTACATACTCGGGTGTACCGGCATAACCGAGCGTCGCCATCATAGCGCCTGCGATCTCATCGAAGCGCTTCGTCTGCGATGGCGTGAGCAACTCGTCTTCCGGCCGGTTGACGTTGTGCGGACGCGCGAACATCGCGAAATGCTCGTCGCGGTAAGGAAGATTAAGAAAGTGGAAAAGTCCCTTCACGCCGCTGGGTGAAACGTAAAGGTCTTCCAGCCGCGCGAAATGCGAACGTTCCGGCGGAAGCGCCGCGAGCGACTCGGCGATGACGCGATTGATTTCCGCCCAATGCCAGGCAATGCGCGCGAACTGATCGAAGCTGCGGAATGCCGGATCTTTCGGGATCGGCCACCAATACTTCTTTTCCGGCGGCGGCGCAGGATTGTTGGCGGGATCGTCCAGATGCGCCTGCAGCACCGCGACCGAGCGGTCGTCGTAACACTCGGCGAAAAGCTTGCGGTAATAGGAGCCGGCGACCTTGCGCCCGTCGCGGACCAGATGGACGAATTTCGCCTCCGGCAACAGCGCGGCAAGTTCGGGGATCAACCAGGAGAGCTTGTTCGACGAATCACCCCAGTGCGCGGCAGTGGAATAGCGAATCGCCGCGGCGTGCGTTTCGCGCAAAACGGCCTTCGCCTCTGCACCTGTTGCGAGTCCCATATACCGGCGCGCGGCCAGAGGTTGCGCAATGTGCACCATGTATTCGTGGTGCATTTCGATATCGTCCGCGGTTTCCAGCACCTTGTGCAGCATCGCCGTGCCGGAACGGCCGCTGGAGACGATGAAAAAGGGCTGCGTGGTCCGGCTCATAAAGAGACATCTCCCGTTAACCTTCTCTTAGCCAAGCCGGCTTTAGAAATCGTTAAGCCTGAAAAGGAAGCGATTCGTGGCACCCCTCTTCATCGCGGAAGCCTCCAGCAATCACGGCCGCGACCTCGGCCGCGCGCTGGCGTTCGTCGATGCGGCGGCGGATGCGGGCTGCGGCGCGGTGAAGTTCCAGCTCTTCAAGATCGACCGGATGTTCGCGCCGGAGATCCTGTCGCAGAGTCCCAAGCATCGGGCGCGGCGCGAATGGGAATTGCCGTTGGCGCATCTGAAGCCGCTGGCCGAGCGCTGCCATGCGCGCGGCATCCAGTTTTCCTGCACGCCCTTTTATCTGGAAGCTGTCGAAGAACTCGCGCCTTACGTCGATTTCTACAAGATCGCGTCTTACGAGCTTCTGGTGACGCCGCTGCTCGAAGCCTGCGCACGTTCGGGCAAGCCGGTCGTGCTGTCCACCGGCATGGCGACGATGGATGAGATCGTGCGCGCCGCCGATACGCTGAAACGCGCGGGCGCAAAAGACATCACGCTGCTGCATTGCGTCTCCGCCTATCCGACGCCGGCCATCGAAGCCAATCTCTCTGCCATCACGGTCATCCGCGATGCGACCGGCTGCAAAACCGGATGGTCGGATCACACGCGCCGTCCCGCCGTGATCGAACGCGCGGTGCATCACTGGAATGCTGCGGCAGTGGAATTCCATCTCGATCTCGACGGCGAAGGTGCGGAATACGCCGCCGGCCATTGCTGGCTGCCGGACGAGATCGCGCCCGTCATCGCGCGCATTCGCGAAAGCCTTGTCGCGGACGGCACGGGGTTCAAAGGCCCGCAACCTTCGGAAATCGCAGACCGCGAATGGCGCGCCGATCCGTCGGACGGCATGCGACCGCTGCTCCACATCCGCGCCAGCTACAAGCCGGAAGCCGCATGACGCTCGCGCCCGAACCGAGCGATCATCTGCGCATCGTTGCGGTTGTCCAGGCGCGCATGGGCTCCACCCGCCTGCCCGGCAAGGTGCTGAAGCCCGTCGCCGGCAAGCCGCTGCTCTGGCACATCGTGCATCGCCTCAAGCGCTCCGCCTTCATCGAGCGCATCGCCATCGCCACCTCCGATAACGCGCGCGACGACGCCGTGGTGGAATGGGCGAAGGAGAACGGCATCGCCGTGGTGCGCGGACCGGAAGATAACGTTCTGGCACGCTTCGCCCGCGCCGCCGAACTGCTCGATGCCGATGTGATCGTACGCGTGAACGCCGATGCGCCTTTCATCGATGCGGGCTTCATCGATCATCTTGTTGGCGCGCTTCTCGAACAAGATGGCGATTACGTTCTGCTCGAAGAAGGCGCGGCCACCGCGCATGAAGGCGTCGATCCTTTCACCCGTCGCGCGCTCGACAAGCTGATGATGGACGCGGCCGACGATCCGGCGGCGCGCGAGCATGTGACCGGCTATTTCAAGCTGCATCCCGATTTCGTGCGTATCGCGCGAGCGCCCGCTTATCCTGCGCTCGACAAGCCTGGCGCGCGGCTGACCATCGATACGCCGGACGATCTGGCCTTTGTGGAAGCCGTGCATGAACGGCTGGCGGCGAAGGCGGGCGAAGCTTCGCTTTCGGATCTTCTCCTGTTGCTGGAGCGCGAGCCGGAACTGCGGACCATCAACGCGCATGTGAAGCAGAAGCCTATCGTGGCGCATATCGGTGGTCTCGCGCTGATCCGCTGCGACGGCGGAGGCGCGTACGGCTATGGCCATGTGAAACGCATGATCGCGCTCGCCCGCGCCTTGCGCGACCGCGAAGGCATTGGCACGATGTTCGCGTTGAACGGCACGCAAGATGCGCTGGAGCCAATCAAGGCGGCGGGTTTCGAAGCCGGAATCGTCGATCGCGACCAGGATGCGAAAATGCTCGCGGCCCTCATCCGCGCGCGCAAGCCGGATCTTCTCATCTGCGACATGCGCGACGGCATCGGCAAGGAAGAGCTGGAAACGCTAGCCCGCGATGTGTCCATCACCGCCGTGATCGACGACGGTTCGGAGCGCCGGCTTGCGGCGGATGTCGCTTATTATCCGCCGGTGCCGCAGGCGTCCGTGCTGGACTGGACCGGATCGGATTGCGTGGCGCGCATCGGATGGGAATGGGCGTTGCTGGGTCTTGCCAAGGCGCGCGTGATGGCGCGGCCGCGCGCGCTGCGTCCCAGCCTGCTCGTGACGATGGGCGGAAGCGATCCGCAAGGCCTGACGTTGCGCGCCGCACGCGCGCTGGCAAAGCTGGATCCGGTATTCCGCGCGCGGTTCGTGATCGGTCCCGGCATGGAGAACGCGGCGCAGACGGCACGGCGCATCGCCAGCCTTGCGCCGCATTTCGAGACGATCGAAGGCGCGGACGATCTCACAACGGAATTCGCCGCCAGCGATCTGGCGCTGACAGCCTTCGGTGTCACCGCTTACGAGTTGGCATCCTATGGTGTCCCGGCGCTCTACCTGTGCCTGAACGAAGACCACGCTTTGTCCGCCTCGGCATTCGAGCGCGCGGGCATCGGCATGTCGCTGGGCGTCGTGAGCCGGATCGAGGATTTCGATATCGCCAGCGCCACCTGGGCGTTGCTGAACGATGCGAGCCGCCGCCGGGACATGCATGCGGCGGGATTGATGACGGTGGATGGCGAAGGCGCCACGCGCATCGCCACGGACCTTGCGCAATCGCTGAAGCAGCGCCGCAGCCCTAGCCGAATTGCGAGTTGAGCGCGACGAGCGCCTTTCCGAGACAATCCGCCCAATCGCCGGCAACATCCGGCATGATGCAATGCGCTGACGGAGCGAAAGGCTCGTAAGC
>DATCRK010000058.1:0-64074 GCA_036569005.1 Rhizomicrobium sp. | reverse complement strand
CAATTGAGGGAGAGCCGGTTACGCTGATCGACCACGGTCGCATCGATGAGCAGGCTCGAAAGCGCAACAAGATCTCGAAGGCCGATCTGCGGGAAGCGCTGCGGGAGCAAGGAGTCGATGGCGAAGCGAAAGCGGAGAACGTGAAATCCATGATGCTGGAGCCGAGCGGCAAGCTCAGTGTGGTCAAGGTTGATCCCTGCAAGCCGGACCGGGATTAGGCGAAGCGTGAGCGCCGATAGTCTTGTTCGACGATCGTGAACCGTATCGCCTCAACAGGCACAATCAGCGTGCTAGATTGCGTGAATACCCGCCCTGGTCGACGAAGCCAGAAGCGCGTTGCCGACTTTTATGCCGATCTCTGGAGAAGCGCGATTCATAGCGGGCGACACTTCAGTGCCGCCGACATCACGGACATCATCACGGTCGATTTCGCAACAAAGGGTTTGAAACGGGGAATACCACCGAGAAACGTAGCGACGCTTGGCTGGCACAAATCAATTTCCGCATGGCCGCATCAATCCGCCACGCGAATGGCCGAACGAGCCAGAGAGTTCGTCCGTCAGCCTGAGAGCAGTAGAAGTTCGCAGACGTTAATAAGCTTCTGCAGATCGCAGGGCTTAGGTAGAAATTGGCCTCCTGCGACCCTACGCACCTCAATTATAGGATTTCCGGAGACATACACGACAGGAAGCTTGGGGTTTGAGGCCCGGAATGTCTCAGCCAAGTCCCATCCGCTCATCTGTCCACTCAATCGTACATCGGTGATCAGCGCATCAATCCGTTCACCGCTACGCAAAAGTGCAACCGCTGTTTCGCCTGACTCTGCCTCCAGAACATTCCATCCGGCACCGCCGATCACCTCCGCGATCGCTTGCCGCAAGAGCCAATCATCTTCCACGATAAGAAAGACGGGCGCACTCAGCGTGACGTCTTCGTCCCGCGCGACCGCCGCCGTGGGGGAGAATTCCTGTCGCCGAGCCGGAAAATCAAATTGTAAGTCGTCCACGAAGCTATGCTCTTTTGCACAATTCACACAACGAGTTGGCCGGGCCGCGGTTCCATCCTCGGGACGCCGTGCAACACCGGCACGGTTTCATGCGTTCTTTAAACGCGCGATGGTGTCGATTCCGCACCGCAATTTGTCAAGATTCGGGGCGCCGAGAACGCCCAATTCCCGATAGTTGAGGAGGAACGGGATGTTATCTATTCATCAATCTTCCCAAAGAATTCTGCCAATCGGTGCGCTGCTCGGCGACCCTCTGATTGCCATGGCGGATGAACATGACATGGCATTCTCGGACGATGCGGCCCAGCATCTTGTTGCGCTAATCCGATCTTCTGACGACGCGATTATCAGCAAGGATCTGAACGGAGTTATACGCACTTGGAACGCGGGAGCGACCAAGGTTTTCGGTTACGAGCCTGATGAGGCCATCGGGAATTCAATCCGCATGTTGATTCCCAAGGAGAACCAGGCTGAAGAGGACATGATCCTCAAGAAAATCAGGCGCGGCGAGCATATCGAGCACTATCAAGCCGTTCGGCAACACAAGAGCGGTCGGCGCATCCATGTTTCTCTGACAATATCCCCTATCCGAAACCGCGCAGGCGAAATCGTCGGCGCGTCGAAAATTGCACGAGACATAACGCGGCAAAAGGGCATCGAGAGCGAACTGGAGCTACAACGCTTGCGGCTCGAACGCCTCAACCAAATCGCCAAGCTCCTGGCCCGTGATCTTGACCTTGACCGCATTGTACAAACGGTTACCGATGTCGCGACCGAACTCACCGGAGCGAAATTCGGGTCTTTCTTCTATAACGTCACGAATGAGCAAGGCGAAAGCTATCAGCTCTATACCCTGTCTGGCGCGCCGCGCAGTGCGTTTGAAGGCTTCCCGATGCCGCGCAACACTGCCGTGTTCGCTCCGACGTTCAAAGGAACGGAAGTGGTGCGTTCGGACGACATCCGAAAGGATCCGCGCTATGGCAAGAGCGCGCCGCACTTCGGCCAACCAACCGGCCATCTACCCGTGGTGAGTTACCTGGCGGTTCCGGTAATCGGAAGATCAGGCGAGGTTCTCGGCGGACTGTTTTTCGGCCATGAAAAGGTTGCCGTTTTTGATCGCAACGCCGAGGAGATCGCAGTGGGCATTGCCGACCACGCGGCGGTGGCGCTGGACAATGCGCGTCTTCACAAGGCCGTACAGGCCGAACTGGAACAGCGTAAGGCTGCCGAGGAAGCCCGCGAACTGCTCCTTCACGAGATCCAGCATCGAGTGAAGAACACGCTCGGAACAGTGCTCGCCGTCGCGGGCCAGACTTTCAAAGATGCTCCACGGGCCGAACTTGAAAGCTTTACGGCTCGAATGCACGCCTTGGCCGCGGCCCATTCGCTTCTCACTCAGACGAATATCAATCGGACCACCGTTCGTGCCGTCGTGGAAGAGGCGATTGCTCCTTTTCGAGAAGCGGGACGGGAGCGCTTTGCCATTTCCGGTCCCGACGTTGAGATTGACGCCACAAAGGCGCTCACCCTTGCCATGATCCTTCATGAACTCGGCACGAACGCGGTGAAATATGGCGCACTCTCGCTGGAGCCTGGGCGGGTAAAGATTTCCTGGGATATAGTCGCCACAGAAACTGCGGCATACTTGCTCTGGAAGGAAGAAGGGGGCCCGCGTGTCCAAATCCCTCAGCGGAAAGGTTTTGGCTCTACGCTCATTGAGCGCGCGCTCAGTGGTACACAAGGAAAGGCGACGCTACAGTTCGAAGCTGAGGGGTTAAGTTGCGCGATCGATCTTCGCCTCTAACCTCCCGTTGAGGTGAAGCAGCATATATCGCTATCACGTTTAATCGCGATATGGCAGTCGCTGCGAAAACGGCGCCCCCTCGACATGGCGTGCTAAGTTGAGGCGTCGCAGTCTGGCCGGTTGAAGCTCGGACTCATATTGCACTACAAGCGCCAGGTGAAAACTAGGAGAGCAGTCGTGCTCAAAACGTACAGAGGTGCATGCCATTGCGGGAGTATTCGCTTTGAAGTCGATCTGGATATGAGCCGTGGCACCGGAAAGTGCAATTGCTCTTACTGCGCTAAGAATCGACTTTGGATCGCAAACGCGCGGCCCCAGGACTTCCGGTTACTCGCGGGCGAAGGTGATTTGGCTGACTATCGGGGCAAAAATCCCGTCGCACATCACCAATTCTGTACGAAATGCGGAGTTCACCCATTCGAGTGGGTCGATACGCCAAATGCGTCAGGACAAAAATACTACAGCATCAACGTGCTGTGTCTCGATGGCCTCACTCCTGCAGAGCTTTTGGCCGCGCCCATCGCCTATTTTGACGGTCTCCACGACAAGTGGGAGCAAACGCCCGCGGAGGTACGACATCTCTAAAGGCGCTCGCTCAAGCGTATTTGAACACCCGGAATCTCAGACCTTGAACGTCGGAGAAGACGTAGCCTCGCGTATTGAGCTGCGGAACTAGCGACGCATGGACGCAAACAATGTGAGCGTTCTGAGCTCCTTCTAGCCTCTCCGGTGTTAGTCGGATGCAAGATCAGAACACGGGTCGTCGCGGTAGCGATAACTAGCTATTATCGATAGATCGGACCGGATCGCTGAGTTCGCAATTTTTGTGCATCTGCACGCAGATGCAGTTACCAATGAAGATCGGAGAGACCAAGCGCTCAACGGCTCTCTTGACACTGTTGCCAATACCTTGAGCCAAAGCCAATTCGACACGCTGGATTCTGCAATTCTCAGACAGGCAGGTGACCAGAGAGATCATGCCATCACTAGCCTCTTCGGTCATCTTTCGAAGGAGATTGCTTCAGGACCAATTTCGGCGGAACGCCTGATCATCACGCGCCCCAGCGTATTCGAGCACTAGTGTCAGACGCGGAACGAGTTGTAGGCGTAACCCCCGGGCGTCGATGCGCGACACAGGCTTGGTCTCCTCGTGCCCCTTTGTGCTTGGCTCTTATCTCACTATACACTTTGGCAGAGTGGGCGATGGCTCGGATAAAATTGAAGGAGACATATGAGCTCTCGCAAGCATGGCAGCGTCGCCTTATCGTTCGCTCAAATGGCTACACTCGCGCCTCTCTTGCAAAGATCGCTGCCAGCTGGGAGGCCCTAGCCATCTATGTCGCTTCCACGAGGCAACCCAGATGATGTGTCCTGCTCTACTTATGTTCGCGCTTTCATGACTGCGTAAAAACCGAATCCGCCTGACAACCATCCTCCGCGATAGCGCGTAACGACAAATCAATGCCACCGCTTCGACGGGCGGGGCTCTTAAGCCCCGCCCGGTTACGCTATTTGCTGGACAGGCCCCCGAATTCCTCGGCGATCACTTCGGCCAGCATGGCGAGGAAGTAGCGGACCTTCTGGTTTTTGATCCGCTGCACCGCCGAGACGATCTGCGCGGTGTCCTTGCCGGTCTGGCAGGTTTTGGAAGCTTTGGAATCTGGCATGCTTTCCTCCCCTAGGCCCTCCATAATGGAAGGCATTGTCGGTATTTAGCGCCGGAACGCTGGCGAAGGCTCTCTATTTATGGTTTACTTTCAGAGTTATCCAAGACTCTTTCGGTACAGTAGGATTTATTTTGCAAGACATCGTAGAGGCCGCGGAGGAGATGCGGCGATTATACGGACCAGACGCATTTGCACAGGCATCGACCCGCGCCGCCGCAGCTCATCTGAAAAACGATGAGGAGGCTTTCGAGTTCTGGCGCGCCGTTGCGCTCCGGCTGAAAAGCAAAGGAGAGAATTGAACCTGGAATGTCGGCCGAAGTGATTACGGTCCGGAACGAGGGGCAACCGGTCACTGGCAAGCTGAGAATTTGGGACCATGGCAAAAGGTATTTAACTGGGAGCGACAGATATGGTGGCCTCTGCGAACGACGACCGTGGCGAGAAGCTTCTCGAGCTCGCAAGTGAAGTCGCCGCTGCTTATGTCAGCTACAATCCGGTGCCGGTGAGCGAACTCTCCGCCACGATCCGAAGCATCCATAGCGCTCTCGCGGCACTGGACCGATCGGGATTGAGCGAACCGCTGTCACTCAAGCCTGCCGTCGCCATCAAAAAGTCCGTCACCGAGACCCACATCATCTGTCTGGAAGACGGCAAAAAGCTGAAAATGCTCAAACGCTATCTGGGCACGCATTATCGCATGAGCCCCGAAGACTATCGGGCGAAGTGGGGATTGCCTTTGGATTATCCGATGGTGGCGCCCAATTATTCGGCGAAGAGATCGGAGCTCGCAAAGAAGATCGGCTTGGGGAAAAGCCCTGACAAGCGCAAAGGACGCAAACGTGCCGATCGATCATCTTCCGTCGGATAGTTGCCGAGACCATAGGATTGGCGCGCTAGCGCAATAGTGTTAGCGAAAGAATTACTTCGATCTCTAAAAGGATCATAAAAATAATCTGGGAAAGCTGTGGAGAATTTTTTTCCGAGACTTGCCCGCTTCGCGAAACGTACTCCACACTATCGGTATTGGCGATGAATTCGCCAAGAGGTGCAGGGGCAACATCTCTTCAGTAATCGAGTATTGCGTTTCGCCGGGTAGGCTCACGCGATCGGTTGTTGTCGCGAAACCTCGCTCTGCGAAGGCGGAGGGGGTTGCACGTGCTTTATCTTGTCACGTTCGCTTTGGCGAAGGCAGCCGACATCGGCTCGCCGTCTAGAAGCCGGCCGAGCGAGAGATAACATGCGCCACCACGCCGTTCTCCGATATCTCTGCTTCCTTACTGTGTTTCTTGCTCTGCAAGGCACCGCGGCGCTGGCGCAGACTTGTGCGGAAATGCCGTTCGTGAACGGCAGGACTGCAGATGCCGATCAATTGAACGATTACTTGGCTTGCTTGGCGCCTATCGCGAACCCGACATTCACGGGCAATGTCGGAATCGGAACACCTACCCCCAGCACGATTCTCACCGTGGCGAAGGTAGGGTCTGCCTCCTCGGCACCGACGATTACAATCGCAGGATACAAAGACGATCTTTCCTCCGGAGCCTATCTGGAACTTTCCAAATCCCGCGGAGCAAGTGTTGGCGTCAACGTGCCAACGGCATCGGGCGATGCCTTTGGCGTAATCGACTTTGTGGGCGTGACAGCAAACGGCGACTGGAATGAGGGCGCGCGGATTATCGGATTCCAGGACGATACAGATGGTACCACCTATGTGCCCGGGCGCTTGGTGTTCTACACCGGCACCAGTTCTGCCGCTCCTGTCGAGCAAATGCGAATTACGTCGGCAGGGAGAGTTGGAATAGGTACGGCGTCCCCCGGATACACGCTGCACGTCAACGGCTCTGTTGCTGGTACGAGTGCTTATAACAACCTCTCCGACCTGCGGCTCAAGAAGAACATTGTACCCATTGCTGGCGCGCTTGGGATCATCGAGCAGCTTCAAGGCGTGCGCTTTGACTGGCGCGAGCCAGGAGAGCGCAGCATCGGAAAAACCTTAAATCTGCCGGTAGGGGAGCCGCAGGTTGGGTTTATCGCACAAGAAGTCGCGAAAGTTTTACCTCAGGCGATAAGCGACGCGGGAGGTAAGGATCATCTTTTAAGTACACAGGAGTCTAAGGTCGTTCCGGTCCTTGTAGAGGCGGTGAAAGAACTCGCAGCCGAAAACAAAAGGCTCTTGGCGATTCAAGTAAAACAAGCCGGTGAGTTGGCGGAATTGCAACGCCGGATCGGTCACACGAAGCAGCGAGTCGCCGCGCAGGCACCGGCACGTCTCTTGAAGATGTCTGGAAGGCGATAACGTGACAGCGAGAATCAGAAAATACTTGGGATCGGCGTGGCCGGCCGCTCTTTGCTTTGTATTCTTTTGTCTAAGTTATGCGGCGCGGGCGCAGACTTGCGCCGAAGTACCCTTCGCAAACGGCACCACCGCCAATGCGGATCAGCTCAACAACTATCTGGCGTGTTTTGCGCCGCTCGCGAATCCGCTTTTCACCGGCAATGTCGGTATCGGCACGCTCGCGCCAACAACCGCTCTGACCGTGAAGAAAAGCACGGCGTATGCGGCGCCCGACCAAGTCGCTTATTTCGATGACATCAGCACGGATGCCTACACCGATATTCATGAAATCGCGCGGTTCGGCCGGAGCAATTTTGGCGGAACTTCTGCCAGCGCGAGTATCCTGGCAACCGGATATAACTTGAGTGGATATTTCGCCTCCAATCTCATCACTTCGTCGGGGCTTCTGACGCGAGATTATGCGAGCAGGTCGGGTGGCTATCTCGCCATTCAAAATTCCGCAGCGGCAGGCGCGCGCAGCATATTGAAATTTGGCGGAATCGATACGAGCGGCATTCCTTACGTGTCCCTGACGATAGATGCAGCCGGCAATGTCGGCATCGGTACAACTGCCCCGACACAGGCACTCGAAGTGGCAGGAGAAGTGAAGATAGATGCATTTGCGTCAGCCTCAGCGACGGCTGTCTGTGAAAATGCTGGTGTCCTTTCGAGTTGTTCTTCCAGCATTCGCTACAAGGAAGACACTGAGCCGGCGGCTTTTGGATTGAACGAAATCGAGCAAATGCGCCCGTGACCTTCAAATGGAAAGGGCGCCAAGGCAGAGATCTTGGCCTAATCGCGGAGGAGATTGCGAAGATAAATCCGCTTTTTGTGACCTACATGAACGGCCAGGTGGAGGGCGTAAAATATGCACAGCTGACCGCGGTCCTCATTAACGCGGTCAAAGAACTGAAAGCCATCAGCGACAGCCAAGCCGAGCAGATCGCGCATTTGCAGCGCCAATTGGTCAGCCTTAAGCGGCAGGTAGGGACGGAACGGACTGCAATGAATTCCCGGAGGTGGCGCTGATCGGGATCGGCCGGGTTCTCGCAATCTATCGCTATGTGCGATCGCACATTTCTGCAGGTCGGACATCACTGAGTTGAGGAATATCTATGCCAGTTATCGCTCAAGCAAATAACGTCTTGTCCCTGATCGCGTTTATCGCCGCCAGGGCGATTGAGTTTTGCGGTTCAGCGCTGGCTATTTTCCCCACGAGACCACCCGTCAATAGAACAACGGCGGACGCCATAGAAGCTTATCTGAGCTGCTTTGCGACGCTCAACAATCCGGACTCTTCCGGTGTTGGAGTGCGGACTTCGCTGACATCCTTGGGGCAACCCCTATTTCGGCGGCGTGAACTGGCTGACGGTCTGCGACGGCCCGCAAAATGGCGGCGCTCTCATAACCAGCACCGCAAGCCGTGGCAGGTTTCGTTTCATAACCATCCCGAGCATCGGCGGGACCGGCAATCCGTGCCAACGGCTCCGAACGCCTCGATTGCGTCGTGCCTGGGGTTTCAAGAAAAATTCTATCTACTCACTTCACGCGCTTTGTCAGCGCTCAATCGTATGGAGCAACGTATGCGGGCCAACCCGACTTCAATCCAAGCTTTATTTCTTGCTCTATTGAGCATTGGCCTCTCGATACCCACCACGTCGGCGCGCGCTGCCTGCGCTGAAATCCCTTTTGCAAATAACACGACTGCTGAAGCGGACCAACTCAATAACTATCTGGAGTGTCTTGCGCCGCTTAACTCGCCCAATTTCACCGGCGACGTCGGCATCGGCACGACAGCGCCCGTGAGTCTGCTGCATCTCGCCGACACTTCGACAGCGGGTGGTGAGTTAACAATCGAATCTGACTATGCGACCAGCGCCAGAGCGGGGATCAATTTCAACACACCCTATCAGGGCACGATGCATACCGGCTCGATTACCTCTTCGTTTTACTCCACCCCCGGAATGGTGCTCACTGCTCCCCGTGACCTCGCTTCGCTGGGAACGTACGGAATTGCTTTCAACAGTAACTCCGGCGCGACGCGGATGTTCATTGATTCCAACTACGGACGTGTTGGCATCGGCACCATGACACCGAGTTACACACTGTATGTGAACGGAACATCGGGAGGGACTAATGAATGGACCAGTACTTCTGACGCGCGCCTAAAAAAGAATATTCTTCCGATCAAGGGTGCGCTGACGATTGTTGAAAATCTTCAAGGTGTGCGTTTCCAGTGGCGAAGCGCGAACGAGCGGAGGGTCGGTAAGGCCCTAAAGCTCTCTACGGGTACGAAGCAGATTGGATTTATCGCTCAAAGCGTTCGCAAAGTGGTTCCCGAAGCGGTCACGGTTTCTAACGATCCAGATGCGATCATGGGTGTTCAGGAAGCGAAGCTGACGCCGATCTTGGTGGAAGCGGTCAAGCAACTCGCTGCCATCAACAAAGCTCAATCTCTGAAGATATCTCAACTCGAACGTCGGCTCAGCGTTGTAGAGCGCAAGGACCGCGTTCGGACAGCAGACGATGGGCAGGGCACGGCGCTTCTCAGCAGGCAACGGTAAGCCATCGGTTAACATCGAAGAGCGCCCGGGATGAGCGCTTAGTGAGTTTTGTTCATTGAAGTCGTGGTGGGCGAGATCATGAAGGGTGGGGCACATGCGTAGAACGAGCCTGACAAGTTTATCGGTTGGCCTGTTGCTTCTGCTCACGGTAGGGGCCCGTGCATCTGCTCCTGTTATGGCGGTGCCGGGACAGGCGAACGTCTCATCTGCGGGAACCTTTGGCTATTCGATCCCCATTGTCGTTCCGCCCGGTACAAACGGCATGGTGCCATCTCTTTCACTCGACTATTCGAGCGCGAGCACGGACGGCGTAGAGGGGTGGGGCTGGTCGCTGGATGGTTTGGATTCGATGGAGCGCTGCGCCCGAACACTGACGCTCGACGGCGTTCATGGAAGCGTCAACTACGATATCAACGATCGTTTTTGTCTGAATGGTCAGCGTTTAATGCTGGCGAGCGGGACTTACGGTGCCGACGGAAGCACTTATCGAACCTTTGTTGATACCTACAGCAAGATCATCGCACATGGTCAAACCTATCAAGGCACCGTCGCAACGGGTCCTCAGTGGTTCGAAATTCATACCAAGTCAGGTGTTGTTCTCCAGCTCGGCAACACAGCGGACTCAGCAATACAGGCGGTCGGCAAGAACACAATCCGCGAATGGCTCGTTAACAGAGAAATCGATACGAGCGGCAATTATTTTGCCGTCACATATAAGAACGACCAAGACAATGGCCAGGCCTATCCGACCAGGATCGACTATACGGGTAACGATGGCGTTGGGTTGACGCCTTACAGCTCGGTTAGCTTTGTCTACGCGACGCGATCCGACATCGTGCCGACATATCAGGCGGGATCGTTGCAGCAGTACACCAAGCTGTTGAGCGATATAAAAACTTACGCTGGTTCGACGGAAGTTTTCGACTACAAACTTGCCTATCGCGCGGGCACATCGACGCTGCATTCGCGGCTGATATCGGTGACGCAATGCGACTCATCCGAAAGTACCTGTCTCGTGCCGACGACCTTCGATTGGCAGGGCGGCCAGGATTTGACCGCCATGAGCGGTACATCCAACAGCATCGCCCACGGCTTCGGTCTACTATCTGGCGATTTCAATGCCGACGGTTTGACGGACGCGCTTGTGCTCGATCCGTCATGTCCCTCCGGCGGCGTCATCTATTCTGGATCTAACGCTGGCACTTTCACGCGGGCGGGCATGACCACAAGCTATGACTATTGGCTGGACAACCCGCCGCCCTACACCGTCACTTCGTATTCCGGTTCTGCGTGTTTTCTAGCTACTAGTATTCAACTGGGCGATATCAACGCGGACGGATTCACCGATGGGCTACAGAACAGCGCTCGCTGGGTGAAAGTTCCCATAATGCCGGACTACATCAACGAGCCTTTCTCAAATGCGCTTCTGAACAACAAAACAGGCGCGCTAGATCAAGGAACGTTTAGCACGCTTCTTTCACCACCAATGGCCATTGTCGGCGATTTCAATGGCGACGGACGGTCGGATGGCCTTTCCGGCGATACTGTCTACCTCAGCAACGGCGATACGACATTCACAATCGATGGCGACATCGGTCTTACAGGCACATTGGTTGTCGGCGATTTTGACGGCGACGGCTGCGCCGATGCGCTGGAGTATAATGCCGCCAACGAGATCAAATATTTTTGCCAACCCGCCGTTGCCACCGCGCCAACGTCGATCCTTGCGAACGCTCAGTTATATGTCGGCGATTTCAACGGAGACCTGTCCACCGATGTTCTCGCGGTATTCGGAGCACAAGCCGAGCTTTTCCTATCGACCGGCACGGGACTGGATTCCGGTCACTTCATTCCAAATTCCTCTTGGTATAACCACCAGATCGTAGAAGGAGATTGGAACGGCGACGGCAAGGCAGACATCGCTGTAATGTCGAATACACCTGGAAATCCGGATGTCGTTTACGTCTCAACCGGAACCGGTTTTATACAGACCCTCACGATTCCGGATGCCGTTAGCACGAGTACTGCGGTCGCCGCCGATTGGAACAACGACGGCGTCAGCGATTTATGGATCAAATCCACCACGGACAAACTCTACAAATCGGTCTTTGGATCGGACTCGTATGCGCCAGAACGCATCGTCGCCGTGCATAACGGCCTCGGTGCGACGACGACAATCGCCTACGACCGACTCAACAAGAACGGCACCTTCTTCACCAAAAGCACGGGAGCGGTCTATCCTTATCAAGACGCGGATGGGCCGAGTTATGTGGTTTCCTCACTGACCGTGTCCAATGGTGTCGGTGGCAGCAATATGACCACCTATATCTACGCGGGATTGAAAATAAATGTTTCCGATCCCCCGAAGAAGAATACGCTTCCAACCGGCTTTTTGACATTTGCGTCGATAACGTCGACCAATCCGGAAGGGATCGTCACCAAAACAAATTACATCACCCCTCCCAACGATCCCGGTGATCTTGCAGGGCTCGCCAAGGTTGGCTTGGTCGCGACCCAAACCGTGAAATCCGGATCAACGACGCTTCGGTCGATCACCAATTCATACAACGCGGCAGCCGAAACGGGCGGGTCCTACGCGGTCACATTGACGGAAACCGACGTGGCGCAAACAGACCTCAGTGGAACGGCTTTCCCGAGCGTCGATACAACCTATACCTACGATGCCTATGGCAATCCGCTGACCGTTAGCCGCTCTGTCTCGGATGGCTCGTCGCAATCCACCACCAACACCTATACCAACGACACCACGAACTGGATTTTGGGCCAGATTCTCACCAGCAACACGCATAGCATCGTCGGCTCATCGAACCTCACGCGGCATCTGAGTTTCTCTCACGATGCGGCAACGGGGTTGATCACACAGCAGATTGTTGAGCCTAGCGCAACCGACAATCGGTACCTCAAGTCGGTGTATGGCTACGACGCTTATGGCAATCGAAACTCAACCACCACCTCGGCATATAGCCCAAGTTTCGGCGCGACGCGGACCAATACGGTTGTCTACGACAATAAGGGACAGTTTGTTGTAAGGACGACAAATGCATTAAATCAGTCTGCGACATGGGGATCGCCCGCTACTCCCGGCTACGACGCACGCTTCGGGCTTCCGACAGGACGCACAGATGCCAACGGCCTTATTACGCGCTGGGCATACGACACGTTTGGACGAATTTCTGTGCAGGTACGCCCAGACGGCAATCGGACGGCTTGGACCTATACGCTGCTGTCGAACTCTCATTATCCCAACATCGCCTTCTATAGCGATGCGGTGCCTTACGCGGCTGATGGGACAACTCAAAACGGCGCGGGGGTGCGTGGCTATTACGACAGCTTGAGCCGCACGGTCATATCGGCCACACAGGGTTTCGGCGGAAACTGGATATTCGCCTATACGCAATACGATGCGCTGGGGCGCGTGGGCCAACAGAGCAGGCCATACTTCTACACTAGCGGAGCTACGCAGCCACAGTCGAACGCGAAATTCACCGTCTACACCCATGACATCCTTGCGCGCGTCACCAAGGCAACGTATCCGGACACAAGTTTCACCACCTATACCTATGATGCACTGACCACATCGCAAACCAATTCCAAGAGCCAAACGACGGTGGCGGTGGCCAATGCGCAAGGGCTGACGGAGAGCGTCACAGACGCGAACGGCAAGACCACCTCCTACGCCTACGACGCCTTTGGGGACCTCACGGCTGTTACCGATCCGCTCGGCAACAAGGTGACCAATACCTATGACATCCGGGGCCGCAAGACGGCGTCGCACGATCCGGACATGGGAAGCTGGAGCTATGGCTACGACGCGTTCGCGGAGTTGACCAGCCAGACCGATGCGAAGAGCCAGACCACGACGCTGACTTATGACCTTTTGGGCCGCCCGACGCAGCGCGTGGAAGCCGATCTCACGTCGAACTGGGTCTACGATACGGCGGCGCATGGCATCGGTATGCTCGCATCCGCCTGCACGGGTACCGGTTGCTCGTCGCCGTCGAATGCAAGTTATTTCCGGCAGCAGAGCTACGACACTTTGGGCCGTCCGGCGGGCACCACGCTTACAATAGGTGGCGCGAGCTATGTCTATACCAACAGCTACAATAGCGATGGGCGGCCTGACACGGTCGCCTATCCCTCAAGCTTCGTCGCCAAATATGTCTATCAGGCGACATACGGCTATCTCACCCAGATCAAGGATGGTCCCTCCGGAACCGCATACTGGACGGCCAACGCACGCGATGCCGAATTGCACCTGACCCAAGCCACGCTGGGCAATGGTGTCGTCGAGACCAACAGCTTCGACGGCAACACCGGGCTGGTCAGTGCCATACAGGCCGGCCCGTCGAACGCGGTCGCGAACTACGCCTATGCATGGGACACGATCGGCAATCTGACCAGCCGACAGGATGTGGTCGAGGGTTATACCGAGTCTTTCTGTTATGACAGCCTGAACCGGCTAACGAACTACGCCTTGGGCGCTTCCTGCACGGCATCAGGCACGAAGACGATTGCTTATGACGACCTCGGCAACGTCACCTCGAAATCCGGCGTGGGCACATACAGCTATCCCACGCCGGGTGCCAGCTCCGTGCGCCCGCATGCGGTGACCGGCATCACCGGCACGGTGAACGGCGTCGTCAATCCCACCTATGCCTACGACGCCAACGGCAACATGACCTCCGGCGGCGGGCGCACCATCGTGCCGACCAGCTTCAATATGGCGGCGTCGGTGGCGCAAGGAGGCAATACGTTCTGTCTCGCCTATGACAGCGAACACAACCGCATCGCACAGGTGCAGACCACGGCGACCTGCTCAGCACCCGACAGCGGCGCGTCCACCACGACCTATATCAACGATCCAGCCTCCGGCGGGATGGAAGAGCTGTTCTCGTCTGCCTCCAGCGGCATCGTGTTTAAGGACTACATTCTGGCGGAGGGACAGATCGTGGCGCAGCGCAGCGTGGTTGCGTCCAATCCGCCGGTGTGGGGCGACGCTGTCGCAACGAAATGGGGGAGCTTCACCTGGACGGCGCGCCCGGCGCCAACAGTGCTCTATGTGGTAGGCGATCATTTGGGCTCGACATCCGTGCTCACCGACCCGAGCGGCGCGGTCACCGAGCGCGACAGCTACGACGCATGGGGGAAGCGGCGCAATGCCGACGGCACGGACGCGGTAAGCTGCACCGCGATCACCTCGCAGATGACGCGGGGGTTCACAGAGCAGGAGCACCTCGATCCCGCTTGTGCCATCAACTTCAACGCACGCATGTACGACCCCACCATCGCGCGATTCCTGTCAGCGGACTCGATAGTGCCCAACCCGCTCAACGGCCAGGGCTTCAACCGATACAGCTATGTCAACAATGGACCGCTCAGCGCGATCGATCCGAGCGGGCATGTGCTCAGTGGTATTTGTACTGCGAGCAGTCCTTGCGACAAGCTGCTTAGCGGTGGGCCGCCGTGCTTTGGTTGCAGTGGGCCCATGTATGATTTCGATTCCGGAGGCGCGATCTTCGCGGGCGGTCAAGCTGGGGGAAATGGCGGTGGCTATGTCATAAGCGCGAATGGCCAACACACGATGTGTTATACGGATGATTGCCTGAACGGCAGTCTGAATCAGATCATCAGCAACAATTCTGCGCACGGATATGACACGCGGCTTATTCAATCCTATCCAGGGGCCTCCTCCGTCGACTATTTCCATGCTTTAGGTGCTCCGCTATCGACGACTTTTGACGGAATGGTAGGGGGCGTTGAGCAAGTCACTTTCACCGGCAATCCCAATGCTTATGCAAATGACACAAATGGGGGTGCGCCTAACAGTAGTCTTTTCTGGGGAACACCCGGAACGGTATCGGGTTCGGCACCGCTAGATAATGCCGCGTCGTCCGCATTCCAATTTCTTAAAAACCATGTTGGTCTTGAAACTCACGGAGGAGACGTCTGGGCCTATAGCGCTTCGGCAGACAAACAAGGCTGGTTCGTCGGCTTCGGCGGCGGTTTTGGAGAATTTAGTGCGCTTGATGTAGCTGAGCAGGTCCCGCTTGTAGAGACTTCTTCGGGTAATCCGTATGGCTTGGCTCTTCAGGTAAATGTTTCTGCGTCTCTAAGAGAATTAGGGCTCCCCGTGAGCATTGGTGGGATTAACATTCCCGCCGGAATATCGAGCACGTTTTACTTCTCGTTCTCAAACTTTGGGAGCTACGAGGCTACTGTACAAGCTACTGGCCCATCGCTAGGTCCTGCTTCTGGTACAATCACTTTTGGCGAACGAGCAAGGTGGTGAAAGATGGATAAAGCAATCCCCTATTTGGTTTTCGTCTTTATGGCTGGGGTTTTCCTTTATCTAAGGTGCCTGAAGGCCTTTCGGGAACGGCTGAAGTTTATGAGTCAAACTTCTGCTACAGGTCCGCTGAATACAATTTTGAGTTCCGGAGTACCAGAAATCGGATCGGGCCAGATTTTCTATTCATTTATCCTCAAGGGTCTTCACAAACAGCTTCACGACATAAAACTGAATCGGCTCGCGAACTTCGTAAGAGTGTTGTTGGTCGTCAATACCTCAATAGTTCTAATCCTGATATACCTAAACCCGGGCAGCAAATGACACAAATGGTGTTCAGACTGCGCAGCTTGAACTATTCGGACGCATTCCGCCCATTTTGAACCCAGAGGAAGGTGAACTGCCACCTGTGGCGACACCGAGGCCGTCCTTCCCTTATCCAACGGACCCGACCAAACCACCGGGGCCGGGATTTGGTTGGGAAGGAAACGGCCCACCCGGTAGTTCTCAAGGAAACTGGTATAATCCTGACCGCGGAGAAAGTGTGCATCCCGACGTGCAGCATCCCGATCCGCTTGGCCCTCACTATGACTGGAAAGCACCTGACGGAAATTGGTATCGATACTTTCCAAACGGCGATGTTCAGCCAAAATCGGTTATCTTGATGCCTACGACGATTGCCTTAGCCAATGGCGGTTGAAATTTCACTCGGTGATGCAGGACGCAGATACATGCAAAGTATTCTGCGCCCTTGCTTAGGCGTGGCAGCCCTCTTATCGGAGGTGGTTGAAAAGCCGGGAGACATTTTTGCACCATTGCCGCCCGCAACAAGTCATGATCGCGCGTTGCAATTCGATAGCGGCGGCTTAGCTTCTTTGTCGGGAGCAATCGATTGGCTATTTTTCGATTTGGCCCACAAAAAGAGCGGTACTCTTGTTTTGTTGGACGTTTGGCTACAAGCGAAAGACCTCAAAGCTCGCCGTCCCGCCGTGGAATCATATCTGTCTGACGGATCGCAAATTTACTATTATCTTTCCCTAGCCGCGCTTGATCCGAGAAAATTAGCTGTTTTGCATAAGCAAATAAGCAGTTTCCAAGTGGTTGGTTTTTTCTTTCCGGGAGGAATCGACCTTAGCTTTGAGCAGCGCCGACAACATCTTGTTCCTGCGGGCTACGTCGAGCAGTTCGCGAAGGTCGCTACAACGGTTTATGTGAGTGCTTATGATCAGGAAGCATGGGTGGTATGGCAGTCTCCCGAGAACACCCCACTCGCGGCCTAAACGCTAACTTTCGGCTATGCGCATCGCCCCCCGCACCCCAGCCACCCTGATCGACGCTGCGGCTATTCGGTCGCGTCTCCGGATCGCTTGGCTGCAAATTGCAATGGTAGCGGAGTCAGGGGACTGGCTCAGTGACTACACGCCATATTCCACGCGTCGTCGGACGGGTCGGCATTCCTCATAACAACGGTGCCGTCCGCCATTTGCTCATTTGTGGGAAGGGTGACGAATCCACGAGACCCTCCCGACTGAAAACACGCGACTTCCACACCATCGAAATGCGAGCGCCAACGACGAAGTTCAGGAGGCGCAGAGGCGATCTGCCGATTTGGCTTGGCGTCATTGTCGGCAGTTGGCGGATTCGCAACGACACTGATGATGCCTCCCACCACCGCGAATATCACCGCGCCCACGATTATCGCCGGTCCAGCTTTCATCGTTAGCGTCTCGACTTCAATTCTTCTTCGATGCGCTTCAACGTGGCGGCGGAGCGCACTGGCGCGGTGATTGATTTGATGATCCAGCCGACAAACAGCACGATGCCGCCGAGGATTAGGAAGCCGTCCATATTCCCTTCATTACATACATGTAGGCTATAGCCAGTGGGTTAAGGACTTCTGAAATGCTGCCCTCCGTCCATGAACGGGCGGGCTTTGTTTGCTTGGAATCTCCGGCGTCTCAGATTGGAACGCGGAGTTTCACAAGAGCGATTGGCGGCGGATTCGGAAGTGGATCGCGCCTACATCAGCGAGCTTGAGAGCAAGCGTGGTAACGCCACAATCGACTTCCTCGACAAACTCGCCGCGTGTCTCGACGTCCCGTTGCATGAGTTCTTCCGGCTCCCAGAGCCGGGTGCTAAGAGGCCGAAACCAATGTTGGGCGGAAGGCCGCGTGGACGGAGATGAGGCTCGTGAAGGTCCTTAGGGACAAATCACTAGACCTGTTGGAATATCCGCCAAGCTGCGCGTGTCACTGTCCTCTGTCCAAGAAGCTGACACGCCCAGACACAGACTGATCGACAGTTTTTCGAGATGGAACATCGTAGTCCAGCGATTGCGCCAAGTGGGCGAAATCGTTGTTTCGATACGCCAAATTGAGTTCGACGGGTTCAGTTGGCTATGGTTGTCCGTGCCCACCAGCGCGTATGTGCTCGATTTGCTATCCAATTGGAAGGATGGCGCCAGTGCAGCTAATCCGTCATTCGCGTTATGCGTTCTTCCCATTTGGTGATGGCATCCTTCATCTCCGGCATAAAATCGTAGCGCTGATACACGCCCACGATTCCTCCGAACGTCCCTGACACGTGGTTTAGCAACCGCTCAATCACCGGCAGCCCAACGTCCTGCGATGCGAGCCCGGATGCAAATGTCCGGCGCAGATCGTGCAGTGTCCAATCCGCGACGCCGCATCGCTTATCCAGCTTCGGTTTCGATTTCGAAAATCCATTGAAGGGCGTCTCCTTGCCCCCGCGCGGGAAAATAGCAAAGCGTGCACTATTAACTCATCGACGTGCTCTCGCGCTTCCTGGACGTTATCATTGCGCCTAACTTGCGCGGCGGCATTCGGGTCACTCTGTCGTAATTTTATCAACCCTATCGTGAATTCGCCGAAGGATTTTGATCATTGTTTGCAATTCGCGCTCGCTGACGCCTTCGAGCAGCTCGTGTCGAATGTCCTCCGCAACTGCTGAAATCTTTTTCAGCAATGCGTTCCCCGCAGGCGTAATTTCTATTCGTTTTGTGCGCCGGTCGGTGGCGTCAGGTATGCGGCGGATAAGGTGACTTGCAGCAAGACCGTCGAGCAGATTCACAAGCGTCGCCGACTCGATGCCAAGGCGTGACGCAAGTTCGCGCTGATTGAGCTTCGTTTCGGCCTTCGAAATTTCGACCAGCGTGAGCCAGCGTGCGTGGGTGAGGCCAAGCGCGCTCAAGCGTTTGTCAAGATAGATCGTCCAGCGGCGCTGGGTCAGGGCGAGTAAGCGCGAGAACTGGTACTGAATATCCAATGGCTATCCTCAAAAGGGCGCTGGAACCCAAACAATACTGTCTTCTAGTCAACCTCGACCACCGATGAAATCGGAAATTTCGGTTTTGGCAATGACACTTCATCGCGATTCGGATGCCGAGAGTTTAGGATCTAAGGCCACAGAATGTTGAGGGATCGAATCACGCAGCTTTCGCGCTGCGATCCAGAAGTGAACGGCGGCCCAGAACATCGGCAGAATGGCGAGAAGAATGGCCCAGCGCAGTGGATTTTCGATGCCCTCCGCCGCGAAATGATCGCTGAGGGCGCCGACGAACAGGGGCCCTAGGGAAACCCCAATGCCGCTCAGCGCAAAGAGCAGATAAGCGGAGGCCATAGCGTGCATCCGCGGCGGCACGAGACTCTGCAGGGTGGAGAAGCTTGGTCCTGCATAAGACATCAGGAAGAGATTGCCGAAGAAGACGAGCACCAGGCACGAAGTTAAGCCGTTCGCCGAATAGGCGGCAAGAAGCGACGGCGCGGAAAGCGCGAACGTCACGCCGACGAAGGCGAGGGGGGCCCACGGTGCGTACTTCTTCAACCTGTCGCTCGCAAATCCGCCCAGCAGCGAGCCGAAAATTCCCGCAAGACCTGCCGTCACACCGTAAACGAGGCCGGTTTCGGTGGTGGTGATGTGGAACGTGCGGATGAGATAGGCCGGCGTGAACGCAAGCAGGGCACCGCCGGTGAACATGAACAGGCATGCGCCGATCATCATGTGAACGAAGACGGGCTGTCTGAACAAGGCCGTGGTCGCCTCCCCAATGGAGGTTTTCTCGAGAGCGATTTCTTCTTTGCGGCGCGGCTCTCTCACTGTAAAGGCGAAAAGCAGCGAGAGGATAAGGCCGGGCGCGCCGAGTACGAAAAACGCTACGCGCCAGTTGGCGAGATCGTTGATCCAGCCTCCGACGGCCAAGCCGATGAGAAGTCCGAGTTGCCCACCGAGGAAGTAAAGGCCCATCGCGCGACCGCGGAAACGGGGTGAAAAATAGTCCGCCATCATCGAGTGTCCGGCGGGCGAGCACGCCGCTTCGCCGGCGGCCACGCCCAATCGTGTTGCCGATAGCTGCCAGAATCCCATGGCGAATCCACCTAGCGATGTCAGGCAACTCCACACGAGCAGGGCCACGATGATGATGTTCTTCCGCGACGCGCGGTCTGCGAGCGAGGCAATCGGGATCGCCAAAGTCGAATACACCAGCGCAAACATCACGCCCGTGAGAAGGCCGATCTGGGTGTCGCTGAGCGCCAGGTCGTGTTTGATGGATTGCACGAGGATGAAAGGAAGCTTTCTGTCCAGAAGGCTCAACGTGTAGATGAGCATCAGCATGGTCGCCACGTACCAGGCATAGCCTCCGGGACGCGTTTGTGATTCATCCCGCGCTGTTTCCGCACGGGCATCCTGATCCGGCATGAACGCTTCCTCGTGAGACCCTGACATGTGTTTTTTTTCGCTGCGGCCGTCGCCGGGCGCGGCAGCTTTTCACTGCGCCAGCATCTGTCAACCGCGATGTGCTGGCAAGAAGATTGTCAGCATATAATTAGTATGCTACTGATCATGGACCAAACGATATCGCCCGTCGGAAAATGCAGCCGGCGGGCAACAAAAACGGTTCGGGACGGATACGCGCGGGACATGAGCGGGCACGGTCTTTCACAGGCTGCGACGGCGGCTGACGAGCAGGGGGATGTCATCTCCCTTCTGGTCGCCGGTCTCGACCGTTTTCTGCGTGCGAACTATTCGTTCGAACGCCGTCGCGCGATCATCGCTTCCGAAGAAGGCATGGCGCCGGACGTCTGGAAAACGCTGGCGGAATTGGGCGTACTTGGCGCCGCTATCCCGGAAGAATTCGGCGGCGGGGGGCTTGGGCCTGTGTTGCCCGAAGTGATGGAAGCGTTCGGCCGCGCGCTGGTGGTTGAGCCTTACGTGTCCACCGTGATGCTAGCGGCTTCGCTGATTGCAGAAGCGGGAAGCGATGCGCTAAAGAAGAAATATCTGCCAGACATCGCTGCGGGGCATGCCATCTGGGGTGTCGCCTTCGCCGAGGCAGGCGGCCGCTTCAATCTGGACAACGTCCGACTCGATGCGCGGCGTGACGGCGACGCTTATGTGTTGAATGGCCGGAAGGCCGTCGTTTTTGCGGCGCACCAGGCCGGGAAGATCATCGTTTCCGCACGGACGTCAGGCGAGGCGCGGGACGGGAACGGCATAAGTCTTTTCATCGTCGATCGCGACACAGCCGGCTTGTCGATGCGTGATTATCCCACGATGGATGGCATGCGCGCGGCCGATCTCGATTTCGCCGACGTCCGCATTCCCGCGGAACAGTTGCTAGGCAAGGAGGGGGCTGGCGCCGCGCCGCTCGCCAAGGCGGTCGATATCGCCAGCGTCGCAATTTGTGCCGAAGCGCTGGGCGCCATGGCGGTCCTCAATGAGAAGACGCTGGAGCATTGCAAGACCCGCGTGGTCTTCGATCAACCGCTGTCGAAATTCCAGGTCGTGCAACACCGCCTGGTGGAAATGGCCGCGGCGCTGGAACAGGCACGCGCAATAACAGGGCGTGCGCAAAGCGATCTTGGCCGATCCGAAGAGCGGCGGTCTGCTTCAGTGTCAGCGATGAAATATCTCGTGGCGCGCGAAGCCGTCGCCGTGGCGAAAGAGGCCGTGCAACTGCATGGTGCGATGGGCATCACGGACGAGCTGGATGTCAGCCATTACTTCAAGCGCATCACCGCTATCGCGACGATGTTCGGTGATGGTGACCACCATATCCGCCGCTTCATCGCGAATTCCAAATCGACGCCGGTCGGCGCCGCCGCCGCGCTGGCGGAGGTGACGGAGCTGAAGGATCTTTCGCCGGAGGAAATCGCATTCCGCGACGAGATCCGCCGTTTCTACGCCGAGAACCTGACCGACGATCTCCGCCAGGCCGCGAATTTCACGATGTGGCACATGACATCGTTCGAATATGGCCGACGCTGGCAGAAGATTCTGTTCGAGCACGGCTATGGAGCGCCGAACTGGCCCGTCGAATATGGCGGATGTCACTGGTCGCCGACGCAACGGCTGATCTGGGCTGCTGAGCTGGCGCGCGCAAGGCCGCCGCTGGTGATGGGCATGGGCCACATCTATGCCGCGCCCTGCATTATGAAGTTCGGGACGGACGAGCAGAAGCAATACTTCCTGCCACGCATCCTGGCTGGCGAGGATTGGTGGGCGCAAGGATATTCGGAGCCTGGCGCTGGCTCCGATCTGGCATCGCTATCGCTGCGTGCTCATTCCGACGGCGATCATTATGTACTGAACGGGTCCAAGATCTGGACGACGATGGCGCATCACGCCAATCGCATTTTCTGCCTCGTGCGCACCGCGACGGGCCCGCGCAAGCAAGCTGGCATCACCTTCCTGCTGATCGATATGGACACGCCGGGCATCGAGATCCGCCCGATCGTCAACCTCGCCGGCGATCACGACTTCAACCAGGTGTTCTTCACCGATGTGCGCGTGCCGAAGTCGCGGCGGCTGGGCGGCGAGAACGATGGCTGGACCGTCGCGCGTTATCTGCTGCAATACGAGCACGGCGCGCACCTGCATACGGTGAATTTCGAGAATCAGCGCCGACTAGGATGGGTCCGTGAAATCGCCTCGCTGGAGACCGACGGCGACGGCGGTAGACTTCTTGACGACGTGGATTTCTCACGCCGCATTGCAGAGCTCGCCGTCGAGGCGTTGGCGAACGATTTCGCATGCCAGGAAGAGCTCGTACGCACCAAGGCAGGCGAGGCGCCGCAAGAACGGCACGCGCTGCTTTCCATCCGCAACAAGGCGCTGGGCCAGAAGATGAGCGAGCTCGCGAAGGATGCGGTCGCCTATTACGGCATGCCGGTTCAGAAAGAAGCGCGCACGCCCGGCAAGAATGTCGAACCGGTCGGGCCGGAGCACGCGCTGCTCGCGATGCCGTTCTATCTGACGCAGCGCGGCGCGACCATCGCGGGCGGCGCCCCGGAAATCCAAAGGAACAATCTGGCGAAACGTTTTCTGCATTTGTGAAAGGCGGCGGGACAAACCCGCCGTTATAAAAACACCCAGGGGAGAGACGAATGGCTTGGAGAGTTGGAGGAGTTTCAGCGCTGACGGTATTTCTGCTTTCGTCGGCGAGTACGGTACCAGCATGGGCGCAGGCAGCGCAGCCTACAGGCACAGCGCAAACAGCGCCGAGTGCCGTCGAAGAAGTGACAGTGACCGCTCAGCGCCGCTCGCAGCGCCTCGTCGATGTGCCGGTGTCGGTCAGCGTTCTGGAATCGAAGCAGATGGAAGTGGCGGGTGTGGTTGGCACCCGTGACCTCAATCTCACCACGCCGGGGCTTGTGAGCGGGCAGGCGGGCTATGTGTTCCAGCCTTCCATCCGCGGCATCTCCAGCAACGGCACGACGGCAGGCGACGAATCCAATGTCGCCCTCTATGTCGACGACGTTTACATCGCGGCGATGGGTGCGACGGCATTCAACCTTGCCAATATCGATCATGTCGAAGTGTCCAAGGGGCCGCAGGGCACACTGTTCGGTCGCAACGCCACAGGTGGCGCGATCCGGGTCGTGACCAGCAATCCGACGTTCGATCCATCCGGGCATGTGAGCGTTTCGGCGGGACTGGATGGCGCGCAGTCGCGCGAGATTTCGGCGTATGGCACGACCGGCTTGACCGACACCCTGGCCGCGAGCCTTGCGCTCTATGCTTATGACGATAACGGCTATCTTAAAAACGCCGATCCGAACTACCAGGGCGACAAGCAAGGCTCCTTGAATACCTATACGGCGCGCGCCAAGTTCCTCTACACGCCGACTGAGCAGCTTCAGATCGTGGCATCGTTGGATTACAGCCGCACGAAAAGCGGTGTGGAATTGACAACCAGCTTCGTGGACGGCGTGAACGGCTTCAAGAACGTCGTGGGCGTGATCGACTCACCCAATCCGCGGGAAGTCTCGACGAACGAGCAGAACTGGGACAAGGGCGTCAACGACGGCGCGTCGATCAACGCGCAGTACAATTTCGGCGACTACATGCTGAAATCCGTGACAGCCTACCGGCAGGCGCATCTCAGCGTCAGCCTGGACAACGACCGCACCAATCTCCCGCTGAACCGCAACCAATACCGTGTGAAGGACGATACGTTCTCCGAAGAGCTGACGCTCACCTCGCAGCTTGACGGCCCGCTGAACTTCGTCGCGGGTCTCTATTACTTCTGGATGGACGCAAGCAATCCGTTCTTCAGCATCTATTCGGCGCAGTTGAGTCCTGTCGTTGGCGGCGTGCGCACGATTGTATCGCCGCTCGCATTGGCGTCGTCCATCGATGATGACTTGACGACCAATTCCTACGCAGCGTTCGTCGACGGAACATACAATTTCACCGACCAGCTGAGCTTGGCAGCGGGGTTGCGCTACAACGAAGACATCAAACAATCGAACACGACGAACCTTCTTGCACCGGGAGCACCGGCTGCGCGTACGCACGGGTCATGGGGCGATCTCGATTATCGCGTATCGCTCAACTACAAGCCGACGCCGGATTCACTTCTTTACATCAGCAATACGACCGGATTCAAAGCCGGCATGATCAACGCAGCGGCTTATACCTATCCCAATCCGCAGAACGTGGTGAAGCCGGAAAAGGTCAATGCCTATGAGGCTGGTTACAAAACAGAACTATTCGAAGGCATGACGCTCTCGGCTTCCGCCTTCACCTACAAATATCGCGACATCCAGCTCACGGTGAACAACGCTTTGTCCGCGCAAGCCGGCGTCGTGGGTGTGAACATCCTGCAGAACGCTGCTTCGGCGAAGATCTCCGGCGCGGACTTGGATTTTTCTGGCCAGCTCGACGAGCACTGGAATATCTCAGCGGGATTGTCGTGGCTACCCCAGGCCGAATATAGCAAGTTTCAGGGCGGAATCTTCTATCAGGCGGCGCCGGGCGGCTTGGGTGCTATTGCTCAGACAGCTGATCTGTCGGGTTCGCGGATCCTGCGTTCGCCGAAATTCACTTATAATCTGGGTGCCACCTACACGACGCCGCTAGGTGCGAACAGCGGAACGCTGGCGCTGTCGGCGAACTACTTCAACAGCTCGGCGATGTACATGGTGGTAGGCCAGTCTTTCGCGCAGCCCGCTTATAGCATCCTCGCGCTGGAAGCCGATTGGACCGATCCGTCCAATACCTACACGGTCTCGCTGTGGGCGCACAACGTCGGCAACGAGGCCTATTACGTCAGCGGATTGGCTAACACGGGCGGGTTCTCCGCGGTGTGGGCGAAGCCGCGCGAAATCGGAGTCCGTCTTACCGCTGCATTCAATTGACGGGGGCGGCATCGGCGGTGCGTCCCCCCATGGCGCGCCGCCGCTTTGTTTCAAACAGGAGTGAGAGTGTCCGGTAACAGTGAACTTGCCAAAGATGTGCGCGGACCGTTGAAGGGCGTCCGTATCGTCGATCTGACCAGCGTCATCTTCGGTCCTTATGCCACCCAGATGCTCGGCGATCTCGGCGCGGACGTCATCAAGATCGAGGGCCCCAAGCGCAACGAGAAAGGCGAGGGCGGCGATACGATGCGCTACGGCGGCACGTCGCCCGAGCCTGGCCTTGGCCCCATCTTCATCAATCTCAACCGCAACAAACGGTCCGTCTTTCTCGATCTTTCCGAACGCAAGGACATCGAAGCGCTGTCGCGGATTCTCGCCACCGCCGATGTCTTCGTTTCGAACGTGCGAATGAAGGCGCTGATGAAGCTCGGTCTCGGATACGAGCGCGTGAAAGCGCTCAATCCCAACATCATCTACGCACATGCTTCAGGCTACGATTCCGACGGCCCGGACGCCGGGCTTCCGGCCTATGATGACCTGATTCAGGCGCGCTCGGGCATGGCCGACCTGTTGAGCCGTGTCGGCGCGGATGAACGCCCGCAATACCTGCCGAGCCTGATCGCGGACAAAGTCTCCGGGTTGTTTCTGGCGCAAGCGATCCTCGCGGCGCTCTATCACAAGAAGAGCACGGGCCAGGGGCAGTTCGTCGAGGTGCCGATGTTGGAAGCGATGACGAGCTTCACCCTGGTCGAGCATTTCTTCAACAAGACGTTCGATCCGCCGACGGGCGATTGGGGCTACACGCGGGTGCTGAGCGAATTTCGCCAGCCCTATCGCACGAAAGACGGCTATGTCGCGATGCTCCCGTATTCCACGGAGCAATGGGAAAAGATCTTCGCGTTCTTCGGCATGCCGGGCGGCATCCTCAACAACCCCAAATTCGCGACCTTCGCGGCGCGCAGCCAGAACATCGACGAGCTTTACGAAGTCCTGAGCGAAAAGGTGCCGAACCGCACGACGGCGGAGTGGCTGGAATGCCTGAAGGCGCTGGACGTTCCGCATGTTCAGGTCAGTCGTCTCGAAGACCTGCAGAGCGACGAGCAATTCAAGGCAGTCTCGCTGTTCCAGCGCCTCAACCATCCGGGTATCGGAAACTATTTCGCTGTCCGCTCGCCGATGAAATTCAGCAAGACGCCAACCGGAATATTCCGCCATCCGCCGGCTCTGGGCGAGCACACGCAGGAAGTCCTTTCGGAAACGAACGACATCGGCGGGGAGCCAAGGGAGTAAACAATGACCGTCGAAGCTGCGCTCACTGAGGGCAACAAACGGTTCGGCGATATCTCTGTCGAATTGAAACCCGGCCATGTGGTCGCGATGACGATCCATCGTCCGCCACACAACTACATATCGCCGAGCCTGACGGCCAACATCGTCGAAGCGCTGCGCTATCTCGACGACGAGCCGCGCTGCCGGGCGATCCTCTTTCAGGCGGAAGGCAAGAACTTCTGTGCCGGCGCCATGCACGATCCGGATAACGAAGAGACGCTCATCCCGAACACCGCTGACGTGCAGCGCGCGTGGGATCTCGTGGCGGCACTGTTCTCCAACACCAAGCCCATCGTCGCGGCGATTCAGGGTGCGGTAGTGGGGGCGGGTTTTGGACTTTCCATGATCGCGGACTTCCGCGTCGCGGCGGATAACGCACGATTTTCGGCGAACTTCGTGAAGATCGGATTCTGTCCGGGCTTTGGGCTTCCTGTCACGCTTCCGCGCGCGATCGGTGCACAGCGTACGGCCTTCATGTTCATGACTGGGCGCCGCTTCAAGGCGGAAGAGGTCGCACCATGGGGACTGGTCGATCAGGTCGTTCCGCTCGACGCATTGCCGGATACAGCAATGGAGATGGCGCTTGAGCTCGCCGGAAATGCGCCCCTGGCGATGCTTTCGACCCGCCGGCGACTGCGCGAAGGGCTGGTGGCGGCCGTGCGTGCCGCGCAGGGAATCGACAGCCCTGAGCAGACGCGCCTGCGCCTCACCGAAGACCACCGCGAAGGCGTCGTCGCCTATCGCGACCGCAGACCGGCGAATTTCGCCGGCCGCTGACGCATATCGAATTCTGGAGAACTCTGATGACCGCAGTTGCGTATGAATATTCCGACGAAGTGAAAGGCATGCGCGAGGGCCTTGCGAGCTTCGTCCGGCAGGAGGTGATCGGCCGTCACGAGAAATATGCGCATATCCTCGAGAACGACCGCAAATGCTTCGCCGAAGATGGACGTTATTCTCCCGAAGCCGCCGCGATCATCCGTGAAGTGCGCATGGCGTCGGCGAAAGCCGGTTATTACGCCATGTGCGCGCCGGCGGAGTTTGGCGGCCTGGAGATGGGCAATGTCGCGCATTTCGCCGCATGGGAACGCATCGCACGGATGTGCGGCGGCAAGTACTGGCTGGGTTATTTCGCTATCGGCCATTGGGCGATGGGACCAAGCCCGGTCCTGCGCAAGGTGACGCAGCTGGCGCGCGACGAGATGCTGCCCGGCATCATGAGCGGCGAGAAGAGCATGTGCTTCGGCCTGTCGGAGCCGGGCGCCGGATCGGACGCGACCATGATCAAGACACGCGCGACGCCGGATGGCGATGGATGGCGACTCAATGGCGGTAAGATCTGGACCACGAACAGTCCGCTTGCGGATTATGTCATCGTCTTCGCCGTCACCGATCCGGAGCGCGCCAAGATGCGCAAGGGCGGCATCAGCGCATTCCTCATTCCGGTCACTGCGTCGGGTTTCAGTTTACAACAAATTGTGCGCATCTGGGGCAGTATCGGCGGCAACGAGGCGGTCCTGCATTTCGACGACATCCGTATCGAGCCGCATCAGCTCGTCGGCGAGCTGCACAATGGCTTCAGCATTGCGATGTTGGGCGTCAATCTGGGGCGTATATACAATAGCGCGCGCAGCATTGGCATGGCGCGCTGGGCGCTGGAGCAGGCGCTCGACTATGTGAAAATCCGCGAGACCTTCGGTAAGCCTATCGCTGAGTATCAAGGCGTAAGCTTCCCGCTGGCGGAGGCGGCCATGCAGCTGCACGCGGCGCATCTGATGTCGCTGAACGTGGCGCAGTTGCTGGATCGCGGATTACCGGCACGCAAAGAGCTCTCGATGACGAAGTGCTTCTCAGTGCAAGCTGCTGCGAAAGCGATCGACACTGTCATCCAGGTTCATGGGGCCATCGGCGTCACCAACGAGATGTATTTCACCGAAGCCTATTTCGGGGCACGCACCGCCAATATCGCGGACGGCTCCAATGAGATCCTGAAGCGGACGATCGTCAAGCAAATGCTCGAAGGGGATACGGAGATCTAGCGGTTTGCTGTCACGACGACCTGTTGGCAGAACGTGAACAAGCGGAACTCATTCCGCGGGCTTCAGATATGTCGCAAAAAACGCCATTTCTCGCCGCCAAAAATCCTCCAAGGCTGCACCGGTCAGCGTGTGGCCTTGGTCCGGATAGCGCAGCAATGTCACATTGGCGCCTGCTGCTCTCAGCGCGTTGTACATTTCGATCGAGCCAAGGAGAAACGCGCCATCCTCGTCGCCGTCCGCGAGCAGCATGGGCGTCTTTATCTTGTCCACATGGAGCGCCGCTGACAGCTCCACATAGGCATCCGGGTTTTGCCAGGGTGCGGCATTGGCCAGATGGGACATGAGCCCCAGACTCTCGTACCAAAGGAACGGCGTGCCGAGCCAGTTCGGCAGCACCGGCGCGACCGCGACGGCGCATTTGAAAGCACCGGTGCGCGTCACAAGATAATCAACGACGCCACCGCCATTGCTGTGTCCATAGAGGCACATCCGCTCTTGGTCGATAAGACCGCGGTGATCGAGCGCCGCGATGCCGCTCATCACGTCGTCGACCATCACATTCAACCCGGCCGGTCCTTGTCCTGCCGCACAGAAGGCGGGCGGGCCTGAGCAATTGGGTGCGGAATGCGGTGCGCGCGGGCCGGGCTTAAACACCATATAGCCCGCCGCCGCCCAGGCCTGGTTCCCGCTCATCGGATTCATCCAGTCCGTGGAGGCGGGAAAAGGATAGACGTCCACAATGAGGGGGTAGCGTCGCCCTTTCACGTAGTTGAGCGGATAGAGCAGCTCGCCTTCGAGCAATTCGTTGCGCGCGCTGTGCCAGGCCACGTGCTCGCTCGTGGCAAGCATGAGATTGTTTCTGGTTGTCAGCGAGAGGAGTTTTCGGGCGGGGCGATCGGCAACCGATAACCACAGATCTGGGCCGGATTCGTTTTCTACCCAGGCGATGTCGCCATGGCCGTCCTGCGACCAGGGGCCAACCGATTGCGAGACCAAGCGGCCGAGATCTGCAACATCTCGCACATGAGAGAGGAACGGGGCGTGTGAAGCGGCCCCGCCGTCGCTCACATAAGACACTAGGAATCCATCGCCCGATCTGCGATCCCAGTCATATCCCACGACAGGTCCGGCGAGTTTGATCTCTGTTGACAGCTCGCCTGCCGCCTTGGCGATCCGGATGCTGGCTTCGCTCTCGAAGCTGTTGCTTGCGAGATAGGCGACCCTCATGCCGTCGGGCGACCAAAGCGGCTGAAATTTGACACCCGGGCCAGAGTCTAGAAGTCGCATCTGCCGCGTCGCAAGCTCGAAAAGAACGATCTCGCCTTGCTTTGCTGCGATAATGTCGGCGCCTGCGTTGTCGTCCTGTGCGCGGACGCGGGCGTAAGCAATGGTTCGACCATCTGGGGACCAAGCCGGATCGAACGATGTGGCCCGTTCCTGCATGAGTGGCGAGGTTTTGCCGGTTCGCACCTCTACGACGAAGATCTGGTTGAAGAGCGTCTCGTGCGGATCGGCTTTGCGGAATGCGAGGTCCCGCCCGTTAGGGGACTCTATGATCCCGCCTGTTCCGCCACCCGGATGTGCGAAGACATCCTGCAACGTCAAATTTGGCGGGGTGCTGGTTGTCAGAACAAGGGGCGCGGTGGCCGATTGGGGGCGTGCAATACGAACTCCAACCCGCGACGCAAACGCGATCCTGTCGCCTTGCGGGGACCAGCTATAGCGGAAGGCGTCGCCGATATAGCCCATGATGCGGGTCTCGATGTCCGGATCGATCCCCTCCGGCAATTGCGTCATCTGATGGAGCGCGCCGGCACGCCAAAGCCAAAGCTGCAAGGTTCCGGATCGGCGAGAGTAAAAGGCGAGTTGTTTTCCGTCCGGCGACCAGCGCGGAATCAGGCCCTCGCCGAGGTCTTGCACAACTCCGCCAGACGCAACATCGACGATTGAAAGCGCGCCACCGCGTTCCACGGCGAGGCGCCGCCCATCTGCCGACAGATCGAGCGTCGAGAGCACCGCTGCTTCGCCCGCGCTCACACCATCGAGATCGCCAAGAGTAACCGGGTGTGCGGTAACTGGCGCTATCCCGCAAAGGACGATCGATCCGATTATACCGGCGAGAGCAAAGGCTTTTCTCAAGACATTTTCCCAGACTGGCCGTCTAGCCGTTAAGGGTGGCACCAGACCTGTTTGCACAGAAACCTGCCGGCGAACTTCACCAGCGCTCGGTAAGTTGCAGCGAGATCTCGCGGCCCCAGACGTTGGCGTTGGCGCCATCGAACACCAGTCCCGGCGCTAGACCGGGCGCTGGCGTCGCAACGAAAGGCGGCGCTTTGTCGAAGATGTTGATCACGTTGAAGCTCGCGGTAAGGCCGTCTAACAACCCGGCGCTGCCTTGAAAATCATATTGCAGACCCAGATCGAAGGTGGTCCAGGACGCGATCGGTGCCGCAGGCGTTGTGCGAACATCGCGATAGGAATCCACATAGTTCACGAAGAGCGCGCCCACGAAATTTCCCCGACTGTAAAGCAAACGCCCCCTGAGCTTCAGGTCCACCGGATTGTATTGGGTGTTCAGGACCGAGGCCGTAGCTGTCGCCGGCGCCACTTGCTCCTTGAAATTGAAGATGTAGGTGCCATCCAGTCCCGCCTCAATATGCCCGGACAACAGGTCGGCCTCGTACGAGACCTTGAAATCGATGCCATCGGTGTTCAGCACGGAAAGATTTGTAGAGCGCGAGTCCACCAGGTCCGAAATGGTGGAAAGGTTGACGCCCCCGGGAATGCCCGTGAAATCGTCGAATTCCTGCGCATGGGTCACCAGGTTCGTCACTTCGCTCAAAGACGGGTTGCGCTGGAGCAGGGGCCCGAAGCTCGAAGCGTTGTCGAGCGCATCGAAGAGATCGAAGCCCGCCGTCTGTGCCGTCGTGATGAGATCGGTGAAATGAATATTATAATATGTCGTGCTCGCGCGAAGCCCGGGCAGAGCCGCAGGCGTGAAATCCGCGCCAAGCGTCCAGTTTGTGGATTTTTCCGGCTTCAGATCCGGATTGCCGCCGAACACCACCAACACGTTTGAAAATCCGCTGGTCGTGGGATCGAACTCCGGCAGCGCGACGGCCTGGAACGGAATCGGATTGAGATCGTTCAGCAGCGGCGCGCGGAACGAGGTTCCGTACGTCGCGCGCAGCTTCAAGTCCTCGACAGGTTTCCAACTGAGGCCCAATTTTGGATTGCTGGTCGATCCGAAGTCGCTGTAATGCTCGAAGCGCCCGGCGAGGCTGAGGTCGACCGCACCGATCGCCTGGTCTGGGCCTACCAAAGGCACATCCAGTTCTGCAAATCCGGCTTCGATGTTGCGATCCGGTGAATACACGGAGCCCGCGAGCAGATCTTTGGAGTCAAATGTCTCGCGGCGATACTGGCCGCCAAATGCAAAGCGGACCGCGCCGGCGCTCCAGGTGAACAGCGTGCCGTCCAGCTTCGCATCGCCCGTGAAAACCGTCGTGTCCGTATGCACATGCGATGACGGGGCGCCAAGATAGGTGCCGGCCTGGTTGGTCCGGCTTCCATCATAAGTCGTGCTCACTTCCAGTTCGCGATCATCGGCCAGATCAACGGTGATGCCGGCCGTTCCGCCGTAATTTTCGGCGCCAATGGTGTCGTGCTGATTGCCGATGCCGACATAGGTGACGTCAGATGCGGACGAACGATGTGACCAGAACGCTTCGCCGAAGAGCGCGACGTTACTGGCGAGTGATTGGTTGGCGGAGGCGAAAACCGCATTTTTTTGCTGCTTGGGCACCAGCGTGAAGGGGCTGGCATTGCTGCTCGCATAGTCTCGGTCGCTGGAGTTGATCGGCGCGCGGTAGTCGTAGTCATAGGTGATGAGGCCGGAGCCGCCGGTCCATGTGCGGCCGAAGGTTTGCGCAAATTCCTCTTCCTGGCCGCCGCCATCCGAGGTCGTTCCGTATCGGGCGCGCGTCTCCTGGCCATCAAAATCATGTCGCAGGACGAGGTTCACGACGCCACCGACCGCGTCCGAGCCGTAGATCGCCGATGCACCATCGGGCAGAACGTCGACACGCGAAAGCACGCTGAGCGGGATCATCGACATGTCGACGAAATTGCCGCTGTTGTTGCCGGGCGCAATGCGGTGACCGTCGACGAGGACCAGTGTGGAATCGCTGCCAAGGCCACGCAGGTTGACACTGGCGCCGTTCACGGCATTGACAGCGTTGCCGCCGCCAGCCAGCGTCGAGATCGTCTCGTCCGATGCGCCGCCACCGAAGTTTTCGGGCATGCGTTTCAGGAACTGCTGCACGCTACCCGTTCCGGAAAGATCGATGTCATCGCGGGTGTAGCTGGAAAGCGGCGTGGAAGGATTGGCGCCGCCCCGGATGTTGGTGCCGGTGACGACAACGGTTTCGATGGCGTCATTGCGGTCGATGGCCCCTTCCATAGGGGCGCGGGCGTTTTTTGGTGACTGCGCCTTCAGAACGATGGTCTTGCCGTCATCGGAATCGACCACAAGGCCGGTGTCGGCCAAGAGCTGCGCAAGCGCCGCGCGCGTGGGAAGCGTGCCCTGAACGGCATGTACGGCTTTCCCCCGCACAGCCTCTTCCGAAACAAGAATCTGAACGTCAGCTTCCCGGGCGAATTCCGGAATACCGGTGTTCGCGGCCTGCGCTTCGACATGGAATGCCTTAGCGACGTCCTGTGCCATGGCCGCGCTCGCGGCAGAAATGAAGGTAACGGTGGCCAGCAGCACCGTCCTTATAGGCCTGCGCCTCTGCATGATCATCTTTGCCCCCTCGATATCCCAGTTCAGAAGAGGGCCGGCCTCACCGATTCCGTGCAGCCATCGCCACAATTATTTCATTTTGGTGCGATGTGAATCTCATTGTCGGAGACCACCACCGTTGCATTCAGAGTTTTCGCGGCGGCCTGGGCAAAGGTCTCAGGCTCGTTGGTGCGAAACCATCCGACAAAGCGCTTTTCTTCCAGCGCCGGGTCGATGGTGAGCCGCCGCGTATTGTAGCGGTTGAACTCCGCAGCCGCACTTTCCAGCGTTTCGCCGTCGAGCGCGATCTGGCCGCTGCGCCAGGCCAGCGCCCGATCGACTTGCGCGGCTGCCGCTATCACCTGCGAGGGGCCGGCCACATCGGACACGAACACGCGAGATCCCGCCTTCACGCGTTTGCGATCCTTCGGCGCTTCCGTCGTCCATGTCTCGACCGTTCCCTCGGTCACCAGAACGTCGGCGCCATCGTCGCGCTTACGAACGGAAAAAGCAGTGCCGACGGCACGCACACGCACTTTTCCGGCCGCGACGAGGAAGGGACGTGCGCGATCCCTGGCGACGTCGAACCAAGCCTCGCCCTTGTCGAGTTTTAACACCCGCGTGTCTTGCTTAAGTGCGACTTCCAGGAGCGAGTTCGTATTGACGGTTGCGATCGATCCGTCTTTGAGCGCTACCCGGCGCATCTCGCCAACGGGCGTTTCGATGGCGTTTGCCTGGGGCCAAAGAAAGAGCGAACCGCTCACGGCCGCGGCGGTGGCCGCGCCGCCGATCACCAATGCGTGGCGTCGGTTTAAGAAAGTTGGAGCATCTTCTCTCTGGACCGGCAGGGCGCGTGCGCGGTCCAGGAGCTGCCACGCCGCCTGGGCGCGCAAAAAAGCGCCGCGGTGGCGCGAGTCTTGGGCCAACCAATCCTCAAGAGCCGCTCTCTGTTCAAGCGGCAATTCGCCCGCATCCAGCCGGGAAATCCAGCGCGCCGCTTCCGCGTCAATCGCGTTTCCGTTTTCGCTCATGTCCTTGTCTCGGGCTGATATCTTGTTGTGCAGTTTGGGACCATGACTTCAGGATCATCTGCAATCCCCGCCCCACATGCGCCTCCACGGTGTGTTCCGTGATGTTAAGCCGCCGGGCAATTTCCTTCTGGGGAACCCCTTCGATTTTCCGCAACACGAAGACTTGCCGGCACCGTTCGGGCAACTCGTCGATCAAATGTTGCAGACGTTTTAGTTCGCGATGCGCGCTCACCTCCTGCTCTGGGCTTGGTCTGTCATCGGAGATGTTCAGTGCATCCATTTCCGCTACGACGTCGATGCGAACGATGTGGGCGCGCCGAACCTGCTCCAGCAGAATGTTGCGGACCACTTGAAAGAAATAGGCGCGGGAATCGGCGATGTGCGAGACCTGCTCGAGACCGGCGATGCGGCAATAGGCTTCCTGTACGACATCATCGACGTCGGCGGGTAGGATCCTGCTGCGCAGCCAGCCGCGTACCTCCCCCTCGAGGGGCAGTATATGCCTCGCAACCCAGTGGGCTATGTCAAATCGCTCGGCCACGTTTTGCTATTCCTCGCTGGCCTGAAGATGCACAACGCTCAGATTTCCCTACACATAAGCCATCCATTGCCACGTCAAGTTCAAACTTCATTCGCCGGGCCTTGGAACATTGAACGCGGGTGACTCTGAGCTCTTTGCGCTTGAAAGGGCGAGCCGTTGATTCATGCCGTTTTGCACTGCAACATGCTCCGAAGAAGGGCCGGAGATTAGAGCACAGTTCGAACTAGCCAGAGTGCTGTACCATTCCCCCTTTTCGCGCTCGCATCTGGAATGTTCACCAAAGCTGCGCAGGAAGATGCGGTCCGGCGGAGTGTTCGTTTCACACGTGAAAAACGGCTGTTGCAGCAACGGATTGTCGGCCGGCGGCCGATTGCCTACGATCCCGTCGGGGTGAGGGCAGGCGTGTCGTGAAAAAACTCGTTTTTCTAGCCGCATTTGGTGTGGTGCTTTGCGCCTGTGCACCGGTCCGAACGTCTGACGTGGGCTCGAAAAGCCCCGCGCCTTCCGTTCCCACGCCGAACGTTCAAGTTGCGGTTCAGTCAGGGCCCTGGCGTATCACGAAAACGGAATGGTCCGACGCGGACGAAGAAAGCTTTGGCCGATTTGTGCGCGCCATCGCCGAAAGCGGCTGCACAACCACGGCCTCGTGCATGCAAAGCGCGGCCAATCCCTATCGCGACACAGACCCTGCGTCCTTCGTCTTTCATGCCGACTGCGCGAAATGGGTTTACATGTTGCGCGCCTATTACGCGTCGAAAAACGGCCTGCCGTTTTCCTACGTCAACCGTATATCATCTGAAGGAGACGATCCCCGGTTCAGCACAACGTCCAATTCGGCCATCGAACGCAGAGATATTGTGAACACCGGGACGGCGATCGATGCCGTCCCGGTGTTGAAGCGATTGCACGACGAAGTTTCGTCGGCCACCTATCGGATGGATCCGGCGCATGAGGCGCCGCTGGAGCAGGATTTCTATTCGCCGAAGATCGCGCCGGGCGCGATCCGCGCCGGAACGGCCATCTACGACACCAACGGGCACGTCATGCTCGTCTACAATGTCACCGAAGACGGCAGTATTCTCTACATGGATGCCAATCCCGACCAAAGCGTGTCGCGCGGCATCTATGGCCCGCAGGTGCCGCAAAGCCGGATTGCGCTGGGCGGCGGATTCAAGAACTTCCGCCCGCTGAAGCTTGAAGGCGCTCAGCAACTGGCGGATGGCACCTATGTCGGCGGTCATGTCGTTCTGGCGGCCAACGATGCCATTCCGGATTTCTCGCTCGAGCAATATCGCGGGAATGCGAACGATGATGGCTCCCAACCGCAGTTCCGCTACAACAACGCCGCGCTCAATCTCTATCAATACGCACGGGCATCGATGTCGCGCGGCGGCTTCGCGTATAATCCGGTGTATGAGCTTCAGGTATCCATGAACGCACTGTGCGCGGATGCTATTGGCAAGACGAGAGGATCGGACGCGCGTATCGAGGCCGGTATCGCGTCGCTTTATACCGATCTGTCGCGGACGATCACAGCCTGGAAGGGACGCGATCTTCGCGTGGTTTACAACGAGCTGACGTTGAAAGACGCGTTGATGGATGCTTATGCTGCGCAAAACCGGGCGTGTGCCGCATCCGCTGACAAGACGGGAACAAATCCGCTGGACCGGTATATGCACCGGTCGCCGGAGACCGACGTGCAAAGGCTGATCGCGGACATCGTCGCGCCGGAGTCGTTCACAGAAATGAAGCCCGTGGGACGCTGACGGTCAGCGCAAGCCGTGCAGATATTGCAGGCTGGACGCTACGCTTGGCCAATAAGGCTCGGGCGGGAAATCGTGTTCGACGAAGAAATATTCGGCGCCGGATGCCTTCGCCGCTTCGATCAATGCGGGGAAATCCAGCGTGCCCGCGCCGACATCGGTCATCGAGCCGTCTGCAACGTAGTCCTTGAGGTGAATGAGCTTCACGCGGCCTTTCAGGCTTTCGATGACGGCTTTCGGGTCTTCGCCGCCTTTCTTGAGCCAATAGAGATCCAGCTCGAAATTGACGAGCGCGGGATCGGTTTCGCCGACAAGCCTGTCGAACGGGCGCGCGCCGCGCTCACCTTCGAATTCGAAATCATGATGGTGATAGGCAACGCGATAGCCTTCGCCCGTCGCGCGCTTCGCAAACGCGGTCAGCGTCGCGATCACTGTCTTCCAGTCGCGCTGATCCGGCATCACGAAGGGCATGACGATGAAGCGGCAGCCTAGCGTCTTGACCATCCCCAGAACGGCATCCGGATTGGCTGCCATGTCGCCCAGGCCGACATGCGCGGATGGGCAATCCAGCCCGATCTTCTTCATATGCTCACCGAAGGATTTGAAATCGGCGCCCAGCGGCGCAGCGAACTCCACGCTGTCGTAACCGATCTCCTTGATGCGCGAGAGGCAGCCGAGCGGATCGTCACGAAACGGTTTGCGGAGCGTGTAGAGCTGGATGCCGATGGGTTTCATGGGGCTATAGCGCTCCTTCTTTGAGCAAGTCTGCCGCGCGGTTGGCAGCGCGCGCGGACAGCGCCATATAGGTGAGTGACGGGTTCATGTTCGCGCTCGACGTCATCGCCGCGCCATCGGTCACGAACAGATTGGGCACTTCATGCGCTTGGCTCCAGCCGTTTAGCACGGAGGTCTTCGGATCGCGGCCCATACGCGCGGTGCCCATTTCGTGGATGCGATCTCCGGGCGGCTTGAGCTTCTCGCCGGCTTCCTCCCAAGGCGTGATGTCGACGCATCCGGCGGCCTTGAGCATCTCGGCGGCGTCGCGCGCGGCTTCGCGCATCATCGCATATTCGTTCTTGCCGTGCGCCACGTCGATATAGGGCACGCGCATGCCCCAATTGTCGGAGCGTGTGTTTGACAGCGTCACGCGGTTGTTGGGGTCGGGTAGAATCTCGCCGAACGGCATGAGCGAAAACGTCCAAGGCTTTCCGCCGCCGTCATCGTCTTCGCGCTCCGAACCGCCAAGCGCGCGTGCCTCGATGCGGCGCGTGCGGCCCGCACCGCCCTGCAGGCCGAACCCGCGCAGATAAGGCTTGTTGTGTTCGGTGGTGCCGGCGTAACGCGGAATGTAAACGCCCGTGGGGCGATCCGCCGGATCGTGCACATCCTTGAAGCCGGGATAGCGGCCGACCACGGCATCGCAACTCAGATGATCCATGAGATTGCGGCCGACCTGATCGCTGCCGTTCGCAAGCCCGCGCGGGAACGCGTCGGATGTGGAGTTCAGAAGGATTGTCGCAGTGTTGATAGCGGATGCATTGAGGAACACGATCCGTGCTTCGTAGGTATGGCTTTCCTTGGTAAGACGGTTGACGGCGCGCACGCCGGTGGCGTGGCCCGTCGCGGGATCGTATTCGACGGATTGCACGATCATGTCGGTGAAGATGGTGAGATTGCCCCTCGCCTTTGCGGCCGGCAGCGTCGCGGCAAGGGATGAGAAATAACCGCCGAGCGGGCAGCCATGCACGCAGCGCATCCGCTGTTCGCAGCGGTGGCGGCCGACATCCATATGCGCCTTCGTCACGCGGCTGAGATTGGCCGCGCGGCCGATGACCATGCGCCGCGTCGGGAAGGCGGCTTCGATCCGTTTTTTCGCCACTTCTTCGACGGCGTTGAGCGGGTAGGGCGGCAGGAAGTCGCCGTCGGGCAGATGCGGGATCTCGTCGTAATTGCCGCTGATGCCGGCAAAGGCTTCGACATGGTCGTACCAGGGCGAGAGGTCTTCATAACGGATCGGCCAATCGACGCCGTGTCCGTCTTTCAGGTTGGATTCAAAATCCTCCGGCGCCCAGCGATAGGATTGGCGCCACCAGGTGAGCGAGCGACCGCCCAGATGATAGCCGCGGATCCAGCGATAGGGCTTCCCCGGCGCAGTTTCGTAAGGGTAGTCGTGATCGCTCGCCCAGAACTTGCGGTTGGATTCGAACAGCGCGTAGGCGACGCCTTCATAATAAGGGTAGTGCAGGTTGCGTTCTTCCAGCGGCACCTGATCGTCGCGGCGGCGGAGCTTGGCGGCAAGGTCATGGCTGTAGTCGGCGCCGTGTTCGATATTGGGGCCGCGTTCCAGCATCAGGACTTTCAGTCCACGCTCGCACAGCTCTTTGGCGGCCCATCCGCCGCTTATGCCCGATCCGACAACGATAGCGTCAAACTGCATCAAAATCCCTCACGCGGCGAACAGTCTTGTGGCATGCCGTAGCGCGGCAATCGGATCGCCGCGCGGAACGAATTCATGGCCGACCCATTGATCATAACCGGCATGATGCAGCAATCCGGCGATGCCGCGCCAGTTGATTTCCTGCCGGTCGTCGAGATCGCGCCGCCCCGGCGCGCCCGCGGTGTGGATGTGCCCGATCAGGTCGAAATTCATCTTGATGGTGCGGCTCAGATCGCCCTCCATCAGCTGCATGTGATAACCGTCGTAAAGAAGACGCAGAACCGGCGAATTAAGCTGGCGAACGATCTCCGCGCCGAATGCCGTATGGTCACATTGGTGTCCCGGATGATCCACCTTGCTGTTGAGCAGTTCGAGCAACAGCCGCACACGGGCCTTCTGCGCGTGAGCGATCACGGGGCCAAGCCCATCGACGCAGGCGGCGATGGCAGGCGCATCGGCGCCAGCGCCAAATCTCGAGCCGGCGAACACGATCACGGCATCGACGCCGCCCGCGGCCGCGGAGTCGATTTTGCGGAAGACCTCTTGCCGTAGCGCATCGTGGCGCGCGGGATCGTTGAAGCCCGCTTCCAGCGCATGACCGCTCATGGTCACAAGCGACAGGCCGGCATCGCGTGCCACCGGCCAAAGATCTTCGGGCAGCATTTCGACGCCTTGCGCGCCTGCCTCTGCGGCATCGCGCAAAAGATTGCGCGGCTCGACTTCGCGGCCATGCGTAAAGGACCACCAGGCGAAGCTCTGCCGCATCAACGGGTTCCTTCATTCATTGAAACCCACTGTCCGTCGGACGTGGCGCTGCGCACGGCGGCTTCGATGAAGCGCACGCCATCCACGCCATCGGATATGCCGGGCAGGCTTGCGGTGTTGGTGTCCGCGGCACGCTTTTGCTTATGCGCGCGCACAAGCTCGGCGGCGTCAGCATATATCTGTGCGAAGCCTTCGAGATAACCTTCCGGATGTCCCGCCGGGATGCGCGTGGCAGCTGTCGCGGCCGTGGAAAGATGCGGACCGCCGCGGCGCAGGATCTGCGGCGACTCGCCCAGCTTCGCGAAGCGCAACAGATCCGGTTCTTCCTGCGACCATTCCAGCGACGCGGCATCGCCATAGACGCGCAACCGCAAACCGTTCGCCGCGCCGATGGCGACCTGGCTGGCCCAAAGCTGCCCGCGCGCGCCATTGGCCCAGCGCAGACGGATTTGAACGTCGTCATCGAGCTTGCGTCCCGGCACAAAGCGGGACGTCTCCGCGCTGATCGCATTCGCGCCCATGCCCGCCACGAATGTGGATAGATGATAGGCATGGGTGGCGATGTCGCCGAGCGCGCCACCGGGACCCGCGCGCTCAGGATCGCCACGCCAGTCGGCCTGCTTGTTGCCAGACAGATCGCGCGCCAGCCAGTCCTGCGCGTATTCGGCCTGCACCACGCGGATATTTCCCAATGCAGCATCGGCGACCATCGCGCGTGCCTGCCGCACCATCGCATAGCCGCTGTAATTGTACGTGAGCACGAACGGCAGGCCGGCGCGTTTCACGGCGTCCTGCAGGTCGAGCGCGTCGGCGAGATTTGTCGTCAGCGGCTTGTCGCAAATGACGGAGATGCCGGAATCCAGAAAGGCGCGCGCGGGCGCATGATGCATGCTGTTCGGCGTCACGATGGCAACCGCATCGATTCCATCGGGCCGCGCGGCTTCGGCCTTCGCCATCGCTTTCCAGTCGCCATAACAACGATCATCGGCCAGCCCCAGGGATTGGCCGAACTTCCGCGAGCGCGCGGCATCGCTGCTGAAGGCGCCGGCGACAAGAGTCCATTTGTCGTCAATGCGCGCGGCCATGCGATGCACGGCGCCGATGAAGGCGCCTTCGCCACCACCGATCATGCCGAGTTTCAGGCGATGCTCAGCGGTCAAGACCCAGCATCCTGCGGTTGGCGGCGGCATCGGTGCCGGTGGCCACGAAATCGTCGAAGCTCTTGCCGGTTACATTGATAATGTGATCGCGAATGAAGGGCGCGCCTTCGCGCGCACCATCTTCGGCGTTCTTGAGCGCGCATTCCCATTCGAGAACCGCCCAGCCTTTGTATCCATATTGTGCGAATTTGGAGAAGATCGCCTTGAAATCGACTTGCCCGTCGCCGAGCGAGCGGAAGCGGCCGGCGCGCTCCTTCCACGGTTGATACCCGCTATAGACGCCTTGGCGTCCGCTGGGCCGGAACTCCGCATCCTTGACGTGAAACATCTTGATGCGGTCATGATAGAGATCGATGTATTGCAGATAATCGAGCTGCTGCAGCACGAAGTGACTGGGATCGTAGAGCAGGCAGGCGCGCTTGTGATGGTCCACGCGGTCCCAGAACATCTCCACGGTTGCGCCGTCGAACAGATCTTCACTGGGATGAACCTCGTAGCACAGATCGACGCCGGCATCGTCGAAGGCATCGAGGATCGGCCGCCAGCGCCGCGCCAGTTCATCGAACGCTTCTTCTACCAGGCCCGCCGGCCGCTGCGGATAAGGATAGAAGTATGGCCACGCGAGCGAGCCCGAGAAGGTCACATGCACGGGAAGGCCAAGACGCTTCGACGCTTTCGCGCCCATGAGCACTTGATCGACCGCCCATGCCTGACGCGCCTTGGGGTTGCCACGAATGTTCTTCGGCACGCCGCCGTCGAACATTTCGTCATAAGCCGGATGCACGGCGACGAGCTGCCCCTGCATGTGAGTGGAAAGCTCGGACACTTCGATACCGGCATCGGCGAGAGTTCCGCGAACCTCATCGCAATAGGTGTCGCTTTCCGCGGCCAATTTCAGGTCGAATAGCCGCCGGTCCCAGGTCGGGATCTGCACGCCTTTGTAGCCGAGGTTCGCGGCCCATTGGGCGATGGATTTGAGGCTGTTAAAAGGCGCCTCGTCCCCAGCGAATTGTGCCAGGAAGATTGCCGGTCCCTTCATCGTCCCTCCATGTCCGGGCCGCGAATTCGGCCTGATTTTGAGCAGAGTAGCACGCGCCATCGAGATGGCGAGCGTAAGGCCTCCGTGCAGGATCGCGGTGACTCCGCCCTCGAATTTCTGCGCGAAACGCAGCCAGCGACCGTGCGGCGAGTGAAATATCCCCGGCGGCGCGACGGTAAGCATTGGGCAGATGATTACCGCGCGCCGACCGGTGTCTGGTTATCGGGCCTAGCCGATGTGCGGCGCAGACGCCGGTCCTTGTTCAGAACATGGACATGGTTCGGGCTCCGGATGCCGCTTTGTCGTTCGCCGGTTCCAGGACAGGCCGCCTGTCCATGAAACTTCACATCTGCATGTCGCGATGATGTTTGCGGGCAATCGCCGGTCGATGCCTTCGTGCGCACTAGCCCGCGATTTGCTCATATTGCTCTAATCTGTGCAAAATAACGCGCAAAGGCATCTGGGTGGCTAAGAGTCGATGGGCGGGCATAACACAAGATTTGGCGTAGATCTGGCGAGTGCCCATGTGGGGAAGCAACTAAGCGTCTGGCCAACATCGCCAATTTTACGTCGGTGCCCGCGAGAAACCGCGCGACGCCGGGCACGCGCCGAATTTAACCGATCACACAACTTCGCGGCGCACCCAATAATGGCCACTGGTGCATATCCGCGCTGTTTCCAAACTTGCGAGCGAATTGATGTGCCGGCGACGCAAAGCGCCGGTCGAGGGGTTTGTCGATAGGACATGTGCCTTTGCGCGCATTCGCGCGAGCGGCCGTTCCGCATCCCAATTCCTCGAATTTTATCTGTATTTGAAAGGTTCGTGCGTGCGTAACATGAATGAGAATCGCAGCTTTCTGATGATCCTGCGAAGCGGGAAGTGGAGCATCGCGAGTCGCATCGTTGCGATGGCCGCCATGCACGGGCTTTGCGCCAATGCTTACGCCGCGAATGTGCTGCCGACGGGCGGCCAATATGTTGCCGGCAGTGGCGCCATTTCCACAGCTTCCAAAAGCGTGGTGGTGAACCAGTCGAGCAAGACGGGCATCGTTAACTGGCAGGGATTCTCGATTGGCTCGGGCAACACGGTTCAGTTCAACAACGGATCAGGCGCCACGCTGAACCGCGTCACGGGCGGCAATCTCTCGCAGATCGACGGCATGCTGAAGGCGAGCGGCTCGATCTACCTCATCAACCCGCAAGGCATCGTGGTCGGCCCCGGCGGCAAGATCGTGACCAATGGCAGCTTCGTGGGATCGACGCGCGATGTGAGCGATGACGATTTCATGAAGGGCAAGGCGCTTCACGCCAGCGGCATGTCGTCCGGCACGGTGATCAACCAGGGTTCGATCACTTCGTTATATGGCGATACGATCCTCGTCGGCAGCAGCGTCCGTAACAGCGGCAGCGTTTCGGCGCCGAACGGCACCGCAGGGTTGGCCGCGGGCAATGAGGTCACGCTACGCCCGGCGGGCAGCGATCCGCGCATTGCGGTGTCGGCAGGCAAGGGCGATGTCACCAACACAGGAACTGTTGCTGCCGCGCAGGCTGAGCTCGTATCGGCAGGCGGCAATGTCTATGCATTGGCCGGCAACAGCGGAGGGCTGATTTCCGCGACGGGTTCGAAAACCGTTGACGGTCATGTCTGGCTGACAAGCAGCGGTACCACGCAGATTTCCGGGACCATGACAGCGGCCAACGCCGTCGGGACCGGCGGCACCATAGTCGCGACCGGCAAGAACGTGCAGGTTGATGCGACGGCGCGTATTTCGGCGAACGGTACGACCGGCGGCACGATTCTTGTCGGCGGCGACCAGAAGGGTGGCAGCGATCCATCTCTCAAGCGCGTGAGTGCGACCGTCGCCAATGCGCGGACGACCACGGTGGCAAAGGGCGCACAGATTTCCGCGGACGGTACGCAAAACGCGGGTGGCGCGGTGGTGATCTGGTCCGACGATCACACCATCTTCGATGGTGGCATCAGCGCCGCAGGCACGAATGGCAACGGTGGCAATGCGGAAGTGTCGAGCCACGGCGTTCTGGATTTCACCGGGCTCGTGGATTTAACATCGAAATACGCCGACATCGGCGATCTGCTCCTCGATCCTTACGCCGTCACCATCGTTGCGGGAGCCGGCGGCACGATCAGCAGCAACAAATTCACGCCGACGGCCAACTCCAATCTTGGGGCAACCACGCTCACCACCGCGCTGGGCAGTGCGAATGTGACCGTCAACACAGGAACCGGCGGCTCGGGAAGCGGAAGCATCACGCTGTCGAGCGGCGTAAACCTGACCTGGACGTCGGGCAGCACACTTACGCTCGACGCGTCGGCGCGCGCCGCCGGGACGATCGCGCTGAATGGCGCCATCACGGCGACGAATGGCGGCCTCAATATCAAGGCCGGATCGAGCGCGACGGTGACCGACACAGCCGCCATCGCCGTTAAGAACTTCACGCTGACTTCAGGAAACTGGTCGCAGAACACGGCCAGCCTGCCGTCATTCACGGCGTCGAATTTCATTATCAGCGGCGGCACGTTCCTGCGCGTGAAAGGCGGCAACGGCTCAAGCTCGCCTTATCAGGTCGCGGACATCTACGGCCTGCAGGGCATGATCGGTTTCGGCAGCATCAATTTCAGCCTCGCCAATGATATCGACGCGAGCACGACCGCCACATGGAACAGCGGCCAGGGCTTCATGCCGCTGAGCCTCGATTCCGGCATGACATTCGACGGCCAAAACCATTCCATCACCGGGCTTACGATCAACCAGTCGGCCTCGGGCGGTTCGAATGTGGGCCTGTTCGCGAACAATTACGGCACCATTCAGAATCTGAAGCTCGTCGGCGGCACGATCAGCGGCACGGGCGGTGCCGTCGGTGCTGTCGCAGGGCAGAACGGCTCGCAGGAGGCTGACTTCGACTCCAGCTGCAACTGCTACGTCATCGTCAGCAACCCGGGCTACATCAAGAACGTCACGTCCAGCGCAACCGTCAATGGCGCCGGCTACTCGATCGGCGGGTTGACCGGCATCAATTACGGATCGATCACGGGATCGGTAGCTACAGGTGCGGTGAACGGCGCGGACGGCTCCGACGGATCGCATTACGCGGAGCAGGTTGGCGGTCTGGCCGGCTTTAGTTCGGGCACGATCGATTCATCGTCGGCATCCGGAAACGTCAGCGGTTTTGACACCGTCGGTGGCCTCGTCGGCGAAAATACATCCACCGGATCGGTGACCAATTCTCATGCGAGCGGAACGATTACCGTTCCTGCGCAATCCTATCCCGTCAACTCGGGTGGCCTCGTCGGTGAGAACGATGGCTTGATCGACACGACTTACGCTACGGGTGATGTGAACGGCAGCGAAGACCCGTCCGAAGGCAGTACCTATCTCGGCGGCCTTGTGGGCGTGAACCGCGGAACGATCAAGAACTCGAACGCGAGCGGCGATGTGACCGGTCAGTCCTATATCGGCGGTCTCGTGGGCGGCAATGGCGGATCCGATCACTACATAAGCACCACTCTCGGCGGCACGATCCTGAATTCCTATGCGACCGGCGATGTCACCGGAATCAGCAATGTCGGCGGGCTGGCGGGCGCGAACGGCGCGGTCACTTACTATGACAGCAACGGGAATTACACCGGCGTCGCGGCGCCCGTTGTTTCTTCCATCACCGGCTCTTATGCGACGGGAACGGTTTCGGGCACGCAAAGCATCGGCGGTCTGGTCGGCTACAATCAGGCCGGCACCATCACCGGCAGCCATGCCGGCGGAACGATCATCGGCGTCGCCAGCACGGATCCATGGTCCGGCTACACGAACTATCCCTACGATGTTGGTGGGCTCGTCGGCGAGAATGACGACACGATCATAGCCTCCTACGCCAACACCACGGTGACGGCGAACTTTGGCAATTATACCGGTGGTCTTGTAGGCAATAACACGGGCTCGATCTCGAAATCCTATTCGCAGGGCACCGTGTCCGGCTATTACTGGACCGGCGGTCTTGCTGGAGAGAACACCGGCACGATCGATCTTTCGCATTCCAGCGCGGTGGTGAACGGCGGCGACATCTCGACGGGCGGCCTCGTCGGCAAGAACGGCGATCAATATGCCGCCTGCAGCGATCCGAATTGCACGTCGTACTCGATTTTCAACGTGCCGGGCGTGATCACCAACTCCTACGCAACGGGCAACGTAACCGCCACTGGCGGCTTGGTCGGCGGCCTCGTCGGCGACAACTTCGATACGATCACGGCGTCTTACGCGAGCGGCGCGGTATCGGGCGGGTATTATGTCGGCGGCCTTGTCGGCACGAACGAACAGCCCGGCACGATCCAGCGCGCCTACGCGACGGGCGCGGTCACAGGCTCCAGTTACAGCGTGGGCGGCGCCATTGGCATCAACTACGGTTCTGTGACCGATGCGTACGCGACCGGCTCGGTCACGGGCACGAGCGGCGGCGATTGCTGCCTGGGCGGCTTTGTGGCCGACAACGAAGGCAGCATCACCAACGTCTATTCCACCGGCGTCGTGATAGGGCCCAATTACTACTACGCCGGCGCGCTTGTCGGCTGGAACGGCGGCTTCTCGAATATCGGCAACATAACGACGTCATATTGGAACTCCACCGTCGCCAACGGTCTGGCCGGCGTGGGGGCCGACACGACGGCGTCGCATCAGGGGCAGCATGCGAAGGGCCTCACGTCTGCGCAAATGCAGGTGTCGTCGAACTTCGTGGGCTTCGATTTCACCAACACCTGGGCGCCTGCAGGCAACGGCTTTGCGCCGCAGCTTTACGGCGTGTCCTATGTGGTGCGCGTCGATACGGCGGGTTCGTATCAATACGGCGACCCGATCCAGTCGACCTTCTACGGCCTGCAGAACGGCGACCTTTCCAGCATCATCACGGGGCTCGTCACGACCACCAATGCGCCGGGCAGGCCGCAGGTCGGGCAGGTCTATACCGGCTCGGCCAGTGGCGCGACCGCGACCAGCAGCTCGGGCGCGGCTTATCGCTTCATCTACAACAACGGTGCAATCAACATCACGCCGCGCCAGATCACCATCCAGGCCGACGACATCAGCAAGACGTACGGACAGTCCGATCCGACGCTGACATGGCAGATCACGGGCGGTTCGCTGCTGTCCGGCGATACCATCACCGGCGCGCTGGGCCGCGATGCAGGCAATAATGCCGGCACTTACGACATCACGCAGGGCAGTCTGGCGATCAACAGCAATTATACGATCGACTTCCTGGGCGCGACTTTCACCATCAATCCCGCGACGCTGACCTATACGGCGAATACCGCGTCGCGCACCTACGGATCGAGCAATCCGACGTTCAGCGGAACCGTGACCGGCTTCGTGAATGGCGACACGCTGCTCAGCGCGACCTCGGGAACGCTGTCCTTCCTCAGCTCCGCCACAGGGTCGAGCAATGCGGGAAGCTATGCCATCAACGGATCAGGTCTGACGGCGAACAATGGAAACTATGTTTTCGTCCAGGCCGCGGGCAACGCGAATGCGCTGACAATCAATCCGGCGCAACTGATCTTCACCGCCAACTCCACAAGCCGGGCTTACGGCTCCAGCAACGGAACGCTTTCGGGCACCATCACCGGCTATGTTCTGGGCCAAGGCCAGTCCAACGTGTTCAACTCCACGAACTGGACATCGACCGCAGGCACGACCACGGATGTTGGCAATTATCTCATCACCGGCAATGGCTCGTTCAAAAGCGGCATGAGCGGCAACTATGTGATCGTTCAGGCCGCGTCCAACAGCACGGCGCTGACGATCACGCCGAAGACCTTGACCTGGAGTATCACAGGCGGTGGAAGCTCCTCGACCTACGGCACGCTGGGATCGCTCGGCACGGTATCCCTGTCCGGCGTGGTCACGGGCGACACGAGCAAGGTCTCCGGCGTCACCGGGTTGTTCGACAGCAACGGCGTTCTGGTCGCCTATGTCGCGACCACCGATGCCGGGAGCTACACCGAAAAGGCCGCGAGCCTGACCGGCACCAAGGCGCTCGATTATGTGCTGGCCACCACCGGAACGACCAAGGCGTTCACGATCAATCCCAAGCAGCTGACCTATAGCGTCGGCAACGCGAGCGGCACCTATGGCACGATCGCGTCGCTTGGCACAGTCACCCTGACCGGTGTGCTCGGCGCTGACAGCGGACTGGTGAGCGGCACGGCTGATCTGTTCTCGGGTCCGACACCGGTGACATATGCCTTCAATACCGCCGCCGGGACCTACACGGAGAAGGTCACGGGGCTGGCGGGCACGAAGTCCGGCAACTATTCGATTGCGGCTTCGGGTAACACCAACGGCACCTTCACGATCAACAAGGCGACCCTGACCTACAGCACGGCCGATGTGGGAGGTACCTACGGGACGGTGAGCGCGCTGGGCGCGATCACCTTCTCGGGGCTTGTCGCGGGCGACGGTTCGAACATCGTCGGAACCGAAGCACTCTTCTCGGGCGCGACACCGGTGAGCTATGTGTTCAACACCGGTGTCGGCGGTTATCTCGAGAAGGTTACGGGCATCTCCGGAACCGGCGTTTCGAACTATCAGCTCGCGTCGAGCGGTAACACGATCGGCACCTTCACGATCGCGCCGCTGGCGATCACCGTGACGGCGGACGACAAGTCGCGCAAATACGGCAACGTCAATCCTACACTGACCTACCAGATCACGAGCGGTGGTCTTGTCGCCGGCGATTCCCTGACGGGTGCGCTCACGACAGGCGCGACGGCCACGAGCGATGTCGGCGACTATGCCATCGCCCAGGGTACGCTGGCAGCCTCGGCGAACTACAACCTCACCTACGTGCCGGGGACGCTGACGATCGCGGCGCGCACGCTCGACATTTCCGCGGACGACAAGAGCCGCCTTTACGGCGATGCAAACCCGTCCTTCACCTATCAGATCACCGGTGGCGATGGGCTCGTGAACGGCGATGAGTTGACGGGATCGCTGGCGACGGTTGCTGACACGCATTCCGGCGTGGGCAACTATGCCATCACACAGGGCGCGCTGACGGCCGGCGACAACTACGCTATCGACTTCACGAATGGCACTTTGGCGGTGACGGCCCGCGCGCTCGACATCTCGGCGGACAACAAGAACCGGCTTTATGGCGATGCGAACCCGTCGTTCACTTACCAGATCACCGGTGGCGATGGGTTGGTGAACGGCGACACGTTGAGCGGTGCGCTGACAACCGCGGCCGATGGGCATTCGGGCGTTGGCACATATGACATCGCCCAGGGCGGGCTCACGGGAGGCGCCAACTACAATATCGATTTTACCAACGGGACGCTCACCATCGCCGCTCGCTCTTTGGACATCTCTGCTGACAACAAGAACCGTCTCTATGGTGACGCGAATCCGGCGCTCACTTACCAGATCACCGGCGGTGACGGTCTGGTGAACGGTGACGGGCTGAGCGGTGCGCTCACGACCGCTGCGGATACGCGCTCCAATGTGGGTGACTATGGGATCACGCAAGGCAGCCTGGCGGCCGGCGGAAACTATGTCATCAGCTTCACCGACGGCACGCTCTCCGTTACGCCGCGCACGCTGACGGTTACGGCCGACGCCTTGTCGCGGATCTACGGCAACGCCAACCCGGCACTGACCTATGCCCTCAGCGGCGACGGCCTGGTCAATGGCGACACGCTGAGCGGAGGCCTTGCGACGGCTGCGGACGCAAGCTCCAGTGTGGGCAACTACCCCATCACGCAAGGCACCCTGGCGGCGTCCTCGAATTATGCACTGAGCTATATCGGCGCGACGCTGGCTGTCACGGCACGTCCGCTCACCATCACCGCCGACGACCTGTCGCGCATGTATGGCGATGCCAACCCCGCGCTGACTTATGTTGTCGGCGGCGACGGGCTTGTGAATGGCGACGCTCTCACAGGCGCGCTCGCCACAGTGGCGAACGGCGCCTCGAACGTCGGCAACTATGCGATCGGGCAGGGGACGCTTGCCGCGTCTTCCAACTATGCCGTGACATATGTGGGCGGAACGCTTGCGGTCACGCCGCGGAATCTCACAATCACCGCCGACGATCTGTCTCGTCTTTACGGTGACGCGAATCCTGCGCTGACCTACACGATCGGCGGCAGCGGGCTGGTCAATGGGGACACGCTCACCGGCGGTCTGGCCACAGCCGCGGGCTTGACCTCGAACATCGGCAACTACGCGATTACACAAGGTTCGCTCGCCGCGTCGTCGAACTACGCGGTGACCTATGTGGGCGGAACGCTCGTTGTTGCCGCGCGTCCGATCACGATCACGGCGGACGACCTGTCGCGAATCTATGGCGATGCCAACCCGGCGCTGACCTACACGATCGGCGGCAGCGGTCTCGCCAATGGCGACACGCTCACGGGTTCGCTCGCCACCACGGCGACCGGCACGTCGAACGTGGACAGCTATGCGATCACGCAGGGTTCGCTCGCGGCGTCCTCAAACTATGCGGTGACCTATGTCGGTGGATCGCTGTCGGTCACGCCGCGTGCCATCACGGTGATGGCGGACGATCTCAGCCGCCTCTACGGCAGCGCAAATCCGCTTCTGACTTACGTCGTCGGCGGTGACGGTCTGGTGAACGGCGATACGCTCACCGGCACGCTCGCGACGTCGGCGGGGACACATTCGAACATCGGCAATTATGCGATTGCGCAGGGTTCGCTGGCGGCGTCCTCCAACTATGTGCTGACTTTCGCGCCGGGCACGCTGGCGATCACGCCCGCAGCGCTCATCATCGTTGCCGACAATATCTCCGCGCTGTCGCTGGATCAGGCGCACCCGACGGCGTCGTATATCGGCCTGGTTGCCGGCGATACGAGCGCGGTCGTCTCAGGACTGAAGCTGGGTCTGTTCCCCATCGACGGCAATCCGTTCGGCTATGACATCGTGCCGTTCGGCGCCTCGGCGCAGAACTATGCGATCTCCTTCCGCGCCGGACTTCTGACCTTGACGGCGCAGCCGCCGGGCGGCTTCACGACACCGGTCACGCCTGGCGGCCCCCTCGGCGCGCTGCCCAACCTCGTGCTGGTGACGCCCTCGGGCACCTTCTCCTTCAGCAACGTAGCGACCGCGGCGCTTGGCGGCGACAACAGCATCGTGCTGTTCGATGCGGGCCTGCCGGGCGAGATCGGTTCGTTCAACCAATTCGTCATCACGGATTACTCGAACGCCACGAACGACAATGATCGTCTGGTGGCTGCGGAATGATGCCCATGCGTAAGGAATTGAGGGTTGCAGCGACCGTCGCCACCCTCCTGTGTTTGAGTTCTTTCGCGCATGCGCAGGATTTCAATCAGGTCGCGCCCAAGCAGCCAACGCCGCAGCAACCTGGCGTCGTGACATCGCCGGCGCCCGTCAAGGTTACTCCGCCGCCGGAGATCAAGACGCTCATCCCGTCGCTCAAAGGCTTGCGGCTTGTGCCGGCCATCGGCTGGATCGAGCGCAACGGCGCGCATGACACAGGTGTCACGGCGCAATACCTGCCGCTACTGCAGAAGCCGGAGATCCAGGCGCAGCTTTCGGCGTTCCTCGGCAAGCCGCTGACGACCGCGGATCTGCCGCGTATTTCCAAGGCGATTATCGACTGGTATCGCGCGCACAACCGGCCTGTGGTCGATGTCGCGTTTCCGGAGCAGGATATCAGCACCGGCGTACTGCAGGCTGTCGTCGCGGAATATCGTGTCGGTCAGGTGCGCGTCGAGGGCAACCAGTGGTTCTCAAGCGGCATACTGACGGACGAGATGTCGCTGGAGCATGGCGACGTGCTCGACTTCGACGTGCTGCGCAGCGATCTGAACTGGCTCAATCGTAATCCGTTCCGGCAGGTCAATGTCGTTCTGGAACGCAGTCAGGAAGTCGGCGCAACCGACGTGGTGCTGAAAGCGCAAGACCAGCTGCCGCTGCGCGTCTATGCGAGCTATGACAATGAGGGACAGCGCATCACCGGGCGCGAGCGCTATAGCGCCGGATTCAACTGGGGCGATGTGTTCGGCCTGGATCAGCAAATCTCCTACCAGTTCAGCACGAGTCCGGATTTGTGGCGCTCGACGCATCGCGGACCGGGCCTGTCGGACAATCCGCGCTACACGGCGCACTCCTTCACCTATTTTGCGCCGCTGCCCTGGGGCGACGGGATCGACGTCTTCGGCGCTTATGTGCAGCAGGTGCCAGATCTTGGGCCGTTCTTCGGTCAGGTCGGCCACAGCTTTCAGGTCAGCGGCCGGTACGACGTGCGCCTTCCGGCCACGGAATCGATCGCGCAGCAGATCCGCGTCGGTTTCGACTTCAAGCGCACGGACAACAATCTGGCTTTCGGCGGCATCCGCATCTTTGCCGCGGCGACGGTGATCGATCAGTTCCTGTTGATCTATGACGGCACGCGTCCGGACGATTGGGGGCAGACGGCACTGGAGAATACATTCGTCTATAGCCCCGGACATTTCGGGCCGAGCAATTCGACGGCCGTATTCCAAGCCTCGGGCGTGAATGGCGCGGACGCGCAATATGTCTATGACAACCTGCAGATCACCCGCGTCACCGATCTGCCGTGGGAGATGAGCTGGCTGGTGCGCGGTACCGCGCAGATCGCCGGCAGTGAGCTTCTGCCCAGCGAGCAGCTTGGCGCCGGCGGCGTCGACAGCGTGCGCGGTTACGATCCGCGCGTCGTCAACGGTTCGCAGGGCGTGCTGTTTAGCAGCGAATTGCGTAGCCCGCCGGTTCATCCGCTGCGCGATTTCACCGATCTCGGTGTCGAGGATCAGGGGCAGGCGCTTATCTTCTGGGACTATGGCGACGTGTCGTACAAGAACGACCAGATGAACCTGCCGAAAAGCGCCACGCTTGCCAGCGTCGGCGTCGGTGCGCGCTACAGCATCGCGGATTATCTCGATGCCCGGTTCGACTATGGCTGGCAGCTTCGCAAGCTGCCGGGCGCCACGAAGCACGGAAATCTCGCCACGATTTCGGTCACTCTTTCTTATTAGGGCGGCCTTCCGGGGGGGGCCTCCGGCGGAATTGCATAAAATTCGAAATAAATCCGAACGACCGGTCTAAGCGGGCCTCAAAACCTCTTCCGTAGCCTGTTCGCGTCTTTCAAAGGCGCGGGACAATGGGCGGAAAACTTCGGCGGATAGCAGCTTTGGCCGTTGGACTGCTTCTCGCTGCCTGCCAAAGCCCGCAGCTCGCGGTCTCTGCACTTCCGGACACACCCGTCGCCAACGGCCGCTCCGTCATCGCGCAAGCGGCAGAGGCGAGCACGCCCATGCCGGTGGGCGCCGGCACCGATGCGCCGTCCGGATATCTCGCATTCTGCGCGCGCCAGCCAGCCGAATGCGTGGAGCCTGCGAATGCGCCGAACGCCGTCGCGCTTGACGCCACAGCCTGGACGACTCTTCAGCAAGTGAATTCGGCATATAACGCAGCTATCCGGCCGGAAGAAGATTCCGTCCACTACGGGCGCGTGGATTATTGGACCATCCCGACCGACGGCTTCGGCGATTGCGAAGATTATGCGCTTGCCAAGCGCAAGGCGCTCATCGCCGCGAACTTCTCGCCGCGCGCGCTGCGAATCGCGGTGGCGCGGTCTAACACGGGCGAGCCGCATGCTGTTCTCACGGTGACGACAGATCACGGAGACTATGTTCTCGACAATCTGACGGATGCCGTGCTGCCCTGGCGCGAGACGCGGCTTTCCTGGATCGCCCGGCAGGTGCCTGGCCAACCGGCATGGGCGTTGCTCGATCCGAACGGCAAGCCGAATCTTATTGTCGCTAGCACGGGCGCAAACCGTTAAACCCATGCTGCGGAAGCGCCGCAAAAAGTGACGCGCCGGCCATTGCGGAACTGTCGTTTTTTTATCTAAATCTTGCCCGCCATTCGGGGATGGTAAGCGGTGGAGGCACCCGGTCTCGCCTACTGGTCTGCGGCCGTCGCTGAAAAGACGGTGATCGATGAAGACGCTTATGCGCGCATGATCGCGCATCCGCGATTCGGCGAAGCTTGCATTCGCTCCGCGCACAATGTCCTCGCGCGTCTGGAAGGCAATTCGGTTGCAGCGAGGCTGGCGAAGGATCTCAGCCGAATTTTCTACGGCATTTTCGCGCTCTATCTCGATGCGCGCGGCGAGCTCACGTTGACGGGCATTCAGGAATTCTGTGTCGAAACCGGTCTGGCGAGCCCGGGCCGCGCCGCGGCGATCCTCGTGCAATTGCGGATGATGGGCTATGTCGTTCTCGACACCTCACCCACCGCAACGCGGCGGCAGCGCTATGTTCCGGCGCCCGTGATGAAGGAAGCCGTACGCGAGACATTTCGCGACGAGCTGATGACGATGGCGCTTCTCGATCCCGAAGCAGGTTCGGCCGCGGACCGGCTCGACGACCCCGAGACGTTCCGGCAATTTATCCTGTTTCTCGGCATGGGCTTCGCTAACATCGCGCGTCGGCGCGATACCAACGTCCTCACGCCTTTCGCGGCGCGCAATGCGGGGCTTCCGATCCTTTACCACATCGCGACATCGGGGCAGGCGGATGACACCTATCCGCCGAAAGGAAACGTGCGTATCTCCGTGAAAGAGATCGCGCGGCGGTTCGAGGTCTCGCGCTCGCACGTTCTGCGCCTGCTGCGGGAGGTGGAAGGCCTGGGGTATTTGCGGCGCAATCCCGATGAAACTACCGGTGTCATCGAGGAGCCTTTGCGCGAGGCGCTCATACACAATCATGCGGCGGCGTTCATGGGAATTGCGTCGTGCATCCATCGCGCGATGCAAAGGATCGAGACCGATCTTGGGTGATCAGCCCGTTCGTCTTATCGGGCCAAGCTCCAAAACGGAGCGACGGCGTTTCCCTTACTTCGACTCCGCCGGCATTGCGGCATCAATCGCTTCGGCGAGCGCGGATGCCATGACTTTGAAGCTCGTGTCGCCTTCCGCGGCGCTGGCATTGCGGGGATAGCCGAAATAGGCGTCCGGTCCGCCAGCCTCGGCGAATGTTCGTGCACCTTTCGAAAAAGCTTCGGTCAGGCTGGCGGGATTGTCTTTCAGGAACAGCCGTCCCGCCTCGTCCACAAGGTGAGGCCGCGCGGCCATGATAAGGCTGGTTTCGTATTGGCCGGCGTGGCATGCGCCGGACTGGAATTCCGCCGTCAATGTCTGCGCGAGCTTGCGGCGCGTGAAGTCGGGGAAAGCAACAGGCAGGCCGCGTTCGCGGATGTTGTCCGCGGCTTCACGCAGCATTGCGACATTGGTCGGGTCGAAGTGGCTGTTGGCGAGGGCGAGACAGGCGAAGCCTTGTGCCTTCAGGCTCATCGCGATGTCGAGCATCAGCGCCTTTGCCGTTGCGGCGCTTACGGTGATCGTTCCGGGAAATGCTTCCGCGTAACCGGCAGGCATATAAGCAAGCGGCGGCAAGATTGCCGCCGCATAGCCGCGTTGTTCGATTAGAGGTAACGCGCGCGCGGCCATGGTCTCGCTGATGAGGACATCGGTGTTCAGCGGCAGGTGCGGGCCATGCGCCTCGGTCGCGCCGCAAGGCAGGATGGCGACAACCTTCCGACCGCTCTTGAGCGCATCACGCATGGAAGGCCATGCGTTTTCGGCGAAGGCGGGCTTCATGCGTGCGCAGCCTTGAGACGCTTGCGATCCACCTTGTCGCGATCGTTGCGTGGCAAGGGATCGGCGACGAAACGCACCCAATGTGGCGCCTTGTAGCGCGCGAGCTTACTCTTGGCGAAGGCGATGATCTCCGCTTCGAGCGCGGGCGATGCTGCGAACCCGGTCTTCAGCACGATTAGCGCCAGCGGTTTCTCCAGCCCGTGCTCGTCCTTCTTGCCGACCACGCAACATTCGCGCACGGCTTCGTGCTGAATCAGGCAATTCTCCACTTCCAGCGGGCTGACATAGATGCCGCCGCTTTTCAGCAGATCGTCACCGCGGCCTTCATAGTGCCAGTAGCCTTCCGCATCTTCGCGGAACTTGTCGCCGCTGACGATCCAGCCGCCGCGCAGATGCTCCTTCGATTTCTCATAAGCCGAATGATAATAGAGCGCCGCAGAGTCGCCGCGGATCCATAGCGTTCCCACATCGCCCTTCGCGACCGGGTTGCCGTCATCGTCCAGAAGCTTGGCTTCGTAACCCGGCACGAGCCGCCCCAGGCTCCCCGGCCGCACATCGCCGGGCCGGTTGCTTATATAGATGTGGAAACTCTCGGCGCTGCCGATGCCGTCGATGATGGGCACGCCGAAGGCATGATCCCAGCGCTCATGCAACTCGCGCGGCAATGCCTCGCCCGCGCTCCACATGAAACGCACGCTGGAGATATCGCGGCGCTGGCCTTCGGCCGCCTGTAGCATCTTGTTGATGAAGGTGGGCACGCTGGTGAGCACTGTGGGCTTATATTTGTCGATCAGCTCGAACAACAACTCCGGCGTGGGCTGCTCACGGAAGAGGGCTGTCGTTGCGCCCACCGCGAAGGGGAACATGAGATTGGTGCCGGTCGCATAGCCGAAGAACAGGCGCGAGACGGAAATCGTCAGGTCGCTCTCGCGCATGCCGATGAAAGCCTTGGCATAGACTTCGGTGTTGTAGGGAAAGTGACTGTGCGTGTGCACCGCGCCCTTGCTCAGGCCAGTGGTGCCGCTGGTGAAGAGCCAGACCGCTGGATCGTCCTTGCGTGTCGGCCACGGCTCGGCATCCGGTCTCGGCTCATCTTTCAGCCATGCATCGAAGTTCTTGTGACCGCCTGCATCGGGCCCCACGATGATCACATTGTCCTGGCCCAAGCTGCGTCCGCAATGGCGCGTGGTTTTCAGCGCCTTCTCGAATTCCGGGAGGCTCTGCTCATCTAGGAATACGAATTGCGGCCGCACATAGTTGAGATAGTAGGCGTAGTCGTCTGCGGTCAGCAGTGGGTTGATCTGGCCGACCACGCCGCCGGCCTTGATAGCGCCGAACCAGGCGCAAGCGAATTCCGGGCGATCCTGCATGCATAGAAGCACGCGCTGTTCCGGCAGAAGACCGTCGCTCACCAGCTTTTTCGCCACGCGCGTCACATTCTCGGCAACGGTGCGATAGGAGATCGATTTGCCTTCGAACAGGATGGCGGGCTTGTCAGCACGACCGGCGTCAATGTTCGAGAAGACAAAATAGTCCGCCATATTGAAATTATCGAGAAAATTCGTCCTCGACATGAAGACTCCTAGCTGACTTCGCCGCCGGCGATGGGCAGAGCGATGCCGTTCACTGCGGCGGCCTCATCCGATGCAAGCCACAACACCGCGGCGGCGACTTCCTCCGGCTTCACAAGCCGACCCTGCGGATTGGCGGCGGTGAATGTCGCCAGTGCATCCGTTTCCGTGCGGCCGGACGATTTGCTGATCGTCTTCACCGCTGAAGCGATAACGTCGGTATCGGTGTAGCCGGGGCAAACAGCATTGACGGTGATACCGGTTTTCGCAAGTTCGAGCGCCAGCGCCTTCGTGAGCCCGATCACCGCGTGTTTCGCAGCGACATAGGCGCTGACATAGCGATATCCCGTCAGCCCCGCCGTGCTGGCGATATTCACGATGCGGCCCCAGCCGCTTCGCTTCATCTGCGGCAAAACGGTGTGAATGACATTCACCGCGCCCATCAGGTTGAGGTCGACGGTCTGGCGAAACGATTCGAGGCTTGTCTTCTCGAAGGAGGCGGAGGAAACGCCGCCCGCATTGTTGACCAGCAACTGCACCGGCCCATGCGCTTTCGCAGCGGCTTGCACAACTGTGTGCACGGAATCGGCATCCGTCACATCGCAGGTTTCGATATGCGCGCCGCTTATTGCTTTGGCGGCGGCTTCCAGTTTCGCTTTGTTGCGACCAGTGATCGTGACCTTCCAACCGGCGGCGGACAGCGCCCATGCGATGGCGAGGCCGATTCCGCTTCCCCCGCCCGTGACCAACGCGTGTTTTCCAGTTTGCGCCAATTTACACCGTCTCCCTTGCGCCCAAAACTAGTCTAAGGTTCTGTCGCAGAGCAATAAACGCGAGCGCAGCATGGACCCGAAAGCCTTCGCCCCGGCGCATTTCCTGTGGGCCTTTGAGAACGGTGTCGGCACCGTCACGCTCAACCGGCCGGAGCGGAAAAACCCACTGACCTTCGAATCCTATGCCGAGCTGCGCGATATGTTCCGCGCGCTGGTTTATTCGCCCGAGGTGAAAGCGGTGATCGTGCGCGGCGCGGGGGAAAATTTCTGCTCGGGTGGCGACGTGCATGAGATCATCGGCCCGTTGGTGAAGATGGACATGATCGGGTTGATGAACTTCACCCGCATGACCGGCGATCTGGTGAAGGCGATGCGCAACTGCCCGCAGCCCATCATCGCCGCCGTGAACGGTGTCTGCGCGGGTGCGGGCGCGATCATGGCGATGGCATCGGACATCCGCCTCGCTGCGGAAGGCACGAAGACGGCGTTTCTTTTCAACCGCGTGGGCCTTGCCGGTTGCGACATGGGCGCTTGCGCGATCCTGCCGCGCATCATCGGCCATGGCCGCGCGTCGGAGCTTCTCTTCTACGGCCGCAACATGAGCGCGGAAGAGGGCGAGCGCTGGGGCTTCTTCAACAAGATTGTTTCGGTGGATGGTCTTGATGCCGAAGCGAAAGATTGGGCGGCGCGCATCGCGGCGGGACCGTCCTTCGCCAATGGCATGACCAAGAACCAGCTCAATCAGGAATGGAGCATGAGCCTGGACATGGCGATCGAAGCCGAAGCGCAGGCGCAGGCGATCTGCATGCAGACGCAGGATTTCGAGCGCGCCTATAACGCCTTCGTCGCCAAGAAGCAGCCTGTGTTCGAAGGGAATTGACGATGCGCGTGCTGCAACCCGAAGGCTGGCCACGCCCGCGCGGATATTCCAACGGCATCGAAGCCGAGGGCCGTATGGTATTCGTGGCCGGGCAGATCGGCTGGGACGCGGACGAGAAATTCCGCTCCTCCGATTTCGGCAATCAGTTTCGCCAGGTATTGCTCAACACGCTGGCTGTGCTGAAGGAGGCCGACGCGGGACCGGAGCATATCGTGCGCATGACATGGTTCGTCACCAGCCGCGACGAATATATGGGTTCGCTCGCGAAGCTTGGTGTGGCGTGGAAGGAATTGATGGGCCGCAATTATCCCACGATGGCCGTCATCATCGTGTCGGGTCTGGTGGAGAAAGAAGCCAAGATCGAGATCGAGACAACCGCGGTTGTTCCCCGCTGATGCCAAAGACTTTGAAGATCGCAGTCGTTGGCGGCGGGCCGGGAGGGCTCTATCTCGCGCTGTTGACGAAGAAAGCCCGGCCCGATTGGCAGATCGACGTCTATGAACAGAACCGCGCCGATGACACGTTCGGCTTCGGCGTGGTGTTCTCGGATGAGACGCTCGAAGAATTCCTTAGCCGTGACGCCGAGTCTTATGCCGCGATCAAGGACGCCTTCGCCTATTGGGACGATATCATCATCCGCTATAAGGGCCGCGAGATGCGCTGTGGCGGCAACGGGTTCGCCGGCTGCGCGCGCCTCGCGCTGTTGCAGATTTTGCAGAAACGCTGCGAGGATGTGGGCGTCGCAATCCATTATCAGGCACCGGTGGATGATCTCTCTCGGTTTGCCGATTGTGACGTCATCGTGGGCGCGGACGGCATCAACAGCCGCATCCGCGAGACGTTCAAGGAGCACTTTCAGCCATCGCTCTCGCTGAAGGCCAACAAGTTTACCTGGCTAGGCTCCACGCGCCCTTTGGATGGTTTCACTTTCTTCTTCAAGCAGACCGAGCATGGCCTCATCTGCGCGCACACCTATCAATATGAGCTCGGCCGCTCGACCTGGGTGATGGAGACTAGTCCGGAAACGTGGGCGGCGCTCGGCTTCGACAAGCTGGGCGAAGAGGAAAGTGCGCGTAGGCTGGAAAAGATTTTCGCAGAGGAACTGGAAGGCCATCCGCTCATCACCAACCGTTCACTCTGGCGCAACTTCCCGCGTATTTTCTGCGAGCAATGGTGGCACAAGAACATCGTGCTTCTGGGTGATGCGAAGGCGACGGCGCATTTCTCCATCGGTTCCGGCACCAAGCTGGCGATGGAATCCGCGATCGCGCTCTCCGACGCGCTGGTCGCCCATGGCGATCAATCCGTCGAGGCTGCCTTCCGCGCTTATGACAAGGCGCGCCGCACCGAAGTGCAGATCACCCAGCACAACGCCGACGTCAGCCTCGCATGGTTCGAGCACATGGAACGCTCGAACGACATGAAGCCGATGCAATTCGCGATGGTCGTCATGTGCCGCGCCAAGAGCATCACATGGGACAACCTTCTGATCCGGGATGAAGCCTTCGTCCGTGCCTTCGAGGATGAGTGGTACCAGACCTATTTTGAAGAGACGGGCATCGACTGCCGCAAGCGCCGTCCGACTCTTATGTTCACACCATTCAAGTTGCGCGAGATGAAGCTGGCCAATCGTGTCGTCGTCTCACCCATGGATCAGTATTCCGCGGTCGATGGCGTGCCGAACGATTGGCACTTCACGCATTACACCTCGCGCGCCATGGGTGGGCCGGGGCTGATGTATGTGGAGATGACGTGCCCCTCGGCGGATTCGCGTATCTCGCCCGGTTGCACCGGGCTGTGGAACGACGAACAGGAACGCGGCTGGAAACGCATCGTCGATTTTGTCCACGCCGAAACACCGGTGAAGATCTGCATGCAGCTTGGGCACGCGGGCCGCAAAGGCTCCACGCAACTCGGCTGGGAAGAGGCGGATCATCCGTTGCTCGCGGTGGAGGACAACTGGCCGCTCTATTCCGCGTCGCCGCTGCCTTACTTCGAAGGCATTAGTCCCGTTCCTGCCGAACTGGATCGGGCGATGATGGATCGCATCAAGGCGGATTTCGTGCAGGCGGCGCAACGCGCGGAACGCGCCGGCTTCGATATGCTCGAACTGCATTGTGCGCACGGTTATCTCTTCGCGAGCTTCCTGTCGCCGCTGACCAACAAGCGAAAGGACGAATATGGCGGGTCGATCGAGAACCGCTTGCGCTATCCGCTGGAAGTGTTCGCGGCGATGCGCGAGGTGTGGCCGCAGGCAAAGCCCATGTCGATCCGCATTTCCGCGAGCGATTGGGCGCCCGGCGGCATCACGGAAGACGATGTGCTTGCCACCGTGCGTGCGTTCGAGGCGGCGGGTTGCGATCTCGTCAGCACATCGTCGGGACAGACGGTGCCGGAGCAGAAACCTGTCTATGGACGCATGTATCAGGTGCAGTTCGCGGAGGGTATTCGCAATGTCGCGCGCATCAAGACGATGGCAGTGGGCGCGATCACCGAGCCCTCTCAGGTGAACACCATTATCGCGTGCCGCCGCGCAGACCTTGTTGCGCTGGCGCGGCCGCATCTGGTCGATCCGTATTTCACGTTGAAGGCCGCGGCCTGGTACGGCGTCACATCGCATTGGGTGCCCAAGCAATACATGCCTGGCGCCGCGCAAGCTTTGCGCGAAGCTGAGCGCACGCGGCAGCGGCAAGCCGACCTTCAACGCAAGGCAAAGCCCCGGCCCGGGAAGTAGCGCGACTTTCAACGAATCTCTTCAGTGGCGGGAGTCGGCGGCGAGAGCGGCCGTCGATAAGTCTTCATCCGGCAATGCTGCTCGCCGTTCGATTCTGTGCGCCCAACCGCTGAGCAAAGCCAGCAGAAGACCCGACAGGATGCCGATGCAGCCGGCAATGATGAAGAAAACCGGCACGGACACCGCGCTCCACAACGCTCCGACCGCGCCGGCGGCAAGATTGCCGAAGAACGCGGCCATGAACCACGCAGCAATCGCGGTCGCCGCGAATTCCGCCGGCGCAAGCTTCCCGAACAGGCCCAAGCCGACCGGCAGGATGAACAACTCTCCCACCGTGTAGACGAAGAAGAAGAGTACCAGCCATAGCCAGCTGGAGCGCGCATCGCCTGACCAATGCGCCACCAGCGCCAGCATCAGATAGGAAATGCCGACGATAAAGCCGCCCGTTGCCATCTTGCCGATGCTGCCGGGTTCGCGTCCGCGTTTTGCCGCGCGCGTCCACCAAGCCACGATTACCGGCGTGAACAGGAAGATGATGAGCGGGTTGAGCGACTGGAACCACGTCATCGGAATCGAGAACATGCCGACCTGCCGGTCGATGCCAGTGTCGGCCCACAGGGCGACGGTATTGCCCGATTGCTCGTAGGAGGCGCGGAAGATCACCACGATGGCGATGACCGCGAGCAGCAGCAGATAGATCTCGAACTTCGTGCGCAGGCGTTGCGCGGCGGGCTGCTCTTCGCGATCCGACGGGCTGTTGTTCTTCGGCAGATATTTCGATCCGCCGAGATAGGTGAACATGCCGATCACCATGCCGACGCCGGCCAGCATGAAGCCCCAATGCCAGCCATAGAGTTCGCCCACCGTGCCGCAGACGAACGGCGCGAGGAATGCGCCGAGATTTATGCCGACATAATAGATATTGTAGGCTGTCGCCTTGCGCGGATCGTCCGGCGCGTAGAGCTGGTTGATCTGGCTGGCGAGGCTGGGCAGGAAAAGGCCGTTGCCGGTCGCGATGGTGGCGAGCGCGATATAGAAGAGCGACGGGAACGCCATCATGAAATGGCCCGCCGCCATGATCGAGCCGCCGATGATCACCGCACGCCGCCGCCCCAGCCAGCGGTCGGAGATGACGCCGCCGATCAGCGGTGTGAAATAGACGAACGACGAATAGAACCCGTAGATGTAGGACGAATGCGCCTGCGTGATCAGCAGCTCTTTCGTCATGTAATAGACGAGCAGAGCGCGCATGCCGAAGAAGGAGAACTGGTCCCACATCTCGGTGAGGAACAGGATCGTCAGCCCACGCGGATGGCCGAACCAGGTCTTGGATTGGAGCTCTGCGATATCGTCCGTCACGCGCGGCTCCGCGCGGGCGTGCGGGCGGCGAAACGTGTCGGCGAAAGTTGCGCGATCAAAGTCGGATCGAATTCCGATTTCGCATCGCCACTCAGAAGCGATGCAGCAAGGCGCGCAGCGGCGGGGGCGGTCTGGATCCCGTAACCGCCTTGTGCCGCGAGCCAAAAGAAGCCGGGTAGGGCGCCATCGAAGCCGATCACGGGCGAGCGATCCGGCGCGAAGGAACGCAACCCCGCCCAGCGGCGACGAATGCGCGTGATGGCAAGCGTCGTCGCCTGCTCGACACGATCGACCGCGACGGCGACATCGAATTCCTCCGGCTGAACGTCGCAAGGCGGAACAGGTGTTTCATCGGCGGGCGAGATAAGAAGAAGGCCCGCGTCGGGCTTGAGATAAAAACTCTCGTCGATGTCGATGACCATCGGCCACGCATCGGCGGATACCCCCACGGGCAACTCCGCGAGAAGCGCGGTGCGGCGGCGAGGCTTGATCTTCAGGGGTACCGCACCGGCCTTGGTGGCGACGGTATCGGCCCATGCCCCGGCGGCATTGACGATTACGGGTGCGGAGAATTCGCCATCGCGCGTTTGCACCACCCATTTGCCGTCGCGATACGACAGGGACTGCACATCCGCGTTCACGAACAACTGGCCGCCGGCGCTTTTGAACCGGCGCAGAAAGCCTTGATGCAGCGCGTTCACATCAACATCGGCCGCGTCGTCTTCGAAGACGGCCGCCGCCACATATTCGGGGCGCAGCACGGGGCAGGCGCGCAAGGCCTCCTCGCGCGTGAGCCGGCGGATAGAGCCTGCGAGATCGGCATTGCGCGCGAAATCTTCCAGATGCGGAATCTGCTC
>DATCRK010000057.1:0-2099 GCA_036569005.1 Rhizomicrobium sp. | reverse complement strand
AAGAAAGCGGCGGTGTTGCCACCGCCGCTTTTTCTTTTTCAGTCCCGCGCGACCGAAAGGATCGGCCCGCCCTTGTGCGTCTGCACGAGAACCGCGGTCTTCAATCCGCTCTCATGCGCCTGCGGCACCTTGTATTGCTGCGCCGTGCCGTTCCAGCGGCCCACCATGATGAGTTCGTGGACCGCGTTGCGCACCTGGATCGTCGTGCCGGCGTTCTCGCCACGGCTCACCGGAACGCTCACCGTGTTCGGATCGTAGCGCACCACCCACACGTCGGCGTCGCCCTGCCCTGCACCGACCGCCACCGAGTCTGAACCGAGCTGAACGGCCGGCCCGCCGGTGCGATTGCTCTGCGCGATGAGCCGTTCGATGTCCGCGCGATTGTTGCCGACGGTATCCATGCGCCCGTCGACGACGACCTGCGGCGTGAACGGCGAATGCTCGTGCAATGGCGGTTCATAATCGCGCTGGCGGCGGGTGAAGATGTCCTGGCCGAAGGTGTCTTTCCAGCCGAGCTTGTCCCAATAGGTGACGGCGAAACTCAGCGCCAGCACATCGGGCCGACCGGCCAGCGCGCGCACATTCGCGTCGGTCGGCGGACAGGTCGAACAACCCTGGCTGGTGAAGACTTCGACAACGGCGGGATTTTGCGGCGTGGCCGCGTCGGCTTGTGCAATCAAGCTCAACGCGCAAATGGCGAGAGCGGGAATATGGCGCATCGGTCGTCCCCAGCAGCGGCGGCGTTCGTTATACGCCCTGCCGCGCGGATTGGTTACGCGATGCCTGCACCCGTCCGGTAAACTTTACGCGAAGATTTCCCAGGCGAGATTCGCGATCAGATTGCTACCCCAGTGTTTCAGAGGCTTTGCGCGCTCCCACTTCATTTCCCGCATCTGCAGGGATTGCGTGCGGGGGAAGACATAGTCTTCGCGCCGGTAATCGGCATGAACGCCCGCATGTTGCGGAATGTTACGGAGCATCTGTCGCGACTCGTTGAAATCCTCGTCAGGCGCCCTGAATTTAAGCACGGTATTCGTACGCACGGTTTCACTCGCTTTCTGCCCCTTCGGGCGGAACAACGCGTGAATCCTGAAAAGGATGCGAGCGAAAATCTATTGGCCCAAAGGGTGTGGCCCGCAAGGCGCAGGAAGTTAAGATTTATTCGATTAAAGCCGCGACAGGCTGGGGCTGGCTGGCGGAAACGCGGCGGGCCCGCCGCTCGCAGGACTCGTCCATCTCCTTCTTCCATTGTGCACGCAGCTTCGCGCGCGGGGTCGCATAACGCGCTTCGAGGAATTCCGATCCCACGACTCTGTCGGTTCTGAAGTGCCGGAAACCGTTGCGCAATTCGCACCATGCCACGATCAGCCGCACAGCCTCCCAATATGAAACGGCGATGGGCCAGATGATGCGGCGCGTCTCTTCTTCCTTCTCGTCGCGATAGATGAGCGCGATCTTGCCTTGCGCGCGGATGGCGGTGCGCACGCGCGCGATATCGATGGTGTCGGGCGGCGGCGGCGGACGCGAGCTGGCGGTCGCGAGCGCGGGCTCCATCAGCAATGGACGCAGATGTTCGGGAATCACGACGCCGATTTTCGCGACAAGATCGCCGGCGGCGCGCGCCAGCACCGGATCGGCGCGGCCCATCACCCACTGCGCACCGAGCATCGCCGCTTCGATTTCGTCGGGTGTCAGCATCAGGGGCGGCATGTCGAAGCCGCCTTCCAGAACATAGCCGATGCCGGCTTCGCCGCGGATCGGCACGCGATCGGCCATCAATTGCGAAATGTCGCGATAGGCCGTGCGCAGCGAAATCTCCAGTTCGTCGGCGATTTCGTTCGCGGTCGTGGGGCGCTTCTTGCGCCTAAGTATCTGAATGATGCGGAAAAGCCGATCCGCGCGTCTCATGGTATGTTTTCCATGCTGCCAACATCCCGCAATGCTGCTGACACCATGCTGTCAGCAGCGTGCCGATAAGAAAAGGGTCCATCAGGAGGAGCAGCACATGATCACCCTTTTCGGCTTCGGCCCGGCCTTCGGCCTTCCCGACCCCAGCCCTTTCGTCATGAAGACGGAAATCCAGTTGAAAATGGCGGGCG
>DATCRK010000056.1:0-74569 GCA_036569005.1 Rhizomicrobium sp. | reverse complement strand
AGCATTGCCACCGCCGATGAAATGGACGATCTCCAGCTTGTCGCCCTCGCCCAAGATCAGCGCGTCGTATTGCGAGCGCGGCACAATTTCGAGATTGCGTTCCACCGCCACTTTCGCCGGGTCTTGCCCCAACGCCGCCAGCAGACTGCGCACGCTGAGCGCGGAATCGAAACTGCGGGCTTCGCCATTGACGGTGATGTTGAGCGCCATGTCTTCCTCTTCAAAAACAGGAGCGGCGCTCTGTGGCATCCGCTCCCTACGCCGGTACGAGCCGGATCAGGTTCTCTAGGGTTCCGCTCGTGTCAGCGGTCTCAGCCCGGTAGGGCACCCCTGGGACGGGCGGGATGGTCCCCAACCCTGTCCGGAAGTCAATAAACCTAAGGCGGAAAGCCGGGTTTCCCCTCGCGCCAAGGGGCATTATAAGGCCCCCATTGCACCGCTTCGCCGGAGTCCCCTTGGCCCGAAAAGCCCAGAATTCCAAGACCTTCCCGATCTACGTTCTGAACGGCCCGAACCTCAACCTTCTGGGGACGCGGGAGCCGGAGGTCTATGGCCGCGCGACGCTCGCCGATATCGAGAAAGCCGTGAAGGCGCGCGCCAAGGCGCATGGCCTTTCGATCTCCTTCCGCCAGTCCAATCACGAAGGCGAACTGGTGGACTGGATTCAGGAGGCACGAACGTCCGGCTGCGGCGTTATCCTCAATGCCGGCGCCTATACCCACACGTCGGTCGCGTTGCTGGATGCCTGCCGCGCGCTGAACCATCCGCTGATCGAGGTGCATTTGTCCAACCCCTACAAGCGCGAGCCATACCGCCGCCGCTCCTTCATCGCAGAGGCAGCCGATGCCCTCATCTGCGGTCTGGGCGCGAACGGCTATCTGTTCGCCGTCGATGCGCTGGTGGCGCTTCTCAAGGAAGAAAAAGAATGAGCATGAAAGACGCCAAGCCCGCCGCGAAGTCCAAGTCGTCGATCGATTCCGATGCCATCCGCGAGCTTGCGGAACTTCTCAACGAAACCGGTCTCACCGAAATCGAGATCGAGCAGAACGGCCTGCGCATGCGCGTCGCGCGCGGTGGCGTCGCCTTGGCGGCAGCGCCGATGATGCACGCGCCTGCTGCACATGCTCCAGCGGCGCCATCTGCCGAAGCACCGAAGCCGAGCGGCCCGAACCCCGGGGCCGTCACCTCGCCGATGGTCGGTACCGTTTATGTTGCGCCCGAACCGGGCAAGCCCGCCTTCGTGAGCGTTGGCTCGACCGTGAAGGAAGGCGACACGCTGATGATCGTCGAGGCGATGAAGACGATGAATCCGATCACCGCGCACAAGGGCGGCAAGGTCAGCGAGATCTGCATCGAAAACGGCCAGCCGGTCGAGTTTGGCCAGACATTGCTCATCATCAGCTGATGTTCGAGAAAATCCTCATCGCCAATCGCGGCGAAATAGCCCTTCGCGTCGTCCGCGCCTGCAAGGAGATGGGCATCTCCACCGTCGCCGTGCATTCCACGGCGGATGCGAACGCCATGCATGTGCGCATGGCCGACGAGAGCGTGTGCATCGGCCCGCCGCCTGCCGCGCAAAGCTATCTCAATATCCCCGCGCTCATTGCTGCCTGCGAGATCACAGGCGCCGAAGCGATTCATCCCGGTTACGGCTTCCTCTCCGAAAACGCGCGCTTCGCGGAGATCGTGAAGGAGCATGGCATCACCTTCATCGGCCCGACGCCCGAACACATCCGCATGATGGGCGACAAGATCACCGCCATCAAAGCGGTGAAGGAAGTCGGCATCCCCACCGTGCCCGGTTCCGGCGGCGCGGTGAGCGACGAAGACGCGGCAGAGGTCGCCGCGAAAATCGGCTATCCGGTCCTCATCAAGGCGACCGCCGGCGGCGGCGGCCGCGGCATGAAGGTGGCACAGACCGCGGCAGATTTGCCGCTCGCGCTCGCGACCGCGCGGCAGGAAGCGAAAACCGCTTTCGCCAACGACCAGGTCTATATGGAGAAATATCTCCAGAAGCCGCGCCACATCGAAATCCAGGTGCTGGCGGACAGCCTTGGCAACGTCATCCATCTGGGCGAGCGCGATTGCTCCTTGCAGCGCCGTCACCAGAAAGTTTGGGAAGAAGCCGGCTCACCCGCCCTCAACGCCAAGCAGCGCGACGACATCGGCGCGGTGGTGACGAACGCGCTCAAGAAGCTCGGCTATCTCGGCGCGGGCACGATCGAGTTCCTCTTCGAAGACGGCCAGTTCTACTTCATCGAGATGAACACACGCCTGCAGGTGGAGCATCCGGTCACGGAAGCCATCACCGGCATCGACATCGTGCGCGAGCAAATCCGCATCGCCGCGGGCAGCGCGCTTGAATTGAAGCAGCAAGACGTGACCTTCGCGGGCCACGCCATCGAATGCCGCATCAATGCGGAGAACCCGTTCACCTTCGTGCCCTCGCCCGGCGCGATCACGGCGTTCCACGCCCCCGGCGGCCTCGGCGTGCGGTTCGACAGCGCGATGTACGACGGCTACCGCCTGCCGCCCTATTACGATTCACTCGCCGGCAAGCTCATCGTCCACGGCCGCAACCGCAACGAATGTTTGATGCGCCTGAAGCGCGCCTTGGACGAACTTGTCGTCGGCGGCATCGAAACCACCGTGCCGCTGTTCCAGGAGTTAATCCGCGACCCGGACATCATTAACGGCGATTACAACATCCACTGGCTTGAGCACTTCCTGGAGCGCCACAAGGCCAAGCGCTGATCTGGCGCAACGGAAGTTTAACAGGGCCGGGCTATTCTTCCTGCCGAATCGGGAGGATTCGCCATGTCGCCGCTGGAAGCCGCGCAGGCCGCGCATCTCATCGCCACCCGCGAGCATCTGCCGCTCGCGCGCATCGCCGAACTGGAGGCCGGTGCTGCGGGCGCCGTGACATGGTTTGTCGCCAGCATCATGCGCTTCTTTGAAGCCGAAGCAGCCGCCGTCGCGGATAGCCTCACCAACGCGCAATTCCGCCGCTACATCGCCTGGATGCGATTCAATCGCTGATCACAGCGTATAGGGCACCTTGGGCATCGGGCAGGTTTTCACCTGCGCGGGATGTAATTGCCCTCGAACATATAATTGTGACACCTGTTGGCTTAGCCAACAGTCATCGAGCACCGAGCAGTAGCAGATGCGGTAGGACAACTGCCCGCCCACCTTGTTGAGAGCCGTCCACACCGCCTGATTGTCGTCATGCAGCGGGTAATGGATAAACAGCTCGGTCTCCCCCGGACGCAAAACGATGCCCTGCACCGTACCCGTCGAAAGCGGCGTGACATTCTTGGCTTCAGGAGATGTACCTTTCACCGGCTTGTATCCGCAACACTCGCTCATGAGCTCTTGCGCAGACCGATAGGGTTTGCCCTTCCAGAACACTTCGAAGCTTTCGACCTTTGCAGGGCCAACGCCCGTGTTCACGACGGAAAATTGCAGATCGAGCTTGGCATCCGTATCCGCATTGCTGACCTGCACCTGCACGAACGGCCAGGTGCTCGCGGCGACGAGCTTTTCGTTCGCGTCTTCGGTACGGATACCGACCCAGAGCGAAATCGCTGACACGAACAGTGCCGCCACCGCGAACAACGTGTCCGTCCAGTGCCGGCGCATGAACGATGCTTCTGGTTTCTCCGCCATGCATCACTCCGTATATGGCACCGGCGGCACCGGGCATTTGGCGACCGGCGTGGGATCGAGCTGGTTGCGCCCATGCACCTTGTTTATCCAACACTCGTCGAACACCGAGCAATAGCAGATGCGATAGAACATATCGGTGTTGCGCGCGGTGTTCAGCGCACGCCACACGGTTTCATTCTTCGATCCCAGCCCCATCTGGATGAACGGATGCGTCTCGCCGGCGCGGATCACATTGCCCGGCACGCCTCCGGTGATGAAGAAGTTCTTGGGATCGGTGTCGTCCGGCGGCGGCCGCACGAAATCCTTTTTGCAGCACGCGCGGATCAGCGATACGGCGCTCGTATAGGGATGCCCCTTATAGAAGACCTCGAAGCTGCGCACCTTTGCAGGGCCGACCCCCGTGTTCGTCACGCGGAACAGCAGGACGGAGTTGCCCTTGTCGTCCACATTGCTGCTGTCCACCTGGAGCAGCGGCCAAGACGATGCGGCGACCATCTGCCGGTTCGCCCGCTCGGTCTCGATCGCGACCCACAGCGAGATCAGCGAAATGACGACGGCAAAGGCGGTCGAAACATATTCCAGCCAGTGCCGCGGCCGCCGGCGCGGAATTCCCGGTTCGGACATGGAGCAAATCCGTCTTGAGCGCCGCCGGACTGTAGCCGACTCGCTGTATTGTTCCTGCATAACTTCAGGGGGAATCTGCCATGAGTTTTCTGGATAAATACGCCCCGATGCTCCTCAGCATCCTGCGCATCGTCGCTGGCCTGCTGTTCCTGGAGCACGGCACATCCAAGCTGTTGCACTTCCCATACAATGCCACGTTCGATCATCTCACGCCCATGATGATGGCGGCAGGTGCCATCGAGGTGGTCGGCGGCGCGCTGATCGTGCTGGGCCTGTTCAGCCGCATCGCCGCCTTCATCGCCTCGGGCGAAATGGCCGTCGCTTACTGGATGGTCCACGTTGCCGGCGGCGGATTGCTGCCCGCCAACAATGGCGGCGGCGAGGCGATCCTTTATTGCTTCGTCTTCCTCTACATCGCCGCCGCCGGGCCGGGACCCTGGGCCGTCAATCAGCGATAAAGGCCGGTGCTAAGGCTTCCCGGATGTTTCGTTGCACGCCTCGATGCAACGGAATATCCGGAAATCGCCGATCCGCCCCTGCTCTGCATAGTCGCGCATGAGAGCGGTGAAGCCTGGATAGCGCGCGAAGAATTTCAGATAATCGAAATTCGCCTGCTGGATGCCGAGCTTGGTGGACGCTCCATCCACCACGATGATTGCGGGACGATTGGTCTTCAGTTCTTCCAGGGTTTCGTAGTTGCGCCGGTCTCCCACCCTTAAAGCTGCCGGATCGTTCGGCGTGTTCACCATGGCAGGCAGGAAAACCAGAACGCCGGACGCACTCGTCCAGCGCGCGCCAGATTCCAGAACGGCCGGATGGATGTCGCGCGGTGACGTGATGAAGGCATAGACACTGCCGTGCTCCCGGAATATCGCCGTTAGAGCGCGAATGCGCGCCGAGGTGCCGTCCGGCGAGATGCCGTCGTTCACGAAGGCGGCAATCGATACGCCGCCGGACAGCAGCAGGATCGCAGCCGCGATCCCGGAAGCAGCGGGAAATCTCGTGCGCGTCGCGCGGGTGGAAAGCACGAGCCCTGCGGAAAACACGCAGTACATGGCGACGGGATACAGCTGATACCTCCATCCCTTGCGCTGCAAAACCGCGGCGACCAAAAAACCAAGTGCGGCCGCCGCGCAGGCTTGCAGAAGGGGCGAGAGGCGGCCCCACAGGGCCACGTACAATATACCGATACTCACCAAATAGGGCGCGAGACGTATCGCGATGGCCAAGGCCAGATTTGTCCAACTCGTCTGAAACGCGCCATAGGCGACCATCGCGTCGGGCACCACGCGCCATAGATAGTCCGGTGCGAAGCGCTCCACCGCGAAGAGATAAACCAGCAGCGTTCCCGCTATCGCAAAAAACTCGAGGCGAAGCACCTTGCCTCTCACCACGGCGAAGAGCCAGAGCTCGATGCAGAACGGCAGCATCAGGAAGTAAGGCTTGATGCCGAGGCCCAGCGCGGCAGCAAAACCGACGGTCAATGCGACGGACGCGGAAATCTTCGCGCCCCGCGCGCGGGCTGTGGCAAGAAGAACATAGGGCAGCGTGAGCGCGCAGACGAGGTGTTCGCGTTGCCCAAAATCGTAAGCTGGAAGCAGCAGCAGCGCGAAGGCGAGCGCCGCCTTCGCCAGTAAAGGATCATCCAGATCGGGCGCCGCCAGCGGCAGAAGCAGCGCACTCGCCGCCAGCGCGCCAAGCATCATGGCGAACGTGAACAGTTTGAAGACCAGCGTGGGGGATGCACCCGTGATATCGCAGATCGCGGCGGGCAGCGTGAACAGCCAGGCTGACATCGGCGGGTTCACGTCATACACGCCGTCGCCAAAGCGCGCCCCATGGAGAAGGCGAAACGAGGTCTCGAAATGCCAGGCCGCGTCATGGTTCAACGCGAAAGGAAGCTGGATCGCCAATGCGGCCAGCAGGATAACGCCAAGCACGATCGGCAGAAATCCATCGCGCACGCCACCGCGAACGCCGGAAATCTCAGCAAATCGCTGCACGGCCATTCCCCTGGAACTTGGCGCAGCCTAGAAGCAGCGCGGAAAGAAACCGTAAACCTGCTCCCCTGCGGCTCTCAAATCCTTCTGCGTCCGTCGACGCTGGCCCGGGTTGACGCGGCTCCGCAAAGCCATTGAATCTTATCCGCCATGCGCCTTCCGCACTCACCGCAGCTAACGCCGGACATTCTGCTTCAGGCCTACCGCGCCGGGATATTCCCGATGGCGGAGCGGCGCAGCGATCCGAACCTGTTCTGGGTTTCGCCGGATGCGCGCGGCATTTTCCCGCTCGACAAATTTCACCTGCCCAGGCGCCTCGCCCGCACCGTGCGCAGCGATCGCTTCAAGGTGACGACCGACACTTCGTTCCGCGACGTGATGCAGCTTTGCGCCGCGCCGGCGCCGGACAGGGACGAAAGCTGGATCAACGACGAGATTCTCTCCCTCTACACCGCGCTGCACGAGATGGGTCACGCGCACTCCGTGGAGGCTTGGCAGGACGGCAGGCTTGTCGGCGGTCTCTATGGCGTGAAGATCGGAGCGGCATTCTTCGGCGAAAGCATGTTCAGCCGCGAACGCGACGCGAGCAAGGTTGCGCTCGCGCATCTCGTCGCGCGCTTGAAGGTCGGCGGCTTCCGGCTGCTCGACGCGCAGTTCATCACCAGCCATCTGGCGCAATTCGGCGCCGTCGAGATTCCCAGAGACGTCTATCTTGTGCTGCTCGCCGCCGCGCTGGAGCGCGATGCGTGGTTCTACTGGCCGGAATCTTCCGGCAGGTCCGGCATCGCTTCCTTGGACGTGGCATCCGGCGAGGTCGCCTTGACGGTGGATGTCGACGCGATAAGCGGCAATTGCTGGCCGGGCTGGTTGGTGGCGCAGCTCATCACCCAGACATCGTAAAGCGGGTGCTGCAATCCGTTCAGCGACGGGCTGGACGCGAGCATCCACCCCGAGAACACCTGCCGCGCGTCCTGATCGGGGCGATGATCCTCGATCTGCACGAACGCCGTCGTCTCCGGCGGCTCGGTGATCGGTGTGGAATAGCAATAACGCGCGGTGATCGTCAGCGTCGCGTATTTCACCGGAACACCGACCGGCGCGAGAATGTTCGCGGGCCGTCCCGTGATCTTGTCCAGACCGCGCATGATGATCATGCGCTTGACGCCATCTTTCGCCGGAACGGCGGTGTTCAGCGCCGCCTGCTCCAGCTTCGCCATCGGATTGTAAGGCTGCGGAATCGTAAGCGCTGCCGCCGGCGCGGGCGTGACGGCTTTGTAGAGTGACGACGGTTGCGCGGGCGTAGCCGAAGCACCCGGAGCCGCCGCTGGAGCAGCAGGTTTCGCCGCTGTTGCCGGTGCGTTGGTGCTCGCCGTCTGTGCGAACGCCGGCGCTGCGATCAGGACAAGGGATGCGGAAAAAACGCCCGCCAGTTTCATTTGCCGCCACCCATCACCGCGCGGCCGATCAGGCCCATCACGTCCACCGCGCCTTGCGTGTTGGTGAGTTCGCCGCCTTGCGCCACCATCGTGGTGCTGCCGCCGGGCTGGATCGCGACGTAATTGCTGCCGAGGAACCCGCTGGAGGTAATCTTGACCGCGGAGTCGTCCGGGATCTTCACGTCGTTGCGGATCGACATGTGCGCGACCGCATAATAGGTCTTCGGATCGAGCGACAGTCCCGAAACCGTTCCGATCTTGATGCCGTGCAGGCGTACATCGGTGCCGTTGGCGATGCCGTCGGCACTGGAGAAGCGCGCGGTGATGTCATAGCCGGCCACGCCGCCGGAGCCGGTGCTCGTATAGGCGTAGAACAGAAAGACTGCGGCCACAGCGACAACGATGGCGCCGATCAGCGTTTCGACGGTGTTATTGTTCGACATTATTTCGGTGTCCAGGCTTCGTAGTCGCCGGTGGCGGCCGGACGTTCACCGGAACGCGCAAGCGATCCCTGCGGGCGCAGCGCCGTATCGGTGCCGGTCTGGTTCGGGATGTGAGCCTTCTCCCACGGCTTGGTCTTGAACGGCGCCTTGGTCGGCGGCTCCCTGAAGGTGTGGTGTAGCCAGCCATGCCAATCCGGCGGCACGCGCGACGCTTCGACGGTGCCGTTATAGACGACCCAGCGGCGCTTGCCGTCCTTGGTCTGGTAGTAGCGATTGCCGAATGTGTCGGTGCCCACGGGCTGGCCGGAAAACCATGTCGTCACCAGCGTGCCCAAGGTGGCGCTGCGCCACCAAGCGAAGATCATAATGAAAAGAGACTTCAGCGAGGCCATCGTTTCGGACACCAGATTCGTGTGCGCGCGCAATATAAGTAACCGCGTCGGGGAGCGCCATTGTGGCGAAAGGCGCGACCGGGCGACTCGAACTTCCGCATGAAATTCGTTTCAGACCCGTGACAGGCGGCGACAGGGATGTGGATGGATTGGGGATCGCACTTGCGGAACCGAAAAAAATTTTGCGAGCCCTGTGCTGTTAACCGCTTGACACGATGTTTACCGCCCAAAATAGCTGTTGTGCGGAGCACAAGATTTGGTGGTTAAGACGCGGTTAACCACTTTTGGTCTTGCACCCCTTCCCTAACGCTGGCCATACTTCGTGCCTGTCGCTGATCGCGGCACAACATCTGGGACGAACCACTATCGGACGTCCGGGGCAGCCACGCGCTAACGCGCCCCCGGCGAGCGGATAGTCGACTCCAAAATGTTGCGCCGGATCGGAGGGACAGGGGGCCAACAACCAAGACCGCCGGGGACAACTTCCATGCGTATTCGTCGCCAATTCACCACCGAAGGCCGCTCCGCTTACGAGGGCATCGCATTCCGCAAAACCTCGAGCGAGATCAAGAACCCGGACGGGTCGGTGGTGTTCAGCCAGGGCGAGATGGAAGTTCCCGAGGATTGGTCACAGGTCGCCTGCGACGTGCTCGCGCAGAAATATTTCCGCAAAGCCGGCATCCCCGCGAAGTTGAAGGCCGTGTCCGAGAAGGACGTGCCGGAGTGGCTGTGGCGCAAGGAAGCCGACGGCGACGAGCGCACCGGAGAAACTTCCGCCAAGCAGGTGTTCGATCGCCTTGCCGGCACGTGGACCTACTGGGCGTGGAAGGGCGGCTATTTCGACAAGGAATCCGACGCGCGCGCCTTCTATGACGAGATGTGCTTCATGCTGGCGACGCAGAAAGCCGCGCCGAACAGCCCGCAATGGTTCAACACCGGCCTGCACTGGGCCTATGGAATCGATGGCCCGAGCCAGGGTCACTATTACGTCGACTACCAGACGGGCCGCCTGACAAAATCGCTCTCGGCTTACGAGCACCCGCAGCCGCATGCCTGCTTCATCCAGTCCGTCTCCGACGATCTGGTGAACGAAGGCGGCATCATGGATCTGTGGACCCGCGAGGCGCGCCTGTTCAAATACGGCTCGGGCACCGGCACGAACTTCTCCAATTTGCGCGGCGAGAACGAGAAGCTCTCCGGCGGCGGCAAGTCGTCGGGCCTGATGAGCTTCCTGAAGATCGGCGACCGCGCAGCGGGCGCGATCAAGTCCGGCGGCACCACGCGCCGCGCCGCCAAGATGGTGATCGTCGACGTCGATCATCCGGATATCGAAGACTTCATCGACTGGAAGGTGATCGAGGAGCAGAAAGTGGCCGCGATGGTCGCCGGCTCCAAGCTCGCCGAGAAGCACCTCGCCGCGATCATGAAGGCGTGCGTGAACTGCGACGGCGCGGGCGACGATTGCTTCGATCCGAAGACCAACCCTGCCCTGCGCCGCGAGGTGAAAGCCGCGCGCAAGTCCATGATCCCGGACAACTACATCGAGCGCGTCATCAGCTTTGCGAAGCAAGGTTACAAGAAGATCGAGTTCAAGACCTACGACACCGATTGGGATTCGGAAGCCTATCTCTCGGTCTCGGGCCAGAACTCCAACAACTCCGTGCGCGTCACCGATGAATTCCTGAACGCGGTCCTGTCGGACGGCGAATGGAATCTGACGTCGCGCCGCGACGGCAAGATCGCCAAGACGGTGAAGGCGCGCGATCTGTGGGAGAAGATCTCCTACGCCGCGTGGGCCTGCGCCGATCCGGGCATCCAGTTCCACACCACGGTGAACGACTGGCACACCTGCCCGGCGGGCGGTGAAATCCGCGGCTCCAACCCGTGCTCGGAATACATGTTCCTGGACGACACGGCCTGCAATCTCGCCTCGCTGAACCTGATGCAGTTCCGCAAGGAAATGGATGGCAAGAAGGTGTTCGACGTCGCATCGTTCGAACACGCCGTGCGCCTGTGGACCATCGTGCTGGAAGTCTCGGTGCTGATGGCGCAGTTCCCGTCCAAGGAAATCGCGCAGCTCTCTTACGACTACCGCACGCTGGGCCTCGGCTTCGCGAACATCGGCGGCCTGCTGATGTCGGCCGGCATCTCCTATGACTCCCGCGAAGGCCGCGCGATTGCCGGCGCGATCAGCGCCGTCATGACCGGCATCTCTTACGCGACCTCCGCGGAGATGGCGGGGGAGCTTGGTCCGTTCCCGGAATATGCGGCGAACAAGGACCACATGCTGCGCGTCATCCGCAATCATCGCCGCGCCGCGCATGGCGAAGCAAGCGGTTACGAGAAAGTCGCTATCGCGCCGGTGCCGCTGGATCACGAAGCCATCGCGCAGAAGGATCTCTCCGACGCCGCGCGCGCCGCATGGGACAGCGCGCTGTCGATGGGGCAGGACTTCGGCTTCCGCAACGCGCAAGCCACCGTTATCGCACCGACCGGCACGATCGGCCTCGTTATGGATTGCGACACCACCGGTGTCGAGCCGGATTTCGCGCTGGTGAAGTTCAAGACTCTCGCGGGCGGTGGTTACTTCAAGATCATCAACCGCTGCGTCCCCGAAGCCCTCGCAACGCTGGGTTATACGCAAGCGCAGATCGACGACATCGTCGCCTACGCCGTCGGTCACGGCACGCTGGAAGGCTCCAACGCGCTGAGCCATGGCGCGCTCAAGGCCAAAGGCTTTGGCGACATCGAAATCGGCAAGGTCGAAGCCGCGCTGGAACAGGCGTTCGACATTCGCTTCGTCTTCAACAAGTGGACGCTGGGCGAGAAATTCTGCACCGACGTTCTCAAGATCGATGCCGCGTCGCTCGACGCGCCGGACTTCGACATGCTCAAGACCCTGGGCTTCGCACGCGCCGAGATCGACGCCGCCAACCTGCATGTCTGCGGTGCGATGACTCTGGAAGGGGCGCCGCACCTGAAGGCCGAGCACTTGCCGGTCTTCGACTGCGCCAATCCGTGCGGCCGCATCGGCAAGCGCTCGCTGTCGGTCGAAAGCCATATCCGCATGATGGCGGCGGTGCAGCCGTTCATCTCGGGCGCCATCTCCAAGACCATCAACATGCCGAACGCGGCATCGGTGAAGGAATGCGGCGAGAGCTACCTGCTCTCCTGGCAGCTCGCGCTGAAGGCCAACGCGCTCTATCGCGACGGCTCCAAGCTTTCGCAGCCGCTCGCCAGCCAGGTCCTGCAGTTCGACGATGAAGAAGATGAGGCCGAAGAGTTCGTGGCCGCGCCCGTCGCCGCGCGCACCACGGTCGTCACCGAGCGCATCGTGGAGAAGGTCATCGAGCGCGTGGCCGCGAACCACGAACGCGAGAAGCTGCCGACCCGCCGCAAGGGCTACACCCAGAAAGCTGTCGTCGGCGGCCACAAGGTGTATCTGCGCACCGGCGAATACGAAGATGGCCGTCCGGGTGAAATCTTCATCGACATGCACAAGGAAGGCGCTGCCTTCCGCTCGCTGATGAACAACTTCGCCATCGCGATCTCCATCGGCCTGCAATACGGCGTGCCGCTCGATGAATTCGTGGAGGCCTTCACCTTCACGCGCTTCGAGCCCGCGGGCATGGTGATCGGCAACGACTCCATCAAGAACGCGACCTCCGTTCTCGATTACATCTTCCGCGAGCTCGCCGTGTCCTATCTCGGCCGCAACGATCTGGCCCATGTACAGCCGCATGAAGACGAGGATCTCGGCGGCGGCATGAGCGAAGGCGGCGCGCCGAAGGAAGTGCCGATTGCCCGCTATGCGTCGACCGGCTTCACGCGCGGCCAGCTCAAGAGCTTCTCCGTCTTCAAGGGCGGCGCGGCGCCGAAGATGCTGGAAGAGCACGACCACGATCACCTTCACGTCCACGACGATCACGAGGATGAGGAAGAAGAGATGCTGCAGGAAACTGTGACGGACACGCTGACGGAAATCCGCGCCTCGGTTCTCGCCGAAGCCAACAGCAATCCGGTCGGCGAAATGGTGAGCGCCATCGGTGCCAGCATGATCCATCGCACCGAAACCGTGCTGGCCAAGGCCGGCGATGCCCGTCAGCTCGCCGCCAAGCGCGCCGCCGAAGCCCGCATGAAAGGTTTCGAAGGCGATGCCTGCGGCGGATGCGGAAACTTCACGCTGGTCCGCAACGGCACCTGCATGAAGTGCAACACCTGTGGGAGCACGAGCGGCTGTTCGTGATCCCGGAATAACGGGGCGTAACCGAAGGGCGGAGGCGAAAGTCTCCGCCTTTTTCGTTTGGCTCTATTCTGCTGGGGCGGCAGCTGCAGCAGGCGAACGCCGCAACAAGCGGTCCACGATGGTCGTCACCGCGAGATCGGCGGTGACGTTGCACACGGTCAAAAGAATATCCGGCAAGGGAACGGCTGCGATCAGAAGCGGCAACAGGCCGAGCGGCAGTCCGAGAAATCCCAGCGCGGCACCCCAACTCGCCGCCACCACCGCCGCGCCGGGAAGCCCGGCGATGCCCAGATTGGCCAGGATCAATATCGCGCCGACAATCGCCAGCTTCGCCGGATCGAGCGCCATGCCCGCCGCGTGCAGCAGCAGGATCACCAGCGTGCCCTGATAGAACGCCACGCCGAACCGGAAGATGCTGACGGCCAGCGGCAGCACCGCGCCGCCCACGGCATCCGCAATGCCGAGCTTGTGCTCGCTGCACTCCAGCATCAACGGCAACGTCGCCGCCGATGAGCAGGTGCCCGCCGCCATCGCCTGCGCACCGAGAACCGCTTTGCCGAACCGGATCGGATGAACGCCGCCAACAAACCACGCGAGAACATAGCTCACGACGATGGCCAGAACCGATGTCAGGCAACTGGCGATAACGATCTGCGCCAGGAAGCCCGCGATGGCGAAGCCCGTGTCGAGCGCCAGTCCCAGCGACAGAACGAAGATGCCCAGCGGCGTGAAGACGAGAACCCATTGCACGATGCGGATCATCGCATCGGCCAGACCATCGATGAACCCTGCGATGGATGCGCCGCCGGAAGCGCGCGACACTGCGAAACCGAAGATGATCGCGAACACGACGAGCGCCGCCATATTGCCTTGCGCAGCAGCCGCCACCGGATTGCTGGGAACAAGATCGACGATCATGCCGACAATCGTCGGCGATGCCGTGGCGGGCGCTGCGGCTGTCGCCATCCACGGCGCCAGCGCATCCGGTGGGACCGGCCAGGCCGCCACGAACAGCACGCCGAAGAAGAAGCTCAAAACCATTCCGAAGACGAGCAACCCGAGGAGCAATGGCAGCGTGATGCCGAGCAGCCATCCGCCGCCGCCGCTGCGATCCAGCGAGATCATGCCTTTGGCCACCATCGCGAAGATCAACGGCACCAGCGTCATCTTCAGGGCGTTCAGCCAAAGCGTGCCGAGTGGTTGAAGCGCATGCGCGATAGCGGCGAGCGTTGCGCTGCCCGACGCCCGTATAAACGCGCCAAGAATGATTCCGGCAACCAGCGCGAGCAGCGCCGTCAGACTGCGATTCATGGACGCCCCCCGAAGCAATGCGACTCAAGAGCCGCAACAAGCCAAGCCTATGGGAACTCGACGCCCGCGTGGTGAAACAAAACGAATCAGATATCTCTCTGCGGGGGGCAAGGAGGAAAGCACCCATGCCCAGGCAACTCGTCGAAGTCATCGGCCGCGACGGACACGTCGTCGAAAGCCATGTCGTCGAACTCGAGCACGAAGAATGCATCGACGCGGAATTCGAGGAAGTGGCGCTCGTGCTCACGGAACGCGGCGGCAAGGTGCGCGAGGCCGAACACATTCATCTGCGGGCGCGCTGCGTGAAATGACGCAGTCGCGAAGGGGGATCGCATGGACGTAACCACGGCACTCGGCCACCGGCTGCACGAAACCGAAGAGAAACTTCTGCACGAGCTTCGCGTCGTCCGTTCGCGGGCGCGCGCCGCGCATATCCAGAACGAGGAAGCGAAAGATCAACTCACGCTCGGCCAGCGCGTAGCCGATGGCGTGGCCGCGGTGATGGGATCGTGGAATTTCATCATCGTGCAGTCCGTGATCCTGTTCTTCTGGGTCGTGCTGAACGTCGTCGCATGGATGGAGCATTGGGACCCCTACCCCTTCATCCTGCTCAACCTCGCGCTGTCGTTTCAGGCGGCCTACGCCGCGCCCATCATCATGATGAGCCAGAACCGCCAGGCCGACATCGACCGCAAGGCCGCGGAGAACGACTACAAGATCAACATCAAGGCCGAGCTGGAAATCGAATCCCTGCACCAGAAGCTCGACCAGATGCGCGAGCTGGAGATCCTGCGGCTCACCGAAGAAGTGCGCGCGTTGACCGATCTGCTCAAGCAATCCGAAGCCAATCACGGGCGGCGCACGTAACCCATTGAAATTCTCCGAATTGCGCCGCGCGTTTTGCAAGTCGCGCGGATGGCAATTCCTCGCGCGCGTTCCTAGCTTCGTTTCGCAGCATCGGAGCAACGGACATGATCGTTCGCATGTGGAAAGGCCTCGTGCCGAAAGAGAAGAAGGCCGCTTACGTAGAATATCTCCACAAGACCGGATTGTCCGATTACGGGAATACGCCGGGCAACAAGGGCGTATTCCTGCTCTGCCGCGAGGTGGGTGACGATGTTGAGTTTATGACGATGACGTATTGGGACAGCGTCGAGTCGATCAAGCGCTTCGCTGGCGAGGACTACGAACGCGCCCGCTACTATCCCGAAGACGCGGATTTCCTGCGCGAATTCGCGCCCACCGTCGATCATTACGAAGTGCTGTCGTCGTCGAATACCGCGTAAGCCGGAACTGCGAGGGTCCGGAACGAATTGTTCCAGCATGCCCGCGCTGGATTCTTCCGCCCTGCTTGCCGTGCATTACGACTACGGCCGCAAGGTACTGCGCGCCACCTTTCGCGACAGCCGCCGCACCTACGACTATTTCAATGTGTCTCCCAAGGAATACGGAATTCCTGGAAGCGAAATCCAAGGGCGCTTGGTTCAACGCCCGCATCCGCGACCATCACCGCTTCGAGGAAGTGAAGACCTTCGGCCGCCGGAGCACTGACAGAAAATCGTGATCAGGTTCCGCTTGACGATCGGAGAAACTGCGCGTATTTAACCGGAAAGCTAATTAACTGGATGGTTTAATACGAATGCCCGCCACCGACCGCCTTTCCGAGACCTTTTCGGCCCTGGCCGATCCGACCCGACGGGCCATCCTGGCCCGCCTGGCGTTGGGGGAAGCCTCGGTAAACGAGCTGGCGGAGCCTTTCGAGATGAGCCTGCCGGCCGTCTCCAAGCATCTGAAGGTGCTGGAGGGCGCCGGTCTCATCACCCGCGGCCGCGAGGCGCAGTACCGCCCCGCCCGCATCGAGCCGGAGGCGCTGATGGGCATCGACGAGTGGCTGGAACGCTACCGCAAGCTCTGGAACGAGCGGTTCGATCGCCTCGACGCTTATCTCAAGGAACTTCAATCGCAGCAGCCCAAGGAGAAGAAGAATGCCCGCAAGCGCAAATAGCATTCGTCTCGAGCCGCAGGATCGCGTGCTCGTCATCGAGCGCAGTTTCAACGCGCCGCGCGAGATGGTGTGGGACGCCTTCACGAAGACGGACCATCTCATCAACTGGATGGGGCCGCGCAATTATCCCGCCGCCTCGTTCGAAGCCGACGTGCGCGTCGGCGGCAAATGGCGCGGCTGCCTGCGCTCCGTCAAAGGCGAACAGGATTTGTGGCAAGGGGGAAAATATCTGGAGGTCGAACGCCCCTCCCGCCTCGTCTACACCTTCGAGTGGGACAAGCACGACGAGCAGGACGAAACCTTCGAAACCGTCGTCACTGTTCTGTTCGAAGATCAGGGCAACAAGACCCTCATGAAGTTCTACCAGTCCGTCTTCAACACCACCGCCAACCGCAACGGCCATATCGGCGGCTGGAACAGCGCCTTCGACCGTCTCGACGAATATCTCGCGAGGCAACGCGCATAAACCGGCATAACAAAAACGGGGTGGAGGAAACAATGACGAAAGACGAAGCGGACATCCGCAGGATTCTCGACGACCGCGCCAAGGCGCTCTACGCCAGGAACAGCGACCAACTTCTCGCTTCCAGCACAGCGGACTCCTTCTCCTTCGATCTTGATCCGCCCTTGCAGCACAAGGGCAACAAGGCCGATGCGAAAGCCGGCCTAGAAGCCTGGTTCGCGACCTGGAAAGGCCCCATCGGCTGGGAAAACCGCGACGTGACAGTGTTCGCCGACGGCAACATCGCCTTCTCCACCGCGCTCTCGCGCATCAGCGGCACGAAAACGGACGGCGAAGAGATCTCGCTCTGGTTCCGCAACACCAACGGGTACCGCAAGGAAAACGGTGCCTGGAAGCTCGTGCATCTGCACAGCTCCGTACCCTACGCGATGGACGGCAGCAACAAAGCCTGTGTCGATCTCAAGCCGTAAGGAAAAGATTATGAAGCTCTATTACTCGGACGTCCTCATGCCGCGCAAAGCCTGCGCCGTCGCGCAATATCTCAAAGCGCCGGTGGAGTTCGTTTATCTCCATCTCAACAGGGGCGAACACAAGACGCCGGATTATCTGAAGCTCAACCCCAACGGCAAGGTGCCGACGCTGGTCGACGGCGATCGCGTGGTGTGGGAAGCCGATGCGGTTCTCTGCGCCCTGGCGCAGAAGATGAAATCGGATCTGTGGCCCACGGATGAGCGGGCCATCGAAGTGCAGCGCTGGTTGAGCTGGAACGCTTATGAGTTCAACGCCGGCGGAAGCACGCTTTACTTTGAATACATCATCAAGGCCCGTTTCAATATCGGCGCGCCGGATGCGGGCGAAGTCGAGCGCGCAACGCAGACTTTCCGCCGTTTCGGCGCGGTGCTGAACGATCACCTCAAGGGCCGCAAGTGGCTGGTTGGCGACAAGCTTTCTCTCGCGGACTTCTCCGTCGCCGTCACGCTGCCCTATGCGGAGAAAGCGCACATCCCGCTGGATGAATTCCCCGAGATGCGCCGCTGGCACGATCAGCTCAACGAACTCGACGCCTGGCGCAGTCCTTTCCCGCAGCAGCACGCATAAAAGGAGAAGCTCATATGCAAAACCTCAAAGGCTTGCAGCCCTGTCTGTGGTTCAACGATCAGGCCGAAGAAGCCGCGAAGCTCTACTGTGCCATCTTCCCCAACTCGAAGATCGGCCGCCTCTCATACTACACCAGCGAAGGCCAGGATATTCACGGGCACAAGGAAGGCGACGTGATGGCGGTGGAGTTCGAGCTCGATGGCCGCCCCTTCATGGGCCTGAACGGCGGGCCGATGTTCAAGTTCACCGAGGCGGTCTCCTTTTCCATCGACTGCCGCGATCAGGAGGAAGTCGATTACTACACCAGCAAGCTCATCGCGGGCGGCGGCGAGCAAGGCCCCTGCGGCTGGCTGAAAGACAGGTTCGGCCTCTCCTGGCAGGTGGTTCCCGTCGTCCTTCAGGAAATGCTGCACGACCGTGACAGCGCAAAAGCCCGCCGCGTCATGAAAGCCATGCTCCAAATGCACAAGCTGGACATCAAGAAACTTGAGGAGGCCTACAATGGCTGAGACCCTCGCCCATCCTCCCGTCGCCTCGCAGGCCGAATGGCGCAAGGCGCGCCTCGCCCTTCTCGATCACGAGAAGGAGCTGACGAAGCACTACGACCGCGTCGCTGCCGAACGCCGCCGGCTGCCGATGGTGAAGGTCGAAAAGACATATGCATTCGATACGCCGGACGGAAAGAAGACGCTGCTCGCTCTCTTCAACGGCAAGCGCCAGCTCATCGTCTATCACTTCATGTTCGGTCCCGATTGGCAGAAAGGCTGCCCCGGTTGCACCTGGTTCGGCAACGCGCTGGGCGATCTCACCAAGCTTTATGAGCGCGACACCAGCTTCGTGATGGTCAGCCGCGCACCGCTGGACAAGCTGCTGCCTTACAAGGCCGAGCATGGCTGGAAACAGGATTGGGTGTCGTCCTTCGGCAGCGATTTCAACTACGACTTCCACGCCACGCTCGACGATGCGGTGACGCCCCGCGAATACAACTACCGCCGCGCGCCGGACATCGACCAGCCGCGCCCGATCACCGGCGAAGAACATGCCATCAGCGTGTTCTTCCGCATCGGCGAAGATGTCTTCCACACCTACTCCGCCTTCGCGCGCGGCACAGAGGGCCTTACCGATGCCTTCAGCCTCCTGGATCTGACGCCTTATGGCCGCCAGCAGGACTTTGAAGACTCGCCCGCCGGCTTCCCGCAGAAACCCACTTACGGATAAGCGCCATGAGCAAACCTTTCATTCTCACCCGCACGTTCGATGCGCCGCGCAAGCTGGTGTGGGAAACCATGACCCAGGCGGAGCATCTGAAACACTGGATGGGCCCGACCGGCCAGCTCAGCTATGCGACGGTCGATCTCAAGCCTGGCGGAATCTTCCACTACGGCATGGCCATGCCGGATGGCACCACGATGTGGGGCAAGTGGGTGTTCAAGGAGATTGTCCCGCCGGAGAAGCTCGTCGTCCTCGTCTCCTTTTCCGATGAAAACAAAGGCGAGACGCGCCACCCCATGGCGCCGGTGTGGCCGCTGCAAACGCTTTCCACCACGACGCTGACGGAGAAGGACGGAAAGACCACGCTGCATCTGCACTGGACCGCCTACAACGCCACGCCGGAAGAACAGGCCGTGTTCGACTCCATGCACGACAGCATGACACAAGGCTGGACGGGCACGATGAACGCCCTCGATACCTATCTTGTGAAGTTGCAGGGGAAATGACGATGGCCTTCAAACCCACCACCCATTCCAGCTTCACGCTGAAGCGCAAGCTGGATGCCCCGCCCTCGCTCGTCTTCCAGGCCTTCTCCACCAAGGAAGGCAAGCAGCGCTGGTTCGTTTCGCATTCGGCGAAGGAGAAGATCCGCAGCATGGATTTCCGTGTCGGCGGCGAGGAGAAGCTTGCCGGCGAATGGCCCAACGGCATGGTGAGCGAATTCACCGCCCGCTATTTCGACATCAAGCCGGACGAACGGATCATCTACACCTATGAGATGCGTCTCGACGGCGTGAAGATCTCCACATCGCTCGCCACCATCGAGTTCCAGCCGCGCGGCAACGGCACGACGATCGTTCTCACCGAGCAACACGCCTTCGTCGACGGCTATGAAGACAAGGGCAGCCGAGAGCATGGCACCAATGCCCTGCTCGACCAGCTCGTCGCATCGTTCAATCCGAAACACTGAAGGAGAGGAAAATGAGGGCCAACCCCTATCTGAATTTCAACGGTAACTGCGCCGAAGCGTTCGAATTCTACAACAAGACGTTTCCGGGCAATGCGCTCCACATCATGCGCCAGGGCGACATGAAAAAGGACGCTGTGGCGCCGGAGAAGGATTGGGTCATCCACGCCTATATGAAGATCGGCGACGCCGAGCTCATGGCGTCGGACACCTTCCACATGGGCTACACCAAGCCCGCCGGCATGCATGTCGCGCTCAATGTGGACAGCGTGGCCGAGGCCGAACGCATCTTCAAGGCACTTTCGGAAGGCGGACAGGTGACGATGAAGATGGAAGAGACATTCTTCGCCCATCGCTTCGGCCAGGTCGTCGACCGCTTCGGCACGCCGTGGATGGTCGTCAATTCCAAGCCGATGGGCTGAGCAACAACAGGGTATGGAGGGATAAAACAATGACACAGGTACACAGCCGCGAACTTTCGATCGTTCGCGTGTTCGATGCGCCGCGCGATCTCGTCTTCAAGGCGTGGACGACGCCGGCGATGCTGGCCCAATGGTTCGGGCCGGAAGGCTTCACCAATCCCGTCGCGGAAGTCGATCCACGCGTCGGCGGTCAGATTCATGTCGTCATGCGCGCCAATGACGAGATCGCCAAGGCGATGGGTTTCCGCGATGCGCCGATGCGCGGCGAATTCCAGCAGGTCGATCCGCCCAAGCGCCTCGTCTTCACCAACAATGCGGTGGACGCCGACGACAACGTCATCCTCAACGGCCTGACCACCGTCACCTTCGAGGAACAGGGCAGCAAGACGAAGATGACGTTCCATACCGTGGCCAGCGGAACGCAGCCCCAGGTCGTCTTCATGCTGCAGGGCATGGAAGCCGGCTGGACCCAGAGCTTCGACAAGATGGACGCGATGTTCGCGCGAAAGGCAGCCTGACCCATGCAATTCGTCAGCTTCTTCACCCCGGCCAACCCGCAGCCGCCGGGAACCATGCCCGATCCCAAGCACATGGAAGAAATGGGCAAGCTCATGACCGAGTGGATGGCCAAAGGCGTTCTCGTCGCCACCGGCGGCATCGGCCGCGCGGCCAATGGCGTCCACATCACGGCGTCGAATGGTGATTTCAAAACGCGCGACGGCGCCGATCACGCCGTCGTCCCGTCGGTCAACGGCTTTGCCATCCTTCAGGGCAACACGAAGGAAGATATCGTGGAAGCGGCCAAGGCATTCCTGAAAGTCGCGGGCGACGGAACAGTGGACCTTATCCCCCTTCTGGGCCCGCCACCGCAGAAGTGACAACCATGCACGCTTTCGTCACCATCGCGGCCATGACGGTCATCTTCGCGGCGCATATCGCGATGATGCTCCCGCTGCGCCCGCGTGGCGGCGAAGCGCCACAAGATGAAAAGAGCAAAACCAAATTGGGAGAGACATTGTGAATATCAGACATTTCCTTGCTGGCGCCGCTATAGCCGGCTTGACCATCGCTGCAGCCCATTCCACCGCCTCCGCTGATCCGCAGAAAGCGCCGATGGTCATTCCCATGGGCCAGCACGACTACAAGCTGGCCACGGCAGGCACCTATACACTCGATCCGAACCATGTCGGCCTTATCGCGCGCGTGTCCCATCTGGGTTTCTCGATCAGCATCTTTCGCTTCGGCAAAGTGGCGGCGACGCTGAACTGGACGCCGGAAGACATCTCGAAATCCAAGCTCTCGGCCACCGTCGAGACGGCATCCATCGAAAGCAACGTGCCCGGCTTCGCCGAGGAGTTGCAGGGCGACGAATATCTGAAGACCGCGAAATATCCGACGGCGACGTTCGTCTCCACGGCCTTCCGCCAGACCGATCCGCAGCACGGCAAGGTCGACGGCAAGTTCACGCTGATGGGCAAGACCGTGCCGCTCACCTTCGACGTCACGCTTGTCGGCGCCGGCCCCGGCTTCGCGGGCAGCCCACAGATGGGCCATGTCATCGGCATTCACGCCGAAGGCAGCATCAACCCGCAGGATTTCGGCATGTCGCCCTTCTTCAAGACGCCGATCCAGCTCGTGATCGACACCGAATTCGACAAGCCGGGGAAATAAGATGACGCTCAAGCTCTACGCGCACCCGCTCTCGTCCTATTGCCACAAGGCGCTGATCGCCTTTTACGAGAACGGCACGCCGTTCGAATTCCTGATGGTCGGCGATCCCACCAAAACCGATCCCAAGGTGTGGGAGGAATTCAAGACACTATGGCCTATCGGAAAATTTCCGGTGCTGAAGGACACAGGCCGCGACGACTGGTTCGTGCCGGAAGCCACGATCATCATCGAATATCTGGCGCAACATTATCCGGGCAAGGTGAAGCTGATCCCGGACGATCCGGACCTCGCCCGCCGCGTGCGCATGATGGATCGCTTCTTCGACAATTATCTCCACACGCCGATGCAAAAGATCAATTTCGATAAGATCCGCCCTGCCGACCAGCGCGATCCGACGGGCGTTGAAGAGGCGAAGAAGATGTACCGCACCGCGCTCGACATGCTCGAGCAGGCGATCGACGGCAAGCAGTGGGCGATGGGCGATGCCTTCACCATGGCCGATTGCGCCGCTGCTCCGCCGCTGTTCTACGGCTATGGGCAACTGCCGTTCGAAAAAACGCACCCAAAATCGTTCGCCTACCTTGAACGCCTGAAGGCCCGCCCGTCCTATGCGCGCGCACTGAAGGAAGCGGAGCCCTACTTCAACCTCCTACCGAAATGAGTGGTGGATTCTCACTATCCGAAATCGTTATGGCCGCGACGAAGGCGGCCATAACGGATACTTCGGAAAATCTTTGCCCATTCGGAGGGCCGAAATGACCATCACCATCACCGCCTTTGAAAAATCGCCCGATGGCGGCAAAGGGCTGGCGCGCGACACGCGCGTGCGCTGGGCGCTGGAGGAAGTGGAGCAGCCCTACGAGGTTCGCCTCGTTTCTTTCAAGGCCATGAAGGAGCCCGCGCATCTGGCGATTCATCCCTTCGGCCAAATTCCGACATATGAAGAGGACGAGGTCGCCATATTCGAAACCGGCGCCATCGTGCTTCACATCGCGCAGCACCATGCCGGCTTGTTGCCGGGCGATCCCGCGGCGCGGGCACGTGCGATCGCGTGGGTGTTCGCATCGCTCAACACCATTGAACCGCCGATTCTTGATCTGCAAAACGCCATGCTGCTGGAAAAGGACAAATCCTGGAGCGACGAGCGCCTGCTGTTGGTGAAAGATCGCATACGCAGCCGGCTGAAGCAGCTTTCCGCATGTCTTGGCGATGCTGCGTGGCTCGACGGCACCTTCAGCGCGGGCGATCTGATGATGGTGTCTGTGCTGATCCGATTGAGAGTGTCGGGCCTGCTGGACGAGTTTCCGAACCTCGCCGCCTATGTCGCGCGCGGCGAAGCGCGTTCCGCCTACAAGCGCGCGTTCGCCGCGCAATGGGAAGTCAACAAGCCGGCGTGAAACGGAGCGGCTGGAAAATTATTTTTCCAGCCGCTCGAAATTAAGTCCTTGAATCTTCTAGGCTTAATTTCCTTGACACCGTGACGGTGGTTCCGTACACTTCCATCATTCTCTAAATCTGCGTCCTCCGCTCAGCCACGCTCCACCAGCGCGGCGAAGCATCCGCGTCTGGCGTAGTGGACATGGACATAGGACGTGTCGTCGCGCGCAAACAGGCGCTCCAACAGCGGCTCGATGTCTTTGCCGTCCACCGCATCGGCATCGACCATCATGCCGTCCTTGTCATAGGCGCGCAGCGACAGCAGCCGCGTGCGCAGCGCCGGCGGCACGGCATTGCCGTCGAAACGCGTGCCGTGCTTGCTCACGAAGATCGGCCCCTTGGCACAATAGGGCGAATGCGCCGCCGGCTGGTGCTCATAGTTGATGAGCAGCAGTTCCTCACCGGGATCGACGTCTTCGAGACTGACGCGGCAGGGAAACGTATCGCCCTCGCCCGCGACCATGCGGCGGAAGCCCTTGGCCTCCAGCTCCGCGTCCGACAATGCGAACAGCGGCGCGAACGGCTCCAGCGGAAGACCTTTGAAGTGGAAAGACATGCGAAAACTCCGAACAGGATTGCCCGTCCGATATGCGCCGCCGCCCGCCCCGCTTCGACCCGATGCTTGCGGGAGGGGCCCCCCTCTTCAAAAAATCGCAAAAACCGCAATTCAACTGTGCCGGTTTTCTGCGGCTTTCGACGGCAACTCCCATCTCTCGGCAGGACCGGGTCGAAAAATCGACATTCAACACCGGGGGCGGTCCCCCCCTCAATTCGCAATTCAATTCAGGACACCTCCCATCCCGGCACCCTGAAAAATTGCCGAAATCCGGGAAATTCAAAGCGGCACAGGGCTTGCGACTTTCAGGGCAGACGACCCGAAACGGAACATTGCCCCCATGTTCGCAGCTCTTACCCTGATCCTCGGCCTCGGCGCCTCTGCGCCGGCGCAGATGATCCCGATCAGCTACACCGCGCCGGACCGCGCAGCGGTGGATTCGATCCACGCCGGAAACCACGACTGCCCGCACTGCATGCTGGCCGGCGCGAACCTCGACAACACCTGCGTGAAGAACGGCAATCTCGAAGACGCGGACTTCTCGAACGTCCACGCCGTTCTGATGTGCATGTCCTATGCGAATTTCACCAACGTCTCGTTCAGGTACGCCAATCTCTCTGGCGCGAACCTGGCGCATGCGAACCTCACCGGCGCGGATTTCACCGGCGCCACGCTCGCCATCACCTCGTTCAAGGGAACGGATCTGACGAAAACCAAAGGCCTCACGCAGGCCCAACTCGACACCGCCTGCAGCGACAAGGACACCAAAGTCCCCGCAGGCCTCAAGGCGCATATCTGCACCTGAACCAGCTTTACCCTCCGAGTGGCACCTTGGCCCCGGCGCCCTAACACGCCGGGGTTATTTTTTATCTTGACGCTTGCGCGACATCCGCCAGTTCGAAGCGCCCGCCACGGATCGCACATTTGGTCGGCATGCCCGCGACCGATGGCATCACCATCGGCACGCCGCGCGCCATTGCGACAGTGGTCACCAGCCGCGCCTGCTTGCCGTTCTCGGCCTGCGAATAGCTGACCGCGGTTTCGCCGAGATCATCCGCCCAGGTCAGAAGCAATACCGTCACCGGCCTGCCCTTCTCGTCCCTGGACGTCCAGCGTTTGACCTGCGGCGCCTTCGCCTCGCCGGTGAGATGCACGCTGCCGTCGAGATCCACGGCGAGCTGGCGAAGCTCCGAACGGTCCGGCGGCTGGCTGTCGTCATAACTCTCGCTGTGCCAGATCTCGGCATGCGCGCCGCCGATCCAGCTTTTGCCCGCGGCCGCCGACGCCGCGATCGGATCGTAGATTTGCAGGAGCAATCGTTTGGAATCCACGGCAAGGACTTTCATCGATGCCGCATGCGCGGCATCCGCAGGCTTGCCGAAGGTGAGAAATCCGTTCGCGCCGTCTGTGGAAAGGATCATGGCGCAGCCGCCCAGCGTGGTGCCGTCCGGAATGCTGCCCAGCGCCGGATCGTCCGCGTTGCTGGGCGATATCACCGGATAGTCGGCCACCAGTTTCGGACCCGGAATGGGTTTGAGCTTTGCGAAAGCCGAAGGGCTCACCTCCGGGCAACCGATATTGTCTTCGTCGTCGCCCCAGTTCGCGGCGGGATTCTTGCGGATATCGGCGGCGCGAAAGCGCACCGCATCGACAAAGGTGACGGTTCCGGTCGCGGGCTCGATATTGTGGAAGGAGCAGCTCAACTGCGTCAGCAACTGGAACGGCACGAGGCTGATGGTGTCGGTGCTGTTCCAGCGCCAGGATGAACCGCCGGCTTCGACATGCACCATGCGATTGTTGGAGAAGGTCACGGTGTCCTCACCCATATCCGCCGCGCCGTAACCGTCATTGCAGAGCGAGAGGATGTTCGTGGGGCTCGCGCCACTCAGCAGCCAATACTCGGTGCCGCCGTTCTTGGGATCGTTGCCATCCGCCGTGCGGCAGCCATCATCCGGCGCATTGTCTGGCTTATCCTTGATGCCGAACAGCACCTCGGCAACCTGAGCCTTTCCGGCATTGTGGATCGTCACCAACTTGCAGGTGGAACGCTTGCCGCAGATCGCGGATTTCTGTGCCGGCGTCAGCGACGGCGCGGCGGCGGCACAAGAAAAAACGAAAATCACGCCAAGGCAGAAAAGACGAAAGACGTTCATGCCGATCCCCAAAAGCAGCAGAGCGCGGCAAACCTACCGCGCTCTGCTCATCTTGTATCGGCAATTCGCTACAACGCGATCACACCTACTCCGCCGCCTGCGGAAGGTCCTTCGGCTTCCAGCGCAGGATGGGCTTGCGGGCCGCCGCCGTCTCATCGAGGCGGCGACGCGGGGCGAGGCGCGGCGCGCCCTCGAAGCGCGCGGTCTGGCCGGCCTTGGCTTCCAGTGCCATCGTGCGCAGCACATGGATGAAGCGGTCGAGCGACTCCTTGGATTCCGACTCCGTCGGCTCGATCAGCATCGCGCCGTGGACGACGAGCGGGAAATACATCGTCATCGGATGATAGCCCTCGTCGATCATCGCTTTGGCGAAGTCGAGCGTGGTGACGCCGGTGCCCTCGAGGAAGCTGTCGTCGAACAAGGCTTCGTGCATGCACGGGCCTTCGCCGAACGGTGCGCTCATCACATCCTTGAGCGACGCCAGGATGTAGTTCGCGGAAAGCACCGCGTCTTCGCTCGCCTGGCGGATGCCGTCCGCGCCATGGCTCATCATGTAGGTGAGCGCGCGGCTGAACATGCCCATCTGGCCGTGGAAGGCGCACATGCGGCCGAACGGCTTGGCGCCATCGGTGGCTTCGTCCGTGTGCTCGATCATGCGGAATTCGTTGCCGTCGTGAACGAGCAGCGGCAGCGGCGCGTAAGCGGCAAGCCGCTCGGACAACACAACCGGACCAGCGCCCGGCCCACCGCCGCCATGCGGCGTGGAGAACGTCTTGTGGAGATTGATATGCATCGCATCGACGCCCAGATCGCCCGGCCGCACGCGGCCAGCGATGGCGTTGAAGTTCGCACCGTCGCAATAGAAGTAAGCACCGGCGGCATGCACCGCGTCGGCCATCTCCTTGATGCGTGGCTCGAACAATCCGCAGGTGTTCGGATTGGTCAGCATGATCGCCGCCACGTCGGGACCAAGCTTGGCCTCCAGCGCGTCAGCATCGACGTGACCGTCTTCGGTCGCGGGCACTTCGTCCACGATGAAGCCCGCCACCGCCGCTGTCGCCGGATTGGTGCCGTGCGCGGAGGACGGAACGAGAATGCGGTTGCGCTTCTCGCCGCGCGCCTCGATGGCGGCACGGATCGTAAGCAGCCCGCACAGTTCGCCATGCGCGCCGGCCTTGGGCGACATCGCCACCGCCGGCATGCCGGTCAATGTCGTGAGCCATTTCATCAGAGCGGAAATGGCTTCGTATGCACCCTGCACCGTCTGCTGCGGCTGGAGCGGATGCACATCCGCGAAGCCCGGAAGACGCGCCACCTTCTCGTTCAGGCGCGGGTTGTGCTTCATCGTGCAGGAGCCGAGCGGATAAAGCCCGGCATCGATGGAATAGTTAAGCTGCGACAGCCGCACGAAATGGCGGATGACTTCCGGCTCGCTCAAGCCCGGCAAGCCGACCGGCGCTTTGCGGCGCAAGCCGCCGAGGCGCGCGTCGCTCATCTGCACTTCGGGAATGTCCACGCCCGTCATGCCCGGACGGCCGAGTTCGAAGATCAGCGAGACGTCGTGCTGAAGCCCGCGATCGCCGGAGATGGTCGGCATCTCATTTTCGTTGACGGAGCCCGAAGACGTCGGACGGCCCTGATTGTTCATGGTCATGCCACGGCCCCCGACAGCGCATGCACCAGGGCATCGCAATCTTCATCGGTATTGGTTTCGGTTGCGGCAACGATCAAAAGATCGCGCACGTCCTTGTCATGCGGCAGAAGACGCGACGCGGGAACGCCCGCGACGATCCCCTTCTCCGCCAGTTCGTCCACCACGCTCGCCGACGTCTTCGGCAGCTTCAGCGTGAACTCGTTGAAGAAAGACGGCGTGACGAGATCTACGCCCTTGATGTCCGCCAATCTGTCCGCGAGTGCGGAAGCTCGCGCATGGTTCGCACGCGCCAGCCGCAGGAAGCCCTCTTCGCCAAGAAGCGACAGATGGATGGTGAAAGCGAGACAACACAAGCCGGAATTCGTGCAGATATTGCTGGTCGCCTTCTCGCGGCGAATGTGTTGCTCGCGCGTGGAGAGCGTCAGCACATAGCCGCGCTTGCCCGCCGCATCGGTCGTTTCGCCCGCGAGGCGCCCCGGCATGTTGCGCAGGAATTTCTCGCGCGTCGCGAACAGGCCGACATAAGGCCCGCCGAAGTTCAAGCCGACGCCGAGCGACTGTCCCTCGGCCGCCACGATATCCGCGCCTTGCGCACCCGGCGGCTCGATCAGGCCGAGCGATACGATCTCGGTAACGACCGCGATCAGGAGCGCGCCCTTGGCATGCGCCGCATCGGCAATGGGTTTCAGATTGCGGATAAGCCCGAACACATCCGGGCTCTGCACCACCACGCAGGCCGTCTGGTCGTCGATCAGCGCGATGATGTCTTCCGCTTTGCCGGGCGTGACCGGCGCGCGCTTCACGACGCCGGAAAGACCGGCCACGGTTTCCACCGTCTCGGCGTAATGCGGATGCAGGCCCCCGGAGAGGATGGCTTTCGGGCGCTTGGTGATGCGCTGTGCCATCAGCACGCCTTCGGCCGTCGCGGTCGAGCCGTCATAGAGCGAGGCGTTCGCTACTTCCATGCCGGTCAGCAGCGCCACCTGCGTCTGGAATTCGAAGAGATATTGCAGCGTGCCCTGCGCGATTTCCGGCTGGTAGGGTGTGTAGGAGGTAAGAAATTCCGAACGCTGAATCAGATGATCCACCGCGCTCGGCACATGATGCTTGTAGGCGCCCGCGCCGCAGAAGAAGGGCAGCGATCCCGCCGCCTTGCTCTTCGCCGCCATCTTCGATAGCGCGCGCTCTACCGCGAGCTCACCCTGCGTGTCCGGCAGATCGAACACGCTGCGCTGAACCACGGCGGAATGCGGCACATCGCGGAACAGCGCGTCCACGCTGTCCGCGCCGATGCGGTTCAGCATCGCCGCACGATCGTCTTTGGTGAGAGGAAGGTAACGCATGGATCAGAGCCCTTTCACGAACTCGTCGTACTGCGCCTTGGTCATCAGCTTGTCGAACTCGGCCTTGTTCACGCCCTTGAGCTTGAAGAACCAGCCGTCGCCTTCCGGATCGGCATTGACCTTCGCGGGCTCATCGGCGAGCGCGGCATTGCCTTCGACGACTTCGCCGCCGACCGGCGCATAGACATCGCTGGCCGCTTTCACGCTTTCGACGACGGCCGCTTCGCCGCCCGCGCCGACCTTACGGCCGGCTTCCGGTACTTCGACGAACACCACGTCGCCGAGTTGCTCAGCCGCGTGCTTGGTGATGCCGACAGTCGCGGTATCGCCATCGAGGCGGACCCATTCATGCTGATCGGTAAAACGGACTTCGCTCATGGGAGCCTCTTCAGTTGCGTTTGTAGCGGTTGGGAACGAATGGCATGGGCGCGATGCGCGCCGGATTGGCTTTGCCGCGCACCATCAAATCGACTTCGGTGCCGTCCGCGGCGAACGCGGTTTCGATATAGCCCATCGCGACGGGCGCGTTCAGCGACGGCCCGAAGCCGCCGCTGGTGATCTTGCCGATGACCTTGCCGGACTTGTCGGTGATTTCCGTGCCCTCGCGTGCGGGCGCTTTGCCGACGGGAAGAATGCCGACACGCTTTTTCTCCGTGCCGTTCAGCACGCGGTCCATGATCTTCGCGCCGGCGGGAAAATCCTTGTCCATCTTACGGCGCTTGCCGATGGACCAGACAAGATTGGCTTCCGCGGGATCGGTCGTCTCGTCGATGTCGTGCCCGTAAAGGCAAAGCCCCGCTTCAAGCCGCAACGAGTCACGTGCCGCAAGGCCGATGGGCAGAACATCCTGATCGGCGAGCAACGCGCGCGCGACTTTCTTCACGTCCTTGCCTTCGAGCGAAATCTCAAAACCGTCTTCGCCCGTGTAACCGGACCGGCTGACGATGGCCGGGCAACCGGCGACGGTCGCGCGGCGCACATGCATGAAGATAAGAGAGTCGATGCCCGGCGAAAGTTTTTCGAGAACCTTGCCCGCCGCCGGTCCTTGCAGCGCCAACAGCGCGCGATCCGGCTTCGGTGCCAGCGTGGCGTGGCCTTTCAGCTTCTCCGCCATATAGGCGAAGTCACCTTCCTTGGTCGCGCCGTTGACGACGAGATAGAGATCCTTCTCGCCCGCCAGATGCGTGAACATGAAATCGTCGATGATCGTGCCGCGATCGTTCAGCAGCAGACCGTAGCGCTGCATGCCTTCCTTGAGGCCCTGCACGTCAGCAGGTGTCACCCGCTCCAGCGCCTTGGCCGGATTGTCGCCGCCAAGGAACGCCTGGCCCATATGCGAGACATCGAACAGTCCCGCCTTCTCGCGCGTGTGCAGATGTTCTTTGAGAACGCCGGTCGGATACTGCACCGGCATGGCATAGCCCGCGAACGGCACCATCTTGGCGCCGAGTTCGAGATGCAGCTCATAGAGCGGTGTCTTGCGGAGGTTTTCTTCGCTGCCGGTCATAAGGTCCACAAACTGAGGTTGAATGCGCGCCCTCCGGCGAACCGGATCTCGCACCCCTCTGTCATGGGACCTGAGAGATTTCCCCGCGAGCATGAAGCTCGGCGGATTACCCCTTCGGTGAGAGCCACCTACCGGCGCCCTGCTTTCCAGAAGATCATCTCCTTCGCGGTCCTTTTGCCTGAGAGTTTCCGGGGCGGTTGCTCCTTCGGCGCTGGCTTTTCGCCAATCTCTCCCGCGAGGGATCGAATGTATGGCCGGGAAAGCGCGCCTCACGGCGGGGTCACCCGTTGAGCCGAAATATAGAGAGCGAGTGCGGAGAGTCAAAGAAAAGCAGCCGCTTGGGCCGATTCGCTCACATCCTGGGCGGGATTTCGATGCCCAGCAGGTCCAGTCCTTTGCGCAATGTTTCCAGTGTCAGCGCGCAAAGCCCCAGCCGCGCCGCGCGCAAATCCGCATCGGTTTCGGAAAGGATGTGGTGTTCCGAATAGAAGCGGCTGAACTCCTGCGCCAGGTTGAAGACATAGTCGCAGATCAGGTTCGGTGCCCGCCGTGCTTCCGCCGCCGCCATCACATCCGGCAAAGCCAGAAGTTGCAGCGCCAGCTTGCGCTCCTCGTCGGAGCGGATCACCGGCGCGGCGGTCGCAAAGCCCTGCTCCCTGGCACGCCGCAGGATCGACTGAATACGCACCGCCGCATATTGAAGATACGGCCCGGTCTTGCCCTCGAATTTCGAAAACCGCGCGATGTCGAAGATGTAATCGGTCAAGCGGTAGTTGGAGAGATCCGCGAATTTGAGCGTCGCAACGCCAACCATCTTTGCGGTGGCAGCACGTTCCTCCGGCGGATAGTCCGCACCGATGCCAGCCTCTGTAAGGCGCTTTTCGGCTTCCTCGGTCACCATGGCGATGAGATCGAAAAGCTTCATCACGCCGCCGGCGCGTGTCTTGAACGGCTTGCCATCCGGCCCGTTCATTGTGCCGAAGCCGTCATGCTCAAGCTTGGCTTTGCCGTTCAGCCCGGCCTTCTCCGCCGCACGATACACTTGTTCGAAATGCAGATGCTGGCGCTGGTCGACGATGTAGAGAACCAGATCAGGGTTCTGCGATTTCACGCGATCTACGATCGTCGCAAGATCGGTGGTGCCATAAAGCACCGCGCCGTCGGACTTCACGAGAATGAGCGGCGGCATTTCCTTCTTGTCGTCCGGTCTCGCCACCGGAATGACAAGCGCGCCTTCGCTCTCTTCGGTGATGTGTCGAGCCTTGAGATCAGCGATCATCGGCGCGATCAGCGGTTCGACACTCGCCTCGCCTTTCCAGAGATCGAAATGGATTCCGAGACTGCCCCACTCGCGTTCAAGGCCAACCTTCGAGACGGCGAAGAAATGCTCCCAGAGTGCGCGGTAACCCGGACGGCCGGATTGCAACTCCGCCGTCGCTTTGCGCGCTTCTTCCAGCCGCGCTGGATCGGCTTTGCACGCCGCAGAGGCCGCCGGATAGATCTCTTCCAGATCATCCATCGTCACCGGCGATTCTTTGGGGTATGGGCCGGTGAACTTCTCGTCGAAATAGACCGGCGCAATTCCGCGATGCTCTATCTCGGAAATAAGCTGCCCCATCTGCAGCCCCCAATCGCCCAGATGCACGTCGCTGGTGACTGTCCATCCATTGGCGCGAAACAGCCGCTGCAGCGAGTCGCCAATCACGGACGAGCGCAGATGCCCGACATGCATCGGCTTGGCGACGTTCGCGCCGCCGAAGTCGATGACCACGGACTTGCCCTTGCCGGTTTGCGGCGCGCCAAGGCGCGTATCCTTGGACATCGCGATCACGCGCGCAGCGGCGGCATCGTCCGTTACATCGAGATTGATGAAACCCGGTCCAGCGATCTCTACCTTGGAGAAGATCGGATCGGCCTTCAGCCGCGCGGCGATCTTCTCGGCAATCGCACGCGGGTTCTGCTTCGCGGCCTTCGCCGCCGGCAGCGCACCGTTGCACTGGAATTGTGCAAGGTCCGGGCGATCCGAAACCTGAACCACGCCAAGCTCCGGCGAAAGCCCCTCAGCCGCGAACGCGGCTGCCGCGATCGCTGTCAGTTCGGCGGAAAGCGAACTCATTGCTGAAAGATTCCGATCGACTTGTTGTAGTCGTACTGCTCTTTGGTGAGCTGAAAGCCTACAAGGATCTGATAGTCATAAGGCTTGTTGTTGCCGTCCGTGACCAGATCGATATCGCTGATGCTTTCCTCGGCCGTAGCCGTCGTGGAGCCCGCATCGAAATTGAACGTCACGGTTCGCGCGCTGCGCGTGATGATGCGCGTGCTTTGCGTGACGGCCACAAAATAAGGAACCGTATAGGTCACCGCGTCGCCGGGCGCCGGCCGCGTAGCCGTGAAGGAAACGTCGATGCTCGAATTCGCCGTCTTGCCCTGCTTGTCGAAGGTGCAGTCGCCGTCGACGTTGGAAATCTTCGCCGTGTAGAGCGCATTGGCAGGGTCCGCCGGAGCACCCGGCTTGAATTGCGTGACCACGACCGCGTCCAGAACGCTGGTCCAGGCAGGACAATACTGAATCTTCTTCTGGTTCGTGCAGGAGGAGACGAGCAACGCCAGTGCAGCCATGGCGGCAAAACGAAAGGGAGAGTGCTTCATCATGTCCTGTCGAGGCTAAGGGTGAGCCGCTGCAACCGGCTCTCGGCGCTTGACTTTTCGCCCGTCCGCGCCCCTTTTTCAACTGGCGCCGGAAAGGGCGCGGGACTGTATCCAAGCAGGCGATTCATGGGAAGTGCGGCGCAAAATCAGCGAACAGAGGCGCGGCCTCGGCTGACGCTTCTGCTTGCCGCGCCAAGGGGATTTTGCGCCGGCGTCGACCGCGCTATCCGGATCGTCGAGCTGGCGCTCCAGAAATTCGGGGCCCCGGTCTATGTGCGCCATGAGATCGTTCACAATCGCTTCGTGGTGGAGCGCTTGGAGCGCATGGGTGCCGTTTTTATAGACGAACTTGACCAGGCGCCCGCAGGGGCCCGCGTTATCTTTTCGGCGCATGGCGTTCCCAAGTCCGTGCCGGCCGAGGCGCAGCGGCGCGAGCTTTTCTATCTGGATGCTACCTGCCCTCTCGTCTCGAAGGTTCATGTCGAAGCGGGGCGACATCACACTGCCGGCCATCAGATTGTCCTGATCGGCCATGCCGGCCACCCGGAGGTCGAGGGCACGATCGGGCAGCTTCCCGAAGGCGCTATTTCGTTGATCGAGACTGTCGCCGATGCAGAAAATTTCATGCCCACCGACCCGGAAAAGCTCGCTTACATTACACAAACGACACTTTCCGTGGACGATACTGCGGAGATCGTTTCGGTTCTGCGCCGCCGCTTCCCGCTGATCGCGGGGCCGCACAAGGAAGATATCTGTTACGCCACGACCAACCGTCAGGAAGCGGTCAAGACCATCGCGCCGCGGGCGGATGTCGTATTTGTCATCGGCGCGCCGAACTCGTCGAACTCCATGCGCCTCGTCGAAGTTGCCAAACGTGCGGGAGCCCGCGACGCGCGATTGATCCAGCGCGCAACCGATATCGATTGGTCGATTGTCCACGCGAACGAGACTGTTGGGCTGACGGCTGGCGCATCGGCGCCAGAGGTCTTGATGGAAGAAGTGATCGCGAGTTTTCGAGATCGCTTTGATATCGCTCTTGAGGAAGTTGCGGTTACACGCGAGAACGTGGAGTTCAATGTGCCACGGGCGTTGATGTGAGACGCATATGGCCGTCTACACCGACGTCTCCTTCGAGGATCTTGAGAAGCTTCTGACGGGTTACGACATCGGAAGCCCGCGGAGCTTCAAGGGCATCGCGGAGGGCGTGGAGAATTCCAACTTTCATTTGCAGACCGATCGTGGCGGATACATTCTGACGCTCTACGAAAAGCGGGTAAGTGCCAACGACCTGCCCTATTTCTTGGGATTGATGGAGCACCTGGCCGGACGCGGAATCGCCTGCCCGCAACCGGTGCGCAACAAAGCCGGGAAGAACTGGGTGGAACTCAACGGCCGGCCGGCCGCCTTGCTGACATTCCTCGAGGGAGTCTCCCTGCGAAAGCCGGACGTATCACATTGTGCCCTGGCGGGCGAAGCTTTGGCGAAGCTGCATGCCGCAGGGCGCGATTTTCGTCTTGCAAGGCCAAATGCCTTGGGCGTCAGCGGCTGGAAAAAGCTCGCGGAGGATACGCGCGCCCGAGCCGACACCGTTCAAACGGATCTCGCTGCATTGATCCAGTCAACGCTCGACGAGATGCGGGGATGGCCATCGAATCTGCCGTCCGGCGTCATTCATGCCGATTTGTTTCCGGATAATGTTCTTTTCATGGACGGCCGAATATCGGGGCTGATCGACTTTTATTTCGCCTGCAATGACGCCCTGGCTTACGACATAGCGATCATGCTGAATGCCTGGTGCTTCGAACAGGATGGTTCTTACAACATCACGAAGGGAAAGAGCCTGCTGTCCGCTTACCGCCAACATCGCGCCTTGATGCCCGAAGAGATCGTTGCGCTGCCTGTCCTTGCACGCGGCGCCGCGCTTCGGTTTCTCCTGACGAGGCTCTACGACTGGCTCAACCCCGATCCCGCCGCGCTGGTCCGGCCCAAGGATCCGCGAGACTACGTCAAGCGGCTGCGCTTCCATCGCAAAGTGCAGAACGCTTCGGAGTATGGGCTTTGACCGCACCGCGCGTGGACATATTCACCGACGGTGCATGTTCAGGAAATCCGGGTCCTGGCGGCTGGGGCGCGATCTTGCGTTCCGGCAGGCATGAAAAGGAGATATCCGGCGGCGAAGCGGCAACGACGAACAACCGGATGGAGATCATGGCGGCGATCTGCGCATTGCGATCGCTGACCAAACCTTCGGTGGTCACCATTCATACGGACTCCCGCTATCTGATGGACGGGGTCACGCAATGGATGAAACGCTGGAAGGCGAATGGCTGGAAAACCGCCGACAAGAAGCCGGTGAAGAACAATGATCTTTGGCTGGCACTTGACGAAGCAACAGCACCACATCAGGTGACGTGGCGCTGGGTCAAAGGCCATTCCGATCATGTCGAAAATAACCGCGCGGACGCCCTCGCCCGCGCGGCCATCGAAACGGTGCGTTAGAGCTGCTTCAGCATGTAGTCGGCGCTGGATACGTTGAACGCGCCCGGCTCTTCGACGTTGAGCTGCTTCACGACACCATTGTCCACCAGCATCGAGAAGCGCTGGCTGCGCTTGCCCATGCCGAACTTGGTGCCGTCCATCTCGAGTCCGAGAGCCCTCGTAAAATCGCCATTGCCGTCGGCGAGCATTTCGACCTTATCTTCGGTCTTCTGGTCTTTCGCCCAGGCGCCCATCACGAATGCGTCGTTGACCGACATGCAGGCGATGGTGTCCACACCCTTGGCCTTGATTTCACCCGCGTGGGTGACGAAGCCGGGAACGTGCTTGGCGGAGCAAGTCGGCGTGAACGCTCCAGGGAGCGCGAAGAATACGACCTTTTTGCCGTTGAAGAGCTCGTCGGTTGTCACCGGCGTAGGCTTGCCGTCTTTCATTTCCATGAATGTTGCCGAAGGAACCTTGTCGCCCACCTTGATCGTCATCGCATTTCTCCTTGTGATTGAAGCTGGTGCCGCTTTTAACCCAGCCCGACCGTGGCGGAAAGGGTGTGGCGGCGGCTCCGGCTCATGGTATTTTCCGCACTATGACAAAGGACAATCGTTCTATCGAAGGTTCAAATTTTCTCGAAGGAAAGCTGCTGATCGCGCTTCCGGGCATGTCCGATCCCCGATTCGAGAAGAGCGTCATATTCATGTGTGCCCATTCCGCTGAAGGCGCCATGGGGCTCATCGTGAACAAGCCCATCGAAGGTTTGAATTTCCAGGACCTCGTGAAAAATCTCGATATCCGCGTGACGAGCAATGCGGCGGACTCGCCGGTTCTCTTTGGCGGTCCTGTGGATACCGGTCGCGGATTTGTCCTTCACAGTAGCGAATACAAATCCGGTGATGGGACAATGCCGGTAACGCAGGATATATCTCTCACCGCGACGCTGGATATCCTGCGCGCCATGGCGCAGGGAGAGGGACCGCAGCAATCGGCGTTCACGCTTGGCTATGCCGGCTGGGGACCCGGTCAAATCGAGAACGAGATTCGCTTGAACGGCTGGGTTCACTGTGATGCGGATTCGAAGATCATTTTCGACAACGATATGGATGGAAAGTGGGGCGCCGCGCTGCGCAAGCTCGGCATCGATCTTTCCCTGCTATCCGCCACTTCCGGCCGCGCCTGAATAGCCTTCATCCTGTGGCTGCGTACCCCGTGTGCCATAGTGATGTGCAATGAAATTCAACGCATCGGACGCTGACAGCGGCACGCTGTAATAGAAGCCCTGCGCGAACTGGCAGCCGGTCGCCTTTATGCGCGCAGCATCGGCGTCGGTCTCAACGCCTTCGATAACGACATCACGCTGCAGATCTTTCGCGAGAGAAACGATCGATCCGAGGATAACCGATCCGTTTGCCTCGCCGCTTTCGGCCGGCGCCAGGAAGCTCTTGTCGATCTTTATGGAGTCGAACGCGATATCCTTGAGTTGCCCCAAGGTGGAAAGGCCGGTGCCGAAATCGTCGATCACAATGCCCACGCCGGTTGCTCTCAAATCGGCGATCACCGGCGTGGCGTCGACGCCGGCGGCCACTGCGCTCTCGGTAATCTCAAGCTTCAATGTCCCGGCTTGAACTTCGTTCTGCTCCAGCGCGGATCGCACCTGTGAAACGAATTGCCCATCGCGAAACTGCCGCCGTGAGACATTCACATTGACGCTGAGCGCTGGATCGAGCGGAAAGTAACGTTGCCATTCCGACAAGTCGCGCGCAGCACGTTCCAGCGCAAAACGGCCCAATGAAACGATCAGTCCCGTTTCTTCGGCGTGACCGATGAACTCCTCCGGCAACAACAAGCCTCTGTCGGGATGCCGCCAACGCAACAGAGCTTCGAATCCCGCGACGCTCTCCTCGGGAAGATGAACGATGGGCTGGTAGTAGACCTCGAACTGGTTGAGCTCCAGCGCGCGGCGCAGATCGGCTTCCAGAGCAACGGCATCGCCCGGCGCGAACGCCTCAAGATCGCGCGAATAGAGGCGCGAGCAGGCGCCGCCCTGCCGCTTCGCCTGAAGCAGCGCGAGTTCGGCATTCTTGAGAAGCTCAAAGGGATCATCTGCATCGCGGCCGGAGACCGCGCCCGCACTCGCGACGGCGAATACATCCCGTCCTTGATGCGGAAAGGCTCGGCCACAGAGATCGGCGAGTTCCGTTCCGAGCGCGGCTGTGTTCGCCGCCCCGCCCGCAGCAAGCACCGCGAACGAGTCGCCGCCGACACGGAAAAGCTTTGCCCGCGTTCCGAGATTGTTGGTCAGCCTGTTGGCAACAGCCAGAAGAATGTCGTCTCCACCCTTGTCGCCAAGGCTGGCATGGATGGATTTGAAGCGATCGATATCGAGAAGAACGAAGGCCGCGTTGCGAACATCGCCACCCAGTTGTTCCAGTTCTTCCATCAAGGCGATGCGGTTGCCCAATCCCGTGAGCGGATCCCGCAAGGCACGGTCCGCCACGGCGGCTTCGGATTCCTTGCGCGTGGTAACGTCGGCCATCAGCCCGAGGCAGCGCGTTGCGGGACTGCGATCCCCCATCATGGTCGCGCGAAGCTCGAACCATGGATAGCGTCCGCTCTCGCTGCGAACACGGAACTCGATGCGGAACGCGAGACCTGCCTGGTTTTGGTAATCGGTGATCGCCTGGCGATAGACATCGCGATCGTCGGCGTGGATGCGCGCGGTCCAATCGGCATGCGCCATCGACTTGGGATTTCGATCGAAGGCGAGCAGGATCGCAGCTTCCGAAGAAAGCTTGACGACATCGCGCGCGAAATCGAGATCGAAAACACCTTGGTGCGATGCGCCGATGGCCAGCAATGCCGCAGGACTCGGCGCCGGTGGCGCGACTTCCTTCACGATGGGCGGTGGCGGCGGAGACGCGATGAATTGCGAAGGACGCGTGCCAGAGAGGATCGCGATGCCCTCTCCGGCCGAGATGGCAAGCGCCAGCAGCACACCGCCGGCGGCGGCAAAGCCGCCAATGATGGCCGGAGCCGTCGGGTTGTCGGCAAAGCCGCCGAGCGCCACAACCGCCGCAGCGAGAGTCACCAGCGAGAAAACCGCGGCGCTCGGCGCCACAACGCGCGCCGCCTGGGCGCCATTCATGCCGCGATGAACGAGATAGCCGGCGATTGCGGCGCTGCCGCCGACAACGGCGATCTGCAGAAGAAGTGCTGTGCCAGGCACCCCTAGAAAGGACGCAGCGCAGAGAGCGAGCAATCCGCGGATTGTCCATTTCAGGGATCGTGATGCCTGGGGCCATATCTCTGAAACAGGTGCGACCAGATCGGCGAGCTTGATGCCGGCCGCGAGTGCGAGGCCGCACAGCATCGCGGAGAAGCCATAAGGCCCGCCTACGATCGTCATCCAGCCGGCATCGAAAACGCTACCGCTGGTGAGCTCGACACAGAACACCGCGACAAGCGTGATCGCGGCCCATCGCGACGCCAGATGCGCCGTCATGACGGCGACGCCCGTGGTGATGGCGATCGACGCCGCGATCAACCCGGCGACGGCCGCCAGAAATATCGCAAGCTGCTTGTTGTGAAGAACAAGTGCAGGAACCGTCCACGCGACGACCGATGGCTGCGTATCGGCATTTATGACCCGGATCGCCAATGTCGCCGAAGTCGCGGGCGGAATCGTAACGAGAAACGCGTGCCGTCCGAAAGCGCGCGCGGGCTCGACGGTCACACCGGCATCGGAGCTGGCGACTTGCAGAATCGTGGGCTTGCCGCGGCGCGGAAAGAAGCGAAGGCCCGCGCCCGGCGGCTGACCCGCCAAGAGCACGCGGGCGGCGGGACGATCCGCCTGGTTGACGGCAGTAATCATGTACCAGGCTGAGCCGTCCGGCTCCTTGCCGGCACGCGCGTTGTAAGGGCGCAGCGACGATTGCAGATCGAACATCATCCGCGCGTCGGCGAAGTTCACGTCGCCTTTCACGGCTGGGACGGCAGCAAATGCCGCGCTTGTCCACAGCGCAACAAAACAGGCGACAAGAAAAGCCAATCTTTTCAGCAAAACAACATTCCGATCCGACTCTGTGCGAAGCAGCGATCAGGCTAACCGCGCTTCGTCCTCAAGCAAAGCGAAGAGGACATGATCCTGCCACTCGCCGTTGATCTGCAGATATCCCTTCGCAACGCCTTCCTGCCGGAATCCCGCTTTCTGCAGCAGATTCTTCGACGGCTCATTCGACGGCAGACACGCCGCTTCGATGCGATGCATGCCGAGCGTGGCGAAGATGAACGGGATGAGCGCACGAACCGCGGAGAACATGTAACCCTGACGCGCGAAACGCTCGCCCACCCAATACCCCAGCGCGCAGCATTGCGTGACCCCGCGGCGGACATTCGACAAGGTGCAACCGCCGAGCAGCGCGTCGTCCTCGTCGCGGAAGACGAAAAAGGCGTAAGCCGTGTCGAGGCGTGACTCCTTCTGGTAGCGCTTCAGACGACGACGGAAAGCGCCCTTTGAAAGCTCGTCGCGCGCCCACATCGGCTCCCACGGCGAAAGGAAAGCACGGCTTTCACCGCGCAGCTTCGACCACGGCAGATAGTCGGCCATGCGCGGATAACGGAGATAGACACCGTCGCCCTTGATGACCGGCTGCTGGCCCCCGGGAAATGTGAGGCCCCGCATGAACGCCATGGGGCCTTCGTTCATTCGGCAGCACGCAAAGTGAGCGCTCCGAAGCGCTTGGCGAAACGATCATGGCTTTCGAACTTGCCGATCGGACCGATGGCAGCGGTTGCCGGCTTTGCAGTCGCCATCACGCGCGCGCCGAACCGGCGCACAGCAGCGGCATCAATGGCATCAAGCTTCGCCGTCAGTTCGGCCACCGGAATGACACGACCAAAGGTGAAGAGATGCGAGGCGATCTGCTCGGCGCGCGTCGCGGGCTTTTCCAGGCCCATCAGCAAACTGGATTTCATCTGCGCCTTGGCGCGCGAGACTTCTGCATCCGTCGCGTTGGCGGCGAGTGCGGCCATTTCGCCTGCGATGACGGCGGAGATCTCCTCGGCTTCTTTTTCGCCCGTGCCGGCATAGATGCCGATCATGCCGCTGTCGGCGGCGGATTGTGAGAACGCATAGACCGAGTAGCACAGCCCGCGCTTCTCGCGAATTTCCTGGAACAGGCGCGAGGACATGCCGCCGCCCAGTGCGGTGACATAAGCCTGCGCGACGTAGAAATCCGGATCGCTGCTCGACACGCCGGTGAAGCCATAGGTCAGATGCGCCTGCTCGAGGTCTTCGGTGACCCGCACATCGCCGCCGCCATAGATCGCATCGCGCGGCTTCGCGGCTTCGCCGGACGGCAGCGTGGCAAACTTATCCGTCGCCATCGCGACAAGCTCGGCATGGTTCACCGCGCCGCTGGCGATCAGCAGCATCGAACCGGCGCGATAGTTGGCGCCCATATAGTCGCGCAATTGTTCGCGCGTGAAATTGCTGACGGTGGCTTCCTCGCCGAGGATCGGCCAGCCCATCGGCTGATCGGGATACACCGCCGATTGCAGATGATCGAAGATGATGTCGTCTGGCGTGTCGCGCGACTGGCCGAGCTCCTGCAGCACCACTTGGCGCTCGCGTTCCAGCTCACCCTGCTCGAAGGTCGGATGGGTGAGGATGTCGGACAGCAGGTCGACGCCCAGCGGCACGTCGGCTTTCAGCACGCGTGCGTGGAACGCGGTCTGCTCGCGGCTGGTATAGGCATTGAGATAGCCCCCGACGGCTTCGATCTCTTCGGCAATGGCGCGGGCGGAGCGGCGCTCGGTGCCTTTGAACGCCATGTGCTCCAGCATGTGAGAGACACCCATCACGGGGCGTGTCTCGTTGCGGCCACCGGTGTTGACCCACACCCCGGCGAAGGCGCTTTCGAGGCCGGGCATGGGATCGGTGACGACGGTCAACCCGTTGGCAAGCTTGGTGATTTCCACATTCATGCGGGACGCAATCTTTCTTCGATGAACCCCCGGACGGTGCCCAGATCATGGGGCAGGACCGTCACCCGCTCCACCCCGTCATAGAGGGCGGCGAGCCGCGGGGGCAAGGGAACTTTTTCACCGGTCGCACGGGCCACGGCATCGGGAAATTTGGCCGGATGGGCGGTGGAGAGAACCACGATCGGGTCCTCCAGCCGGGCATCCAGCTTTTCCGCCACGCGGAGAGCGACCGCCGTATGGGGATCGACGATGCGGCCGGTTTCGCGGAACGTGCGAGCGATGAGGTCGAGCGTTTCTGCGTCGTCGGCGCGACCGGCGTCGTAGCGCGTGCGCAGACGTTCGCGAATTTCGTCCGGCAATTTGAGTGAGCGATTCAAAGCGAAGCTTTCCATCGCTCCGCGTGTCCACGCATCGTCGCGGCCAGAAGCTTCGAACAGCGCGCGTTCGAAGTTGCTGGAGACCTGAATGTCCATCGACGGGCTGAGCGTGGGATGCACCTCGCCGGCTTCGTAGAGGCCTTCGTTCAGCGCGCGCGCCACAATGTCGTTCGCATTGGTCGCGACGATGAGTTTGGTGATCGGCAGGCCCATGCGCATTGCCGCCTCGCCGGCGAACACGTCGCCGAAATTTCCGGTGGGGACGACGAAGGTGGATTTTCCGAGCTTTGCGGTGGCTGTGAAGTAATAAACGCTTTGCGCCGCGATGCGGGCGAAGTTGATGGAGTTCACCGCCGTCAGATGTGCGCGGTTCGCGAAGGCCTTGTCGGCGAAGAGCTGCTTCACAATGCTCTGCGCGTCATCGAAGGTGCCTTCCAGCGCGATGTTGTGGACATTGGCGAACGGCGCGGTCGTCATCTGGCGGCGCTGCACCTCGCTGACGCGGCCTTTCGGATGCATCACGAAAACGTCGATATTCGGCAATCCGCCCAGCGCGGCGATGGCGGCGGAGCCGGTGTCGCCGCTTGTCGCCGCAACGACGGTTGCCTTGCCGCCTTTCTTTGCGAGCGCACGGGCGAAGAGGCGGCCCAGCACCTGCATTGCGATGTCCTTGAAGGCAAGCGTCGGGCCGTGGAACAGCTCCAGCAGATATTTGCCCTTGCCGATCTCGACGAGCGGCGCGATGTCGGTTGCGTCGAAACCCGAATAGGCGGCATCGATGTCTTCGCGCAGCTCCGCATCGGTGAAGCTGTCGCCGGTGAAGCGCTTCAGGATCGCGAAGGCGACGTCGGCGTAGCGCTTGCCGGCGAAACCGGCGATCTCATCCGCCGAAACCTGCGGCCAGCTCTCCGGCAGGAACAGCCCGCCATCGGGCGCGAGACCGGCGAGCAGGATGTCGGCAAAGCTTTGCGGCGCCGTCTGGCCGCGGGTGCTTATGTAGCGCATCGCGGACCTTCAACTTGTGGATGCGATTTTGAGCGGAACACCAGCGCTTGAGAATTGAAGTCAAGATTCCGGCACCCCCTCCCCCCCACTCCCCCTCCTTGGGGAATTGAATGTCGATTTTTCGCGTCGCGTTTTGCGCAAATCCAAGATGTTGTGGTTCGCGGCAGGTGAGCGCAGTCGTTTTCACGAATTCGGACCACCCCCCTCCCCCTCTCCTCCATGTCCGCGATACACGCGCCGAAACTGGCACGGGTGCGCTGCAAGCCTTTGGAAGTGTTGAGAGATCGGGCGATCATGGTTAGGATTATAGAGCAAAAAAATAGGAAAACTAGTTAAATATCTTGCCGTAGCGCCTTGAACATCGCGCCGCCTGCGCTACCGCAGGCCGAGGCGTCCGCGCGAGGAATGATAGACCAGATAGACGCCGAGGAGTCCCAGCGCGAGGCCAAACCAGGTAATCGCGTATTGCAGGTGATTGTTCGGCAGATCGACCACCGTCACCCCGCCCTTCGGCCAGCCGCCGGGATTGGGCGTCGCGTCCGCTTCCAGAAACATCGGGAAGACGTTCTTGATGCCGAACGCTTTGGCGAGCGTATCGGGATCGCGCGTGTGGACGATGCGCTTGGCTTTGTCGATCGGCGGCGTGAACCAGTTCGGCGCGGCGGGCTCGCGGACGATGCCGACGATGGTCTGCGCGCCGTTGCGGTCGCCCCGACGCCAGACCGATGCTGGCAAATCCATCGGCACTTCGCCCCGATCCACCAGCAGCGTGTGGCCGTCGTCCATCAGGAACGGTGCGATCACATGATAGACCGGCGCGCCTTCGGCACCCGTGGTGAAAAACAATATCTCCTCGCCGTTCTCGAACAGGCCATGCACCGTCACGCGGCGATAATCGGCGGCGTCGACATGCGCGCCATCGAGCACCGGCAGCGCATCGCGCAAGGGCACCGGCGGCGCAGTGAGGCCGTCATGAATCTTCGCGAGCAGCCCTTCTTTCCAGTGCAGGCGCTGGATCTGCCATGTGCCCAGCCCGCAAAGAATGACGAGCAGCGGGATGAGCCACAGCGTGGGAACGAGGAGTGGTTTGAAGTAGGGGCGCATCGTTCAATCCTGCGCCGACCGCTTTCCTCCCCCGTTTACGGGGGAGGAGGCGACCCCGCACTTGATGCGGGGGAGCCGGAGGGGGAACGCGAACGCAGATTCGATGTAGTGCCGACGCATGACGGCCCCCTCCACGCTGCTGCGCAGCGCACCTCCCCCGTAAACGGGGGAGGAAAAATTCGAGAGCATCATTCCAACCGCCCCTCGCCGGCGCGGTGCTTGTATTGCAGCACCATCAGCGTCGCTTTCACGAGACGCAATCCGCCCAGCACCAATATCGCGATCAGCGGAAGCCAGATCAGCGCATGCACCCAATAGGGCGGCGAACAACTCACCTCCACCACCAGTGCGGCGCCGCAGACGATGAAACCGGCGATGAGGATGACGAACACCGTCGCGCCGTCGCCGACGTCGAAGATCGAATAGTCCAACCCGCAATGCGGGCAGCTTTTGGCGATGGTGAGATAGCCGGAAAACAAAGGCCCCTGACCGCAGCGCGGACAGAGGCCCTGTATGGCAGCCTTTAAAGCTGTCGGTTCGGCCGTCAAGCCACGACCGGTCCAACGCCCCACACGTAGATGCAGGAGAACAGGAACAGCCACACCACGTCGACGAAGTGCCAGTACCAGGCGGCGGCCTCGAAGCCGAAGTGGCGGGTCGGCGTGAACTGGCCCGCGATGGCGCGGCCGAGACAGACCGCCAGGAAGATGGTTCCCACGATGACGTGGAAGCCGTGGAAGCCCGTGGCCATGAAGAAGGTCGAGCCGTAGATCGCGTCGAAATTGCCGACGCCGGCGACGAGATCGATGTGCGCCGGATCGGTGAACGGCACTTTCGCCAGACCGTTGAAGCCGAAGGTGAACGGCGCATGGGCATATTCCCATGCCTGGCAGCCAGTGAACGACAGGCCGAGCAGCACGGTAAGGATCAGGCCCTGGATCGCGCCCTTGCGGTCGCCATGCTGCAGGGCGTGGTGCGCCCACGTCACCGTGGTGCCCGAGCACAGGAGGATCAGCGTGTTGAGCAGCGGCAGGTGCCACGGATCGAGCGTGACGATGCCGGCCGGCGGCCAGGTCGAGACACCGTAATCGGCGTGGAAGATGGCGCTGTTGAAGTAGGCCCAGAACCACGCGACGAAGAACATCACTTCCGAGGCGATGAAGAGCACCATGCCGTAGCGCAGGCCCAGCTTCACGACCGGCGTGTGGTCATGCTCGACGACGCTTTCCTTGATGACGTCGCGCCACCAGCCGAAGAACGTCAGCAACAGCAACGCCACGCCAATGAGCAGAACCCACGGCTGACCCGCGAGACCGCCGAAGCCGGCATAGCTGTCGTTCATCCAGAGGACCGCGCCGCCCAGCATCACGAAGGCGGCAAAGGAGCCAACCACGGGCCACGGGCTCGGGTTCACCAGATGATAATCGTGCTTCACTTCCGCCGAATGCGACATCGGTAAGACCCTCTCTAGCCCCTATTCGAAGACGTGCCCGCCGAGGCGGACGATCGTCATCAGGAAAAACAACAGAACCATTCCCGCGAGCACGAGGCCGACGGCGAGATTACGCCGTTTGCGCGCGCGCGCGTTATGCAATTCGATTTCGCGATCGTCCATCTCACAACCACGCTCCGAACGGCGAGATGCCGACCAGCCTTTCGGCGATCAGCGCAGCGAAGAGCACGAAAAGATAGGCGATCGAAATGAAGAACAGCTTCCTGGCCGCCGGCTCCTTCACCGCGTCGCGCTCGAAGAGAACGCGCGTTGCACCGTAGAGGAACCAGGCGCTCATCGCGCCGGTGGCGGCGAGATAAAGCGGACCGGCAAAACCCAGCGCGGCGGGCGCGAGGCCGACCGGCAGCAGCAGAAGCGTATAGGCGAAGATCTGGCGGCGCGTGGACGTCTTGCCCGCCACCACCGGCATCATCGGCACACCCGCGCGCGCGTAATCGTCGGAACGGAACAGCGCCAGCGCCCAGAAATGCGGCGGTGTCCACAGGAAGGTGATCGCGACCAGCACCAGCGGCGCGAGCGACAGATGCCCCGTCACCGCGGCCCAGCCGATGGCGGGCGGCAAGGCGCCGGACAATCCGCCGATGACGATGTTCTGCGCCGTCGCGCGCTTCAGCCACAGCGTATAGACGACGACATAGAAGAAGATCGTGAAAGCAAGCAGGCCCGCGGCCAGCAGGTTGATGAACAGCCCCATGATCGTGACCGACGCGACCGAGAGCCACCAGCCGAAGGTCAGCGCCTCTTCGCGCGTCACATAGCCCATCGGGATAGGCCGCGTGGCGGTGCGCGCCATCACCGCGTCAATATCGGAATCGTAGGCCATGTTGAGCGCGCCGGACGCGCCCGCCGCCACGGCGATGCAGAGCAAGGCGGTGAAGGCGGAGAGCAAATGAATGCTCCCCGGCGCGACCACGATCCCGGCGAGGCCGGTGAAGATCACCAGCGACATCACGCGCGGCTTCAGTAGCGCGAAGTAATCGCCGACATCGGCGATGCGCTGCTGAGGACCCGCGTAAACGTCAACCAGTGCCATCGGTCTAGTGGACCTCGCCCGTGATGCGCGGCAGTTCGTTGAAGGTGTGGAACGGCGGCGGCGAGGACAGCGTCCATTCCAGCGTCGTGGCACCCGCGCCCCACGGATTGTCGCCCGCGATGCGCTTCTTCGCGAAGGCTTCGATCAGGACGACGATGAACACCAAAACGCCGAAGCCCGCGATGAACGCGCCGATGGAGGCGACGAAGTTCCAGCCCGCGAAGGCATCCGGATAGTCCGCATAACGGCGCGGCATGCCGGCGAGACCCAGGAAGTGCATCGGGAAGAACGCCGTGTTGACGCCGATGAACGTGATCCAGAAATGCAGCTTGGCCAGCGTCTCGTTGTACATGTAGCCGGTGAACTTCGGGAACCAGAAGTAGAAGCCCGCGAAGATCGCGAACACCGCGCCCAGCGACAGCACGTAATGGAAGTGCGCCACGACGTAGTAGGTGTCCTGCAGAACTACGTCGACGCCCGCATTCGCCAGCACCACGCCGGTCACGCCGCCGACGGTGAAGAGGAACACGAAGCCGATCGCCCACAGCATCGGCACTTTGAACTCCACCGAACCGCCCCACATGGTGGCGATCCAGGAGAATATCTTGATGCCCGTCGGCACCGCGATGACCATGGTCGCGAACACGAAATAGGCCTTCGTGTCGACGCTGAGGCCCACCGTGTACATGTGGTGCGCCCAGACGAGGAAGCCGATGAAGCCGATCGCCACCATCGCGTAGGCCATGCCGAGATAACCGAACACCGGCTTCTTCGAGAAGGTCGAGATGATGTGGGAGATCATGCCAAAACCCGGCAGGATCAGGATGTACACTTCCGGGTGACCGAAGAACCAGAACAGGTGCTGGTAGAGGATCGGATCGCCGCCGCCTGCCGGATTGAAGAACGACGTGCCGAAGTGGCGGTCGGTCAAGAGCATGGTGATCGCGCCCGCCAGGACCGGCAGCGACAGCAGCAGCAGGAAGACGGTGACCAGGATCGACCACACGAACAGCGGCATCTTGTGCAGGGTCATGCCCGGCGCGCGCATGTTGAAGATCGTGGTGATGAAGTTGATCGCACCGAGGATCGAGGACGCGCCCGCGATGTGCAGCGAGAAGATCGCGAAATCCATGGCCGGGCCGGGCGAGCCGTAGGTCGACAGCGGCGCATAGAGCGTCCAGCCGCCGCCCACGCCCATGCCGCCCGAGTCGCCTTCCACGAACATGGAGGCGATGAGGAAGGCGAAGGAGAACGGCAGAAGCCAGAACGAGATATTGTTCATGCGCGGGAACGCCATGTCCGGCGCGCCGATCATGAGCGGCACGAGCCAGTTGCCGAAACCGCCGATCATCGCGGGCATGATCATGAAGAACACCATGATCAGGCCGTGGCCGGTGACGAACACGTTGAAGGTGTGCGGCTCCTTGAAGACCTCGAGCCCCGGATACATCAGTTCCGCGCGCATCATCATCGACAGGAAACCGCCGATGATGCCGGCGCAGATCGCGAACACCAGGTACATCGAGCCGATGTCCTTGTGGTTCGTCGAATAGACGTAGCGGCGCCAGCCGTGCGGATGGTCTTCGTGGGCGTGTGCGATGTCAGCCATGTCTGTTGTCCTTATTTCGCGGCGACGCGGGTGCTGTCGTCGATCGCGGCGAATTTCTTCTTCGCGCCGGCCAGCCATGCGGCGTAGTCGGCTTCCGAAACCACATGCACTTCGATCGGCATGAAGGCATGGCGCGCGCCGCAAAGCTCGGAGCACTCGCCGTAATAGGTGCCGATCTTCGTGGCCTTGAACCAGGTGTGATTGATGCGGCCAGGCACGGCGTCCATCTTCACGCCGAACTGCGGCACCGCCCAGCTATGGATCACGTCCGCGCCGGTCGTCTCGACTTCCACCACCTTGTTCACCGGAACGGTGATGGCGTTGTCCACGCCCAGAAGCCGCGGCTCGCCTTTCTTGGCGGCGTCGGCATCCGACAGGCCTAGCGAGTCGAAGGTGAAGTTGCTGCCCGGATATTCATAGGTCCAGAACCACTGCTTGCCGATCGCCTTGATCGTCAGGTCCGGGGTCGGGATCGTCGCTTCGAAATAGAGCAGGCGGAATGACGGGATCGCGATGATCACCAGGATGATGACCGGGATCAGCGTCCACGCCACTTCGAGCAGCGTGTTGTGCGCGGTCTTGGACGGCACCGGATTGCGGCGCTTGTTGTAGCGCACGACGATCCACACCAGCAGCGCCAACACGAACAGCGACACCGCCGTGATGATGACCAGAAGCTCGCGGTGGAAATCCTCGATCCACTCCATCACCGGCGACGCGGCGGGCTGAAAGCCCGTCTGCCAGTCCACGGGAAGAGCTGAAGCGGCCGTGGACCAGAGGAACGCGCCACCAAGCGCGAATGCCCCCGACAACCCGGCGCCGATCTTTTTCAAAAACATCAGGCGACCTCGCAAATGAACCTCCGCCCGCGCACGGTTCCGCACGCGCTGCCCCGGAATCCGGCAAGGATTTAGAGGGGCTAACCCCTTAAAGTCATTGCGACCTTATGGCACGGGGTGGCCGTTCGCTGTCGCAATAGCCATATTCCTTACAGAACACTCTTTTGCCCCGGAGTCGCACCCGTGACCAACCCCGACGACATCTTCTTCAAGCAACTCGACCGCAGCAACGTGCAGGCCCTGGTGGACGAATCGCTCCACGGCGCGGACGATGGGGAACTCTTCCTTGAATATAAGCAGAGCGAGACCTTCGCCTTCGACGACGGCCGCCTGAAGGCCGCCACGTTCGACACCACCCAGGGCTTCGGCCTGCGCGCGGTGGCGGGCGAGATGACGGGCTACGCCCACGCCTCCGATCTGTCCGAAGACGCGATCAAGCGCGCCGGGCAGACGGTGAAGGCTGTCGCGGGCGGGCATGGCGGCACCATCGCCCTGCCCCCGGCCCGCACCAACGCCAAGCTCTACACCGACATCGACCCGCTGAACTCCGCCGGCTTCGAAGCCAAGGTGAAGCTGCTTGCCGACATGAACGAATATGCGCGCAAGAAAGACAGCCGCGTGAAGCAGGTGTCCGCCAGCCTCGCCGGATCGTGGCAGGTGGTGGAGATCATCCGGCCCGATGGCGAGATCTATCGCGACGTGCGCCCGCTGGTGCGGATCAATGTGTCGGTGGTGGTGGAGAAAGACGGCCGTCAGGAAAGCGGCAGCTTCGGCGGCGGCGGCCGCGAGGGTTACGAATTCTATCTGCGTCCGGAGTACTGGCAGGCGGCGGTGGACGAAGCGCTGCGCCAGGCGGTGGTGAACCTCTCTTCTATTCCAGCCCCTGCCGGCGAGATGAAAGTCGTGCTCGGTCCGGGCTGGCCCGGCATCCTGCTGCACGAAGCCATCGGCCACGGCCTCGAAGGCGATTTCAATCGCAAGAAGACGAGCGCGTTTGCCGGACTGCTCGGCCAGCGCGTCGCCGCGCCGGGCGTGACGGTGGTGGATGACGGCACAATCTCGCAGCGCCGCGGTTCGCTCACCATCGACGACGAAGGCACCCCGACCTCGCGCACGGTGCTGATCGAGGACGGAATCCTGAAAGGCTACATGCAGGACCGCCAGAACGCGCGGCTGATGGGCGTGGCGCCCACCGGGAACGGGCGGCGCGAAAGCCACGCGGCCAACATCATGCCGCGCATGACCAACACTTATATGTTGGCGGGCGACAAGGACCCCGGCGAGATTCTCGCGAGCGTCGATAAAGGCATCTACGCCACCAATTTCGGCGGCGGACAGGTGGACATCACCAACGGCAAATTCGTGTTCTCCTGCACCGAGGCGTATCTCATCGAGAACGGCAAGATCGGTCCCGCCATCAAAGGCGCGACCTTGATCGGCGACGGCGCGACCGCGCTGACCAAGATCACCATGGTGGGCAACGATCTGAAGCTCGACACCGGCGTCGGCACCTGCGGCAAGAACGGACAGTCCGTGCCGGTGGGCGTCGGTCAGCCGACGCTGCGCATCGATGGACTGACGGTCGGCGGGACGCAGCAGGCGGCTTGATGCGCATAAGCCATGCGCATAGAGTATGCGCATGGCCAAGAAGCATCTCGAAGACCCTGCCCGGGCTTACCGCGAGAAGCAGCCGCAACGTAGCGGCTCTCCGAGCGGGCTTCCGCCGCGCGCCAAGCGGGCGGTGAATGTTTCCATCGATGCCGAGCTTCTGAAAGTGGCGAAGGAGATGAAGATCAACCTCTCCCGAGCACTGGAGAGCGCGCTGAACAAGCTCACCGCCGAAGAACGCGCGCAACGGTTCTACGAAGAGAACAAGGCATCGATCGACGCCTACAATGCCTTCATCAAAAAACACGGAACATTGGCCGAAGCATATTACGGCGAAGATGCTTTCGATGATCCGTCAGTTTGACGTTGTACCCAATGCCATTTTGGCGCTTCGTACAGTGCGACCCTATCTTCTCTGCGTCCAGCATCGGGTCCTGGATCACGCGGACACGCGATTGATGGCGACACTGACGACAGAAAGAGTAGATCAATCGCTGCCACGATTGCATCCGAAGTTCGAAATTGCCGGGCGAATGCTGTATCTGTTGCCTCAGGAGCTTTTGACATTGCCGCTTCGCGTTCTGAAGAACCCCGTCGCCAATCTGGAAGCGGAAAGTTTCCGCATCACGGCCGCGCTCGATCTGGTTTTAACAGGAGTTTGACATGCAGGTTTTCAAGATCCTTCAGATCGACGAGTGGGAGCGCGCGCAGGAGGCGGGCGTCTATCGCGGATCGTTCGACGACAAGCGTGATGGCTTCATTCATCTGTCCACCGGTGCGCAGCTTCCGCAAACGCTGAACAGACACTTCGCGCATGCGACCGGGCTGATGCTGGTGGCGATGGAATCCGACGATCTCGGCGACAAGCTGAAATGGGAGACGAATGCGGACGGCGAAACCTTCCCGCATCTCTATCATGCGCTGGAATTCCCGTGGGTGCGCTGGACGTCGGCGATCCCGAACAAGGCACCGGGCGTCTTCGCGCTGCCGCCGCAGGCTTTCGTTCAGACGGGCAAGCCGGCCGGCACTGTGAGCTGACGCGTCAGCCGTGCCGGAGCTTCAGGCCGAGGATCGTCCCTGACAGAACGAGCGTGATCGCATTGGCCGCGATCAGCGGCATATCGCGCAACAACAGGCCGTAGATCAGCCAGAGAAATATGCCCACGGTGTAGAGCGAATACATCCTGAGTGAGATATCGTGCGTGGAGCGCGTGCGGATCGTGTGGATCACCTGCGGAAAGAACGCGAGCGTCGTCAGAAACGCCGCCACAAGCCCCACAATTTCCGTCTGCATCCTTGTCCCCAAATTTGCGCGCTGACCGACCGTGCCGCGCTTCGCGCGCAATGGCAATCTGGCAGCGATGACTCGTTTTGAATTCCTCGAAGCGGTTCGGCGCAATCCGTTCAACGGCGTGATCCTGGAGCGGCTGCCGTCGCTCGGCTTGCCGGATTGCTGGCTGGTGTCCGGCGCATTGTTTCAGACCGTATGGAACACGCGCACGGGACAGCGGCCCGATCTGCACATCAAGGACTACGACATTTTCTATTTCGATCCCGATACGTCATACGACGCCGAAGATGCCGCGATCCGGCGGGCGAGCGAATTGTTCGCCGATCTTGGCATCGCGGTGGAAGTGCGCAATCAGGCGCGGGTGCATCTTTGGTATCAGGAAAAGTTCGGATCGCCCTACCCGCCTTTGTCGCGCGCGACCGATGGTATCGACCGGTTCCTGATGCATAATGCGCAGGTGGGCATTCGCGCAAATGCTGATGGTATAGAGGTTTACGCGCCGCGCGGCTTCGATGACATTTTCAATTTGACCGTTCGCCCCAACCGCATGCCGAACTTTCTCCCTGACAAGTACATGGAAAAGGCGTTGCGCTGGAAAGAACACTGGCCGGCGCTTACGATCCTCCCAGCCTGACACTGGAGGTGCTCCCATGAAATACAATCAACTCGGCAACACCGGATTGTTCGTGTCCGAAATCTGCCTCGGAACGATGACGTTCACCGGCGAAAAAAAGCCTGACGGCATATGGGCCGGGATCGGCGACGTCGATCAAAAACTGGCAACGCAAATCGTGGGCAAGTCGATCGAGGCAGGCGTGAACTTCCTCGACACCGCGGACGTCTATTCCGCCGGGCAGTCCGAGCGGCTGACGGGACAGGCGATCAAGGATATTGGCATCAAGCGTTCTAGCGTGGTGATCGCGACGAAATGCTATGGCCGCATGGGGCCGGGCCCCAACGATATCGGCGCATCGCGCGGGCACATCATGGATTCGGTCTCGCGCAGCCTGGAGCGGTTGCAGACCGATCACATCGATCTCTACCAGATCCATGCCACGGACAACGTGACCTCGGTCGAAGAGACGATGCGCGCGCTCGACGATCTCACGCGCCAAGGCATGGTGCGCTATGTCGGCTGTTCCAATTGGCAGGCATGGAAGATCATGAAGGCGCTGGGTGTTTCGGATAAGCGTGGCTATGCGCGCTTCGAGACGTTGCAGGTCTACTATTCCATCGCGGGGCGCGATCTGGAGCGCGAGATCGTTCCACTGCTGAACGACCAAAAGGTCGGTTTGATGGTGTGGTCGCCGCTGGCGGGCGGATTGCTCTCCGGCAAGTTCGGTCCCGGCTCCAACGGGCCGGAAGGCGCGCGCCGCGTGGTGTTCGACTTTCCGCCGGTGGACAAGGACCGCGCGTGGAAATGCGTGGATGCGATGCGCGAGATCGCCAGGAAGCACGATGTCAGCGTGGCGCGCGTCGCCCTCGCCTACATCCTGCACAAGCCGTTCGTCACCACCGTCATCATCGGCGCGAAGAACACGGAACAGTTGGACGACAACCTCGCCGCCACGACACTGAAGCTTTCCGCTGAAGAGATGAAGACGCTGGACGATGTGAGCGCACTGCCGCACGAATATCCGGGTTGGATGCTAGCGCGTCAGGGCGCCGAGCGCGTGCCGCAGCCGAAATAGGAGAAGAGATGCGCGATCTTTCGGGGCAGAAGCGGGAATTGGGCGATGGCTTTTCGGTGGCGCGCGTGCTGCCGCAGGCGGGGCAGCGCACCGTCGGTCCTTTCGTGTTCTTCGATTATTTCGGGCCGGTGGCGTTCAAGCCGGGGCATGGCATCGATGTGCGGCCGCATCCGCATATCGGGCTCGCTACCATCACCTATCTGTTCGAAGGCTCGCAGGTGCATCGCGACAATCTCGGCAACATGCAGGAGATCGTGCCGGGCGACGTGAACTGGATGACGGCGGGGCGCGGCATCGCCCATTCCGAACGCACGGGCGCAGACGTTCGTGCGCGCGGCCATCGCATGCATGGAATTCAAAGCTGGGTTGGTTTGCCGAAAGCCAATGAAGAAGACCCGCCGAGCTTCCAGCATGTCACCAAAGAAAAGCTGCCCACGATGGAGCATGACGGCGTCACCTTGCGCGTGGTGTGCGGCAAGGCGTTCGGCATGGAAGCGCCGGTGAAGGTGCCGATGGAGATCTTCTACGTCGATGCCGTGATGAAAGACGGCAGCACGCTGACGCTTCCAACCGAATATGCCGAGCGCGGCGTGATGGTCGTGGCGGGACGCGTGGAGAGCGACGGGCAGTCGCTCGGCGATGGCGGCATGATAGTGTTCGACAAGGGTGAGCATGCGGAGATCAGCGCCATGGGCGACAGCCGCGTGATGCTGCTGGGCGGCGCGCCGCTGGATGGCGAGCGGCATGTCTGGTGGAATTTCGTCGCCTCCTCGCGCGAGCGGATCGAAAAGGCGAAGGATGACTGGAAGTCCGGACGCTTCGCCAAGATCCCCGGCGACGACAAGGAGTTCATCCCACTGCCGGAGCATTAGTCGAGGTGACGCTTTCATGCTTCGACAAGCTCAGCATGAGGAGTTTTCTCATCCTCCGCCTGAGCTTGTCGAAGGGTGAGTGGTAGTCGCGTAGTATGCTAGGCTCGCGCGACGCGGGAGGGGATCATGCGCAAAGTTCTGATGACGATTGTGGGCCTTGCCGCCCTCGCCGTGGGATTGCTGTGGGCGGCGCAAGGCGCGGGCCTCGTGCAGTGGCCGCGCACCAGTTTCATGATCGGCGCGACCAACTGGATCTATTGGGGCGGCGCGCTGGCGCTGCTCGGCGTCCTCATTCTCTGGCGCGCTCGGCGCTAGCACGTTCCAAAAGCTTCACATAGACGATCTCCGGATCACCGGGATCGAGATTGTCGATGCGGCCGCTCTCGCGATAGCCGCGCGTGAAAAGCAAGCCGCGCATGGCGGCATTCGACGCATTGGTCGAGGTAAACAGCTTCTCATCTTTCACCGCGCGCTCGATAGCGGCGAGCAATGCGGCGCCCGCGCCGGTGCGACGCGCGTCTTCAGACACGAAGACAATCTCGATGAAGTCACGATGGAAAAAGTTTTTGGACAGGATTCCGTAACCCACCACGCGGCCGAAGCCTTCCGCCACCCAACAGCGCCGCGCGGCGATGGCGGAATCGATGGTGTCGCGGCGCTGAAGGTCTTTCTCCGCGATCGGATCGAGCGCAACCAGCGCGCGACGATCGCGTGTTCCCGCAAGGCGGGTTGCAATCTCGCTCTTCATCGCGCGGAGATTTGCGAAAGAAAGCGGCGCGAATACGGCAGAACGATTCAGAGAAAATTGTATTCGCTGAAGATGTGGCGGATGTCGCGATTCCAGGCGCCGTGATAGCGCGCAAGAAGTTCCTCCGCGCGTGTCTGCCCGCGGCTGACGAGTTCGCGCAAGGGATTGAGGAAGCCGTCCTCGCTCATGCCCCCGGCATCCAGCGCCGCGCGCCGCTTCAGGCCTTCGGAGGAAATTTCGAGCATGCGATGTGCAAGTTCCCACACCGTGGTGTTGCGGAACGGCGTCTTGAACGCGAGGCGCGGAACGCTGTCGCGCATTTGTTGGCGCTCTTCCGCGGTCCAATCCTTCACCAGATCCCACGCCGCATCGAGCGCGACCTGATCGTAATAGATGCCGACCCACAATGCGGGCATGCCGCAGATGCGCCGCCATGCGCCCGCATCGCTGCCGCGCATCTCCAGGAATTTCTTGAGGCGCACTTCCGGGAAGATGGTGGTGAGGTGATCCGCCCAGTCGGCCATCGTCGGCTCAATGTCTTTGACGTCCGGAATCTCGCGCGCGAGGAACTGGCGGAAGCTCTTGCCCGCCATGTCGATATATTTGCCGTCGCGATAGAGGAAATACATCGGCACATCGAGCGCATAGTCGACGTAGCGCTCGAACGACATGCCGTCCTCGAACACCCACGGCAGCATGCCCGCGCGGGCGTTATCGACGTCGGTCCAGATATGCGAACGGTATGACAGGAAGCCGTTCGGCTTGCCGACGCGGAACGGCGAGTTCGCGAGCAGCGCGGTGGACACCGGCTGCAGCGCGAGGCCGACGCGAAACTTTTTCACCATGTCGGCTTCGTTCGCAAAGTCGAGATTCACCTGCACCGTGCAGGTGCGGAACATCATCTCGCGGCCATACCCGCCGACCTTGGGCATGTAGTCGCGCATGATCTTGTAGCGGCCCTTGGGCATGATGGGCACTTCGTCCAGGGTCCAGTCCGGCGCGAAGCCTAGGCCAAGAACACCGAGACCCAGTTCACCGCAGATCTCGCGCACCTGCTCCTGATGCGTATTCACTTCGGCGCAAGTCTCGTGAACCGTCTTCAGCGCGGCGCCGGAGAGTTCGAATTGTCCGCCGGGTTCGAGCGAGATCGACGCGCCGTTCTGATAGCCGCCGATGATGTTCGCACCTTCCTTCACCGGGTCCCAGCCGAAGCGCGTCATGCCTTCCAGCAGCTTGCGGATTCCGTTCGGCGCTTCGTAGGAAACGGGTTTCAGCGTCTTCAGGTCGTAGACGAATTTCTCGTGCTCGGTGCCGATGCGCCATTGCTCGCGCGGCTTCGAACCCGAGGACAGATGCTCGATGAGATCGGCCTTGCCCCGGATCGGGCCGCCGGCGGACTGCGGTATCGACATTGCGGCCCTCCCTGCGCGCGTTGTCCGGGGTGATTTCCCCTACGGCGATGTGTGAATGCTGAACGCCGCGTTCAGTCGAGTGTATCTAGGAGGCTCGCAGCGATCCCGCAAGGCGGGGCACCAAGAAGCAACGGGCGCGGAGCGGATACCCACTCCACGCCCGTCGCATATCATTTGTGAAATTCGTTCAGCCGCGCGTGCCGGTGAACGGGAACGAGCCGAAATTGCCCGCCTTCACATTTCCGTTGAGGCTGTCGCCCGCAACGGTGCCGGCGAACTCCAGCGTCATCGGAAGCGGCGCGGTGACCGCGACCTTCCACGAAACGTTGTTGCCATCGACCTTGCCATCGGTGATCGCGTTGGATGCGCCGCCCGGACCCGTGCCGCTGCCGGTCAGCGTCGCGCCGTCGGCCTTCAGCGTGAGTTCCGACTTCTGCGCGCCCATCGGCGAATTCACCGTGATATTCCACTTGCCATCGACCGTCATACGTATCTCTCCGTTAAAACCGGCGCGATCTAAAAGCAGCGCGTTCGGGCGCACAAGATATTCAAGCCTTGAATAGGCCGCCCGTTACGCAGCGTTACCAATGGTCTTGCCCATGCGGATGAGCGGAATTTTCAGTCCGGCGCGGGTATCCGCTTCGAAGGCTTCGATATCGCGATAGCCGCAGGCGCGATACAGCGGCACGCCCGCCATCGTTCCCGCGAGCTCGATGCGCGTAAAACCTTCGGCGGCCGCGGCGCTCTCACACAGATCGAGAATGAGACGGCCAACGCCGCGCCGGGCGAAAGACGGATTGGTGTACATGGCGCGCACGCGCGCGGCATCCTTCGCGGGATCGAGAAGCGCGGCACTGCGCCCCGCCGAATGATCGCCGCCGAACAGCGTGGCTCTGCGGCTCCAGCCGCCGCAGCCCGCGATGGCGCCGCCCTCTTCCACGATGAAATAGGTGCCGTCGTCGATGAGCTGCGTGTCGAGGCCCATGACATCAAACGACGCTTCAACCTGTTCCGGCGACAGAAATGCTTTCTGCAATTCGCGGATCGCAGAGGTCATTAGTTCTTTCAGCTGCGGAACGTCCTCGCGGCGCGCAATGCGATGGGTGAACATCACCAATCGCCTTTCAGCGCCTGCAGCACAGTCAGCGATGCCAGCGCCGCAGTATCGGCGCGCAGGATGCGCGGACCGAGCGTGATGGGCGTGACGAAAGCGTGGCTACGGATCAATTCGCGCTCCGCCGGATCGAAACCGCCTTCGGGGCCGGTGAGGATGGCGAAAGTGCTTTCCTTTATGTTGCGCACAGCTTCCGCGATCGGCCTGGCGTCACCGCCCTCGTCGCAGAACAGGATGCGGCGCTCCGCGGGCCAGTTCTTCAGAAGCTTGTCGAGCGTGACGGCTTCGCGGATATCCGGAACGGTCAATCGCTCCGATTGCTCGGCGGCTTCGACAGCGTTCGCTCTCATGCGCTCTTCGTTGATGCGCGTGACGATGGTGCGGCGGGTGAACACCGGCTGCAGCGCGCGAACACCAAGCTCCGTCGCTTTCTGCACGACGTAGTCCGCCGGCGTCTTCTTGATCGGCGCGAAGCAAAGCCAGACATCGGGCGTGCCCTCCTGCACCCGCGTTTGCTTCTCGCATTTCAGGACGCAGCTTCGCTTGGACACTTCGGCGATCTTCGCCAGCCATTCGCCGTCGCGGCCGTTGAACAGCGAGACACGGTCGCCGGCCTTCGCGCGCATGACATGGAGCAGATAATGCGCCTGTGCATCGTCCGGCATCACCCGCTCGCCATCCCCCAACGCCTCTTTCACAAAGAGGCGCACCTTGCCGCCGGGCTCTTCCAACTCGCTGCTCATCGCTTTCTCAAATACGCGGACCGTGACAGATTGGGCCATGGTCGTTGAATCGCAAGCCCCTGCGGATGCCATCCCCCAAAGCTGGGTCGATCGCGCGCCGCGTGACGTGCAGCCTTATCTCCGCCTGATGCGGCTGGACAGGCCCATCGGGACATGGCTGCTCTATTGGCCGTGTGTGTTCGGGCTGGCACTCGGGGGACACGGCTTCCTCTCGAACCTCGCCGACTGGAAGATGGCGATCCTGTTCGGCATCGGCGCCGTTGTGATGCGCGGCGCGGGCTGCACGTTCAACGACATCGTGGACCGTGATATCGACGCACAGGTGGAACGCACGCGTGGCCGGCCAATCCCTTCCGGCGCGGTGAGCGTGCAGAACGCCACCATCTTCCTCGCCGCGCAATGCCTGATCGGGCTTGCGATCCTGCTGACGTTCAACTGGTTCACCGTAGCGCTGGGCGCGGCGTCGTTGATCCTGATCGTCATCTATCCTTTCATGAAACGCATCACCTGGTGGCCGCAGGCATGGCTGGGGCTGACGTTCAACTGGGGCGCGTTGATGGGCTTCGCGGCGCTGAACGGGCACCTTTCGCCCGCCGCTTACGTTCTCTACGCCGGATGCTTCTTCTGGACGCTGGGCTATGACACGATCTACGCCCATCAGGACACCGAGGACGACGCGCTGATCGGCGTGAAGTCCACCGCGCGGCTGTTCGGGGAGATGTCCTCGCTCTGGATATCCGGCTTCTACATCCTGACCTTCGTATTCGTTTCGCTCGCGGGGGTGTCGGCGACGCAGAGCTGGTGGACGGTTGCGCTGATGCTTCCTGCTGCAGCGCACCTGTTCTGGCAGGTCTCGCGGCTGCAAATTCACGATGTTCCATTGTGCCTGACCCTCTTCCGCGCGAACCGGGAGAGTGGTTTGCTCATCGCGCTGGCGTTGACCGTGGCCAGCTACGGCTGACGGGGGAAATCGCATGCTGATCCATTTGCCGGAATCGGTAATCGCGCTGGTGTTCTATGCGCTGTGGGCGATCGCGCTGGTGCTGATGATCGCCATCGACCGGTTGCTGCTGATCTTCCGCGGCCAGGTGAAGAACAACGAGTTCCTCTCCGGGGTGCCGCATGGCAACGAAAGCTACTGGCGCATCAACCGCGCGCAGCTCAACACGGTGGAGAACCTGCCGATCTTCGCGGTGATCGTGCTGGCGGCGTGGATCGCGGGCGTGGAGAGCCCGCTGTTCAACCTGCTGGCGATGGTGGTTTTGGTGTTCCGCATCATCCAGTCGATCATCCACATCATCTCCGGCGACCAGATCGCGACATGGTTCCGCACCGCAACATTCGCCGTGCAGATCGTATGCGAAATCTGGATGGCCCTTATGATCCTGCAGGCCGCGAAGGTCATCTGACCTTCTTGTGATCGCCGCTTATATCTTCCCGCGCTAGCTTCGCGCACAGGAGGATCACCCATGCCCAACAATGAGACGCTCGACGCCTTCGTGAAGATGGTGCTGGACGGCAAGCACGATCAGGCCATCGCGGACTTCTATCATCCCGACTCCACGATGCAGGAGAACATGAATCCGCCGCGCAAGGGTCGCGAGGGCAATGTGAAACGCGAGCGCGCGGTGATGGACAGGTTCGCGGAGATTCATTCCGCCGTGGAAGGCCCTGTGTTCGTGAACGGCGACCATGTGGTGATCCGATGGGTGTTCCGTTTCAAGGCGGCGGACGGAACCGGCTTCACGATGGACGAGCTGGCCTACCAGCGCTGGGACGGCGAAAAAATCGCGGAAGAGCGCTTCTATTACGACCCCGCGCAGCGCGGGTGACAGCCTGTCAGAGAGGCATATAATGACGGGATGGCGCTGACCCGCTTCGATCCGAACGAGAGATTTACGCCCGCCGAGATGGCGACGGTGCGCGCGCGTTCGGACGTGACGGGCACGCTCTGCATCATCCATGCGTGGGTGGTGATCGCGGCCAGCATGGCGCTGTTCGCGGTGTGGCCGAACCCGCTCACCTTCCTCGTGGCAGTGATCCTGATTGGATCGCGGCAGCTGGGCCTCGCCATCCTGATGCATGACGGCGCGCATGGCGTGCTGATGAAGACACACAGTTGGAACGAATGGGCGAGCCAGTGGCTTTGCGCGTTCCCGGTGTTCGCCGACACCATCCCCTATCGCCACTATCATCTGGTGCATCACCGCACGACGCAGCAACCGGACGATCCGGACCTGCATCTCTCCGCGAAATTCCCGATCACGCGCGCCAGCTTCCGCCGCAAGCTGATCCGCGACATCACCGGGCAGACCGGCTTCAAGCAGCGCCGCGCGCAGATCCGCGCGGCACTTGGCAAGCCGGGCGCGCCGTTCGCCGAGCGCTTCGCGACCTTCCGCCAGAAACTTGGAGGGCCAGTTGTTGCCAACTTCGTTCTGCTCGCCGTGCTGACGGCGGTGGGACGCTGGTATTTCTATCCGCTGTTCTGGCTGTTGCCGCTTTTGACCTGGCAGCAGGTGATCACCCGCGTGCGCAACATCGCCGAGCACGCAATGGTGCCGGACAATGACGATGTGTTCCGCAATGCGCGCACGACCTATGCGACATGGTGGGAGCGCGTGCTGTTCGCGCCCTACTGGGTGAACTACCACGTCGATCACCACCTGCTCTTCTATGTGCCCTGCTACAACCTTCCGGTGCTGCACAAGATGCTGCTGGAGCGCGGCTATGGGCAGCAGATGGAAATCCAGTCGAACTATCTTTCGGTGTGGAAGATCGCGACGTCCAAGCCGGATCTCGCGCACGCGGCTTGATCAGCTCGTGCCCTGCTCGATCGGCTGGCCGGTCGCTTCGAAATACGCGTTCTTGACGATGCTGTGCAGGAAGAATGCGTTCAGCAGGAAGCGCTTCCACTTATCGTCGCCCGCAAAGCTGGCCTTGAGTTTTTCGAAATCGGTCTGCTTGTAGACGTCGTCGAGCGTCACGCCCTTCTTCGCCAGGGGCGTCACCTGCGCGCGCACGTCTTCCAATGCGGCGATCACCTTGTCGACATAGACATTGTCGGTCTGCACGTCGCCATGACCGGGGATAAGGTATTTCGCGTGATAGGCTTTCAGCTTGCTCAGCACCTCAATCCATGACGAAGGATACGACGCTGCCGCATAGGGGATCGGGTTCACGACGATATCGCCGGAGCACAGAACCTTCTCGTTTGGAATCAAGATCACGGCATCGCCATCGGTGTTCGCCTTGCCGAGGAATGCGATCTCGACAGGTTCTTCGCTGTCGGAAATTTCGTATTTGTCCGTGAAAGTGATCTTCGCCGGATAGGCCAGCATGTTCTTGTAGCCCGCGATGATGCTGTCACCGACGTCGATATATTGCTGCCAGCCGGCGCGCACGGCATCCGGCAACGTCGCATCGGCAGCCTGCTTCTTCGCATAGTCGATCTCTCCCGCGTAATCGGCGCTGTAGGTCTTGATGTAGTTCATCGGCTTGCTGGTCATGTTCGCTTTCGTCGCGGCCGTGGAGATGATCGTTACGCTCGGCCACGCTTTCAGGAACGCACCGGCGCCGAGATTGTGATCGCCGTGATAGTGCGTGTAGATCAAATCCTTCACCGGCTTGTTCGAGAACTTCTTGATCTCGGCCACGATGTATTCGCCCGACGGTGGAGAGCCGCCCGCGTCCACGACGACAAGACCGTCGGACTGCTCGATGACAATGGAATTGCCCTCATACGGCGCGTTGATGGCCACGGGCCGATAGATCAGATGCACATGCGGCGCGACTTGCATCGTCTGCCGCACGAAGCCGTCACTGGCCGCGAAAGACGGCGTGGCCGCCAACAGCGCAGCGAGAACCGCGAAGGAAAGTCGTTTCATGATACGCCCCCGAATGGACGCCCGAGCCTAGCAGCGCCAATCGCGCGGCAAAGAGGCGTCACGCGGGCGTGACAACACGGATGTGTGAGTTTGGTTCTATTTGTCCGGGCGGCTGCGCCAGTCGCGGATGGTGACAATGACGCTGGTCAGTGCCACCCATCCCAAAATCGCGCGGAAGGCGAACACGAAATCGGTGAAGGTGCGGCTGCGGACGTTATTGTCCAGCGCGCCGAAATGGAAATCGTAGAGTTCGGGGATATCGAGCGCCAGCGCGCCGGCGATCTGGTCCGCCGTGAAGCGCCACACATCGCCGTCGGTAACGGTGATATTTTCCACGACGCGCGCATTGCTCGTGAACAGCGGCTTGCGCGGCGGCGCGTGCACGAGCGCGTCGCACACGAAGGCGAACGTGAAAACCAGAGCAGCCGCCGAAGCCAGAATGATGCTTCGGCCGATGGCGATGCGGCGGCGCGCGATATCGGCTTCCCGATGCACGACCGCGAGGCAGGCTTGCAGGGCTTCGCGCGAGATGGGCGTGTTCTCGCTCAGCAGGCGCGTCACACGGCGCTCGTCAATGCCGACACCGTCCAGCAGCGCGGGAAAGATCACCGCAAATCCGATAGCCAGCGTGACAAGCACATTTGCCATCAGCACCAGCGCCAGAAAAAGCCACAAGCCGGTGGAATGCACGCCCGCGTGGAAGCTGCCGGGCATGAGCCGTGAAAGCTGCGGGACCACCCGCGACGTGTGCAGCAAGAGCACTATCAGGAGCAGCCCATTGGCCGCGCCGAAAGCGACGGCAAAAGTCTTCTTGGACAGGATCTGGTCGACGGTGGGATAGTTCATCTGGCTATCGCCTCACGGACCCGATGCAGGAAACCGAATTCATTCGCGCCAACACGCAAGCGCTCGCGCCGCCGCTCGTTCCGGAAATCAGGCTCCGCCTCGCCACCGAGATCATGCCGCTGTGGCGCAAGAGCGAAGAGGAATTGGAAGCGATGGGCGTGCCGCCACCCTATTGGGCCTTCGCATGGGCGGGCGGGCAAGCGCTGGCGCGTTACATTTTGGATAACCCCGGCGTCGTGCGCGGCCGGCGTGTGCTCGATTTCGGGTCCGGTTCCGGGCTGGTTGGAATCGCCGCCGCGAAAGCCGGCGCATGCGCGGTGCTATGCGCCGACATCGACCGCTACGCCGAAGCCGCGATCCAACTGAACGCGGACGCGAATGGCGTTGCCGTCGCCACCACGACCGAAGACATGATCGGCACACGCGGTGACTGGAACATCATCCTGGTCGGCGACATGTGCTACGAGCGTCCGCTGGCCGAACGCCTGCTGGCGTGGCTACGCGACAACGGCGCCGATGCATTGCTGGGCGATCCGGGCCGAAGCTATTTCCCGAAGACGGATGTGGAGCGGCTTGCGCTTTATAATGTTCAGGTGACACGCGATCTGGAAGACCGCGAGATACGCGAAACCGGTGTCTATCGCCGGCTGACCGGCGCAGGCCCCGTGTAACGTGCGCGTGGGCGGATCATGGTTCTGCTTTCGAGCTGCTCGATGGCATGGGCGATCCAGCCCGCAGTGCGCGACATGGCGAACAGCGTTGTCTCGCTGCCCACCGGCATGCCGAGCGAGCGGCGCAGCACGGTGAGTGAGTAATCGCAGTTCGCGAATTGCCCCGTGGCTTCCTTCACCGCTTGCGGAATCTCGCTGGCGAGGCGCTTGTCGATGCCGGCCTTGATCAGTGCAGTGAACAGCGAATCCGCGCGCGGATCGCCATCGCGGTAGACCATGTGGCCGAAGCCGGGGAAGCGTTCGCCCAGCGACACCTTCTCGCGCACGATGGAGGCGATGTCGCCGGCCATCAGTTGATCCACCAGCCGCGACGCCAGCGGCCCCACGCCGCCATGCTTGGGGCCTTTGAGTGCGACAAGCCCCGCGATCACGCCGTCATAGAGCGAGATGCCGGTCGATATCGCACAGCGCAGCGTGAAGGTGGAGGCGTTCAATTCGTGGTCGGCGAGCAGAACCAGCGCGCGGCGGATGAGGTCTTCCGCATGTTTGTGTCCCGGCGCCCAGGCGCGCGCGATCTGCTTGTGCAGCGGATCGGGCGACGGCTCGGTCTGCAGCATCGCCGCCGCAACCAGCCGCACGATGCGCGCGCCCGTCGCAGCGCGGCCTTCGCTGGCGCTGTTGTAGGCGCGCGGATCGGCTTCGGTGGCGAGGCTGAGAACCGCAACGGCACGGTCGATGGGCGGCGCGTCTTTCGTCGCCTCCATGATCTTGCGCATCGCGGGCGAGATCACCGGCATGTTGGATTTCGCGAAGGGATCGGACGTTTTCGAATCCCACAGCAAGGTTGCCGCCTGCTCGAAGGTGGCGGTCTCGGACAGCGTGGTGGCTTTCACGCCGCGATAGATCGGCCCTTCGGCGGTGATGGTGGAAACGGCGCTGTCCATCACCGGCAGATCGGCGGCTTTCAATCCCTGCCCCTCGACCATGGGTGCGCGGCGGTTCTTCAGGCTGCGCACATCATCCGCGCGATAGCGGCGGGTACGCGCGCCATCCTCGACCGGTTCCGAGCGGACCAGCCCCCGGCTCACATAGGCATAGAGCGTGGCCGGGGAGATGGAGAGCTCCGCCGCAGCCTCGGCGGCGGAGAGATAAAGCGGCGCCTCGGAATTATTCATGTTGATTAAGCTAATCAAGATTGATCCATATGTCCAGCGGGCACACCTTTGCTGCAACGCAACAAAGGAGCTGGACATGACTCTGCAGACCTCGAAATCCCCCATCGGCCTGGACGGCGTGGCCGCGGCCGAGACGCGCCTCAGCCATGTGGATGGCGAAAAGGGCGAGCTCATCATCGCGGGCAAATGGGTCGGCGAGCTTGCCGCCGCTTCCAGCTTCGAAGGCGTGACGGCACGGTTATGGTCGCTCGCCACCACCACGCCAATCAGCGAAGCCGAGGTGCGCGCGGCGTTGGGCGAAGCGCGGGTGCGCGCGTTCAAGCGATTGCCTGCCCTGCTTGCCGCGACCGAAGGCCTGTCGGTGGTGGATGGATTTCGCGCGGCAACGGCGGCGCTGCACTCCGAACATGGGCTGACCGATGACGCCGCCATCGTCGGCGCATTGCCGGTGATCGCAGCGGCACTGGTGCGCCAGGCGAATGGCGAACCGCCGATCGCACCCGATCCCGTACGCGGCCATGCCGCCGACACGCTGCGCATGTTGCGCAGCGTTCCTGCGAGCGTGGCGGAAGCGAAGGCGCTGGACGCCTATCTCGTCACCGTGAGCGATCACGGCATGAATGCTTCGACCTTTGCCGCGCGCGTGGTTGCTTCGACACGCGCCGATCTCTTCGCGGCTATCACCGCGGGTTATTGCGCGCTCACCGGGCCGCTGCATGGCGGCGCGCCGGAGCCGGTGCTGGAGATGCTCGATGCCATCGGCACGCGCGAGCGGATCAAGCCGTGGATCGACGATGCGCTGGCGCGCGGCGAACGGCTGATGGGTTTCGGCCACCGCATCTATCGCGTGCGCGACCCGCGCGCGGATGTTTTGAAGACTGCGGTGAATGCCCTGGGCGCCAATTCCGTCGACCTTCCCTTCGCCGCCGAGGTCGAAGCCTACGCGCGCGAGGCGCTGCGCCGGAAGAATCCGGAACGCGCGCTCGATACCAATGTCGAGTTCTTCACCGCGATCCTGCTGGATGCGCTCCAGATCCCGCGCCAGTGCTTCACGCCGATCTTCGCCTGCGGCCGTTCGTCAGGATGGACGGCGCATGCGCGCGAACAGCAGCGGCTGGGACGGCTGTTGCGTCCCAGCTCGGTGTATGCCGGCGTGATGCCTGTGATCAGGACGGCGAAGGATGGGCAGCCGTCCTCTTCGCCATCCACCACTTGATCCCTTCCAGCAGCATTTCGCGGAAGATCGTGTTGGTGTGGCCGCTGACTTCGATGCGAAGCGTGACGTCATGGCCGGAGGCGCGCGCGATATCCGCGGTCTTCAGCGTCTCGGTATAGAAGTCCGGCTCCATCGTTCCGGCGGTCAGGAAAAAGCTTGTGGCATTCGGCTTGTCGAGATTTTTCTCGGAGCCTGTCCATCCCACCGAACTCGCAGCGACATAGGGAAACGTCTCCGGATGGCGCACGCCCATGCTGACGGCCCACGACGCGCCACTGGAGAACCCGTTGATGAGCCGATCTTCCGGCAAAGCCGATGCATGAAAGCGCGTCTGGATGGCGGGGAGCAATTCCTTGATGAGAAAGGTCTCGTGCTTGAGGAAATAGCCGCCGCTGTTGCCGTGCCAGCCGTAAAGATATTCGCGCGAACGGAATTCAATGTCCTTGTGCGAAACGCCGGGCCATATCTCGACCAGGATGAGCGGTGGTATCTCGCCTTTGAGGATGAGCGCTTCCACCGCCTTCGGATCGTCCTGCCGCCAGATGCCGTCCGCCATATAGACGACGGGATAGGTTTTCTGCGCGTCGTAATCAGGCGGCAGATACACGGTGACTTGCCTGGGATCGTCCAGCGCATGACTGTTCGCCGCGAACTGCAGCAGCTTGCCCTTCAGCGGATCGGACATGTCCGGCTTGGGCGGCGCTTTCGGTCCGCGATAAGCGCCGGTGACCGTTCCTTGCGGCGCAATGTTGACGTCTATCGTCGCTTCGTCGAGATCGGCGACGCGCAGGCGGATCGCATAATAATCGCCGCCGACGTGATCCATCTTGCCGCGCGCGGCGCAACAGAGTTCGACAGGCCCGCTATCGCGCTTTGCGACGACAATGAATTCATCGCCGTCGCGCCACCACGCCGTATCCTTCCCAGCGAGATGCGCTTCGACATCGGCGAGCGTCATCCGCGTGGGCATCTGGCAGGCGCCGATCTTCGGCGCATCCGATCCGCAATCGCCGACGTTCAGGCGTGGAGAAATTCCATTGTCCGACTCCCACCAACCTATCTGCGGAACGGGCGGATCAAGGTTGGTTTGAAATCCGCCGCTCATGGCCAGAACGAGTGCAAGCAACATCGCATCCCCCGAACATTTCGCGGAGGATAGCGCGCTTGGTTACAGCAACGGCCGGCCCACCAAATCGTGAAGCGCCGCGCGCGAACACAAGCGCGCGAGGCGCTTGCGCAAGCATTGCAACGCCAGCGCGCAGCGGAACGACATAAATCTGTGGCTGATCAAGCCCTTGGCGGGACAAAATCCGAATATCCGGCGCCGGGCTGGTTGGCGGGCGCCCAAAGGCCATGCAATGGTGCCCTCGAAGAATCCCGGCATCGGGACAGAGGGGGCGCCGTAATGGCCGACAACATACCGCTTAATCCGGAACCGCAGATCGACAACGACCTCAAGCGCGCCTTGGGGCCGATCCATCTGATCGCGCTGGGAATCGGCGCCATCATCGGCGCGGGTATCTTTGTGCTAACCGGCCAGGCCGCGGCGACCTATGCGGGGCCCGGCGTGATGTGGTCCTTCGCCATCGCAGGAACAGGCTGTCTTTTTGCCGGCCTCTGCTACGCCGAATATGCGGCGATGATCCCCGTCGCGGGCAGCGCCTACACATATACCTACGCCACGCTGGGCCGGATGATGGCCTGGATCATCGGCTGGAATCTCGTTCTCGAATATCTCGCCGCCGGATCCACCGTGGCCGTGGGCTGGTCGGGCTACTTCACCGACTTCATGACCAACCAGCTGCACATGCCGATCGACTGGCATTTCACCAACGCGCCGTTCTGCGTCGCGGGCGATCCCTTGCCGTGTCCGGCCAGCCTTGCATCTGCCGGCGGCATCCTGAGCACCGGCGCGTTCTTCAATTTGCCGGCGGTGGTGCTGGTCCTGCTCGTCACGACCGTTCTGATCGTCGGCGTGAACATGAGCGCGAACTTCAACAACCTGATGGTCGCCATCAAGCTGACCATCGTGCTGGTGGTGATCTTCGTCTGCTTCACGCAGGTCGTGCCCGCCAACCATGTTCCCTTCGTGCCGGAGAACACCGGCACCTTCGGGCAATTCGGATGGACCGGCGTGTTCCGCGCCACGGGCGTGATCTTCTTCGCCTATATCGGCTTCGACGCGGTCAGCGTCGCGGCGCAGGAAGCGAAGAACCCGCAGCGCGACGTGCCATTGGGCATTCTCGGCTCGCTGCTGATCTGCACCGTGCTCTACATGCTGATGTCGTGGGTGCTGACGGGCATTGCGCCGTACACCACGCTGAACGTCGCGCATCCGGTGTCGAAGGCGGTAGAAGCGCTGCCGTCCACGCAGTTCCTCGCACCGTATGTGAACGTCGGCGCGATCGTCGGCCTGGCTTCGGTGGTGCTGGTGCTGTTGCTCGGCCAGTCGCGCATCTTCTACGCCATGTCGAAGGACGGCATGATCCCGCCGCTGTTCGCCAGCATCCATCCGCGCTTCCGTACGCCATGGCTCGGCACGCTGATCACCGGCATCTTCTGCGCGTTTCTCGCCGGCATCCTGCCGCTGCACATCCTGGGCGAGCTGGTTTCGATCGGCACTCTGGCGGCCTTCGTGGTGGTCTGCATCGGCATCATGATCCTGCGCCGCCGCATGCCGAATGCGCGCCGTCCGTTCCGCACGCCCTTCGTGTGGGTCGTGGCGCCGCTGGGCATCGTCATGTGCCTGTTCATGATGGTGTTCCTGCCGCTCGACACCTGGATCCGTCTGGCGGTGTGGACCGTGATCGGCCTTGTGATCTACGGACTCTACAGCCGCAAGCGGGCAATGCCGCCGCGCTTCAAGCTGGAAGAAAACCCTGCGGCTGCCGAGTAAGGGACACTCATGAGCGAAACATCGCTGACTCAGCCCGACCCTGTCGTGGCCGAGCAGCACGAACTCAAGCGCACGCTTGGGCCCGTGCATCTCACCATGCTCGGCATCGGCGCGATCATCGGCGCCGGTATCTTCGTCATCACCGGACAGGTGGCGGCGGACTATGCCGGGCCGGCGGTGCTGATCTCCTTTGTCGTCGCGGCGTTCGGATGTCTGTTCGCGGGCCTCTGCTATGCCGAGTTCGCGTCGATGATCCCGGTGTCAGGCAGTGCGTACACCTATGCCTACGCCACGATGGGTCGCTTCATGGCGTGGTTCATCGGCTGGAACCTGGTGCTGGAATATCTGGTGTCGTCGTCCACCATCGCCGTGGGTTGGGCGGGTTACTTCACCGAGCTGATGAGCTTTTTCCATATCAACGTGCCGGCTACGCTGACCACCGCGCCGCTCTGTGTGGTGGGCGATCCGCCGCCCTGCCCGCATATCGTCGACAACATGACGGGTCTGGCGGGCTTCTTCGGCCAGTTCGGATTCACCGGCGCTTACATCAATTTGCCGGCGGTGCTGCTGACTCTGCTGCTGACCGGCATCCTCATCATCGGCGTGCGCGAGAGCGCCAACACCAACGCGATCATGGTCGCGATCAAGGTGCTTGTGGTGCTGCTGGTGATCTTCTTCGGCCTCAACCACATCAACTGGAGCAACTTCACGCCGTTCATTCCGGCGCCACATGACGGGCGTTACGGCTGGCCCGGCGTGATGACGGGCGCGGCGATCATCTTCTTCGCCTATATCGGCTTCGACTCCGTTTCGGTGGCGGCGCAGGAAACCAAGAACCCGCAACGGGATTTGCCCATCGGCATTCTGGGGTCGCTGTTCATCTGCACCGCGCTCTACATCGCGATCTCGATCGTGCTGCTGGGCATGGCCTACTACACCACGATGTCGAACATCCCCAATCCGGTGTCGTTCGCCGTGGCCAAGATCGAAAGCCTGCGCTGGCTGGTGCCGATCATCGACGTCGGCGCTTCGATCGGCCTCGCCTCCACGATCTTCGTGGGGCTCTACGGCCAGTCGCGCATCTTCTATTCGATGTCGCGCGACGGGTTCCTGCCCAAGACCTTCGCTGCCGTGCATCCGCGCTTCATGACGCCGCATCGCGGCACGATCATCACCGGCGTGGCGGCGGCGGCCATCGCGGCGGTGTTCCCGATCAACCTGCTGGGACAGTTGGTCTCCATCGGCACGCTGCTGGCGTTCGTCGTCGTCTGTGTGGGCATCATGATCCTGCGAATCCAGGCGCCGAACGCCAAGCGCCCCTTCCGCACGCCCTATGTGTGGTTCGTGGCGCCTGCGGGCATTCTGGTGTGCGGCTACATGATGCTGAGCCTGCCGCCGGATACCTGGTGGCGGCTCGGATTCTGGACGGTCCTCGGCCTGATCATCTATGCGGCCTATGGCGTGTGGCACGCCGCACCGTCGAAATGGAAGATCTCGAAAGAAGGATGAGACAACAACACCTGTCATTTCCGGCCGAGCGACGTGCTAACGTCGCGAGGGGAAGCGAACCCAGGTGCTGAAGGCCGCTCAGATGATCGACACCTGGGTCCCCTTCCCTCGCGCGAACTCCGTTCGCACTCGCCGGGGATGACAGCTTTGCCCTATCGTTCACTCAGAGACTTCATTGCCAAGCTGGAGGCCACCGGCGAACTCGTGCGCGTGAAAGAGCCCGTCTCCACTGTTCTGGAGATGACGGAGATCCAGACGCGGCTGATCGCGGAAGGCGGGCCGGCCATTCTGTTCGAAAAGCCGATCAAGGCCGATGGCACGCCCAGCGACATGCCCGTACTGGTCAACCTCTTCGGCACGGTGAAGCGTGTCGCGATGGGCGTGACCATGGGCGGCGTGGAGCGGACAACGGCGCATGAGATGCGCGAGGTCGGCGAGACGCTCGCCATGCTGCGCCAGCCGGAGCCGCCCCGTTCGCTCGGCGAAGCGATGGAATTGCTGCCGCTGGCGAAGACCGTGATGTCCATGCGTCCCAAGACGGCAGGCAGCGGCGCATGCCAGCAAATCGTTCTGCGCGGCGACCAGATCGATTTGAACAAGCTCCCCATTCAGACTTGCTGGCCGGGCGAGCCTGCGCCGCTGATCACCTGGCCGCTGGTGGTGACCAAGGGCCCCAGCGACGCGCGCGAAGACAATTACAATCTCGGCATCTACCGGATGCAGTTGCTGAACAAGACGCAGACGATCATGCGCTGGCTCAAGCATCGCGGCGGCGCGCAACATCACGCGCGCTGGGGCAAGGAGAAGACCGCACCGCTTCCCGCAGCGGTGGTTCTCGGCGCCGATCCCGGCACAATCCTCGCGGCGGTGACGCCGGTGCCGGATACGCTCTCTGAATATCAATTCGCGGGGTTGTTGCGCGGACAGCGCGTCGAGCTTGTCGATTGCGTGTCCCAGCCGCTGAAGGTTCCTGCCGAAGCGGAGATCGTTCTGGAAGGCGAAGTCTCACTCTCCGACTACCGCGACGAAGGCCCGTATGGCGACCACACGGGCTACTACAATTCGGTCGAGCAGTTCCCGGTGTTCACCGTGACGGCGATCACCATGCGGCGCGATCCGATTTATCTCTCCACTTACACGGGCCGTCCGCCGGACGAGCCGTCGGTGCTCGGCGAAGCCCTGAACGAAGTTTTCATTCCGCTCTTCAAACAGGTGTTCCCTGAGATCGTGGATTTCTGGCTGCCGCCGGAAGGCTGCTCTTATCGCATCGCCGTCGTGTCGATGAAGAAAGCCTATCCCGGCCACGCCAAGCGCGTGATGATGGGCGTGTGGTCGTACTTGCGGCAGTTCATGTACACCAAATGGGTGATCGTGGTGGACGATGACGTCAATGCGCGCGACTGGAAGGATGTGATGTGGGCGCTGTCCACGCGCATGGACCCTGCGCGCGACATCACGCTGATCGAAGGCACGCCGATCGACTATCTCGACTTCGCCTCGCCCGAAAGCGGCCTCGGCTCCAAGATCGGTCTCGACGCCACCAACAAGCTGCCGCCGGAAACGCATCGCGAATGGGGCAAGAAGATCGCGATGGATGAGGACGTGATCCGCAAGGTGACCGAGAAATGGAAAACCCTCGGCCTGCCCGGCAGCGGCAAGCCGGTCTGGAAGTGATCCGGGCTGCCCTTCTCTTCTTCATCGCCGCTTTCTCGACCGCGGCCCAGGCCGCCGATTGCAAGCTCCAGAACGTTGCCAGCCTCGATGCCGCGCGCGGACCTGAGGGATTGTTGCTGGTGCCGGTTTCCGCAGGCGATCAGCGCATCGACATGCTTCTCGACACCGGGGCGGAGCGCGGCGTGATCGACGTATCGGTGATGCAGGCACTCAAACTCACGCCGATGAAAATCGCCACGCCACCGCCGATCTTCAACGTGCCGAGCATGGCGTTCCTCAGCATGGTGCAATTCGGCGCGCAGGATTTCTATCTGGCGGACGGCACACGGCTGGATCATTTCGCCAAGCTGCCGTCACTGTCCATTGGCGCGTCGCATTTCGAGAACACGCCGTTCCTGCTGGCGCGTTTCGACGAGAAGCAGTCGCTCGGCATGAAAGGCATTCTCGGCAGCAATGTGCTGCGCAATTTCGACGTGGAAGTCGACCCCGCCGCGGCCAAGGTGAAGCTGTTCTCGCCGGATCATTGCGAGGGAAAAGTGGTCTATTGGGCGCGCACCTTCGCCGATCTTCCGATCACTGTGCGATCCAATGGCGCCATCGAGATGGAGACGACACTCGACGGCCATGATGTTGATGCCGTCCTCGATACCGGCGCGGCGCATACGACGCTGACCATCGAGATGGCGCGGCGTGTTTTCGATATCGACCTGCAATCGCCGGCCGTCGAACATGTGTCCGGCGAAGGCAACAACGCGATCTACCGCACGCGCTTCCAATCGCTGGTGGCGGGCGATCTGGCGATCTCGAACCCACAGATCATGCTTGTGCCCGATCCCGTCGCGCGCAAACGGATGGCGAAAGCAATGGATTCCGGGTTCAGCGGGTCGCTCGATTTCCGTAACGCCCGGCTGGTGCTCGGCATGGATATATTAAGCCGACTTCACTTCTACATCGCCTACCGGGAGCAGAAACTCTACTTCACCGCGGCAGGGCCGCCGCAAACGCCTTGACCGGGCGTCGATTCGGCTTTCACATGCCTGTCATTCAGGGCAGAGGGGAACTCCATGTCATTGGTCTTTGAATCCGGCTACTACGCCTTCGGCTTCTACGCCGCGCTCAACGCGCTCATCATGCTGGTGCTGGGCGTTCTCGTGACCCGCGCCCGTGTCACCTACCGCGTCGATATCGGCGACGGCGGCGTGGCCGAAGTTGCGGGGCCATTACGCGCACACGGGAACAATACCGAATACGTGCCGATGGCCCTGTTGCTGTTGTGGGCGCTGGCCTCGCCGCTCGGTGGCTCGATCTGGCTCATTCACGGCGTCGGTGGAACACTGACCCTTGGCCGCATTCTGCACGCGATTGGATTGTCGCAATCCACCGGCCCCACCACCATGCGGCTGGCGGGCATCATGCTGACCTGGATTTCTTTCATTGTCGGGATCGTTGGGGTGCTCTATCTCGTCTTCTTCGGACAAGGCATGACCCCGGCGGGATGAGTTGGCGAACAAGCAGAACAAAGAAGAGATCCTCGATACCCTGATCCAGGCCGCCCGCAAGGCGGGCGCCGATGCCGCGGATGCTCTCCTGGTCGAGAGCGTATCGGCCGGTGTGTCGTACCGGTTGGGCAAGTTGGAAGACGTCGAACGCGCGGAGTCCACCGATCTGGGCTTGCGCGTTTTCGTCGGCGCGCGCGTCGCATTCGTATCCTCCACCGATCTGTCGAAGGATCGGCTCGCGGAATTGCCCGAGCGCGCGGTGGCGATGGCGAAGTTGGCCCCGGAAGACAAATATGCAGGCCTCGCGCCGAAGGACTTGCTGGCGCGCGACTGGCCGTCTCTCGATCTCGATGATGCGAATGAGCCCACGACGGAAACCCTGATCGAACGCGCGAAGATCATGGAAAGCGCGGCGATGGCGGTGAAGGGCATCACAAACTCGGAAGGTGGCGGCGCAAGCTACGGCCGCTCGGCGATTGCACTCGCCACCAGCGAGGGATTTCGCGGCGG
>DATCRK010000055.1:0-17995 GCA_036569005.1 Rhizomicrobium sp. | reverse complement strand
CGCCGCAAGTGCATGTGCCGCTCCGTGTGGTGGTCTTTCAGGCTCCCGGCGAGCGCAGCGATCCCGGCCTCGCGGAGGACGAGCGCTACGATCACACCGCGCCGCTGACGGTTCTCATCAATCCGGAAATCCAGGTGATGGGATCGGAGCGTGAAGCCGGTTGGGAAGGCTGCCTTTCGGTGCCCGGCCTGCGCGGTCTGGTAGAGCGCCCCTCGCACATTCGCTATCGCGGTTTCGATCTCGACGGCAAAGTGGTGGAGCGCACCGCGCGCGGTTTCCACGCCCGCGTCGTGCAGCACGAATGCGATCACCTCGACGGCATTCTCTATCCCAGCCGCATGGGCAATCTGCAGAACCTGATTTTCGAAAGTGAGGCGAAGCACTGGGTGAAGGACGAAGAGGAATGACCGCGCGCGCGAAGAAGCCCGGCAAATCCGTTTCGCGCGACGACGTTCTGAAAGCGGCGCTGAAGCACGTCCCGTTCGACGGCTTCACGGATTCGGTTCTGGAGCGCGCGGGCAAGGAAGCCGGCGCGAGCAAGGACGATCTTGCGCGTCTCTTCCCCGAAGGCCCACTCGATCTTGTCGAAGCCTTCTCCGATTGGGGCGATGACGAAATGGAAGCGGCGCTTTCCAAGAAGAAACTCGCGGGCATGAAGATCCGCGAGCGCATCAAGACGGCGGTGTGGTCGCGCATCGATGCGCTTCGCAACGACAAGGAAGCCGCCCGCCGCGCCGGCGCGTTCCTCACGCTTCCGCCGCATGCCGCGACCGGCGCGAAGTTGTTGTACCGCACCGTCGACCGCATGTGGCGCGCGGTCGGCGACACGTCGACGGATTTCAATTTCTATACGAAGCGCGCGATCCTGGCGGGCGTCTATTCTTCGACCCTGATGCGCTGGTTCACCGATCAGAGCGAAGATGAAGCGGAGACGAAAACCTTCCTCGACGCGCGCATCGAGAACGTTATGCAGTTCGAGAAGTTCAAGGCGCAGGTAAAAGAGCGCACGAAGGACTGGCCGTCGTTGTCCGATTTGTTGGGACGGTTTGGCGCTCGATAACATCTCACCGTCATGGCCGCCCTTGAGGTGGCCATCCATCCGGCGCGTGTCTACGCGCCCTGAAGACTCTTTCGCTCGCGAACGCTCGCGCGATGGGTGGCCGGGTCAAGCCCGGCCATGACGGCTTAGGAGGAGCGGGGCTTTAAGTAAGTAATATGCCCCATCTTGCGGCCCGCGCGGATCTCGCTCTTGCCGTAAAGATGCAGCCCGCCGCCCTTGGCCGCGAGCGCCTGGAAGTCCGCAGCCTGCTCGCCGATGAGGTTCTCCATCACTGCATCGGAATGCCGCTCCGTCGAACCCAAAGGCCAACCGGCGACGGCGCGGATGTGGTTTTCGAACTGGCTGACGACGCAGGCCTCGATCGTCCAATGCCCGGAATTGTGGACCCGCGGCGCGATCTCGTTGACGAGCAAGGTTCCGTCCTTCTGCACGAACAACTCGACGCCGAGAACGCCGACATAGTCCAGCGCATCGGCAATTTTGTGGGCGATGGCTTTGGCATCTTCGTTCTGTTTTGCCGTCAGCCTCGCCGGAACGATGGAGCGGGCAAGAATATGGTTCTCGTGAATGTTCTCCGCCGGATCGTACGCCGCGAACTTGCCGTCGGAGCCACGCACCGCGACCACGGACGCTTCGAAGTCGAAAGAGACAAAACCTTCGAGAATGGACGGCACGGATTTGAATGAAGCAAAAGCGGATTTGCATTCCTCCGCGTTTTTGACCTTCGCTTGTCCCTTGCCGTCATAGCCAAAGCGGCGCGTCTTCAGCACCGCCGGTCCGCCAATCTTCGCGAAAGCGGCAGTGGCATCATCGGCCGAGTTCACAGCCGCGAACGGCGCCGTCTTCAGGCCGAGCTGGGTGACAAAGCTCTTCTCGTCGAACCGATCCTGCGCAACAGCCAAAGCCTTCGCATTCGGATTGGTGGGCTTGATGGTCGCAAGAACGGAAGCAGCCTTGCTTGGCACGTTTTCGAACTCATAGGTTACGGCGTCGCACGCCGCCGCGAATGTCTTCAGAGCGCCTTCGCCTTCATAAGGCGCAACGGTATGCGCATCGCAAACCTGAGACGCCGGCGCATCGGCGACATCGGAATAGATGTGGACCTTCAGTCCCAGCCGCGCCGCCGCCATAGCCAGCATGCGGCCGAGCTGTCCGCCGCCGAGAATCCCGATCGTGCCTCCCGGCGGAACGGGAGTGGAAAGACGTTTCACATCGGTCATTGGTTGGTGGGGGTGTCGGCGACGGAGTCGGTCAGCTTGCGCCGCCAGTCGAGCAGGCGATTGGCCACGGCTTCGTCCGACAAAGCCAGAATGGCCGCGGCATGCAGCGCCGCATTCTTCGCGCCGCTTTCGCCGATCGCAAAGGTGGCGACAGGAATGCCGCCCGGCATCTGGACGATGGAGAGAAGCGAGTCCATGCCCTTCAGCGCCTTGGACTCCACCGGCACGCCCAGCACCGGCAACGTCGTCATCGAAGCTGCCATTCCCGGCAAATGCGCCGCGCCACCGGCGCCCGCGATGATCACCTTGAGCCCGCGCGCTGCCGCGCCCTTGGCGTAGTTGTAGAGCCGGTCCGGCGTGCGATGGGCAGATACGATCCGCGTCTCATGGGCGATGCCCAGCTTCTCCAGGATTTCGGAAGCGGGTTTGAGGGTGGGCCAATCTGACTGGCTGCCCATGATGATTCCGACGAGGGTCATGCTTCCTGCGGCGTCCAAAAGGAAGCGGCGGAGTATAGGCATGGAAAGCCCGGAGAAAAGGCCCACGGAAAGGCCCGGAATTGCGGCGTTAAGACTTTGCTTACCGTAATGAGGGCAATTTTAACCATCGGGGCAGTGCTTCGGGCTGGGCAGAACCATGAAAGTCGAACGAGCGGGAAGCGCGAAGACGGCGCGCAGGGCGACGGGCTACACCCGGCGCGGCCAGGCGGTCACGCCGGCGGCCCGGCCGGTCGCGGTGGCGGCCAGCGTACTGGGCATCCCCGACGAAGAATTCACACCGCGCGTCCGCGACGCCGTGATGTCGCTGATGGGCGAAGTCGAAGACATGCGCCGCGAACTGAACCAGACGCGCGAACGACTGGACGAGATGGAGAAGGTCGCTGACCGCGACCAGCTTCTGCCGATCCTCAATCGCCGCGCCTTCGTCCGCGAGCTGACGCGCTACATCTCCTTCGCGGTGCGCTACGGCACGCCGGCGAGCTTGCTCTATTTCGATCTCGACGGCTTCAAGCAGGTCAACGATGGCCACGGCCATGCGGCGGGCGACGCGGTGTTGGAGCACTTCGCCGATGTGCTGAGCACCAATGTGCGCGATACCGATGTCGTCGGCCGTCTCGGCGGCGACGAGTTCGGCGTTATCCTCAGCCACGCCAACCAGGCGCAGGCACAAGCCAAAGCGCAATCTCTGGCCGATGCGCTGAACCATGCGCCGCCAAGCTTTCAGAGCAAGAAAATCCCGATCGGGTTTTCGTTCGGCGCGTTCGAGCTTTCATCCAGCGACAGCGCCGATCTCGCCATCGCCCGCGCAGACGAAGCGATGTACGCCCACAAGCGCTCGCTGCGCTAGGCGATAATATCCGGAAGCAGTTTGTCGTGGATCTGCGTGATCAGATCCTTGAGCTGCAATTTGCGCTTCTTCATGCGTGAAAGCTGAAGCTGATCGTTCACACCGGTATCGGCCATCGCCTGAATCGCGGTGTCGAGGTCGCGATGCTCCTGCTGAAGCTCGGCAAGCTTGGTGCGCAGGGCCTGTTCTTCCGCTTCGGTCATGGCTCAGCGTTTCGCCCTGGCATTACGCTTGCCTTTGACAAGATCCTCGCCCCAGCGCTTTGTGCCTGGCCAGTCATGCCCCAGAAGATCGAGCGTCTTGCCCACCATCTGGTCGACGATGTCTTCCAGCGTATGGGGCTCCGCGTAGAACGCTGGCACCGGTGGCAGAATGATCGCGCCCATTTCCGCGAGCTGCGTCAGCGACCGCAGGTGTCCCACATGCAGCGGCGTCTCGCGCACCATCAAGATGAGGGGGCGGCGTTCCTTCAGTGTCACATCGGCCGCGCGCGTCAGCAGATTGGTCGTCACGCCGGTCGCGATCTCCGACCAAGTGCGCACGGAGCAGGGCGCTATCACCATTCCGTCGGTTTTGAACGTTCCCGATGCGATCGGTGCCGCGATGTCGGCGGCGGCATAAAGCTTGTCCGCTTTTGCGGCGACCTGTTTGGGCGTGAACTTTGTTTCATACCCGATGGTCATTTCACCGGGCTTCGACATCACCAGATGCGACTCGATTCCGAGCTCGGAACAAGCGTCGAGCAATCTTATTCCAAAGGCCGCGCCGGACGCGCCGCTGATTCCCACAACCAGCCTTGGTTCCCGCGTTTTGCCTGAATTTTTGCCCGCCATCGCGTTCGTTTACAGCTTGTGAGGCATAGGCGAAAGAGGCCGTGACAGACCCCCTTCTTGGTGCTCTAATTTCTCTCCCTTCCAAAGAGAGGTGCAACACATGGCACTACAGGGACACATTCAGGAGTTGTCCGAAAAACATAAGAAACTGGAAGAAATGATAGAGATGGAACTGACCCATCCGGACTGGGATGAAGTCAGGGTCCACGCTCTCAAAAAAGAAAAGCTTCGAATTAAAGACGAGCTCGAAAGGCTGCGAAGCAGCGTCCACTAATCCCCCTTAAGCAGAACTATTCCGCGGGCTGCGGAACCTCCTCGCGGTCCAGGCGCGTGATGATCAGCGCTGCCAGCGCCAGCATCACGCCAGCCGCGAGGAACGCGGAGCCCGGAAAGTAGATCGGCGTTCTCGCTCCGGTGAAGAAGGAGAACACGCTGGTCAGCAACACGGGTGCCACGATGGACGTGATGCCGCCAATGCTGGCGAGTGCGCCTTGCAATTCACCTTGCTCGTTGCCCGGCACATGCTTGGAGATGATGCCGTTGATCGATGGCATGGCGAGCCCCATCAGCGACCATACCAGCATCCACGGATACATCTGCCAGCCTTGCGTCGCGAAAGCGTAGCCCGCAAATCCGGCTGCGCCGGCAAGCAACCCGATGATCGCAGCATTGTGCTCGCCCAGTTTTGGGATGGCGATGCGCGTGAGAAAACCAAACACGAACGCCATCATGATACCTAGGACTGCCATCGCGGCGGCGACCTGTCCGATGCTCCAGTGGAATTTCAGATAGACGTAATAGCTCCAGATCACCGGATTGGCGTCATGCGCCAGCCGCATCAGGATGAGTACGCCAATGAAACCCAACACCATCGGATAGCGCTTCAATGCCAGCAGCGAGCCAACCGGATTGGCGCGCCAAAGCTCGAACGTGCGCCGCTTTTCCGGCGGCAAGGACTCTTTCATCACCAGCAGACCGAAAAGCGCATTCGCAACGGCCAAGGCGGCGGCCGCGAAAAAAGGGATCCGCACACCATATTGTCCGAGCAGTCCACCGATCGCGGGGCCGACCACAAAGCCAATGCCGAAGGCTGCACCCGTCAAACCGAAATTCGCCGCGCGCTTCTCCGGCGGCGAAACGTCCGCGATATAGGCGTTGGCGGTGGTATAGGCTGCGCCTGCGATCCCCGAAAGAATGCGGCTCACGAACAGCCACCAGATGGTGGGCGCAATGGCGGTGATGAAATAATCGAAGCCCAGAAACAGCAGCGACGCAATCAGAACAGGCTTGCGTCCGAAGCGATCCGAGAGGTTTCCAATCAGCGGCGAAAACAGAAACAGCATCGCCGCGAAAGAGGTCTGCAGCCAGCCGCCCCAGGTGGCCGAAGCACTCATTGGGGCTGCATTGCTCGCGTAGGGTCCCGTCAGGTCCGCGATGATTTTAGGTGCGACCGGAATGATGATGCCCAGCCCTACCGTATCCACGAACATGGTGATGAAAATGAAGACCAGCGCGAACCGGCTGACATTGGACTCGTTCATGTCGTTCCCCTCGAATCCTCGCACAATAGGGGTAAGGCGCTTGGCGCGCTTGTAGGAAATTTCCGGGCTGAACGGCGATCACATCCGTGCGTAAGCCATTGAATTTCCTGTGACCATTGTCATGGAACTTTGCCGGTGAACATGCATTAACTCTCCGTGTGAGAGGGCATAATCGGGAGAGCATTATGAAGAAGTTTCTTGCAGGCCTTGCGCTGTCCGCAGCGCTGGTGACTGGCGGCGCTGTTGTTACGGCGCCGGCGCAGGCGGCGGGCATCTATGTCAGCGTGGGCGGCCACCATCATCATCATTGGCGGCACCACCACCATTGGCGGGGCTATTACTGGCGCAATCGCTACTGGCAACACCGCTATCACTGCCGCCACCACGGCTGGTGCTATCGCTAGTCCGGCGGCGAAAAAGAGAACCCCTCCTCCAGCGATGGAGGAGGGGTTTTGTTTTGAGCGTGGTCAGTGACGCGCTTCGATGGATTTTTCCGGTGCCGGCGCGACCGACGTCACCGGCTTCAAGGTGGAAACGGAAGCCGGTTTGGATGCGGTCTTGCCGAACTCCGGCTTCAGATGCCCATCGATGAAGGCGCCGGATTCAATCTTGATGTCCTGATGCACGACGTCGCCGGACATGCGTGCGGTGCCGTTCAGAATCACTTTCTTGGCTTCGATCTTTCCGTCGATCGTCCCGGCGAGTTCGACTTCGTCGCCATACACCGTCCCTTTGACCTTGGCGTTGTTGCCGATCTTGACGCCGACGCCGCGCACATCGCCGTCGATCTCCCCATCGATCTGGATGTCTTCGGTGCTTTCGAGTTGTCCGGTGATCTTGAGGGCCTTGCTGATGACCGATGGCATGGATGCTCCTGTCTTGGCTGGGGGTGAAAGCGGCTGGGCGGTTGCCTGGGGGCGCTCGGCTGGCTTCTGCGGCTGAACGATATCGTTGGCGGGCGGCTTCGCGGTCGCGTCGGCGGGTTTGTCGTTGCGGTTGAAGATGGTCATGGCTGTGTCTCCGGGAGTTGATCGAGCGTTTCGAAATAGCTGACCGGCCGCCAGGGCATGCGGCCGTCGAAATGGGCGCCGCGGGCAACGCTGATGGTGTGGTGGAAAATCCGGCCGTCGACATGCGCCGTCTCTTCGACCGTCACGGTCGGCGCGAAAACACGACCCTTGAGATAACCGCCGATCACGACATCTCGGGCGATAATGTCGCCTTCGACATGGCCTCCGGGCGCGATGATAAGCGTGAGAGCGGCGATGCGTCCGACAACCTTGCCACCGATCGTGAGCTCGCATTCCGCTTCGAGAACACCGCGGATGCTCAGGCTGCTTCGCAGATAAGAAGGCGGAAGCTCAATCCCGCGTGCGGGCGCTGTCCTGGTGTCGGAACGGCGGCTCAATGCGAACATGAACATCCCTGTTCAAGGCAGAACCCCCGCTCCAAGCCCGAGGGGATCATGACAGATTGGAAAGTGCGGGCAAGCTTTTATCGCTTTCGCGCACGACGGAATTTTGAAGTCGCCGCTGAAGATAAAATCTTAACGGACCGGGGACGCAATTTACGGATCAGCTGACGTCCTTCGTCCGCTCGCGCAGCTTGAACTTCTGCATCTTGCCCGTGGAGGTTTTGGGAATCTCCGCAAAGACGACGTGGCGGGGACATTTGTATCGGGCGAGGTTCTGCCGGCAGAACTCGATGAGCTCTTCCGCTGTGACATTTTCGTGACCCGGCTTCTTTTCGACGAAGGCACATGGGGTTTCGCCCCATTTCTCGTCTTCCTTGGCGACAACCGCCACGAACATCACCGCAGGGTGCTGCATGAGTGTGTCTTCGACTTCCAGGGACGAAATATTCTCACCTCCGGAGATGATGATGTCCTTGGACCGGTCCTTCAGTTGTACATAGCCGTCCGCATGCATCACGCCGAGATCGCCGGAATGAAACCATCCGCCCGCGAAGGCTTCGTGCGTCGCCTTGGGGTTCTTGAGATAGCCCTTCATCACGATGTTGCCGCGGAACATGACTTCGCCCAGCGTCTCGCCGTCGGCCGGCGTGGGCTCCATCGTTTCAGGATCCATCACGGTCAGCGCGTCGAGCGCATGGTAGCGCACGCCCTGGCGCGCCTTCTTCGCGGCGCGATGGCCCTTGTCGAGTGCGTCCCAGTCGGCCTTCCATTCGTTCACGACGGCTGGGCCGTAGGTTTCGGTCAAGCCATAGACATGGGTGACGTTGAAACCGGCATCGGCCATGCCCGCGAGCACGGCTTCCGGAGGCGGCGCGGCAGCAGTGATGAACTGCACCGTCCATGGAATCGAACGGCGATCATTGTCCGGCGCGTTGATGAGCGTGGACATCACGATCGGCGCGCCGCACATATGCGTGACCTTGTGCTCGACGATCGCGTCATAGATCGCTTTGGCGCGCACCCAACGCAGGCACACATGCGTGCCCGCGAGGACGGAGAGCGACCACGGAAAACACCAGCCGTTGCAGTGAAACATCGGCAGGGTCCACAGATAGACAGGATGGCGCGGCATGTTCGCCGCGATCACGTTGCCATAGCCCATCAATGCGGCGCCGCGATGATGGAAGACGACGCCTTTCGGGTTGCCGGTGGTGCCGCTGGTGTAATTCAGCGAAATCGCATCCCATTCATCGGCGGGAAGACGCGGTTCGAACTGCGCATCCCCGCGAGCGATAAAGCCTTCGTATTCGATCTCTCCCAGCTTCTCGCCGGTCTGCGGAAATTCCGGATCGTCGTAGTCGATGACGATGGGCTTAGCTTTCGCCAGGCGCAACGTCTCCTTGATCGTCGCCGCGAATTCGCGATCGGTGATCAGCACTTTCGCTTCGCCATGATCCAGTATGAAGGCGAGGGCGGCAGCATCAAGGCGCGTGTTCAACGTGTTGAGCACCGCGCCTGTCATGGGAACGCCATAATGCGCTTCCAGCATCGGCGGTGTATTGGCGAGCATCACGGCAACCGTGTCGCCTTTGCCGATGCCGCGTCCGGCAAGCGCAGAGGCGAGCTTGCGGGAGCGCTCGAAGAATTGGGAATACGAAAACCGTTGCTTGCCGTGGATGATCGCAATCCGATCCGGGAACGTCTTGGCCGCGCGTTCCAGAAAAGTGAGTGGCGTCAGCGCCTGATAATTCGCGGGATTGCGGTCGAGGTCGGTATCGTAGGGACCTCGACCGATCGTCGGCTTCAGGCGTTGCGCAAGGCGCAGGGCAGCAGCGGCTCCGCGCCGCACAAAGGATTTGGGGCGGCGAACGCTGCGCAGAGACGCGGGCTTGGGCGTCGCGCGAATGGCCGCTTTCGAGGGCTTGGCGCGCTTTTTGGCGGTTTTTGTTACCGCCTTTTGAGCGGGTTTCTTCGCTTTTGCCGGTTTGGCGGCTTTGCCGCGGGACGCAGCCGTCCGCTTCGCGCCTTTGCGTGATGCCATGTGTTTATGCCCGAAATTTCAGCCGGCGCGGAGGCTAGAGAAATGGTGAAGCGCCATCAAGGATTCAACAATAGACGGAGCGATATCATGTTGCTAGGACAAGCCCCGGGAAGCGCGCAGGTAATCTGAATGGCGAATGGTGTTGAGGCGACTGCGCGGTGGAACCCGCTTCGCGGTCTCTATGCGTGGGTTATGCGCCAGGCCGAGGGCCGCTTCGCTTGGGCGGTGATGGCCGCCATTGCGTTTGCCGAGAGCTCCTTCCTACCGATACCGCCGGATCTGATGCTCATCCCGATGACGCTGGCCAACCGCAAGCGCGCCTTCGCGCTGGCAGCGTGGTGCACCTTCTGGTCGGTATCCGGGGGGTTGCTGGGTTATGCTATTGGCTCGGTTCTTTATGACTCGGTCGGCAAATGGCTGATCCAGGCTTACGGCATGGGCGGTGACCTGCAAGCCTTCCGCGACGCCTACAAGCATTGGGGGCCGTGGATCGTGCTGGTGCAGGGTCTGACACCGATCCCCTACAAATTGCTCACCATCGCTGCGGGCTTCTCGGCGATGAACCTGCCGTTCTTCATGCTGCTCTCTGCCATCACGCGCGGCGTCCGCTTCTTCGGTGAAGCGACGTTGCTCTATTTCTTTGGGGCGAAGGTGAAGGAGATTCTCGACCGTTATCTGGAGATCGCGCTGATCGTCTTCCTCGTGCTGGTCGTGGGCGGCGTGTTTCTGGCGCGTTACGTTTTCGGCGCGACGCTGTCGTAAAAAAGCCCAGCTTCGCCTATCCTGTGCGCACGCTCTCGTTTTGAGTGCGGTCTTTCTCGCGCGCCATGACCAACGCTTTCCGATCTGTCGCCGCCATCCTGCTTTCGACGCTCGTCTTCCTGATGGGCAGCGGCTTGCTGACGACGCTGATCCCCGTGCGGGCGCACCTAGCCGGCTTTTCGGATTTTGGCCTGGGTGCGGTGGGCTCGTTTTACTATGTCGGTTTTGTACTCGGTTGCTTTACCGGTCCGCGTCTCTTCGCGCGCGCCGGGCATAGCCGGACGTTCGCCGTCGCCGCGGGGCTCGCGACGACAGCCACGTTGCTGCAGGCGCTGAACGTCTCCGTCCCGGCGTGGATTCTGACACGCGGCCTTTTCGGTTTTGCGGCGGCGATGCTCTACATGACGATGGAAAGTTGGCTCAATGATCGCGCCACCAACGAAACACGCGGGCGCATCTTCGCTTCCTACATGGTGGTGAACTATCTGGGCCTGATGCTGGGCCAATGGCTGTTCGTGACGGGAAGGCCGTCCAGTTTTTCTCTGTTCGCGTTGGCCGCCATCTTCTATGCGCTGTGCCCCATTCCCGTCGGCCTCACGCGAACACCGCAGCCGGTGGCGACGAAAGTACCCAAGCTCGATCCGCTCAAGATTTTCCGCGTATCGCCGGTAGGCGTTGCCGGGTGCATCGTAGTTGGCTTCGCCAATGCGGCTGTGTGGGTCTTTCTTCCGGTGTACGGCCAGGACCACGGCATGACGCGCGGGCTACTCGCCGGATTGATGGTTGCGTTCACATTGGGCGGCGCATTGAGCCAGATGCCCGTGGGACGTCTCTCCGACCGGATCGACCGCCGTTATGTGATCGCGGGCGTCACGCTTGCGGCGGCAGCGGCCGGAATTTGCCTCTATCTCTTCGGCGGTGCGAACAAAACACTGACGCTGGTGCTTGTTGCAGTATTCGGATTTCTCTCATTGCCGCTTTATGGGCTGTCCGTTGCCCACACCAATGATCGGCTGCCACGCGACATGTTTGTCGAGGCCTCGGCCACGCTGCTGCTTATCAATGCCGTGGCATCGGCGTTCGGCCCGGTTCTGGGCGCGATGGTCACGTCGCGCTTTGGAACCGCGTCGCTGTTCCTCTATACGGCGACCTTCCATCTCGCGATGCTCGCGTTCACCTTGGCGCGCATCGGCGTGAAGTCGACACCGCCCGACGAAACCCGCGAACCGTTCGAGCCGATGCCGCTGCAAGCGGCGTCGCCCGGCGTGGTCGAACTGGATCCTCGTGCGCCCGAGACGGCTGCCTGAAAAAGAAAAGGCCGCCGTTCGGGCGGCCTTCTCGTCTTGTATCCCGCTAAGAATCAATCCTGCTCAAGCTCGCTGGACAGGTTGTAGCTGTCCGGCGCGGGCGCGCCTTCGTCCGGATTGGCGGGTTCTTCCGCCGGTGCCGGTTGATCCATACCCGCCGTCGTCTCCGAGATCGGCTTCAACGTGGCGCCTTTGCGCGCCGCGCGCTTGGCGGCGCGTTCGCGCTTCGCATTCACGCGTGCAACCGCGAGGTCAAGTTCAAGCTGCGAGCACAGCCCCAGCGTCACCGGGTCGACGGCCTTGATGTTCGTCGCGTTCCAGTGCGAACGCTCGCGGATCTTGGTGATCGTGGCCTTCGTTGTGCCGATGAGCTTGACGATGTCGGCATCGGCGAATTCGGGGTGGTTGCGGATGATCCAGTACACCGCATCCGGCTTGTCTTGGCGCTTGGACACCGGCGTATAGCGCGGGACCTTCTTCACCTTCACCGGCGGCATCTTATATTTCGATACCGCCATCTTGAGGCGAACTTTCGGATTCTTCTCGGCTTCCTCGATCTGCTCACGCGTGAGCTGACCGGACGCGACGGGATCCTGACCCTTGATTCCTTTGGCCACGTCTTCGTCGGCGATACCTTTCACTTCCAGCGGATGCAGGCCGCAGAAATCGGCAATCTGTTCGAAGGTGAGCGAGGTGTTGTCCACCAGCCAGACGGCGGTGGCTTTGGGCATCAGCGGGCGTTGCGGTTCGGCGGCCATGGCAAAAAATCTTTCCTTTCCCGGGCGGCCCTTCCGGGTCCGTCCCTTCGCTCGATGATCCAATTTTCGAGGAAGGCGGGTGTTCTAGCGGAAAGCCCCCAAACACAAAAGAAAATTGACGAGAGGGTTTGACAAATTATTGGTAGCTATGTACCAAGATAACATGAAAACGATCGAACGTGTGCAAACCGGTGTGCGGCTCGAAAAGCGCACGCTGAAGGTTCTCAAGGGTCTGGCGGAATATCTCGATCTTTCGCTGGGCGATCTGCTCGAAGGCTTGGTGCTGCATGCCTTCGAGGGCAAGGCGCCATTCTCCGAAGAGACGCTGAAGCAGATCGCCAAACTGAAAGCGGTGTACGGCCTTGATCTGACGGCCGCGGATTCGCATGCGCTGAAGGAAGACGGCGATGGGCGTTGAGCCGTTCTTGCGCGCGTTTCTGGATGGCGATGTGGATGCCGCGAAATTCCGCCACGCCGATCATGTGCGTGCGGGCTTCGAAGTTTTGCGTCATCACGAATTTCCCGATGCGGCGGCGGCGTTTGCGCGGGCGTTGAAACAGATCGCGGCTCACATCGGCGCGCCGGGCAAATATCATGAGACGATCACGCTCGCTTTCCTCTCGTTGATTGCGGAACGACAGGCGTTGGGGACGCATCCGGACTTCGAAAGTTTCGCTGCGGCCAATCCCGATCTGATGGAAACATCCATTCTGAAGCGCTGGTATACGCCCAAGCGTCTGACATCCGACATCGCGCGCAGGACCTTCGTGCTGCCGGATATATCGCGATGAAACCCATCTGGGCGCTGAACGGATTGCGCTGGAGCTATTGCGCGTTCATCGCCTGGACGACCTTGCAGACTTTACTGGCCGCGCGGGAGGGTGGTGATGTTCACGCACTTATTTTGTCCGGCGTGGAATTGGCGGCGAGCGCAGCGTTTCTCCTGCCATCGCTGGAAGTCATCGCTTGTGCTGTCCTGTTGGCGGTCTATGTGATCGCGGCTGGTTTGACAGTGACTGTGCATCACGAGGTGCCACTTCGTTTCGCTTATTTCGCAATGACCGCAATCTGCGTCGTCGCCGTCACGAGGGCCGTGCCAAAGATGATTTGACCCAAATTAGGTGTTTTGAGGGGTTATTTTTCCAGCATTCCTGTCTTTTCCGAGCATTTTCAGGGTTTTTTGACCATTTTTTGCGATTTTGGCGGTTGGCAAAGCGCGCGGGACCGCCGAACCCGCTTTCCGTCGCGCGAAAGGGGCAAAACGCCATGACCGCTTTCCAGAGCTATTCGCGCAACGCGCCGACCCGCCAGTTCTTCGAGCTGGTCGAACTCTACAAACAGATGCACTCGGCTGGTTACGTCGCCCAGCGCGGCGATGAAAAGGTCGCGGTCGCGGCGGAGGTCGCCTTTCCCGGCGATGCTCTGCCCATGTGGGCCGCGTTCATTCGTCAAGAGATCGTGCGTTACGGCTCCAAGACACTGCTCGATTACGGTGCGGGCAAGGCGCGCTACTACAAGCAGCCGCAGCAATTCCTGCAGGCCGGGGGCAAGATCCACCGCGGCATGCTGAAGCCTTACTGGAATGATATCGAGATCAACACCTACGAGCCGGCGCTGGGCGATGTTCTGCCCGAGCGCAAATTCGACTGCGTAGTGAATGCGGACGTGCTGGAACATATCTATGCCGGCGACATTCCGTGGGTGGTGAACGAGATGTTCTCGCTCGCCACGCACTTCGTGTTCTGCAACATCGCTTGCTATCCGGCGCAGGCGCGTCTGCCCACCGGTGAAGACGCGCATATCATGGTGCGTTCGCCCGATTACTGGCGCGGCGTGTTCGACAGCGTGGCCAACAACTATCCTGGCGTGGATTATGTGCTGGTCTGCTCGGAGGGCTGGGGCTTGGACAAATCGTTGCTCTATCGCCGCGTGCCCTACGCTGCAATGACAGAGCCAAAATACGCCGTCGCCTGACGATTATCTCTTCGCGCGCTGGATGCCGTCCGAGACAAGATTCGCGGCCGCATCGGCATCGATCCAGTGGCCGATGCGCGTCCACTTCGACGGCTCCAGATCCTTGTAGTGCTGGAAGAAGTGCTCGATCTGCTGGCGCAGGATCTCCGGCAGGTCGCGATAGGAACGCACACCCGTATGGTAGGGGTGCAGGTCGTCCACCGGCACGGCGACGAGTTTCTCATCAGGGCCGGCCTGATCTTCCATGACCAGTGCGCCGACGGGCCGGCATCGCACCACGGCACCGGGGATGACCGGCACAGCAGAAATCACAAGAACGTCCACCGGATCGCCGTCTTCAGAAACCGTGTGGGGCACGAAGCCGTAATTGCCCGGGTAGAACATCGCCGTGTGCAGGAAGCGGTCGACGAATAGCGCGCCGGACGCCTTGTCCATCTCATATTTCACCGGCAAGCCGCCCGCCGGAATCTCGATCACCACGTTGATGTCGTTGGGCGGGTTCTTGCCGGCCGGAATTTGCGAAAGGTCCATGGCGTTACTTTCTAGTTGTTCTGGTCGAACCGGAATTCCTCGATCAGCGGTCCGCGCTCATAGTCGCTGTACCGCATCCACGTCGGCGCGATCCGCCAATAGGCGATCTTGGGCCACTTCGCGCGATCTCTACCATCCGGCCAAGAGTTGTAATACGCGGCGAGATAACGCGCATCGGATGGCGCGTTCATGTCGATAGGCGCGGCGCGACCTTCCATTTGCAGCGTCCGCTCGCCAGGACCAGCGAAGGTCACCGACGCGCGGTTATCGCGTAGAAAGTTCCCATGCTTGCGGCTGGTCGAAACGGTATCGAAAACGATGTGAAGATCATCCGCAGCTGCTATGCCGACGAGTGCTGCCTGCGGCGCGCCGTCGATCCCGACCGATCCGACGACGGCGACCCTGTGGCTGCGCATGTAGTGTAGCAGGTCTGCTCGGCTCGTCATTGTCTCTGACATTGTCGTTCAGACCGTCAGCAATATCTTTCCGATATGACTGCTGCCTGCCATCCGTCCGTGAGCCTTCTGCGCTTCAGCGAGCGGGAAAGTCGAATCCACAATAGGCTTGATCTTCCCGGCGTTGATCAGCGGCCAGACTTCTTTGAGCAGTGCGTCGCGGATCACACCTTTCTCATCGTTTGAGCGCGCGCGCAAAGTGGTAGCCAGCAGCGACAGCCGTTTCATCAGCATGGGCGCGAAGTTCACATTCGCCTGCATGCCGCTCATATAGGCGATGTTGACGATCCGGCCCCAGATCGCGGCGGCGCTCATGTTGCGCTGAACGTAATCGCCCCCGACCATGTCGAGGATCACGTCGACGCCCTTATCGCCGGTCTGTTTTTTCACAATCTCGACGAAGTCCTGCTCCCTGTAGTTGATCGCATGCCCGCCAAGCTTCTCGATGACGGCGCATTTCTCTGCGGTGGCGGCTGTCGAGAACACTTTGTGGCCGCGCGCCACGCAAAGCTGGATGGCTGCGGTGCCGATACCGCTGGTGCCGCCGTGGATGAGCACGGTTTCACCCGTCTTCAGTCGCGCGCTGTCCATCAGATTGGTCCAGACGGTGAAATGAACTTCCGGCAGGGCGGCGGCATCCACAAGGGTTACGCCCTTTGGAACGGGTAGCAGGCATTTCTCAGACGCCACGGCGTATTCGGCATAGCCACCGCCGCCCATCAGGGCGCAAACCTTGTCGCCAGCCTTGTATCTCGTGACATCCGCGCCAACTTCGACAATCTCGCCGGACACTTCCATGCCAAGCGTATCGGAAGCGCCCGGTGGCGGCGGATAGCGGCCCGCGCCTTGCGCCATGTCGGCATGATTGAGGCCCGCTGCACTCACCTTGATGAGCACTTCGCCCGCTTTGGGATGCGGCGTGGGAATGTCTGCCACCACAAGGCGATATTCTTTCCCGGGATTCTCGATAGCGATGGCTTTCATCTTGTTTTGCGGCCTTGCGCGGAGGTTTTGTGGCGCCGACACTAGCAAGGCTGAACGCAGGTGCGAAACATGGCCGTCGATCCAGAGGAACTGTTCCCGCGCAAGAAGATGCCCGAAATCGTGCTGGGGCAGGATCTCTCAACCATGTCAGAGCATGAGCTGGTCGCGCGTATTGCGGTATTGGAGGAAGAGATCGCCCGCTCGCGTGAAGCGATAAAGGCAAGACAATCAACCAAAACGGCGGCAGACGCCTTCTTTCGCAAAAATTAGCGTTACGGCAGAACATTGCGCCGTTCACCACGGCGGTTCAGCAATCCTTAATGTACAAAAGTGTGCAATGGCGTCATGCCATCGCGCATAAGCGTTGCGCGAATGCCACCGCTCGCATGGTTATGTATGCGCCCATGAAGAAGATCATTTGCGCTGAACCGCGGGCTTGATAGCTTTTATGCATAAAGGGGAACGGGCGCGGATGTCGCTTACGGATCACGATGAAGAGAACCTCGCAGAGGTGACGCGGCAAAGCTTCACCGGCTCTGCACTCTTCGAAAAGACGTTCGACGAAGGCATGTCGCTGGTCGAGGAAACCGCGCGCTATCTCGATGGCCGCGGCCGCGAAGAATCCAAGGATCTTCCGCGCAAGGCGGCGCTTCTCTACGCCGGCGAGAGCATGCGGGTGACCACGCGGTTGATGCAGGCGGCAAGCTGGCTGCTGGTGCAACGCGCGGTGCATGAAGGCGAGATGGAACCCGAACAGGCCGCTGGCGATCGCTATCGGCTAGGCTCGAAGGAAATTTGCCTGGGCGGGCGCGAAGACGGCACCGACCTTCTGCCTAAGACGCTCCAGGACCTTCTCAAGCGCAGCGACAATCTCTATCGCCGGATCGAACGTCTGGACGACATCTTGTTTCGCGGCGGGGTTCAGGAATCCGGCGCAAAGGCGCACATGAGCCGCCTCGAAAAGGCGTTCAGCACGAATTGAGCGAAGTCGGCGGGCCGCGTTCAGCGGCGTCCGTATTGCTTATTTCTTAACGTAGTCACCGAAGCGCTTATTGAAGCGCGTCAGGCGTCCGCCACGGTCGAGCAGCTGCTGCTGGCCACCGGTCCAAGCCGGGTGCGTGGTCGGGTCGATATCGAGCTGAAGCTTCTGGTCCGGCTCGCCCCAGGTGGTGCGCGTACGATAGGTCGTCCCGTCGTTCAGCACGACGTTCACGAAGTGATAGTTGGGATGGACGCCCTTTTTCATGGCCGGAAAACCTTCAAACCCGTTCGGAAGCGGGGGCTTATAGGGGACAAGGCGGGTGCTGGCAAGCCAGCGGCGATAGGACCGGTTTTGGGCCTTCCGGGGCTAGTTTATAGGAGGCTGGAACCCTAGATGTCGTGCCATGTCGCAATCCGGCGAAGAGTTCGCAGAACAGGTCCAGCATCTGGCACAAGGGCGGGCCAAAAGCCGGTCTCTGGCGCCCCTGCGGACGCTTTTGCCCTTTCTTCGGCCCTTCCGGTTCCGCATCGCGGCGGCCATCTCGGCCCTGATCGTCTCTTCCGGGGCCACGCTCGTTCTTCCTGCAGCCCTACGCTCGCTGATCGACCGGGGCTTCAGCGCGGACCAGATCGCGGCGATCTCGCATTATTTCCTTCTCTTCATGCTGGCCGCGGCGGTCCTCGGCATCTCGACCGCGATCCGCTTCTACTTCGTGACGTGGATCGGTGAACGGGTCATTGCCGATCTGCGCAAGGCGGTCTTTTCCAATGTGATAGGCCTGTCGCC
>DATCRK010000054.1:0-26102 GCA_036569005.1 Rhizomicrobium sp. | reverse complement strand
CGGTCGGGTGGCGGTATCTGGCCTTCCTTGATGAGGCGAAATTCGGCGAGACTGGGTGGATGCTGCCCGCGCTCGATCATCTTCAGCAGCGACTTCCAGTTCAGCAGCGAGGAATAGCGCTCGCCGCCTGCGCCACGCAGGAACGTCAGTTTGCGTTCGCGCAGAAGGATCGTGAACTCGCCTTCGGAGAGCGGCTCCACCAACTCCGCCAACGTCGAAGGTGCTTTTTTCACGAAACGCCGACCCTAAATCCAAATACACTTCATTCAGTATTCATATGAATATACGCGGGCCGGCCGCCAGACAAGACGATGCCCGGCGCCATCTGAATTGAAAATTGTGTAACTTTTTAAATGCCTTCGCCGTCGACGCCGGTGTGAATACCGCATTCGTCTTTGTCGAGCCCGGACCAGCGCCCGTCCCGGTACGATTCGCCCGCCGCCACCCGGCGGGTGCAGGGGATGCAGCCGATGGAAGGATAGCCGTCCTCCACCAAAGGATGGCGCGGGAGGTTGTGCTTTTCCTCATAGGCTTCGAGGTCGGCCAGCGTCCATTCCGCCAGCGGATTGAAGCGGAAACGGCCCTCGAAATATTCGACCGGCTCCATCGCTGCGCGCGCGATGGTCTGGAATTTCTTGCGACCGGTGATCTGGGCGGAGAAGCCCTGTAGGGCACGGCGTAGCGGGACGACTTTGCGGAAATTGCAGCAGGCGTCCGTACTCTTCGACCAGAGCGTGCCATCAGGATCGTATTTCGCACGATCGTCGGGATGCAGGCCGATGTTGCGGATATCGGTGAGGCCGAGCTCGTCCTGCAAGCGATCGCGATAGCGCAACGTCTCGCCGAACAGCTTGCCGGTGTTGAGGAAGATGACCGGCGTTGTCGGATCGATCTGTGCGATGAGATGCAGCAGCACGACGGACTCGGAACCGAACGATGAAACGACGGTCGTCTGCCCGGGGAATTCCTCGAAGGCCAATCGCAGAATGCCCAGCGCATCGCGGCCTTTCGCTTTCGCACGGAGCTCCGCAAGCCGCGCGGCAATGGCAGGATCGTTGGCATCGCTGCTCGCGCGGTCGAACGCGCGCGGCATGATCCCGCGCGAACGATCGATGACGGAGACGGCGGCGGTCATGACAGCCAATCCCGCTCGCGCACGAAATCGCGGATGCGTCTGGAAACTTCGGATGGCGCATGGCCTTCGGCGCGCCACGAAGCACGCGCGCGCGCAACGTCTTTCAGACGTCCGTTCCATTCCGGCGCGATCTTGTGCTCGAGCCATTCGCGGATGAGCTTCGCAAGGCCCGGTGATTTGCCGCCGGTGGAAACGGTGAGGACCAGATCGCCGCGCCGGATGGATGCGGGAACATGGAAGTCGCAAAGCTCGGGCACGTCCTCGACATTCACGAGGATGCCCTCTTCCCGCGCGCGGCGGGCGAGACGTTCGGATACCGCGCGATCCAGACCGGCGACGAACAGCAAATTCAGGCCGTCGAGCGGCGCGGCTTCGGGAAGGTAGGCAGGTTCGACGCCCGCTTCAGCCAGCATCGCCTGCCGGCGGGAGAGCGCATCTCCAGCGCCGATCAAACCGACCGACACGGCTTCCTGGTTGAGAACAATGGGGAGCAAGGCGGTATCTCCTGTCCCCGCACAATAGCGGTTCTACAGGGAGATACGCGGCACCCTTCTATATTGCAAGAACACGCCGTGAATTAGGATTATTCACACAACATGCATGTGTTATTGAACAGCCTTCAGCAGCGAGGTCACGGAAACGCCGATCTTGTCGCCCTGGAGGATGATCTCGCCCTTCGCCACCGGCTTGTCGTTGGCCATGATGGTCACCGGGTCGTCCTGCTTGGAATCCAGCTCGATGACGGCGCCGCGGCCCATGCGCAGAAGCTGATGCATGGGAATGACCGAACGGCCCAGAACCACGGAAATCTCGACCTTGACGCCTTGGATATTGGGGGACATTTGACTGTGTGACCTCACGGATGATCCCCCTGATCCTCCCGAATTATGGTTTCGGACTTCTTAATGACGGACGCCCTCACCCTCTCCCGCCCCGAATGGCGCATCCGGCCAGGGCTTCTGCCCTACCCGGAAGCGGTCGCTTTCATGGAAGAGCGCGCGGAAGGGATTGCCGCCGGCAGGGCCGATGAACTGGTCTGGCTGGTGGAGCATCCGCCGATCTATACGGCGGGCACGAGCGCCAAAAAAGAAGACCTTCTGGACGCGCGCTTTCCGGTTTTCAAAACCGGCCGTGGCGGACAGTTTACCTATCATGGTCCGGGCCAGCGCGTCGGCTATGTGATGCTCGATCTGAGGCGCCGCACCGATCCAAAGAAGGGACCGGACGTGCGCAAATATGTGCACGATCTGGAAGAGTGGCTCATCCGCACGCTCGCGCATTTCAATGTGAAGGGCGAACGGCGGGAAGGACGCGTCGGCATCTGGGTGGTGCGCGGCAATCGCGAGGACAAGATCGCAGCGCTGGGTGTGCGCGTGCGCCGCTGGGTGACGTTTCACGGCGTGTCGTTCAATGTCGAGCCGGATCTGTCGCATTTCACCGGCATCGTGCCGTGCGGAATCACCCAATATGGCGTAACCAGTCTGCACGATCTGGGAATCATGGTTTCGATGGCGGATGTGGACGTCGCCATGAAAGCCGCGTTCGAAGATGTGTTCGGCCCGGTTGAAAGCGGCCGCTGAGTTTTTATTTATTCGTCGTTCTTTTGGGGCAATTTCGGGGAGGAACGAATGCCACGCGTATCTGCAGCCTTTTTCACGGTCGGAGTCCTGGCCGTTCTCGTCGGCATGGTGTGGGGCATGATGATGGGCGCCACGCACAACATGGTCACAATGCCGGCGCACGCACATCTCAATCTGCTGGGCTGGGTGACGATGGGCCTCTACGGCACCTTCTATGCCCTCGAAGGACCGACACTTTCGCCGCGGCTGGCGTGGACGAACTTCATCGTCTCCACAGCGAGCCTTGTGGTGATGATCCCGTCGCTGGCGATGTTCCTGAATGCCGGCAACGATCCGAAATACCTGCCGGGCATGCAGGCCGGCGAAGGCCTTGCCTTGCTCGGCATGGTGATCTTCGCAATCTCGGTCGTGCGGGAGTTGCTGCGCAAACGCGCCTAGAGCGAAGGCCGCCTGTGGAAGCCTTTTTCTTCCGGCGGCTCCGCTTTCTCCAGATCGATGCTGGCCACACGCGAGCCTTCCGGGCCCCGCGTGCAGGCGGTGATGAACGCATTCACGGCATTCTCTTCGCCATGCACCAGCATCTCGACATCGCCGTTTGAGCGGTTACGCACCCAACCATCGATGCCGTGCTTCTTCGCCTGCTCGATGGTGAAGTTGCGATAGCCCACGGCCTGCACAAATCCTTCGATTCGCACGCGGAAGGTCGAGATTTCGGAACTGTCGGTCATCGTGTTGCATCGCAGCGAATGATTTTCACGGCGATCATGGCGGTTTCCGTGCGCCGAATAAAGTGTTTCCGGCCTAAAGCGGAGCTATCCGCAAAGCGGGACGAAGTTATGCGCGAACCGCATGTTGTGCGGTGTGAGTGAAGCCCTCAATTCACACACAACACGGGAGCCTTCATGAAAAGCGTCGCCGCGCGCATCGGCATGGTCGTGATCGCGCTTGTTATCGCCGCCGGCGCCGTTCTCGGCGGATTGTATTATCTCTTTGGCGCCCACTTCTATTTCGACCCTCCCAAAGCGGATTATCCAAAGCCGGCATCGCCGCTCGAAGCGCAGCGGCAGGATCTCGACTATTTCCGCAAGGCGATCGCACTGGACCGCTCGTTCTCCCCGGCGGCACGCGAAGAGGCGGAGCAGCGCATCGAAACGCTCGAAAAGCTTCCGGCGGCATTGCCGGAACAGAAGTTTCACGTCGCGCTCATGCAGATCGTCACGCTGGCGGATAACGGCCACAGCAAATTGCGTGCGACGGATGGCGACCGGAAAGTCCTGATGGCGCCGCTGCGCATCACGCGTTTCGCGGAAGGTTTTTTCGTGATGCGCGCGAAATCGCCCTACAGCGACATGCTGGGCGGCCGCGTGGAAAGCATCGACGGCGTTCCCTTCGATCAGGTTTTGGCGAAGCTCAAGACGTTGCGCGGCGGCACGGATGCCTTCCGCGCCGACAACGCGGCGGTCTTCATCGAAGATCAGGAATTGCTTTACGGAGCGGGCATCGCGCGCGATCCCAAACAGTCCGAATGGACGGTGCGCATGCCCGATGGACGGCAAGTCACGCACCTGTTGAAGGCTTATCCGGACAAGGGCGATGTGCTTTTCGTCTATGGGCCGCGCTGGCTTTCACCCGAACCCAAGAAAGATATGGGCGCGGACTGGGTAGCCTATGAGCCGGCTCGCGGGACACTTCCGCAGAGCTTGCGCGACTTCGACAATCACTTCGTCAGCGAACCTATCGCGGGCAGTTGCGCGCAATACATTCGCGTTCAGGACATCGTCGATACGGACGGCCAGAAGATCCAGCCGTTCCTGAAGAGCACGACGGCGGCGCTGCAGGCACACAAGCCATGCGCCATCGTTTTCGACCTGCGCGGCGATGGCGGCGGCGACTACACGAACATGTGGGATTTCACCCACGCCCTGCCCGGCCTCACCACGGGGAACATCTACATCCTGACCGATTCGGGAACTTTCTCCGCCGCGATCACGACAACCGCTTTCACGAAAGAGGCCGGCGGCAAGCGCGTCTTCATCATCGGCGAGCCCGTCGGCGACCGGATGGCGTTCTACGCGGAAGGCGGCAACGCGGTTCTGCCAAATTCGAAGTTCTCGCTCAGCTACGAAACCGGCAAGCACGACTATGGCCACCCCTGCACGGACTGGCACAACTGCTTCTGGCTGAACTGGCTCTATCCGGTGCGCGTGAAGACACTGCAGCCGGATATCCCTGTGCCGCTGCGGTTCGCCGATTGGAACCAGGGCCGCGACCTCGCCTATGAGCGCGCCGTCGCACTCGCCACCGGGCGTTAACGGGATGGCGTCTAGTCTCCTGCCTATTGGCCAGCCAAACGGGCAAAACACGGCAGCCATGCATTTTCGGCGCGTTGCATGAGTAGCAACGCACGAACCAAGTAGATTCAAGAGTTTGCGTAACGGGGTCCCAGTGCATATCAAACGGAATTTGCTGGCTGCAGCGGCAGTGACGCTTGGCTTGATTTCGACGGCATATGCCGACCCGGAAACCGGCGTTCTCCAATACCCGTCGTCCTTCTTCGCGGATGCGCGGCCAAGCACCGCCTACGACATGATCGACCGCGTGCCGGGTTTTGTTTTCGACGACGGAAACAGCGAGCGTGGTTTCGCCGGCACGGCCGGCAACGTGCTGATCGACGGGCAGCGGCCGACGTCGAAGACCGACGACCTCGAATCCATCCTCAAGCGCATTCCCGCCGCGAATGTCGAACGCATCGATGTGATCCGCGGCGGCGCACCGGGGATCGACATGCAGGGGCAGACGGTCGTCGCCAACGTCGTCCGCAAGAAGACGGATTCGACACACATCGTAGTGCAGGCGGATGATCAGCTCTTCCTGAACGATCACCACACCATTCCGACTGTGTCGGTCGAATACAGCAAACACAGCGGCGACAGCATTTACGAAGCCTCGATCTCGCGCGACGGAAGCTATGACGATGCGGTCGGCAAGGGCTTCCACAACATCACCGATGTGACGACGGGCGACGTCACCCACCAGAATGCGCGCTATAACGGCTTCGGCTTCGGCGGCAGCATGACAGGCGCGGTGACCACGCCGCTCTTCGACGGCCAATTCAAGGCCAATATCGCGCTGCAGACCGAACCGTTCCACTCGGACTTCTTCTACACCGCCCCGGCGTTTCGGCAGGAGATCTCCGACAAGAGCGGCCAGAACAACGGCGAGCTTGGCTTGCACTGGCAGGGCGACGTCGGCGGCGTGCAGCTCGAAACGCTGCTTCTGCAGCGCCTCAGCCATGAGACCGATCTCAACATTTTGGACGCGCCGGGTGACAAGGAACGGTTCCACAACACCTCGAATACCGGCGAGTCGATCGCGCGCGCCACCGTGCGCTATCTGCCGACCACGTCGCTGACGCTGGAGACCGGTATGGAGGGCGCTTACAATTTCCTCAACGGCACCAGCGATTTCCTGGACAACGGCGTTATCGTGCCCCTGCCGTCGGACGAGGCGGCCGTGAACGAGAAGCGCGGCGAAGCGTTCGGCCAAGGCACCTGGAAGATTTCCGACGAATGGCTGGTTGAGGCCGGGGCGCGCTTCGAGCTCTCAAAGATCAGCTCAACCAAGGGGGTGATCCAAAGCCACACATTTTTTTATCCCAAGCCCCGCGCGGTCATCACATGGAATCCCGACAAGGACACGCAGGTGCGCGTGCGCTACGAACGCGTTCTGGGACAGCTCGATTTCAACAATTTCGTCGCCTCGAGCAATCTCTCCGGCACCGGCGTGACCGCGGGAAATGCGAACCTAAAGCCGGATCAGCACACGCAATACGAGATCTCGTTCGAGCGACACTTCATGGGCAAGGGCGCGTTCGTCGCGTCCTACATGCATGAAGAGATCAAGGACGTCGTCGACTATGTGCCGATTACCAATTCCTCCGGCACCTTCGACGCACCGGGCAATATCGGCAACGGCACCAACGATCAGTTCAAGATCAATCTCACCCTGCCGCTGGACTGGTTGGGCCTGAAGAACGGCCTCCTGACATCCACCAACACCATCGTGCACGCGCGGGTGAAGGACCCGGTGACGGGCGAAGAGCGGGACATCTCGCCCGGCCAATCGCGCGTCAGCTCATTCCGGCCGCAGGATATCGAACTCACGCTGACACAGGACATCGACAGCCTCAAATCGACCTGGGGAATCTTCTACTACAACTGCTGGAGCGAACATTATTACCGGCTGACCTCTGTCGAGCGCCGCCGCACGATTCCGCCCTACACGGAGTTCTGGTGGGACTATAAGCCGACAGCGGATCTGAGCTTCCGGTTGGAGCTCTACAACCCCTTCCGCTTCTCCTTCGACGAAAAGTTCTACGACTTCGCCGGGCCGCGCGACGTCTCTGCGCTGCAGCAGATCGAGGAGATCCGCATCAAATCGCAGCCGCGCATCTATTTCCGCATCCGCAAGACGTTCGACTAGGCGAATTCCAGGATCACCTCATCGAGGGCGAGGCTGTCGCCCTTTTTGGCGTTGACTTTCTTGATCTTGCCGTCGCGCTCGGCGGTGAGGACGTTTTCCATCTTCATCGCTTCGACGACCGCAAGGGATTCACCGGCCTTCACGTCCTGCCCTTCTTTCACATTCACCGAGACGACAAGCCCCGGCATCGGGCAAAGCAGGAATTTGGAGGTGTCGGCAGCGGCCTTCACCGGCATCAGCGCGGCAAGCTCGGCGGCCAGCTGGCTGCGCACGATGACCGTCGCCGCCGCGCCGCCCTGGCGCACGCGATAGCCGCCGGCCACGCGCGCGATCTGCACCGCGTAATCCCCGCTCTGCTCGTGCAGATGCATCACCGGCTCGCCGAGGCGCCAATCCGTAGAGGCTGAATAAAACGCTCCGTCGATGCGCAGAACGGCTTTGCCTTCGTGGATGCTGGCGTCCGTCACCGCGTAGCTTTTGCCATCGATAGCGACCGTGAACTTGCTGGATGCCGCGTGGGCGCCGTTCAGCGTGCCGCTGATCCTGGCCGCGCGGTTCGTACGCATCAGCTTCTTGATGACGGCGGCGGCGATGAAACGCTCCAGCGTCGCCTTGTCGATGGCCCGGCCGTGGAACCCATCCGGATATTCTTCGGCGATGAACGCCGTCGTGATCTTGCCCGAACGGAACTTCGCGTTGTGCATGATCGCGGTGAGGAAGGCGATGTTGTGGTTGATGCCCTCGATACGGAATTCATCCAGCGCTTTGGCCATCGCGTCGATCGCCTTTTCGCGCGTCGCCGCGTGGGTGCAGAGCTTGGCGATCATCGGATCGTAATAGATAGAGATCTCGCCACCCTCATAGACGCCGGTATCGTTGCGGATCGTGACGCCGTCGTGTGTGCCTTCCGCCGGGGGCTGATAGCGCACGAGGCGGCCGGTAGACGGCAGGAAGCCGCGATACGGGTCCTCGGCATAGATGCGCGATTCAATCGCCCAACCATCGAGCTTCACATCCTTCTGTGTGATGGAAAGCTTCTCGCCCGCTGCCGAGCGGATCATCAATTCCACCAGATCGAGCCCGGTGGTCAGTTCGGTGACCGGATGCTCCACCTGCAGGCGCGTGTTCATCTCGAGAAAGTAGAAGTTGCGATCCTTGTCGACGATGAACTCAACCGTGCCTGCGCTGTCGTAGTTCACGGCCTTGGACAGCATCACCGCCTGCTCGCCCATCGCTTTGCGCGTCTTGGCATCCAGGAACGGCGACGGCGCTTCTTCGATGACTTTCTGGTTGCGGCGCTGGATCGAGCATTCGCGCTCATTCAGGTAGATGACGTTGCCGTGCTTGTCGCCCATCACCTGGATTTCGATGTGGCGCGGCTCGGTAACGAACTTCTCAACAAACAGACGATCGTCGCCGAACGCTGCCTTGGCTTCGTTCTGGGACGACTGGATCGCCTGAACCAGTTCGCTTTCCTTGTGCACGATGCGAAGACCCTTGCCGCCACCACCGGCGCTCGCCTTCACCATCACCGGATAGCCGATCTCGGCCGCGATCTTGCGCGCGTGGTCGGCATCCTTGATCTCGCCGACATAGCCGGGAACCGTGTTCACCTTCGCGGCCATGGCAAGCTTCTTGGATTCGATCTTGTCGCCCATCGCCGCGATGGCTTTGAGGTTTGGGCCGATGAAGGTGACGCCGATCTTGGCCAACGCTTCGGCGAACGCTTCGCGCTCGGACAGGAAGCCATAGCCCGGATGCACCGCTTCGGCGCCGGTCTGCTTGCAGGCGTCCACGATCTTGTCGATCACCAGATAGGATTGCGCGGAGGGCGCGGGACCGATGTGAACAGCTTCGTCGGCCATCTCCACATGCAGCGCATCGCGGTCGGCGTCGGAATAGACGGCAACGGTGCGGATACCCATCTTGCGGGCGGTCTTGATGACGCGGCAGGCGATTTCACCGCGATTGGCAATGAGGATTTTCTTGAACATCGTCCCCCGGCGGCCTTCCTGTAGCGGCCTGATTTGGAAAGCGTTTTAGGGGTTTCGGCGGTGCCCGTAAACCGTGCTACCCCTGCGTTCAAATGCCCGCCACACTGCCCCGCCGCCTCGGCCTTGCCCTGTTCCGGCTGCATATCGAAAACGGCCTTGCCGTTGCGCTGGGCATGCTCGTCGTCGGCGCTGTCTTCTACACGGTGGCGGGACTTTCCGTAACGGTATTGGCCTATACCGGCGCCCTTTGCGCCTCCATCGTGGACCAGCCCAGCCGCTTCTCCATCAAGCCGCCGATCTTCGCCGGTACGGTCATCGCGACGAGCCTGATCTCCTTTCTCGCGGCGCTAACCGGCGGCCACGCCTTGCCGCTTGGTCTTCTGATCGCAGCGCTAAGCTTCGCCGCAGCGCTAGTCTCCGCTTATGGGCGGCGCGCACTGGGGATCGGCGTCGCCGGCATTCTCGCGCTTGTCATCGGCCTGACTGGCGAGAAGGAAACCGCCATCAGCGCGCTCGCGCACACGATCGTGTTCGCCGAAGGCGGCGCGGCTTATGCGCTGCTCGCGCTGGCCATGGCGGCGTTGCTGGACGATCGCAACCGCCGCATCGTGCTGGGGGAGGCTCTGCGCGCTTTTGCCAATTACCTGCGCGCGAAGGCGGACGCGTTCAATCCGTCCGAAACGCACAAATCGTCCCTCCGCGCGCTGATCGAGGCGCATGGCGTTCTCACCGAGAGCCTGCAAGTCGCCCGCGACATGATCTATGCCGGGCGCATGACGGCGCGGCGGAGGCAATATGCCGACGCTCTCACGACATTGGTCGACAGTTTCGAGCAGATCCTGTCGAGCGATGCCGACCTGCAGATTCTGCGGCGATCACCGCACCATCATCTGTTGCGGCGCATTCGTGCGCTGATCGTGGACTTCGCGGCCGATGCCGAAAGCCTTGTGATCGCATTGGCCGTGCCTGCAACGGAGATCTCGCCGCCAAGCCATGACGACAAGCTTCGTGCGATTGGCGAAGAACTCGCCAGGATTTCCCGGACGCCGCCGGACGCCGAAGAGGAACTCTCGCGCGCGGCGTTTTCTTCCACGCACACGAAGCTCACGCGCGCGGCGGCGCAACTCTTGCGGCTCTTCACCGCGATCCGCAGCCCCGAGAAGCGGACGCAGCGCAACAGCGTGAACATCGCCGCGTTCATGCTGCAGGAGACGACGAGCCTGAGCGTGCTTGCGGGGCAATTCCATCTTCGCTCGCCGACGATGCGCTATGCGATCCGCCTGACATTGGCGATGACGGCAGCCTATGTCATCACGCTGCTCTTTCCGAACTATGTGCATGGCGGCTGGATTCTGCTCACAACGGGCCTCATCATGCGCGCCAATTACAGCATCACGCGCCAGCGCCGGAACGATCGCGTCATAGGCACGTTGCTGGGCTGCGTGATCGCGGCGGCCCTTATCTATTTCCTGCCTGGCGTCTGGCCGCTGCTCGGCGTCGTTGTCGGCGTGGGCGTGTCCCATGCCTTCGGCGCCGTAAACTATCGCGTCACGGCCGTCGGCGCTTCCATCTCGGCATTGCTGCTCCTGCACTTCATGTATCCCTCGGTGCATCCGCTGTTCTTCGAGCGCATCGTGGACACGCTCATCGGTGCGGCTTTGGCGACCGGGTTCAGCTTCCTTCTGCCGAGCTGGGAACGGCGCAATATCCCGGTGCTGGTGAATAACCTGATCAAAAGCGACCGTACTTTTGCTGAACAGGCATTGACGCGCGATCCGGTGGAACAGGCGTATCGACTCTCTCGCCGCAACGCTCTGGATTCGGTGTCTACACTGTCCATGGCCGCGCGCCGGCTGCTGGATGAACCGGGCACCGACAAACGCGCGCTGGCCGTGCTGAACGAACTGCTGAGCGCCAACTATCTCTTCGCTTCCGACCTTGCCTCTGTGCGCACGGCGTTATTGGCGCGCGCGAAGGAATACGATGCCGCCATCGCCGAAACCGTGCTGTCCGCCGCACGGAGCATCGTGCTCGACACATTGACGATCGACGGCGCGGTTCGCACGGAGCGGCCCGATCATCTGCGCCGCAGAGGATTGAGCGAGATGCCGGAAACCGCCGCCCTTCCCTTTTTGCGGCGACGCTTGCTTCACGTCGAGCGCGCGGCGCGCAATGTCGCGATCCTCGCGGCGCGCGCCTCTCAGACCTGATGGTGTTTCACCGCGGCGGCGATGCCATCCGCCGCCCGCCGCAACGATGCGAGATAGCGCGCGGCGGCATCGCGGTCCGGCAACTTGCGCCCCAGATACCGCATTGTGATCGCCGCGATGGCCGTTCCATCGGAGAGTACCGGCACCGCCATGCCGTGCGCGGGTGCGCTAGGATATTCGATCGCCGTCGCAAACCCTGCGCGACGGACGGATTGAAACAGGCGCGATACGACCCGCGGATCGCGGGCCATGCGGTCCGTCTCGCGCGACGAAAGCCGCAACAGATCAAGGATCTTCCCGCGCTCATCGTCCGAGCAGAAGGCGATGTACGCCCGGCCCAGCGCGGAGAGCAGCAGAGGCACGCGGCGGTTGACGTAATTCTCGTCGATGGTGAATGGGCTCTCGCGGCCGGTACTGAAACGCACACGCATCGCATCGCGGTCCAGCGTCGCGATGCCGACAGGCCATTTGTGCTCCGCTGTCAGCGCGGACAGGAAAGGCCGCGCAGCCTCCACAACCGCATCGGCATATCGAAATCCGGATGACAGCCGCAGCGTGCGTTCGCGCAGCCCATAGCCGGAGCGGCGCGGAAGTCGCGTGACATAGCCACCCTCTTCCAGTGTTTGCAGCAATCGGGACACGGTAGGCTTGGGCAGATCGGTCGCTTCCGCGAGCGCGGCCAATGTGGCCGGAGCATGCCGGTTGAGGGCTTCCAGGATATGCAGCGTTCTCAGAACGGGCTCGACGGCGGGCATAGGCAGATTCCGTATTACGGAATTCACTATATTTGCACGGGACAGCCACGCGGCCAAGGCGCAGCTTCGCGGGCAGATCAGAAGACCGGGAGACCGCCATGTCCGAAGCCGCCCTCAAGCTCGCACCCGCCACACTCGACGTTTCGCCCCTCACGCCGACCATCGGCGCGGAAATCGGCAATATCGATTTGTCCCGGCCGCTCAACGCTGACACCAAGCAGGCGATCCGCGATCTGCTTCTTGAGTGGAAGGTTCTTTTCTTCCGCGATCAGGACATTACGACCGAACAGCATCTAGCGTTCTCGCGAAACTTCGGCGATCTGGAAGTGCACCCCTTCGCGCCCCACAAGAAGGATTATCCCGAAGTTCTCGCCATCACCCATGACAAGGACAACAAGGGCCGCGAGAACACCTGGCACAGCGATGTGACATGGCGTGTCGAGCCCTCGCTGGGCTCTGTGCTGCGCGCGATCGAGATTCCGCCCTTCGGCGGCGACACGCTGTTTGCCGATATGTATGCGGCCTACGAAGGCCTTGCCGACGAAGTGAAAGAGAAGATCGAAGGCAAGAAGGCGCTGCACGACTTCGCGCATTTCCGCGTGGCGATGCGCAAGCGCGGCCTCTCCGAAGAGCAGATCGAGGCAATGAACAAGAAATATCCGACGGTGGAGCATCCCATCGTGCGCACCCATCCGGAGACGAAGAAGAAGGCGCTCTATGTGAATGCCGCCTTCACGCAATACATCGTCGGCATGGATCGCGATCAATCCGCGGCGCTGCTGAAACATCTTTATGCGCAGGCGGCGATCCCGGAATATCAGTGCCGCTTCCGTTGGCAGAAGAATTCCATCGCCTTCTGGGACAATCGCGCCAGCCAGCATTACGCTGTGTCGGATTACTGGCCGGCCGTGCGCCGCATGGAGCGCGTGACGATCATCGGCGACCGGCCTTACTGACCGGCCGCCGACTTATCTTCGTCAGTTCTGCTTCTTGCCGGCCATTTCCTTGTCGCGGGCAGCCTTGAACTCGCTGCCCGGATACCAGCCCGGCCACACGTCGGAATTGGCCAGATCGACACCGGTGGCATAGAGCGCTTTCACGTCCAACAACGGGCCGGAGAGGTCCCAATCCGCTTTCCATTCGTCGCTGGGCTGATGATAGCGATGGTCGGTGTAGTCGTCCGCCAGCTTCTTTCCGGCTGCCGGACCACCGACCACGAGGTCTTCGCCGCCGCCGGGGCTGATCGCGGGAATGCCCTGCTTGGCGAGGCTGAAGTGATCGGAGCGGAAGAAGCCGCCCTTCTCCGGCTGCGGATCGGGCGAGACCACGCGGCCCTGCGCCTTCAGCGCCTTCGCCAGATAGTCTTCCAGATGGGACTGGCCGTTGCCCGGCAGCGACATGTCATGCGCCACCGGTTGCGGGCCGTTCGCGTCGGTGTTGATCACGCCGACGATGTGGTCCTTCGGCCAGAGCGGATGTTCGGCGAAATATTCCGAACCGAGCAGGCCCTGCTCTTCCATCGTCCAGAACAGGAAGCCGACCGAACGCTTGGGCGCCGGTTGGCTCTTGAACTTCTCCGCCAGTTCCAGAACCGTGGAGACGCCCATGCCGTTATCGACCGCGCCGTTATAGATCTTATCCGGCCCCGCGACGTCCGGCTTGATGCCGAGATGATCCCAGTGCGCGGAATAGATCAGCACATCGTCCGGATGTGCCGAGCCTGTGATAACGCCGGCAACGTTGCGCGTCTTGAAGTGACTGATCTTCGAATGCGCATCGACCGTGAGCGTTTCGCCCATCAACGGCACGGCCTTGAAGCCGGGCTTGTTGGCGGCAGCTTTCTCTTTCGCGTAGTCGAGGCCGGCGCGCTTGAAGAGGTCCTGCGCGGTATCCAACGTGATCCAGCCCTGGATCGGCACCATGCTCGCATCCTTGTCGGATGCATCGAGCCACGACTTCAGGCCGGAGTTCGAATTGCGCACGACCTGCCAGCCATAGGCGGCGGGATAGGTTTCGTGGACAATGATCGCGGCGGCGGCGCCCTGGCGCGCGGCTTCTTCATACTTGTAGGTCCAGCGGCCATAATAGGTCATGGCCTTGCCCTTGAAGAACTTCGGATCGGGGTTTTTGTCCTCGCCGCCCGGATCGTTGATGAGGATGACGACCGTCTTGCCCTTCACATCCACGCCCGCATAGTCGTTCCAGTGATATTCCGGCGCGACGACGCCATAACCCACGAACACCAGCTGCGATTTGTCGACCTTCACCTCGTCGCTGGCGAATTGCGGCGTCCAATAGACGGTCTTGTCCGGGAAGCTCGGCGTGATCGCGCCCTTCGGCGTGTCGAAGCGGAAGCTCGACTTGGCGGCTTCCAGCGAAATGTTCACCGCCGGAACGTCCTGGAAGTAGCTGCCGTGGTTGGCGGGCGCGATGCCGATGCGTTTCAACTCGTCCGCAATCCATTGCGCGGCGGCTTCGCCGTTCACGGTACCGGGACCGCGGCCTTCGAACGCATCATCGGAGATCGCCTTGTCGCGCGACGACAGGTCGGCGGCGGTGATGTCCGGCGTGGTGGTCGGATGGCCGGGATATTGCGCCGCGAAGACCGGCGCGGCGAGCGCGATGGCGGCGGAAGCGAGCAACAGATGTCGGGTGAAACGCATGAGCGGAAATACTCCCCTTATTTTGTGGGGAGCATCCTAGGGAGCGAGACCGCCTGTGCAACCCGATGGCGCATGCCGTATGGTCGCAAATTGTCGCTCCAACGGGATCGTGAAAATGCTGAAATTCATCCGCTCGCGTGGCACCGTCGACGCTGGCCTTCCCTTCTCCGATGCCGTGCGTGTGGGCGACGTGCTCTATCTCAGCGGCGCGATGGGCAATGTGCCGGGCAAGATGGAATTGGTGCCCGGCGGTATCGCGGCTGAGACGCGGCAGATGTTCGAGAACATCGCCCGCACGCTGGAGCAGAACGGTCTCTCCTTCGACGACGTTTTCAAATGCCAGGTATTCCTGGCCGACATGAAGGAGTGGCCGGCGTTCAACAAAATCTACGTCGAGTACTTCAAAACGGACCGGCTGCCCACGCGTTCGGCGCTGGGCGTGAACGCGCTGGCGATGAACGGGCGCGTGGAGATGGAAGTCACCGCTTTCGCAGGCGCGAAATAGCCCAAGAAAGTTCCCGCCAACGGCACCAAATGTCGCCTCACGAGTTTTGTTCCTGAGATCGTTCGGGAGAAGATTCGTGAAACGCTCGATATTGCTTGCCGGGATGGCCGCCGCCGCTCTTTCGCTTTCGCCCGTCGCCTACGCGCAGACGAGCCCCACCGTCACCAATCCGACCTCGCCCACGACCGCCAATCCCAAGAGCGATCTGAACAGCGCGCAATGCACGCAGCCGCAACCCGGCGAAACGCACACGAACATGGCGCAGTGCCCGAAGCCCACCACAGCGCCGACGCCGACCAAGACGCTGCCAAAGTCCAAGACGGACAAAAAGACGGCCACACCGGCGAACGAAACCCAATCGACGCCGCTGCCGAGCAAGGACGCACCGCAAGCCTGTGCCAAACCCGGCAGCCCGACGGCCACAGCACCGACGCCTAGCAATCCGCAATGCGATTCAAACAGCGGCGCACATGAAGGCGGCCCGTTCGGACACTAAGCCTGAGACCGTCCGTACAGCGCCGTGTAGAGCGCGATGAGCATGATCGCGAGCGCGCTGGATTCGACGCCGTCCACGACGGCAAAGTTAATTTTTTCCGCGGGAAGCATGTTCGCGGACGTTATCCAGGCGGTGAGCGCGAAATGCACGACCGATAAGGGCAGCACCAGAACGAAATAGGCGCCGCAAGCCGGTCCCCAAAGGCCGCGCGTTTCTTTCCACGCCTTGCCGAACGTCACGTCGGAGATGCGCGCCGTCCGCGCCACGATCCACGGCGCGAAACGCAGGCTCAACAGATCGATCAGCGGAATCCCGATGGCCGAAACGATAAGGCTGAAAAGATAGCGTCCGGCTTCGGCTTCCAGCCGCGGGGCGACCTGCGGACCAAGCCGCACGAACGTAAAAGACAACGCGTTCTGCAAAACCAGGATGACCAACTGCCAGAGCAAGAAGAATGCGATACCGCGATCGAGCGCCCAAGGGCTCTCCGGCGAATCCATCATCCCGCGCAGAGCGACGGCGAGTATCCAGAAGACGCCGATCAGCCGGATCGCCAGTGAGATGATCTGCAGTTGGCTGAAGCCGTAAGCGCCGGTAGCGCCATAGACCAGATCGACGACGTTGGTTCCCGTCGCGACGATCAGCAGCGCGACCCACGCCAGCGGCGCGCGGCCGAACGAGCGTATGAATTCCCCAAGCGTGTCCCCGATCATCCCATCCCCCAAGATGATGCGCCTTGGGGATCCTAGCACAGAAGCTCTTATGGCGTGATGGGCGTTCGCACCTGCTGCCGCGCCCAGTTCACCAGCAGACTGGCATAGTCCGCCTGATGCTGCGGCCACCCACCGGTCTTGGCCGGATCGACGACCGTGAAGGTGTGATCGGCTTGCGGGAAGAAGCGGGTCATCACCTTCTCATTGTGTCCTACCTTGAGTGCCTTATCGATGGCGCGCGCGCTTTGCTTCGGCGGCACGCGCTCATCCTTCAATCCGTAAACGAGTAGCACCGGCGCTTTCACTTTGCGCCACGCGCGCGCGGGATCGAAGCTCGCGATCTGGCGGGACATCGCCCAATAAAAATTGTCCGGCGGCGGTGGATCGAAGTACCAGCTTTGCAACTTGTCGGCTTCCGCCAGCGCATCCAGTTTCGCGCGACCCTCGCCGCGATACGCAACGCCGATGAGAGCGTCGACATAAGCCTTGGCAGGCGCTTGTTGATCAGCCGCCAGCGCCGGGATGCCGATATTGTTCTCGATGGAATAGCGCTCGACCTCGGCGGGCGCGATGCCGCCCGCGGCCGACGCAATGACAAACGCCAGATCGCCCGCCTTGTTCGCAACCAGTGGCGCAATGGTGCCGCCCTGACTGTGGCCGTAGATGCCGATGCGCTCTGGATCGACCTCCGGCTGCGCTTGCAGGAAGCGGATGGCGGCAACGGCGTCCTCCACCAGTCCCTCGAAGCCCGCCGTCCGCCAGTCGCCCGTGGATTGCCCGACGCCGCGCTTGTCAAAGATCAACGCGACGAAACCGGCCTCGACGAATTTCTGTGCCAGCCAGCGATTGGCCCACCGCCCTTCCGGCCCGGAACCTTGCAGGAAAAGAATGGCCGGATGTTTTCCCTGGGTGGACGGCAACAGCAGCGTGCCCGCCAGCTTCACATCGTTGTCCGCGAAGGTGACATCGCGCGTGCTAATGGCCGGTGGCGCGGCTGTCGTGCGATTGAGGAGGAATGCGCCGCGCCTGGCGCCTTCGGTGAACGCTCCCTTGATGGTGCCGTTTGCGAGCGCGCCATCGAATATCGTGGTCGTCTGGTCGCCCTTGAGTTCTATATGAACCTTGTCGCCGTTCTCGCTCACCGCGCTGAACGGAATATCCGCGACTTGCAGCGCATCGGAGTCGAAATGGCCCGCGAATCCGCTGCCCGACGGCGCAATCGTCACCGTAACCGGCAACGGATCGTGATCCTTGACCCAATACCCCGCCCAGGTCCCGGACAGGTCATCAGCAAAAGAAGCGGAAACTCCGAACAGCGCAAAACTCAGAACTGCCAGAGCAATGCGCATCGCGACCTACAGGGGGATATTGTCGTGCTTCTTCCAGATCTGCGGGACCTGCTTGTTCTTCAGCATGCGCAGCGCACGCGCCACGCGCCAGCGGGTGGAGTGGGGCCGGATCACGTCGTCGATATAGCCGCGTGAGGCGGCGATGAACGGGTTGAGGAAGCGGTCCTCATACTCTTTCGTCCGTGCACTGATCTTTTCCGGATCGCCGATATCCTGTCGGAAGATGATCTCCACCGCGCCCTTCGCACCCATCACCGCGATCTGCGCCGACGGCCACGCATAGTTCACATCCGCGCGCAGATGCTTGGACGCCATCACATCATAGGCGCCACCATAGGCCTTGCGCGTGATGACGGTGATCTTGGGGCACGTCGCTTCGGCATAGGCGAACAAGAGCTTCGCGCCATGCTTGATGATGCCGGTGTGTTCCTGCGCGGTGCCCGGCAAAAAGCCCGGCACGTCCACAAAGGTGACGATCGGGATGTTGAAGCAATCGCAGAAGCGCACGAAGCGCGCGGCTTTGCGCGAGGCGTCGTTGTCGAGCACGCCGGCCAGCACCATCGGCTGGTTGGCGACGATGCCCACCGTCTTGCCTTCCATGCGGCCGAAGCCGGTGATGATGTTGCGCGCGAACGCCTCGCCGATCTCGAAGAAATCGCCCTCGTCCACGACCTTCAGGATCAGTTCCTTCATGTCGTAAGGCTTGTTCGGATTTTCTGGCACCAAGGTGTCGAGGCTCATCTCCACGCGCTGCGGCTCGTCGTCGGTCGGCCATTGTGGTGTTTCCTGCCGGTTGCTGAGCGGCAGGAAATCGAACAGGCGGCGCAGCTCCTCGATCGCGATGACGTCGTTATCGAATGCGCCGTCGGCGACGGCGGATTTGGTGGTGTGGACCTTCGCGCCGCCGAGCTGTTCCGGCGTCACGTCCTCCTGCGTCACCGTCTTCACCACATCCGGGCCGGTGATGAACATGTAGGACGTGTCGCGCACCATGAAGATGAAGTCGGTCATCGCTGGCGAATAGACATCGCCGCCCGCGCACGGACCCATGATAAGCGAGATCTGCGGCACCACGCCGGACGCCAGCACATTGCGCTTGAACACTTCGCCGTACCCGGCGAGCGAACCCACGCCTTCCTGGATGCGCGCGCCGCCGGCATCGAGCAGGCCGATCACCGGCGCGCCATTCTGCATCGCCATGTCCTGGATCTTGCAGATCTTCTGCGCGTGGGTTTCGGACAGCGAACCGCCGAACACCGTGAAGTCCTTCGCATAGACATAGGTCATGCGGCCATTGATCGTGCCCCAGCCGGTGACGACGCCATCGCCGGGGATGATGTTCTTCTCCGCGCCGAAGTCCGTGTTGCGATGTTCGACGAACATGTCGAACTCCTCGAACGAGCCGGGATCGAGCAGCAACTCGACACGCTCGCGGGCGGTCAGCTTGCCGCGCCGGTGCTGTGCCTCGATGCGGGCCTCGCCGCCGCCGACACGGGCCTTGGCGCGCTTCTCTTCAAGTTCCTGGATGATGTGCTTCATGGCGGGCTCGCTGAGAGGAAGAATGGCAAATCGGGCGGCAGATTGTGGGGGCTGGGCGGGCCGGTCAAGGCAGGAGCGACAGGAAGCGCTCCGCGGCGGAAAGCTCTGCGGATAAATGGGTTAGCCGTACCCGCGCTTCTTCATCCGTACCCCATTTTTCAGACTGAAACGTCTCGTCCAGCGTGGCAGCGGAGAAGGCCTCTTTGGCATTCAAACGGCCATCGACCAGCGCCAGCGCCAGCACCAGCGAGCCGGTAATCGTGGCGGCGGTGTGGAGCGCGCCGAGGCGGTATTCGTTCATCCCCGCAATGGCATCTTCGAGCGCCGCAAGCGATTGCGCCGGCTGTTCGATGAAGGTGATGCCGTTCGCGACATCGAGCTTGGCGCCATAACGCTCCGCAGCCCATGCGAGCAGTGGGTCCCACGTGCGCGCCTGCCGGATGACGAGTTCATCCGGGTGCTCGGCGCGATAGGAGAGAAGATCGGTGCGCCCGAAGGACAATGCGTGATCGGCTACGCGCTTGCGATCCGCCCGTGCACCATCGATGGCGGCGAACACGAGCCGGGTGAGAAACATATTCGGCGGATCGATGTCCTCGCCCTGCTCCGCCCATTCCTGCGCCACGGCGTCCGCCAACGCGCGCGATGGTAGCTCCAGCATGTGCCTGGCTTGTGTTTTCAGCGTGCGGCCATCCAGCAGGACGCGGAATGCGCCGCCTTCTTCCTTCACGGTGACATCGTTGTAGAAGCGCTTCATTTTTTCCTGCGGGCCTGCGGCGGGAAGGGATGGCGCGCGTCGTTCTCATCGAAGCCGAGGAACTTCCACGACTTCTCCATATGCGATGTCAGTGGCGCGGTGACCTGCAAGCGGCCTTCACCGGGATGTTCGATGTCGATGGAGCGGGCATGCAGATGCAAACGATCCGCCACCTCACCCTTCCCGCGCGCGTCGGCACCGCCATATTTGAAATCGCCGACGATGGGCGTGCCCAGCGATGCCAGATGCACGCGGATCTGGTGCGTGCGGCCGGTCAGCGGCTTGGCAGCGACCCAGGCATATTCCTCGCCGACCTGATCAACGACCACATAGTCCGTAAGCGCGTATTGCGCCGACTTGTCGGCGGTGTCCTTCGCCACCACGCGCTCGTCGCGGCCATGCGGGCCGTGGCCGCCTTCCTTGGCCAGCGACAGTTTGATGGTGCCGCGCTTCTGCTTCGGCACGCCTTTCACCAGCGCCCAATAGATCTTCTGCGCGTCACGCTTGGCCAGCGAGTCGGACAGGTTCGCCGCCACCGACGTCGTGCGGGCGATGACGAGGACGCCGGAGGTGTCGCGGTCCAGCCGGTGGACCAGCTTTGGCCGCTGCTTCTTCTCGAATTGCAGGCTGTCCAGCATTCCGTCGACATGCTGGGTCAACCCGCTGCCGCCTTGCGTGGCGAGGCCGGACGGCTTGTTGATAACGATGACGCTGGAATCCATATAGATTACATCGTCTTCCAGCGACTTCTTCAGTTTTCCACTTGGCTGTGGACTGACTGTTTGTGGTTTTGTGCGCTTCTCCGCTGCTACGCTGTGGATGGTTTCGAGTTGCGGCGGCAGGCGTAGGGTTTGCCCTGTGGACAGCCGGTCGCTTGCCTTGGCGCGTTTGCCGTCCACCCGCACCTCGCCCTTGCGAAGCAGCTTTTCGAGTTGGATGTGGTTCAGCGCCGGGTAGTGGCGCTTGAACCAGCGGTCCACGCGAACATCGTCATCATCTTTGGAAACGTGAACGGTCTGGGCCATGAAAAATCGTTGTCGTTGACGGGTCTAGAGGAGTCACCTAGCCTGTTCTCACAGGGGATGGGGTTCCCCCTTTAACCGCCGGACGGCCCGAAAAGCCAGATGGCTGATGACTCCTACCGCAATCAACCGCGGCAGGAATCCGTCTTCCCGACGCCCGCCGCAAGGCGGGTTTTTCATGCCCTCCACGGAGGAGTTCGGAGAGACTATGTCCCTTGTGACCTGCATCTATGTGATGATCGGCGGCGCCCTGGGCTCGCTGGCCCGATATGCGATTTCGGCCTGGACGCTTCCCATTAGCCGCGACCTGCCCTGGGGCACCATCGGCATCAACATCGCGGGTTCCTTCATCATCGGCTTCTTCGGAACCCTGACGCTGGCTGCCGGACGCTTTCCGGTCTCTGAGAACGCACGCCTGCTCGTGATGGTGGGAATCTGCGGCGGCTTCACCACCTTCTCTTCCTTCAGCCTGCAGACTCTGGACCTCATCCGCAGCGGCGCTATGGCGCGCGCGGGCGTGAACATGGTGGCGTCCGTGATCCTGTGCGTAGCCGCTGTGGCGCTGGGCCATTACATCGCGGCGCAGCTGAACCAGCATCAGGCGCAGGTGGCACAGCTCCCGATCGAAGAGGAATCCCAGATCACGGATACGGCCGATGCCTGACGCATGCGGCTAGGCGACAACAAGTTCTATAATCTGTTCTCGCGGCTGGTGACGGCTTCCAATCCGGATCGCGATTGCGACGAATGGAGCCACGAAGGCGTCCATTGGCGGCGCAGCCGGCATGTCCATTGGTCACCGCTGTCCTTCCAGATCGAAACCTACTGGTTGACCCACGCGGCCCGCCCGCGCTGGTCTCTGATCTTCGTGCATGAGACCTGGTGGGGCGAGAACCGCAGCAAGGCGATCCGCAACAGCCACTGGACGCATCTGGAAAACGGCGAACGGCGCGAGGTGCTGCGCTGGTTCACCGCGCGGGAATCCGAACTCGACTAGGACGAGCCCGACTTCTTCGCGCGCAGCTTAGCCCAGTAGTCGAGCCGCTTCTGCACCTCGCGTTCGAAGCCGACGTCGCGCGGTTGGTAGAGCGAGTGGCGTTCCATCTCGTCCGGGAAATAGTTCTGGCCGGAGAACCCCTCTTCGGCCTCGTGGTCGTATTCGTAGCCTTTGCCATAGCCGAGATTCTTCATCAGCTTGGTCGGCGCGTTGAGGATGTGCGCAGGTGGCATCAGCGAGCCATGCTCCTGAGCCGCGCGCTTGGCGGCGCCGAGCGCGGTATAGACCGCGTTCGATTTCGGCGCGCTCGCCAGATAGATCACGGCCTGCGCCAGCGCGATCTCGCCTTCGGGCGAACCCAGGAAGTCATAGACATCCTTCGCGGCCAGCGCCTGCACCACGGCCTGCGGATCGGCGAGGCCAATATCTTCAATCGCGGCGCGCACGAGGCGGCGTGCGATGTAGAGCGGTTGCTCACCCCCTGCCAGCATGCGCGCCAACCAATAGAGCGCCGCATCCGGATCGCTGCCACGGATCGACTTATGCAGCGCGGAAATGATGTTGTAATGCTCCTCGCGGCTCTTGTCGTAGAGCGGCATGCGGCGCTGCACGGCAGCAGTGAGGCCCGCGCTGTCGAGCGGCTTGGCGACTTTCAGCGACGCGACTTCTTCGGTGAGATTGAGCAAATAGCGCCCATCGCCGTCCGCCATGGCGCGCAGGGTCTGGCGCGCGTCATCGGTGAGCTTCAGTTTCTCGCCATAATGCGCTTCGGCGCGCTGCAAGAGCGTTTCAAGAGCGGCATCGTCGAGACGGCGCAGCACCAGAACCTGCGTGCGTGACAGCAACGCACCATTGAGTTCGAACGACGGGTTTTCCGTTGTCGCACCGACGAGGATGACGGTGCCATCTTCCACCACGGGCAAGAACGAGTCCTGCTGGCTGCGGTTGAAGCGGTGAATCTCGTCGATGAAGAGTAGCGTGCCCTGCCCCACGCGACGGCGCTGGCGTGCGGCCTCGAAGGTCTTCTTCAGATCGGCGACGCCGGAGAACACCGCGGAGAGCTGATCGAAGTGCAGCTTGAATTGCGTGGAGAGCAATCGCGCGATGGTCGTCTTGCCGGTGCCCGGCGGTCCCCACAGGATGATCGAATGCGCACGGCCCTGCGCGACCATGCGGCCAATCGGTCCTTCCGGCCCGATCAGATGATCCTGCCCGACAACCTCCGCGAGCGATTTCGGGCGCAGGCGATCGGCCAACGGGCGCGGCGCACCCTCGTCCAGCCCTCCGACTTCAAACAGATCGCTCATGCGCAAACATAACGCGCGAATGGCGTTCTAGCCATCAACGGAGAGCGACAACCGGCTGCCGCCGCGATCCACTACGAGCTGCCAATGGCCTTGAGAGGCTGCCAGCGCGCCGGTGAGTTCCGCAACGGAGTGGATCTCTTTGCCGTTTAGCCCGCGCACAATGTCGCCGGGATGAAAGCCATAGCCTGCCGCTGGCGTTCCCGGCGCAATCCCGGTGATGACGACGCCGGTGGCGCTGTCATCCATGCCGAGATCCGCGGCGACGGCAGGCGAGAGATTTTCGACCTTCGCGCCCGTCAGCGGATTGCGACCGCCGATGGTTGCCGCAGCGCGCGGCATCGTCTCTGGCGGCGCGCTCAAAACAACGGTCACGTTACGCACCTTGCCGTCGGAGGCGATCTTGAAGGACGGTCCGTCGCCCGGCTTGTGCGTCGTCACGCGGTAGTTCAACGATTGCATGTCGTCGACCGGATAGCCGTCGATAGCAAGCACAACGTCGCCCACCTTGAGGCCAGCCTTCGCGGCCGGGCTGTTGGGGTAAACGCTCTTGAGGATCACGCCTTCCGGTTTCGACAGGCCGACAGACGACGCAATGGCGCCCGTGACGGACTGACCTTCGCCGCCGAACCACGCCATCTTGAACGTGCCGCCATTGCCCGCGCCTTCCACGAAGCGCCTGGCAAGATTGGACGGGATTGCGAAGCCGATGCCGATATTGCCACCGGAGTTGGAGAAGATGGATGAGTTGATGCCGACGAGACGTCCGTCGCTCGTCACCAGCGCGCCACCGGAATTGCCGGGATTGATGGCCGCGTCGGTCTGAATATAGACGGCGTCCGACGACGCGGACTGGGTGCGCGCCTGCGCCGACACGATGCCCATCGTCACCGTCTGTCCGACGCCGAACGGATCGCCGATGGCAAGTACCACATCGCCCACCTGCGCCTTGTCGCTGTCGCCGAACGCGACGGTGGGAAGCTTCTCGCCTTTGGTATCGACCTTGAGCAGCGCCAGATCGAGCCGCGAATCCGCCTGCACGACCTTGGCCTTGAATTCGCGCTTGTCGGCGAGCGCGACGACGATCTCCTGCCCGCCCTGGATGACGTGATTGTTGGTGAGGATCAGCCCGTCGGCGCGCACGATCACGCCGGAGCCGAGCGATTGCTCCACGCGCTGGCGCATCTGCGGCGTGATGCCGAAGAAGCGTTGGAACATGGGATCGGCGAACATGGGGTTCACCTGCTGCTGCACGACCGCGCGCGCGTAGACGTTCACCACGGCCGGCGCGACCTTGCGCACCACCGGTGCGAAAGAGAGCTGCATCTGCATCATGGATTGCGGCACGACTTCCGTCGGCGTGCCGGCGGCAAGAGCGGACCCCGCAGCAACAGACGCGACCAGCAACGCCGTCGAAAGAATTTTGAATGTCATACCCCAGCTCCCTGAACGCAAAAGGGCGGCTTCGCAGCCGCCCTCGCTTATTTCATACCGCAGGCACGGAGGAATTACGCCTCCGTTTCCTCTTCGTCATGCTCTGCGACCGGACCGGAGTCCTGGCCCTTCGCATCGACGTCGCGATCCACGAACTCGATGACCGCCATCTCGGCGTTGTCGCCGTGACGGAAGCCCGCCTTCAGAACGCGCGTGTAGCCGCCCGGGCGCTTCGCATAGCGCGGGCCGATCACGTCGAACAGCTTGGCGACCTGCGTTTCGTCGCCGACCTGTGCGATCGCCTGGCGGCGGGCGTGCAGATCCTTGGAGCCGCGCCGCGACAGAGTCACAAGCTTCTCCACGACCGGGCGAAGCTCCTTCGCCTTGGGCAGCGTGGTGGTGATCTGCTCGTGCTTGATCAGCGCGGCGGCCATGTTCACGAACATGGCTTTGCGGTGAGACGCGGTGCGGCCGAGCTTACGGCCCTGGTTACGATGGCGCATGGCACTTTCTTTCCTGTCATCCCGGCCAGCGCAGCGAAGCGGAGCGCGAGCCGGGAACCAACTTTTTAATACTGGTCCTCGTAACGCTTCGCGAGGTCTTCGATGTTTTCCGGCGGCCAGCCAGGCACTTCCATGCCGAGATGCAGGCCCATTTCGGCCAGCACGGCCTTGATCTCATTCAGCGACTTGCGGCCGAAGTTCGGCGTGCGCAGCATCTCGCCTTCCGTCTTCTGGATGAGATCGCCGATATAGACGATGTTGTCGTTCTTCAGGCAGTTCGCCGAACGCACCGACAGCTCCAGCTCGTCCACCTTCTTGAGGAGGACCGGGTTGAAGGCGAGATCGGGCTTGGCTTCTTCGGCGACGCGCTCGCGCGGCTCTTCGAAGTTGATGAAGACCTGAAGCTGATCCTGCAGGATGCGCGCGGCGTAAGCCACGGCGTTATCCGGCGTGACGGCGCCGTTGGTCTCAACGGTCATCGTCAGCTTGTCGTAGTCGAGGATCTGGCATTCGCGGGTGTTCTCGACCTTGTAGGAAACCTTCTTCACCGGGCTAAACAGCGAGTCGACCGGGATCAGGCCGATGGGCGCGTCTTCCGGGCGATTGCGGTCGGCGGGGACATAACCCTTGCCGGTGGCGATGGTGAGCTCCATGCGGAAGTCCA
>DATCRK010000053.1:0-15829 GCA_036569005.1 Rhizomicrobium sp. | reverse complement strand
GATCCCGCCGAACCACGAGCCGCGCTCGAACGCGTGTTGGAACGTTTCGCGCCGCTCAAGCTTACGCCGGTTTGCGCATTGGAGCTTGAGTTCTATCTGATCGATCGCGCGCGCGATGTTTCCGGCGCGCCGCAGCCGCCGCTCGACCCGCGCTCGGGCCTGCGCGAAACGACGGCGTCGGTCTACGGCATCGACGATCTGGATCGGTACGAGGCATTTCTCGCCGCACTGACCAAAGCAGCCGAAACTCAGAATGTGCCCATGAGTGCCACCAGCAAGGAATATGCGCCGGGCCAGTTCGAGGCCAATCTTCGCCATCAGGTCGATGCGCGCGCAGCCGCCGACCATGCGGTGTTCCTGAAGCAGATCGTGAAAGCCGCCGCGCGTTTCGCGGGTTTCGAAGCGACGTTCATGGCGAAGCCCTATGTCAATCTCGCCGGCACCGGCCTGCACATCCATCTCAGCCTGATCGACGAAAAAGGCCGCAACGTTTTCGACAACGGCACGCCCGAGGGATCGGAAACGCTGCGCCATGTCATTGCCGGGCTGCAAACGCTGATGCCAGAATCCATGGCGCTGTTTGCGCCGAACGTGAACTCCTATCGCCGCTTTCAGCCCGACATGTTTGCACCGGTGAACCGCCGCTGGGGTGTCAACAATCGTTCGGCGGGTCTGCGAATTCCGGTTGGTCCCGGCGAGGCACGGCGCATCGAGCATCGCGTTGCCGGCGCGGATGCCAATCCCTACTTCGCGCTGGCCGCTGTGCTGGCCGGTGTCCATTACGGCCTTACCGCGAAGCGCGATCCCGGTCCGGCGGCCGTCGGGAATGTCTCACGCGAGCCGGACATGGCGCTACCATTCTCGATCGAGGACGCACTGAACCGGCTCGAGGCCGCGCCTGCACTGACCTCCTATCTCGGCGAAGAGACGATCACCCTTTATCGCGAGACGAAGCGGATCGAGACGCAGCGCCTGCGCCGCATCATCACCACGCCGGAATATAACTGGTATTTATAAGCCGCCGCTTGCGGGCGAATTGTTCGCGCCGAAGGCCTCGAGCATGCCTTCCCGCTGAAGGCCATCCACACCGTCCTTGGCATCGGCGTCCGGCGTGGGGCCGCGGAGTGGATCGGTCTCCACCGGCGTCGTCGGTGCCGCCACAGGCGCGGATGCCAAGCGAGGCTTAAGCGTAAGATCGAAACCGTCAGCCTCCGGTGTCACCGAGAATTCGACATCTTTGCTCGCCACGATGGTCGCGGTGTCGTCTTTGGCTTGCGTGCCGGCTATCCAGTCCGGCGCGCTGCGTTGAACGTCGGCGATGACGGCTGCGTCTGCGTTGCCGTTGAAGTGCAGGGTGATCTCGTTCGAACCCGGATCGATGTTCGAGTTCTTCAGAGAGACCTTGTGGAAGCGCAAGGTGAGATCCGGCTCGCGTTGCACCACGTCCAGCGAAGCTTCCGTTCGTTCGGGACCATGATTGCCGCCGAACCAGCCCGACAGATCGAGCCGCGGCAGCGCAGGCATGCTATCGCAGCCGGCGGTCAGGGCCGTCGCGGCGAGGGCGATCGCCAAATAGGCGGTTCTACGATGCGGACACATAATGGCTCGCAATTCTTGAACCCCAGTCTGGTTAACCTTGGTTAACCGGAGATTAATTCGCGCGCGGGAGGCGAAGTTCGGCGATGGTGCCTTCGCCCTGGCGGCTGCCGATCTGCACGACGCCGTGCATCCGCCGCGCGAGCGCGTTGCAGATCGCCAGACCCAGGCCATTGCCGGTGGCGGCACCCGCGCGGTCGAAGCTGAGAAACGGATTTCCCGCCCTCTCCATCTCCGTGGATGAGAACCCCAATCCGTTGTCGCGCACGGTGACGGCGACGACATTGTTCGCGCTGCGGACCTGGATGCGGACGGCGCCGTTGTCCTGCGTGTACTGGAGTGCGTTCGTCAGCAGGTTCGAAACGATGCGCTTCACGGCGGCGGTATCGGCCAACGCATGTGCGGTGGCGGGCAGGGCCACTGTCAGCTTGATGCGGCGCAGAACCGCGCGGCCGGCAGCATCGGCCACCACGTCCCGCGCGATGGCCGCGATGTCGATGGGGCGGATATCGAGCGGATGGCGGCCTGCTTCCATGTCGGCGAAATCGAGGATGTCACCGATCTTGTCGTGCAGCGCGCGCCCTGCTGCGTTGATGTCGCGCGCATATTCAACATATTTCGGATGGCCGGTCGGGCCGAACACGCCGCGCTCGATCACTTCGGAGAAGCCGATGATAGCGTTGAGCGGCGTGCGCAACTCGTGGCTCATATGACCGATGAATTCGGTTTTCGCGCGGCTCGCTTCGATCGCCCGGCGCTCGGCTTCGGCGAGGCGGATGCGGAGCTTCGCTTCATCCGGCTTTACCGCCCGCAGGTTCTTCACGGCTTCGGCGGCGCGGGCACGCTTCTCGAATTCACGCACGAAGACGACGGCGAGGCCCGCTCCTGCCAAAGAGGGGCCAAAGATCAGGAAGAAGTAGAGCGGCAAGGCGCCATACCATGCGCCCAAGGCTTCCCCCGTCTCCACCGATGCGCCGACGCTGGCGAACCAGTTCGGCACGGGCGAGAGCGCGACGAGGCGGTGCTCATCCGGCAGATCGATCACGCGGGCCTGAGGCGTATCGGTGGCCAGCGCGCCCATCGGCGGCACGTCTTTCCATCCGCTGCCGAGCGCCAGCAGTTGACCATCGCGCGTGGCGATCACGGTCTCTTCCATGCTGGCGGGCTGCACGATGGCGCGCATGTCCAGCTGCATAGCCACGATCTTCTCACCGGCGGCGAAAGCGATGATCGTTGTCTGCCCGTCGCGGCTGGGCAGGATCGCGCGATGGCGAAGCGCATCGGCCCATGCTGTTGCCGGCAGCGGCAGGAAGGCGCTGGGATTGCTCTTCATCTCGTATTGCAACTGACCATCCCGCGAGAGGATGGCGATGTTGCGCAACGCGACGCCGCCGACTTCCGACAATGCCGCCGATGTTTCCGCGGTGCCGGTGGAATTGGCGAAGGCCGAGCCCAGCGCCACATAGCGTTCGAGCGTCGCGGAGAAATCTGTCGCGACTTGTGCTGCGCGGCGCGACTCCAGATAAGCAGCCTGATCGAGCGCGCGAGCCCGATCCAATCGCATCTGGATGATGGCGGCGGAAGCGAAGCTGCCGGCGATGAGGACGACCGAGAGAACGACGATCACGCGGACGTTTCGGGTCAATCTCCCGAGCGTCCCGGACACCGGCCGTGTCAGGGTTCCGACTGATCCTTGGGCTGCCCGCGCTTGCGCCATTGACGCGCCTCGCGCCCCCAACTGATTCGTTTCACACCGATGATACGAATCGCCGAGTCGCTGTCGAATATTATCCCAACATCTTCGAGGCGACCTCGAACAGGTTGGGCGACACATTGGGCAGCCTGACCATGGCTTCCAGCTCGGCGCGCATCAGGTTCTGGCGCGCATGGTCGTAGCGCCGCCAGTTCTCGAAAGCGCCCGCCATCCGGGCGGAAACCTGCGGGTTGATTGAGTCCAAATCACGAACGACCTGTCCCACAACGGCATATCCGGCACCGTCCGCCGCGTTGAAGCGCAGGTGATTGCCGGCGAAGGCGCCGATCAGCGCGCGGACGCGGTTGGGGTTCCGCAGATTGTAAGCCGGATGCTTCATCAGCGCCCGGACCCGATCGACGGTGCCGGGCAGGGGTGAGCCCGCCTGCAGCGCCATCCATTTGTCGAGCACGAGCGGGTTGGACTTGAAGCGCTCGTGGAAGTGATCGAACGCGGCTTGCCGTTTCGGTGACGCCATGCGGGAGAGCGCGGCGAGGCCGGCGATCATGTCCGTCATGTTCGTGGCCTTGCGATAATGCGTATCGGCAAGCGCCGCGGCGGCTTCGTCGTCCGCCGATGTCAGATAGCGCAGCAACACATTGCGCAGGCTACGGCGTCCGGCGGAGGTGGCGTCCGGCGAGAATGCGCCGGTGCTGTCGAGCGAGTCATAGAGACGCTTGATGGTGTTGCCATGCGCGGCCTGAACGCTGCGGATCAGCGCGACACGGGCGGCGTTGATCGCGTCCGGATCGGCGGGCGTCAGCTTGAGCGCGATCTCGCTTTCCAGCGGCGGCACCAGCATCTGCGCGGCGAAGGCATGATCGTCGTCGGCGTGGACCAATACTTCGCCAACTGCATCCATATAGGTCGGATCAGCTTTCGGCGTGGCGCCGGTCTTTGCTTCGCCGGCCATCTCGATCAACAATTCGGTGGCGAGCGCCTGGCTCGCTTCCCAGCGGTTGAACGCGTCGGCGTCGTGGCCCATGAGGTCGGCGCGCGACTTGCGGTTCATCGGCGATTTGAAATGCGCCGGCGCGGAGAAGCCGCGGCCCATGGAGATGAGCGGGGTCTCGGCCACGTCGACAAAGGTGAAGGTCTGCTCGGCCTTCGTCAGCTCCAGCACGCGCTCTTCCGGGCCGGTGGCGTTTTCGCCTTCAAGCGTCAGCGGCAATGCGCGGCCGCTCGCGCCGACCAGACCGAGACGCACCGGAATATGCATCGGCTTTTTGTCGGGCTGGCCGGGTGTCGGGTACAGCGACTGTTTCAGCTTCAGCGCATAGGTTTTCTTCGCGGCGTCGTAGTGACCTTCCGCTTCGACGGTCGGCGTGCCCGCCTGGCGATACCAGAGACGGAATTGCGTGAGATCGCGGCCCGAGGAATCCTCGAAGCACTTCACCCAGTCTTCGACCGTGGCGGCATGGCCATCGTGACGCTGGAAATAGAGATCCGTCGCCTTGCGATAGCCTTCGTCGCCGACCAGCGTCTTCAGCATGCCGATGACTTCGGAGCCTTTCTCGTAGATCGTCGCGGTGTAGAAATTGTCGATCTCGATATAGCTCTGCGGCTGCACCGGGTGCGCCAGCGGGCCGGCGTCTTCCACGAACTGGCGCATGCGCAACATCTTCACGTCTTCGATGCGCTTGACGGGACGCGAACGTTCGTCGGCCGAGAAGTTCTGATCGCGGAAAACCGTGAGGCCTTCCTTCAGCGAAAGCTGGAACCAGTCGCGACAGGTGATGCGGTTGCCGGTCCAGTTGTGGAAATACTCGTGCGCCACGACGCTTTCGATGCGGCCATAGTCGTCGTCGGTCGCGGTTTCGGGCGAAGCGAGCAGCAGTTTGTCGTTGAAGATGTTGAGACCTTTGTTCTCCATCGCCCCCATGTTGAAGGTGGAGACGGCCACGATCATGAAGATGTCCAGATCGTATTCGCGGCCATAGGCTTGTTCGTCCCAGCGCATCGAACGCTTCAGCGAGTCCATTGCATAGGTGACGTTCGGCTCGTTGCCGTGCTCGACATAGATGGCGAGGTCGACCTTGCGGCCGGACATCGTGGTGAAGCTGTCGCGCAGCACGCCGAGGTCGCCACCCACGAGGGCAAAGAGATAGCAGGGTTTCTTGAACGGATCGTTCCACACTGCGAAGTGGCGGCCGTTCGGCAGATCGCCGCTTTCGACGAGATTGCCGTTCGACAGCAGCACCGGATATTTCTTTTTGTCCGCTTCGATGCGTGTGGTGTAGATCGCCAGGTTATCGGGGCGATCAAGGAAATAGGTGATGCGGCGGAAACCTTCCGCTTCGCACTGCGTGCAGAAGATCGCACCCGCCTTGTAGAGGCCCGACAGCGCGGTGTTCTCCGCCGGCGAAAATTCCGTCACGACATGCAGCGTGAAACGCTCCGGCACCTTCGGGATCGTCAGCGACTTCTCATCGCGCTTGTATTCGCTGCCCTTCAGGGCCGTGCCGTTGATCGCGGCAGAGACGAAGGTGAAGAACTCGCCGTTCAGGACCAGCGGCGCGTCGGCCGAACCCTGGCGCACTACTTCGCTGATCGCGGTGACGCGGGTCTTGCCCATGTCCAGCTCGAAGGTGAGGGCGATCTCGTCGATGCGGTAGTCGTTGGGGCGGTAGTCCTTCAGGTGAATGGCGTGGTGTTCTTCGGTGCGCATTGGGTTTCCTTGCTCTTGCGAGCGGTATAGCGCGGATCAGGTGCGGTGCCGTTGAAATCGTTGGGAAATTTCGGCCGATTTCGATCAACTCTTTGAAACCAAACGAAAATCGCCTGACGATTGATTTGCGATTTTTGCTTCGCCTCCCGATGCATTTTTCTAGATGTGGTGGGTGGTGGCCGATGCACGCATTTGAATTTCAAAAACCGGAGGGAGCCCCTGCCGTTCGTCCCTTTCGATACAACCGAGCGGGACACAAAAGAACAAATATAGAACAAACGGTGGGAAGCGTCAAGTCCCGTCTAGAAAAGACTGGCCTGCGCGGAAGGCTTCGGCGGCGGCGCGGGCTTCCGGGCCTGCTGCATGTCCCAATCGCCTTCCACGGCAATAAGAAGAGCCTTCAACTCCTCTGCCGTCGCCGGTTCTTCGCCCAGCCATTTCGCCCAATGCTCCGGCGGCAGAACGGCGGGCATGCGGTCGGTGATTTTGGCGATGAGCGCGTTGGGCGGCGTGGTCACCATCGCGAAGGACAGGAGCGGCACCGGGCCGCGCATCCATGCCTCCCAGATCACGGCGATGGCGAGCGGCTTTCCGTCCTTCGGCGAGACGACATATTGAACCGTCTTCGACGGCGAAATCTCTTCGCCTTCGTTGAACGTCTCCACCGCGATCAGGCCGCGCCGTTTCAGGAAGGCATCGCGATAGGTCGGCTTGCTGTCGATGGTCTCAGCGCGGGCGTGGATGAATTTGGTGCCGACATTCGGATCGTCGGCGCTTGCCGGCACGAGGCCCCAGCGCATGCGCGCGGTCTCACGCTTGCCGTTTGCGCCAAGGCGAATGACGTCGGCCATGCGCATGGGCGTGATGGTTTCGACCGGCCGCGCGCCGGATTCCGCCGCGGCCTGCAGCTCTTCCAGCGTGGTGACGCCGGTCCATTCCGGCTTCTGCGTGAATTTTCCGCACATGCGGCAGATTAAAGCGCGATTCGGAGCTTGCGCTAAAAAACTCTTTCCTTGACAAATATGGCAAATTTGCCATATGGCGTCATGGGGCTGAAGGGGCAAAAACGACGGGCGGAAAGGACCACGGGTTCTGTGCCGCCCGGAAGGCCGGGTTCTGTGCCGCCCGGAAGGCCGCTTTTGTGGATCGGCAGCAGCAAAGACGATATTTCGCAAATGCCGTCTGCCGTGAAGGCGTCCTTCGGCTATCGGCTGCGGAAGATACAGCAGGGTATGCCTGCGGCCGATGTGAAGGCTCTGACGCAATTCGGCAAAGGCATATTCGAATTGCGCGAAGCCTACGACACGAACGCTTATCGCGTGATGTATGTGGTGGCCTTGAAGAAGGCGGTCTATGTCCTTCATGCGTTTATGAAGAAATCGAAGTCCGGTATCGGATTACCGAAGACCGATGCCAGCCTGATACGCGCGCGCCTAAAAAGGGCGCAGGAATTGGATGCGGGAGAGTAATCATGCGTAAGATCGCAGTGCATCGGAGCAGCGGAAACGTGTTTCGCGATCTGGGTTTTTCGGCGCCCGAAGCTGCGGAGCTTACAGCCAAAAGCCTGCTGATCGATGCGATCGGCGAAACCATCAAGCAGCGCAAGCTCACGCAGAAGGAAGCTGCGAAGCTTTGTGAAACCGACCAGCCAACACTTTCAAAGGTTCTTCACGGCCGGATGGAAAGCGTAACCATCGACCGCCTTGCTGGCTGGCTGACGGCGCTTGGCCGCACCGTCGAGATTCGCGTTCGGCCATACAATGCCCGCAAGAAGGAAGGGCATCTCGTAGCGCTTTTATGAGCGCTTCGGCTATTCGCCTTCGTTGACGACCGTCAGGATGTCCTGCGCGTCGTGCGCGAGGTTGGCGAGTTCGGTGGGCATCTCTTCGCCGGATTTGCGCGCCCAATCGATCAGGCTGGTCGCGACTTCCACGAGGCGCGGCGCGTTGGCGATCATGCGTGCCTGGCGTTCCACCTTGGTGGGATCCAGATCGTATTCCGCGCCCGGCACGCGCCAGCCGCCCCATTCCGCTTCGCCGGTGATGACGATCGGGAAGGTGCCCGGCACGGGATGCCGCGAGCAATCTTCGGCGGGCTGCCATTTGTTGCGGGCGCGAACGACGCGCCAGTTCTCGCCGGCGGCAGTCTTGTCTTCGGCCACCGGCGTTTCCGCCTGCAGTTCTTCCGCGGCGAATTCGCGGCCGAGGCCCACGTCGTAAAAGACGCGCAGCGGCTCATCGAGGCCCTTGGTCCATTGCGGAAGCACGCGCTCCACAAGCGCCCATGTTCCCACGGGCTTCACATAGACGCGCTGGTTCTTATGAAATTGTGCCTTGGCCATTGGCCCATCCTGAAACGGCTCGTGCAAACCGTAGCGGCACGCGCTTAAGCGCCGGTTAAGAACCGGGACTAACGAAGCTGCCCCAGCGTCAAAATAAAGCCAGTTGGCGGCGGGGCTTAGGCCCTCTATCGTTTGATTAACAAAGACTTCCAGCACGACACAAACAGGGTGGGCCGATGAATTTCGATTTCTCCGACGATCAGAAAATGCTGCGCGACCAGGCGCGGAAATTCCTGAGCGAGAAATGCACGACCAAGACCGTGCGCAAGGTTTTCACGAGCGGCGACGGCTACGACAAAGCGCTGTGGAAGCAGATCGCGGAGATGGGCTGGCACGGCACGGCGATCCCCGAAGAATTCGGCGGATTGGGTCTCGGCTATCTCGAACTGTGCGTGATCGCGGAAGAGCTTGGCCGCGCGCTGGCGCCGGTGCCGTTCTCTTCGACGGTCTATCTGTTCGCCGAAGCGCTTCTTGCGGCGGGAACGGATGAGCAGAAGAAGAAATATCTGCCCAAGATCGCCAGCGGCGAATTGATCGGCACCTTCGCGCGCGCCGAAGGCGCGGGCGCGGTGACGCCGAAGTCGATCCGCACCACGTTCAAGGGCGGCAAGCTTTCCGGCAAGAAGCTCGCGGTGGCGGACGGCATGGATGCCGACTTCGCCATTGTTCTGGCGCGTTCCAGCGATGACGCGGGCGAACGCGGCACGGCGCTGGCGATCGTCGATCTGAAAGCATCTGGCGTGAAGCGGACGGCGGAAGAGAGCATCGATCCCTCGCGCAAACATGCGGTGATCGAGTTCGACGGCGCATCGGCGGAAGCGCTCGGCAAAGCGGGCGAGGGTTGGAGCATTTCGGCGAATGTCCTGAACCGCGCCGCGATCATGACGGCGTTCGAGCAGGTCGGCGGATCGGATAGCTGCCTTGCAATGGCGAAGGATTACGCGATGCAGCGTTATGCCTTCGGCCGCCTCATCGCGTCCTATCAGGCGATCAAGCACAAACTTGCCGACATGTATGTGAACACCGAGCTGGCGCGCTCCAACGCTTACTATGGGGCATGGGCACTTTCGACCAATGCGCGCGAGTTGCCGCTGGCCGCGGCTGCCGCGCGCGTTTCTGCCACGCAAGCGTTCGACTATGCGTCTAAAGAAAACATCCAGACGCATGGCGGCATTGGCTTCACCTGGGAAGCGGATTGCCACTTCTACTACAAGCGCTCGCGCGAGCTGGGCCTGAGCCTCGGCCCGCAGCGGACGTGGAAAGAAAAGTTGGTAAGCGAATTGGAAGCGAGCAACGCCTAGAGCGCGCTGCCCTCATGGTTCGACAAGCTCACCATGAGGAATGAAACACAGTCCTCATCCTGAGCCTGTCGAAGGATGAGGGGCACGAAACGAATAAGCACCCTTCGACAAGCTGAGGGTGAGGAGGAAAAAAATGGATTTCGAAGACACTCCCGAAGAAGCCGCCTTCCGCGCCGAAGCCCAGAAGTGGCTCTCCGCGCATGCCAAGCCGCGCCGCAAGCGCGAGGACCGCGATCTCGAAGAGATGGAGAACGGCGCGTCCGTCGACATGGCGGCGAGCAAGGCGTGGCAGAAAGAGAAAGCCAAAGCCGGTTACGCGCGCATCACCTGGCCCAAGGGCATGGGCGGCATGGGCGGCACGCCGATGCAGTCCATCATCTTCGGGCAGGAAGAGAGCAAGTTCGACGTCGCGACGGGCGGCCCGTTCGCGATCGGTCTGGGCATGTGCATTCCGACGCTCATGGCTTACGGCAGTGAAGAGGCCAAGAAGCGCTACGTTTGGCCGGCGGTGCAGGGCGATGAGATCTGGTGCCAGCTGTTCTCCGAACCGGCGGGCGGCTCGGACGTCGCGGGCCTTCGCACCAAAGCGGAGAAGGACGGCGACGAATGGGTGATCAACGGCCAGAAGATCTGGACCACCGGCGCGCAGTTCTCCGATTACGGCATCCTGCTCACGCGCACCGATCCGAACGTGCCCAAGCACAAGGGCCTGACGATGTTCTACATCGACATGCACGATCCGGCGGTGGAAGTGCGCCCGATCAAGCAGGCGTCGGGCGGCAGCGGATTCAACGAGGTGTTCTTCACCAATCTGCGCGTGAAGGATTCGCAGCGCCTCGGCGAAGTGGGGCAAGGCTGGCAGGTCGCGCTCACCACGCTGATGCATGAGCGTCTGGCGGTCGGCGGCGGCCAGGGCGGCGGCATCGACTCCAAGGAGCTGCTGCGTCTGGCACGCACGCTGGAACTGGAAGACGGCCCAGCGCTGAAGAACGCATCGGTGCGCGAGAAGATCGCGGACTGGTATGTGCGCGAAGCCGGGCTGAAATACACCACCTATCGCACCATGACGGCGCTGTCCCAGGGCAAGCAGCCGGGACCGGAAGCGTCGATCGCCAAGATCGTCGTCGCCTCCAAGCTGCAGGATGTTTCGGCGTTCGCCACCGAACTCGAAGGCGAAGCGGGCGTGCTGCAAGGCGCGGATGCGCCGGCGCATGGCATGTTCCAGATGGGATGGCTGAGCGCGCCGGGCCTGCGCATCGCGGGCGGTACGGACGAAATCCTGCGCAACATCATCGCCGAGCGCGTGCTCGGCTTGCCGCAGGACATTCGCGTGGACAAGGACGTGCCGTTCAACAAGGCGCCGACGGGCAGATAGAGATGCCGCTGGAAGCCCTCGAGCATTATACCGTCCATTGCCTGGACCTCGAGGGCACCCGCGACTTCTATCGCGATGTGCTGGGGTTGAAGGAAGGTCCGCGGCCCAAGCTCGGCTTTCCGGGTTATTGGCTCTACTGCGGCGAGGTGCCGGTGGTGCATCTGCTGGGTGCGGATGGCGCGTTGCCGGAAAATCGCGGTTGCGAACCGGGCGGCGACACGGGTTCTTTCGATCATATCGCATTCCGCGGCAGCGACGTCGCGACGACGCTTGAGAACCTGAAGATGCACGGGATTGCGTTTCGCGAAAACCATATCCGCGATTTCGGATTGCATCAGGTCTTCGTGCGCGACCCGAACGGCATTACGGTGGAAATGAATTTTCGAAAATAAAATGTCTGGGAGGACTACATGATCGGCTATGTCACGATCGGCACGAACGATCTGGAACGCGCGAAGAAGTTCTACGGCGCGCTGGCGGAAGAAATGGGTGCGAAACCCACCTTCGGAAACGAGCGCATGCAGGGCTATGGCAGCAAGGGCGGCGCGATGCTGGCCGTTTGCACGCCCTATGATGGAAAACCCGCGACGGCCGGCAACGGCACGATGTTCTCGCTCGCCGCGCCGGATCAGGCGATGGTCGACAAGGTCTATAACAAGGCGATGTCGCTGGGCGCGACCGACGAAGGCGCGCCGGGCCTGCGTGGCGACACGTTCTACGGCGCCTATTTCCGCGATCTGGACGGCAACAAGCTTTGCGTCTTCAAGGCGGGCTGAAAACGCGCTAGGGCAGGGCGATGATTTCCTCGCCCTGCACGAAAGTATGTACCATCGATCAGGCGTCGCGCCTTTGCATGGGCTGCGGACGTTCGCTGGAAGAGATTGCGCGCTGGGGTTCCATGTCGGAAGCCGAGCGCCTCGAAACAATGCGCGCATTGCCCGAGCGGATGCGCGCCGCGAATTTGAAACCACAACAAGGAACGACGCCATGAAGGACTTCAGCGGAAAATACGCGGTGATCACCGGCGGCGGCACGGGCATGGGGCGCGAGCTTGCGATCCAGCTCACCGCCGAAGGCTGCAATGTCGCGATGTGCGATGTCTCGGTCGAAAACATGGCCAAGACGAAAGAGCTTTGCGTCAAGGAAGCGCCGCAGGGCACGCGCGTGGCCACCTTCAAGGCGGATGTCTCCCTCGAAAAGCAGATGACGGACTGGGCGGACGCGGTGAAGAAGGAATTGGACACCGATCACATCCACCTGCTCATCAACAATGCGGGCATCGGCGGCGGCGGCAGTTTCGTGAACGGCGATCGCGCGCAATGGGAGAAGACGTTCGACGTCTGCTTCTACGGCGTCATCAACGGCTGCCGCGCGTTCCTGCCGATGCTGATGAAGGCGCGCGAGGGCTACATCGTGAACACCTCCAGCGTGAACGGCTTTTGGGCCTCCATCGGTCCGGGCCGGCCGCACACCGCTTACTCGGCGGCGAAGTTCGGCGTGAAGGGCTTCACCGAAGCCTTGCAGGAAGATCTGAAGATGAACGCGCCGCACATCAAATGCGCGGTCGTGATGCCGGGCCATATCGGCACGGACATCGTCGCCAATTCGCGCGCCATCCTGTCGGACGGCAAGGTGGACGTGAGTGGCGCGCGCAAGATGATGGCGGCGATGGGCATGGATGTCTCGAAGATGGACGACACGCAGATCGGTCAATTGATCGAGATGCAGGCCATCGCCTTCCGCGACAACGCCCCGACCAGCGCGGCGCAGGCGGCGACGATCATCCTGGACGGCGTTCGCAATGAGAAGTGGCGCATCCTGGTCGGCAAGGATGCGGAATATCTGGACCAGCAGGTCCGCAAAGACCCGGAAAGCGCCTACACGCCGAAATTCTACGAGGACCTCACCAAATCCACGCAGTGGGGCATCTGATCACGCGGGTGCGGGTGTTCGCTCCGCGAGCATCCGCACCATGAAGGCGACGCTGATGAAGACCAGCACGCCCACAACGCTGAGCGCTGCATCGGTGTAGAGCAGGCCGCCCGCGCCCCAGCGGTCATGGCCCCAGCCGTCGAAGAAGCCGGCATAGATCAGCGGCACGTTCGAGATTCCACTGAGGATATTGGATTTCGTGCCTGCCGCCCCTTTGCCGATGGTCTCGAACACGACGGCCGCGTAGCCCGCATAGCAGAAACCCATGATGAAAGCGTAGAGCAGCACGTAAACGACGAACATCGTTTGCGTGCGCGGGCTGAGCGCCATCGCAACGGCTGCGACCGCGATCACGATTCCGAAGAGGCAGTAAGCCGTCTTCCGGTCGATCAGGTCGCAGATCCATCCGCCGATCAGGCTGCCGACGATGGCCACCACGCCGCCGAGCACGCCGTTCACCAGCGCGACGGCATCGGCGCTGGCATGCCAGTCATCGGCAACGGCGGACCACAGGTTCTGCGCCGCGCCGACGCCGATAGGTAGCAGCATCAGGAAGAACACCAACCCGCCACGCCACGATGCGAGCAGCGCCCAGCATTCGCGGCCGACATTGGCGAGGCTTCCCAACACCGATTGCACGCGATGCTCCGTGGACGGTTCTTCCAGAAAGAGCAGGGCAAGAGAGGTACCAATACAGATGAGACCCAGCACGGTTCCGGACGTCCAGAGCGGTGCATGCTGCGCGAGCCACAGCCCGACGCCGCCGCCCAATCCGGTGCCGCCGAGATTACCGGCCTGACTCCATCCGCCCGCGCGGCCCTTTTCCTCTTCGGACGTGCCGTGTGCCAGCAACGCGCTGCCCGCGACGGTGGTGATGGTGGCGGTGAAGGAGAAGCCGAAACACAGCGCGTCGAAGATGCCGAGATTGCCGCTCGTGATCGGTATGAAAGCGGTGGCGGCCATCAGCACGCCGCTGAGAACCGCGGAGATCAGATACCAGGCGCGCACCGAGAGCGTTGCATCCACCAGCGGCGCCCAGACCGCGCGCCATGTCTGCGGCAACAAGCTCAACCCCACGAGCGCGGCGATGGCGCCGACGCTCACGCCTGCCTGCGACAGGAGGTATGCGAGCGACACCACGGCGTAACCATTGGTGATGCCCATGGGCAGGAACAGCATGATGTAGAGAACCGGCCGCAATCTTGCGCCCGGCAATACGCGTTCGGCCATGGACGGGCGCCCCGATATCGACGCCGCAAACTAACGGACGGCCGAGCAAAGTGCGCGGAATATTTTTAACTTGTCATGGCCCACCGGAGAGTAGGCCACCCAGGTGACGAGTGCTCAACCCTGGAAAGCAGAGGCTGCGTCACCCATGACAATCTGTTTTATTTTCAGATTGAGGAAAGGGCGCTAGATCGCGTCGCTCAAAAGCCCGCGCTTCAGAGGATCGGCATCGAGCAGCTTGCCGGACATCGCGCCCAGCCAGTCGAGGCCTTCGCGCAGCTTCACATTCTCGCCGATGACAAGGATGGCCGGAGCGTCGCTCTGCTTCGCGGCTCGGCCCAGTTCGGCGAGCGTGGTCACGCGCACATCCTGTTTGCCGGAGGTGGCGTCGGAGACGATGGCGGCGGGTTCGGTTGCGGGGCGTCCGGCTTCCATCAGCTTCGTGGCGATCTCGTCTGCATGGGCCAGCGCCATGTAGAGAACGATGGTCGGCGATCCGCGCGACACGGCGTTCCAGTCCAGCGCGGGAATGTTTCCGTCCACGCCGTGACCCGTGATGAATGTCACAGCATGGTTGGTGTCGCGATGCGTGACGGGAATGCCGGCATAAGCGAGGCCGCCGATGCCCGCGGTGACACCCGGCACGATGCGGAAAGGAATGGATGCGCGCGCCAATGTGAGCGCTTCCTCGCCACCGCGGCCGAACACGAAGGGATCGCCGCCTTTCAGGCGCAACACGCGCTTGCCACGCCGCGCGAGCGCGACGAGCTGGTTGGAGATGTCGCCTTGCCTGGCGCTCTGCTTGCCGCGGCGCTTGCCCGCATAGATCACCTCGGCATTGGGATGCGCGAAGGAGAGCAGCGTCTCATTCACCAGTGCGTCGTAGAGAATGACGTCCGCAGACGAAATCGCGTGCAGTCCCAACATTGTCACAAGACCGGCATCGCCGGGGCCAGCGCCTGCGAGCCAGACCCAGCCGGATTCGAACGACGGCAATTCCAGCGACGCGGCGAGGCGCGCGATGGCGGTGCGGTCGGTGGCGTTCTTCAGGTCGGACATTCTACATCTCTATCGAGTAGATATTAGCATATCACAAAACGTGGGTGGAAATATCATTTTTGCAAGGTCCGGAACGCGTTAGACTGGGCGGGCGTTGGGGAATATCAGCCACCGAGACGAGGCATCATGAGCGAGAAAACGGGCGAGATCGCCCGCGAAACGGACACGTATCGCTGCGAGAACTGCAACAACCACATCAAGCTTTCCAAAGGCGACCTGATCCCCAAATGTCCGGTGTGCGGCAAGGAGACATTCGATATCTCCAATCCGCGTTTCGAACGGCGCGACGGCTCGCTGGGCCCGCACGAACCGGAAGCGGACGGAACGTAACGCACGGTTGAATTCGGGGGCCAGACGCGCGACATAGCCCGCGCTCCTTTCACTCTGAGTTCGGAACAGCATGAAGCCGCGCAGCGACCTGAAGCCCAATTCCTTCGACTATGAAACGCAGCCGCTCGTCACCGCGAACGGATTTCGCGAATATGATGCGCGCTGGTTGTTCGGCAAGGAGCTGAACCTGCTCGGCGTGCAAGCGCTGGGGCTTGGGCTGGGCACCTATTTCCACGAGATCGGAATC
>DATCRK010000052.1:0-40725 GCA_036569005.1 Rhizomicrobium sp. | reverse complement strand
GACCATCGCCGGACCGCATGGCCATGTCCCGGGCACCGAGGAAATCTGGACCAAGGTCTCGAACGGGCCTTCCATCATGCAGATCGGCAGCGAGATCCGGCAATGGCGCCCCAACATGGCGATGATGGCGCCGCCCAACGGCCACACCGTCCATGCCGCGATCAATACGTCGAATTCGATCCAGTACTGGTTCTATTTCGCGCAATTTCCGCCGCCGCCCAATCAGCCCGGCCGCGGCGGCAATGCCGGACGTGGGCAGGCAGGGCGCGGCAACCAGCCGCCATCCTTTCCGCAAGCTGCTTTGGCGCGCGCGACAGTGGCCGGCAAGCCGCTCTCTTCGCTGCCGGCGGATGCTTACAAGTGGTGAGAAAAAGAACTTTCCTCCCCCGTTTACGGGGGAGGGGGACCGCGTAGCGGTGGAGGGGGCCCGCCGCCCCACACAGGCCCCCTTCGTCGGCTTCGCTACGCTCATCCGACACTTCCCCCGTAAACGGGGGAAGAAAATCATTGTAAGAAGACACTTATGACCACGCTTCGCCTCTACAACACGCTCACCCGCACGAAGGAAGACTTCGTGCCGATCGATCCCAACAACGTGCGCATGTATGTGTGCGGGCCGACGGTCTATGACTACGCTCATATCGGCAATGCGCGCCCCGCCATCGTGTTCGATGTGCTGTTCCGGTTGCTGCGCCACATTTATGGACAGGATCACGTCACTTACGTCCGCAACATCACGGACATCGACGACAAGATCAACGCGCGCGCGCTGGAGCGGCGTGGGCCCCGCAACGTGCCGATCCTCGATGTCGTGCGCGAACTCACCGAAGAGACCTACGGCGTCTATCGCGACGATGTGACGGCGCTGGGCTGCTTGCCGCCCAGCTTCATGCCGCGCGCCACCGAGAACATCGCGCCGATGATCGCGATGACGCAGGCGCTTATCGACAACGGCCACGCCTACGAAGCGGCGGGGCATGTGCTGTTCGATGTGTCGTCAAAACCGGATTACGGCAAGCTCTCGCGCCGCAGCGTGGACGACATGATCGCCGGCGCGCGCGTGGACGTGGCGCCCTACAAGAAGAACCCGATGGACTTCGTGTTGTGGAAACCGTCGGACACGAACACGCCGGGCTGGGACAGCCCGTGGGGCCGGGGCCGGCCGGGCTGGCATCTGGAATGCTCGGCGATGATCCAGTCCACGTTCAAGGGCACGGACACCATCGACATTCACGGCGGCGGCATCGATCTGGTCTTCCCGCACCATGAAAACGAGATCGCGCAGAGCGAAAGCGCGCATCATGAGCATCCGCTCGCGAAGGTGTGGATGCACAACGGCTTCCTGAATGTGGAAGGCGAGAAGATGTCCAAATCGCTCGGCAACTTCGTGACAATCAATGAGCTGCTCGCCGATTGGCCGGGCGATGTGCTGCGCTTCAATATGCTGCGCTCGCATTACCGCCAGCCGATGGACTGGACCGTCGCGGGCATGCGCGAAAGCTGGAACACGCTGGAGAAGTGGTATGACATTGTCGAACCACTCGCCGATACCGGCGTGGGCGATAGCTTGCTCGCCGCGCTGGCCGACGATCTCAACACGCCCGCCGCGATTGCCGAATTGCACAAGTCATCGCCGGAGCATCTCGCGGGTGGGTTGGCGTTGCTCGGTTTCTCGGTGAAACCGGAGGCGCTCAAGAGCAAGAAGAGCGTCGATACCGCCGCCATCGAACGCGCCATCGAAGCGCGCCTCGCCGCGCGCAAGGCGAAAGACTTCAAGGAAAGCGACCGCATCCGCGACGAACTCGCCGCGCAAGGCATTATCCTCAAGGACGGCCCACAAGGCACGACCTGGGACGTCAAGAAATGAGCAGGGAACGTTTATACCTGTTCGACACCACCCTGCGAGATGGTGCGCAAACGCAAGGCGTGGACTTCTCGGTGGAGGACAAGCGCCAGATCGCACTGGCGCTGGACAGCCTTGGCCTTGATTACATCGAAGGCGGCTGGCCGGGCGCGAACCCGACGGATACCGCATTCTTTTCCGAGCGCCCGCCGCTGAAATCCGCGAAGTTCGTGGCCTTCGGGATGACGAAGCGCTCCGGACGCAGTGCGCAGAACGATCCCTCGCTTGCCGCGGTGCTGGACGCGAAAGCCGACGCGAACTGCCTCGTCGGCAAGACGTGGGATTTTCACGTCGATGTGGCGCTGGAAATTCCCCGTAGCGAGAACATCGACAACATCGCCGAGAGCATCGCGGCGGTGAAAGCCAAAAGCCGCGAGCCGCTCTTCGACGCCGAACATTTCTTCGACGGCTACAAAGCCAACGCCGATTACGCGCTCTCATGCCTGAAAGCGGCGTTCGACAACGGCGCGGCGTGGTTGGTGCTGTGCGACACCAATGGCGGCTCCATGCCGGAGGATGTCTATCGCGTCGTTTCCGAGGTGAAGGCCAAATTGCCGGAAGCCCCGCTCGGTATCCACGCGCACAATGATACGGAGCAGGCGGTTGCCGTCAGCCTGGCGGCGGTGCGCGCCGGCGCGCGGCAGATTCAGGGAACGCTCAACGGACTGGGCGAGCGTTGTGGCAACGCCAATCTCTGTTCGCTGCTGCCGAACCTTCTGCTGAAAGAGCCCTACGCCTCGCAATTCGAAACCGGCGCCGGCGCCGCGCAGCTTCGCGAACTGGTGCATGTCTCGCGCCTGCTGGATGAAATCCTCAACCGCGCGCCGAACCGCCACGCTGCCTATGTCGGCCCGTCCGCGTTCGCGCACAAGGGCGGCCTTCATTCCTCGGCGGTGGCGAAGGACCCGCGCACTTATGAGCATGTGCCGCCGGAAACGGTCGGCAATAGCCGCAAGATATTGGTGTCGGACCAGGCGGGCCGCTCGAACCTGATGGCGCGCCTCGCCGATGCGGGCATCGATGTCGAAGCGAACGATCCGCGCATCGCGCGCCTTCTGGAAGACGTGAAACAGCGTGAGTTTCTCGGTTATGCCTATGACGGCGCCGAAGCGTCGTTCGAGCTGCTGGCGCGCCGGGCGCTGGGGCAGGTGCCCGATTACTTCGATGTCGAAAGCTTCCGCGTGATGGTGGAGCGTCGCCACGATGCGCGCGGCGATCTTGTCACGGTTTCTGAAGCGGTGGTGAAAGTGAATGTGGGTGGCGAGTCATTCCACAATGTCGGCATCGGCAACGGCCCGGTGAATGCGCTGGATCAGGCTTTGCGCAAGGATCTCGGCAAGTATTCCGCTGCTCTGAGCGATCTGCGCCTGGTGGATTACAAGGTGCGTATCCTCACGGGCGGCACCGAGGCCGTGACACGGGTGATGGTGGAAAGCGCGGATGGCAGGGGCAATCGCTGGTCCACCGTGGGCGTGTCGCCCAACATCGTGGATGCGAGCTTCGAGGCGCTCACGGACTCGATTTGTTACAAACTGTTTCGTGATCGCGCCTGATGCATAGGTGCAATGCCGCGGCGCGCGATGCAATTTGCGCGGCCTCCGCTACATAGAATTCATGGATGCGCCACATCACGCCAGGGATGATACCGCCGGCATAGCCTTTGCCGCGTTTTCTTACGTGTTCTGGGGAATCATGCCGCTCTATTGGCGGTTGCTGGATGCGGTGCCGCCGCTGCAGCTCACGGTTCATCGGATTTTCTGGTGTGCGTTGTTCGTCGGCGCTCTCGCCCTCGCGCGCGGCAGGCTTCCCGCGTTGTTTCAGATCGTGCGCTCGCCGCGCTTGTTCGCGACCTTGTCGCTGACGAGCGTACTCATCAGCATCAACTGGGGCGTTTACATCTATTGCGTCGCCACGCGTCAGCTGGTGGAGGCGAGCCTCGGCTATTACATCAATCCGCTGATCTCGATCCTGCTGGGCGTCACCTTGTTCGGCGAGCACATCTCGCGCATGCGACTGGCAGCCATTGCGCTCGCGGCCGTCGCGGTGGTGATCCAGACGATTGAACTCGGACACTTCCCATGGATCGCGCCGGTGCTGGCGTTGTCGTTCGGTTTCTACGGCTATTTCCGCAAGCTCACGCCGGTGCAGGCGCTGGACGGCCTGACCATCGAAACCTGGGTGCTGCTGCCGATCACCGCCGGATTGATCTGGTACTGGTCCCAGCATGGCGGCGCGTTCCCGTCGCCGAACCTCAAGATCGACACGTTGCTGATCGTCGGCGGTCCGCTCACCGCGTTGCCGCTGGCATTGTTCGCAGCTGGCGCGCGGCGCATCCGGCTCTCGACGCTCGGCTTCCTGCAATACCTCTCGCCATCCATCACCCTGGTGCTGGCGGTGTTCGGTTTGGGCGAAACCTTCACGAACGTCGATATGATCACCTTCGGCTTGGTGTGGGTTGCCTTGGTGATCGTTTCGCTGGACAGCTTCGTCAGCCGGACGAAAGAGCCGATTTCGAATCCAGAACCCGCATGATGTATTGAATTGCCTTTTCCGGCGAATGGGCCACGCGGAACAACGTTTCCAGATTGGGCCGCACGAATTCCAGCCCCGCCGTGTGATTGAGAAGCTCGATCAGCGGATCGTAGCAATGGTCCAGATTGAGGAGCACGATCGGCTTGGCGAGCTGGCCGAGCTGTTTCTCGACGATCACCTCGAAGAATTCGTCCAGCGTCCCGATGCCGCCAGGCAGGATGAGAAAGGCGTCGCCCAGTTCCAGCATGCGCCGCTTGCGCACGCCCATATCGGGCACGATCTCGACATGCTCGCCGCTCGCCAGCGGCGGTTCCAGGTCGCGCAGAAAGGCGGGCAGGATGCCGGTCACCCTGGCGCCGCCGTCGCGTGCGGCCCGCGCCGTTTCGCCCATAAGGCCCAGGCCGCCGCCGCCGAAAACCATATTGAAGCCGTGGGAAGCGATCAGCCGCCCGGTCTCGCGCGCCGCTTCCGCGAAAACGGCGTCGCGGCCCAGAGAAGAGCCGCAGAAAACACAGATGCTACGCTTGGGACTGGTCATGGGTCACAGGGGAAATATGGGCGGATGCTTTGGCATAGATGGGGCCGCGGCGGAAGGGATTGCGGGTTACGGCTGCGATACCTAAACAGAAACGGGATATCGCCTGTTTGAGGTTCCGTTTGAAACGCCCCCTGATCGTTTTTGCCATCGTCGCGGCAGCCGCGCTTCTTCTGGGTTTCCTCGTCTTCGGCGGCGCGAACATGGGAAATTGATTCGATGGCGAGACTGGTAACCGAAGAAGGCGACGGCGCGCCGTCTTTCCGTCCGCTCTGGACGATCATGCCTTATCTCTGGCCGAAGGGACGGCCGGATCTGCGCGCGCGGGTTTTCGTCTCCGTCCTGTTTCTCATCATCGCCACGTCGACGACCAGCATTTCGCCGCTGTTCTACGGCAAGGCGGTCGATGATCTCGCCGGCAAATCGCTGGCGGCCGGACTGCTTGGCGCGGCCTTGTCGGCGATTGCCGCCTATATCGTTTCGCGCATCCTGATGCAGGCTTTCGCGCAACTTCGCGACGGCGTTTTCGCCAAGGTGCAATATCATGCCATGCGCGAAGTCGCCGTTTCGACATTCGCCCACGTGCATACGCTGTCGTTGCGGTTTCACCTGGAGCGCAAGACTGGCGGTCTCTCCCGCGTCATCGAACGCGGCACGAAGGGTATCGACACGCTGCTCTCCTTCGCGCTGTTTAGCATCTTTCCGACCATTCTTTTGCTGATCTTCTATACGGCCATCCTGCTGGAGAAGCTGGATTGGCAAATCGCAGGCGTGACGTTCGTCATGGTCGTGGCCTATGTCTGGTTTACCTTCGCCGTCACGCGCTGGCGCATCCAGTTCCGCCGCGACATGAACCAGTCCGATCAGGACGCGAACACCAAGGCGGTGGACAGCCTGCTCAACTACGAGACGGTGAAATACTTCAACAACGAGGTGCATGAGACTCGCCGCTTCGACAAGTCGATGGAGAAGTATTCGCGCGCGTCGATCCAGGCGCAGCTCTCGCTGTCGATCCTCAACAGCGGTCAGGCCTTCATTATGGCCATCGGCCTGGGCATCGTGATGTGGCTGACGGCGCTCGGCATTTCGCGCGGTCAGTTCAGCGTCGGACTTTTCGTGGCGACGAACGCCATTCTGATCCAGCTTTACGTGCCGCTGAATCTATTGGGCACGGTCTATCGCGAGATCACGCAGGCGATGGTGGATATGGACGCCATGTTCAAGCTCCTGCACCAGCCCCAGGAAGTGACGGATAAGCCGAATGCGAAGCCGCTGATCGTGGGTGGTGGCGAGATCAAGTTCGACAATGTCGTGTTTTCGTATGAACCGGCGCGCACGGTACTCAAAGGCGTCAGCTTCACGGTGCCTGCCGGCAAGACGGTGGCGATCGTCGGTCCTTCCGGGGCGGGAAAGTCCACCATCAGCCGTATCCTCTACCGATTCTACGACATCCAAAGCGGCTCGGTGACGATCGACGGGCAGGATATCCGCGATGTCACCCAGGCATCCTTGCGTGAGAAGATCGGCATCGTTCCGCAGGATACGGTGCTGTTCAACGACACGGTGAAATACAATATCGCTTACGGCCGCATCGGCGCCACGGAAGCCGAGATCAAGGACGCCGCACGGCTGGCGCAGATCGACAAATTCATCGTCGAGCTTCCGCTCGGCTATGAATCGATGGTCGGCGAGCGCGGGTTGAAGCTTTCGGGTGGCGAGAAACAGCGCGTTGCCATTGCCCGCACGATCCTCAAGAACCCGCCGATCCTTTTGCTCGACGAAGCCACCAGCGCGCTCGACACCGGCACCGAGCGGGAAATTCAAGGCGCGCTGCAGGAAGTCTCGAAGAACCGCACATCGCTCGTCATTGCGCATCGGCTTTCGACAGTGATCGATGCCGACGAAATTCTCGTGCTCGATCACGGCGAGATCATCGAGCGCGGCCGCCACTCGCAGCTTCTGGCGCTGAACGGGCACTACGCTTCGATGTGGAACAAGCAGAAGGAAGCTGCCGCGGCGCGCGAGAAACTCAAGGAAGCCGAGAGCGATCCGGATGTGGCGCCGGGCGTGGCGCGCGCCACGCCCGCAATCGCCGAGTGATCATTCCGCCGCTTCGCGCTGGGCGCGGCGGCGGTTCATGTCCGCGACCACGCTGTCCGGAATCCCATGCGTGTAGGTTTCGCCACGCTTGCGGGCGCGGCGCTCACGCAAGCGGTAAGGCAGCGCCAGCATGGCCGGCACCAGTCCCAGCGTGATCATCTTGGAGAACGCCAGGCCGAACACGATGGCGGTCGAGAGCTGAACCCACATCATTCCGTTCGGGCCGCCGATCGTCACCTGCCGTGTCCAGAAATTGATCTCCACCGCCGCCATCATCGGGATCAGGCCGCCGATGGCGGTGATAGTGGTGAGGAACACCGGGCGAAGCCGCTGTGCGCTGGAGCGCACCACCGCTTCGATCGGCTCCATGCCCGCATCACGCAGGCGGTGGAAGGTGTCGATCAGCACGATGTTGTGGTTCACCACGATGCCGGCCAGCGCCAGCATGCCGGTGCCGGTCATGATGATGGAGAATGACTGGCCCATCACCACCATGCCCAGAAGCGATCCGATCATCGCCAGCACCACGGCGATGAGGATCAGGCCGGTGTGATAGAAACTGTTGAACAGCGCCAACAGCACGATGCCGATGAGGAACAGCGCCAGGAACGCGGCCTCGATCAAGAAGTTGCCGGATTCGTTTTGCTGCTCATCGGCGCCCTTGAACTTCACCGTCACGCTGCTAGGGAAGTTCTGCTTGGGCAGCCATTCCTTCAGCTTCGCCACTTCGGCGCTTGCCAGCACGGGGTTTGCGACGCAGTCGGTCTTCACCTTGTCGGTGCACTGCACCTTCATGTTGGCGCGCACGTGATAGACGCGGTGCCCGTCCACGCGTTCGATGGAGTTGACCTGCTGCCCCGGCTCGACTTTCACGAAGGTGCTTGCGGGCACCATGCCGTTGAGCGTGGGAATCCGCACGTTGTCCAGCGCGTGGATGCCACGTGCCGTTTCGGGATAGCGCACGCGGATATCGACCTGCTGGTCGGAATCATCCGGGCGGTATTCGCCAACCAGAACGCCGTCGGTCACGAGCTGCACGGCCGTGCCGATCGTCTGTGCGTTGGCGCCGAAGCGGCTGGCGACGGCGCGGTCGATCTGCAGATCCCATTCGATGCCAGGCAGCGGTCGCGTATCTTCGACGTCACGCAGTTCGGGCAACGTGTCCAGATGCTTGCGGATTGCCGCCGTGACGCTCGCCAATGAAGCATAGTCGTCGGACGAGACGTCGATCATCACGTCCTTACCGGTCGGCGGGCCGTTCTGTGGCGTCCGCACCTCCACATGCACGCCCGGCACGCTCTCGGTGCGCTCGCGGATGGTCTGCAGGATGTCGCTGCCCTTGCGGCGCTCGCGATAATCCTTCAACTGCACGGTGATACGGCCGATGTTGTCGACGGGTACGCCGCCCTGATTGTTGGTCGATTGGTTCGACCCGCCGGACGTCGCATAGATCGAGTCGATGCCGTCCACGCCGGCAACGATGCGTTCGACATTCATCACCAGGTCGCGCTTCTCGTTGGCCGAAAGATTTCCGCGCGCCGAAACCAGCACGTTGGCGAAATCCGGATCGGTGTCGACGAAAAACTCGACGCCGTGATTGAACACCACGAAGAGCGCGATCACGGCGACCACGATGGCGCCGGCGCCCGCGATCACGCGGCCCGGGAAGCGCGTCAGCCGCTCCGCCAAATGGGCGTACCAGCCGGTGATGCCGCCGATCTCGCGCCAATCGCCGGTTTCGGAGGCTTCGATGGCCTTCTCATGCGCTTCGTCGCGCGGGGGCGGCTTGCCGAACACGCCGCCCAGCACGGGCAGGAATATGAGCGCCACGACCATGGACGATCCCAGCACGATGATGAGCGTGATGGGGAAGAAGCTCATGAATTTGCCGGACACGCCGGGCCACAAGAGCAGCGGCAGGAACGCTCCGATCATCGTCATGGTGGCGCTGACCACTGGCCAGAACATGCGCCATGCCGCTTCCTCGAAAGCGAGCTTGGGCGGGTGGCCCTCGGTCATCTTCCGGTCTGCGTATTCGACCACGATGATCGCGCCGTCGACCAGAATGCCGACCGCCAGCAGCATCGCGAACATGATCATGAAGTTGAGTGTGTAGCCGATGCCGTTGAGCACCATGAAGCTCATCAGGAACGACGTCGGGATGGCGATGCCGACGAGCAGGCCCGAGCGCAGCCCCAGCGCCGCCACGATGATGATCATCACCAGCACGACGGCGAGGATGATCGAGTCCGACAGGGAGCCGAGCTGGTCGCGGATGTCCTTGGACTCGTCGAACATGTAGGTGACGTGCACACCCGCCGGCCATGCCTTCGACGCCTTGTTGATCAGGTCTTTCACCGCCTGGTTGTTGGCGATGATGTTGGCGCCGATGCGCTTGGTCACGTCGAGCGAGATGGTGCGCTGGCCGTTCACCATCGCGTAGGTCGTGGGGTCGTAGAAGGTGGGATGTACCTGCGCCACGTCCTGCAGCGTGATCGTCGCGTCCTGTGTGGAGCGGATCGGCAGGTTGAGAACGTCCTGCGCGGTTTCCAGAACGCCCGGCACCTTCACGGCGAAGCTGCCGTGGCCGGTGTCGATGGAGCCTGCAGCGATCAGCCGATTGTTGTTGGTGATCGCGTTGAACATTTCCTGCTGGGTGATGCCGTAGCTTTCCAGCTTCGCCGGATCGATCACGATCTCCAGCATCTCCTGCCGCTCGCCGCCGATGTCGACATCAAGCACGCTGGGGATCTGCTTGAGCTGGTCTTTCAGGTTGCGGCCGAGCTTGAGCAGCGTGCGCTCCGGCACATTGCCGTAGAGCGCGGCCGTGATCACGGGGAACAGGCTGGTGTTGAATTCCTGGACGATGGGCTGCTTGGCGTCCTGCGGGATTTCCGCGCGCGCGGTTTCTACCTGCGCACGCACGTCTTCCAGCGCCTTGTTCTTGTCGAAGTTGACGTCGAACTCGAGGATGATCACCGCGAAGCCCTGATACGCGCGCGCGGTGATGTCCTTGAGACCCTGGATGGAGCGCAGATACGTCTCCATCGGCTTGACCAGCAGTCGCTCGCTGTCTTCCGGGCTGATGCCCGGATAGGGGATCTGCACCGCGATCACCGGGATCGGTATGTCCGGATCGGCTTCCTTCGGGATCGCGTTGAACGCGGCAATGCCGGCGATGATGACCACCACCAGCAGGCCCAGGACCACGCGGGTGTTGTTGACCGCCCAGTCGACGATGCGCGTCATGCTTTCGCTCCCGCCCGTACCGCCACGACGTGCTCGCCGTCATTGACGAATTCCTGGCCCACCGTGATCACGGTCGTGCCGCTCGGCAGGCCTGCGATCCACATGCCGTCCGGGCCGTCGGAGATGATCTGCACCGGCCGGAAGTGAACCGTGCCCGCCGTCACCGTTCGCACGCCCACGACACCATTGTCATCCAGCACCAGAATGCCGGGCGAGATCTTCGCCGCCATCACCTGGCGCACGGGAATGTGGATGTCCGCGCTCACGCCGTCGCGCAGCTTCGCATCCGGATTGGGCAGCTCCACTTCGATGCGGAAGGTGCGCGTGGTGTCGTCGGCTTTCGAAGCCACGAAACGGACGTGGCCGGTAACGGTCTCGCCCGTGACAAGCGTCGCGGTGGCGGGATCGCCCGCCTTGATCTGCCCGACCTGTTGCTCGGAGACGGTACCGATCGCAAGGAACGGTTCTGGCGCGATGACGAGGGCGCACTTGTCGCCTACGCGCATGTAATCGCCGATATCGACATAGCGGTCATCCGCGATGCCGTCGAACGGCGCCACCATCTTGGTGTTCTGAAGCTGGATTTCCATCGAGCGCTGCGTGGCGCGTGCGGCCTCAAGCTGGGCCGCGGAGGTCGCGACCTGGATCTTCGAGCGGAAGCCGTTTTTGGCGAGGTCGAGGTCGACGTCGTGCTGCTTCTCGGTCTGCGCCACCATGGCGCGCGCCTGATCGAGCTTGGCTGCGCGATCGTTCGTCTTGATCTCGCAGAGCACCTGGCCCTTCTTCACATGCTGGCCGCGCTCGAAATGCAGCGCCTGCACGGAGCCTTCCACTTCGGCCTTCACGTCGACGGCGTGCAGCGCCTGGGTGCGGCCGCGCACGGTGATCGTCGCGTTGCGGCTGACTTCCTGGAGCAGTGCCACCTGGACGCGTGGCGTGTCATTGGTCTTGGCTTCGGCGTCCTGATTGTTGTGCGAGCCGCCGAATACGCCGGAGCCGATCCACACGACCACGACGATGAGGATGACGAGCGCGGAGCGATAGGCCGGGCTCAAGCGCCGCCAGAACGCCGGCTGATGCGCGTCCCACCAATTCTTCAGTCCGTCGATGAAATTCCGAAACATTATTCGTGCGCCCCTGTCACTCCGCGGCTTCGGCCGCGTCACCTTTCAACTCCGCCCGGTAGTGGCGGAGGTAATTCACGATCGCGATGTAAACCGCTCTCCCATAGCCCAAGACGAACCGGTCTCCCTCGGTCTGCGGCTGAGGTTTTTGCTCCATCAGCTGCGCAAGCTTCGTCTCGCTCTGCCCGATATAGGTATCGAGCATCTCCACAACACGGGGATGGGGAAGCAAATGTGAAAAAAGCATCGCGAAAACGAAGGGCGAGCGGTGCCGGTCTTCCGGCAGCGGCTTCATCAGCGAATTGAGGAAGGCGCGGCGGCCGGTATCGGTGATCGAATAGACCTTCCGGTCCGGGCGCTTTTCCTGGGATTCGGCGCGAACCGAAACCATCCCCTCCTGGGTCAGGCGGCTCAGCGCGGGGTAGATGGACCCGAAGCTCGCTTCGACAAAATGCTGGTAGCCGTCCTCGTCGAACAGCTTCTTGATCTCGTATCCCGTGGCGTCGCCACGCGAGAGAATGCCCAAGCAAATGGTGCGGACGTCCATGGCCCCGATTGTCCGTCTATATTGGTCCGATATAGATCGGGGCTATATATGGCCAAATCCTTACTCTTCAAGGTGAAAAGGCCCGCATGGCGCGCAATTCATCATTGCGCGCCGCGCGGGCTGTAAAATTACTGGGTTGCCGGGATCAGAGCAGCTCGATCCGGTCCACTTCGACGCCTTTGTTGCCTTGGCGGGTCGAGTAGCGGATGCGCTGTTCCGGGGTGAGGGCGGAGATGCCGGACCGGCGCAAGGCGCTGGCGTGGCAATAGATGTCCTGCCCACCCTGATCGGCCACCACAAAGCCAAAGCCCTTTTGGTCGTTGAAGAACTTCACCTTGCCGTCGACCATGGGGCCGGAGGGGCCGCTGTCGCGATCGCGGAAACCGCCGCCACCGCCGAACCTGTCGCCGCCGCCGAAGCGATCGCCACCGCCAAAACGGTCGCCGCCGCCGAAGCGGTCACCACCGCCGAACCTGTCGCCGCCACCGAAGCGATCACCGCCGCCGAAGCGGCCGCGTCCGCCGCCGCCACCGCCGCCGCCGGGACCACGCGATGGCGTGGGATCGGCCGTCGATGTGTCGACGCTATGCACGGTCGTCACCTGAAGTCCGCGCGGCGAGTCCTGAAGATCGACCACGACGGTCGAGCCTTGCGGAACGTTCTGTTGTCCTGCCGCTGCAAGCGCAGAGGCATGACAGAAAGCATCATCGCCGCCGTCCAGCGTGATGAAGCCGTAGCCTTTTGTGGAGTTGAACCATTTCACCGTTCCCTTGACCGAAGCTCTCGCAAGGGGACGCGAACCGCCATTATCGAAGTTTGCCATGATGAAGCCGATAAAATCCGCCGGGCGCCAATCCGCTGGGCGCCCCAGACCTTCCGGCAGGGGAGTGGGGCGCTTAACCCTTATCATGCGCAAAAGGTCGCGGTTTCCGCAACAGGGATAGGGAAAAGGAAATGGGGCGCCGGAGGGAGAGAACATCCGGCGCCCCGATCGCGCGGGGTGCGTCTTTGGGGGCTACGCGACCCGCGTTCAGGCTTCAGGCAAAGCGGGCGATTTCATCGAAGGCGAAGCGCGGATTGCGCGGGAAGACTTTCTCGCCGTCGCCATAGCCGATGTTGATGAGGATGTTCGATTTCACATCGGTTCCTGCGAAAAATGCCTCATCGACCGCGGCGTTATTGAAGCCGGTCATTGGGCCGGTATCGAGGCCGACGGCGCGTAAAGCCAGGATCAGATAAGCCGCCTGCAGTGTGCCGTTCTGAAAGGCCGTGCGCTCAGCGAATTCCGCGTTTCCGTCGAACCACGGGCGAATATCTGCATGCGGAAAGAGACGCGGTGCATGCGCGAAGAACTTGTTGTCGTAACCCACAATTGCCGTAACGGGAGCCGCCATCGTCTTGGCGACATTGGCCTCCATGAGCGCGGGTTTCAGCTTTTCCTTTGCGTCCTTGCTCCGCACGAAGACGATGCGGGCCGGCAGCGTGTTGGCGCTGGTCGGGCCCATCTCCGCGAGCTCCAAGGCTTCGCGGATCAGGGCTTCCGGGACCGGCTTGTCCTGCCAAAAATTGTGGGTACGGGCCTCCCGGAAGATCTGGTCCAGAGCGGCTCCGCTGACAGCGGCGGCTTCGAGGGGCTTTTCGACGAATTTCAGCATTGGGTTCTCTCCAGTTGTTGTCTGGGGAGGATGTGGGCGATATATCTATCAGAACAATTGGCAAAATATTGATGGTTTTCATCAGAAAATAAGATAGATGCTGGATCGACTGACGCTCGACCAATTGCGCGCCCTGATCGCGGTGGCGGAGACGGGCAGCTTCTCCGCAGCCGCGCGAAAACTGGGACGCGTGCAGTCGGCGATCAGCCAGACCATCCAGTCGCTGGAAGACACATTGGGTGTCGAACTGTTCGACCGCGATGCCAAGACGCCGAAGCTGAACGAAACGGGCAGGGTGCTTCTGCAGGACGCTTACGGCCTCGTGCACGGCGCCGATGCGTTGCGCGCCCGCGCCGAAAGCATCGCCAGCAACATCGAGCCGGAACTGACGCTCGCCGTCGACTCCATGTTTCCCAACCATGTGTTGATGGCGACGCTGCGCGAATTCGGTCAGGCGTTTCCGAACGTCAGCGTGACCTTGTTCACCGAAGGATTGGGCGCCGCCGAACAGCGTTTGCGCGACGGCGTGGCGCGGCTCGGCATCTATTCGCCGCTATCGACGGCGCGGTCCAACGATCTGGTGTGGGAGCCGATGACGAGCATCGAACTTATTCCGGTCGTGGCGGCGTCGCATCCGCTCGCGAGCGAAAAACTCCCCATCGAGCGGTACACGCTGGAGAAACATGTGCAGCTCGTGCTGACGGACCGCACGCCGATGAGTCAGAACCTGCGTGGCGGCATCTTCTCTCTGCATATCTGGCGCTTTGCCGATCTCGGCACGCGGCTCGAATTTCTGCTCGCCGGTTTCGGCTGGTGCAACATGCCGCGCCACCTCGTCGCCGATCACATCAAGGCGGGGCGGCTGAAAGAACTCGCCATCAAGGATCACAGCAATCTCTCGCTCCCCATGCATGCCGTGTACGATCGCACGCGCCCGCCCGGCAAAGCCGGTCGCTGGTTTCTCGAGGAATTGCGCAAGCGGCTCGTGCAGTGCATTCCGCTGAAGGCCGGCGTCGGGCCGGCAGCGGAAATCTAGCGGCCGGCTTCGCGGAACAGCATGATCGCCAGAATGAGCGGCACGGCGATGCCGAGATAGCTCACCCACATCGGAATATCGTAAGGCCCCGCCGCGATCGTCCAGCCGGCATAGACCCTGTAGGCATGCGCGGCCGCGACCACTAGAAAAATCAGCGCGGAAAGCATCGTGAACGGTTTCATGCGATTTGCGGGCTCGTCGCCCGTCCTCCCCAAAGGACGGCCCATGTTTGCGAAATGCCCGTGCGCGCGCAATTGTTAAGCCGGTTCAGTAAGAAGATGTGATGCGCGCGAATCTTGGAATTATCGAGGGATATTACGGAAAACCCTGGAGCTGGGAGGCACGGGCCGAGACGGCGTCGTTCCTGCAGCCGCATGGGTACGGCTTCTATATCTACGCACCGAAATTCGATCATTTCCTGCGCGAGCGCTGGGCGGAAGAGCATCCGCAAGCCGAGTTCGACGCATTGAGGACGCTGTCGGGGCATTGCCGTGCGCTCGGCGTGCGTTTCGGCGTGGGCCTGAGCCCACTCAATATCTTCCGCGATTTCAATACCGAAGAGCGCAAGCGACTGGTTGCGAAACTCGCCGCGCTCGATGCCATAGGCCTCGACGATCTGGCGCTGTTGTTCGACGACATGCGCGGCGATCTTCCGGACCTCGCGAAGAACCAGGTGGAGATTTCGCATTTCGTGAAGGCGCACACGAAAGCAACGCGGCTCATCGTCTGTCCCAGCTATTACACCGACGATCCGCTGCTGGATCGCATCTTCGGGAAGCGCCCCGCGAATTATCTGGAAGACTTCGGCAAGGCGCTCGATCCGACGATCGAAGTGTTCTGGACCGGCGAGGAAGTCTGCTCACGCGAATACAGCCCCGGCCATCTGCAACGCGTGAGCGACCAGCTACGGCGCAAGCCGTTCCTGTGGGACAACTATCCGGTGAATGACGGCCCGCGCATGTCGCAATATCTCTATCTGCGCGCTTTCACCGGGCGGCCCGCATCTATCGGTGAGCATCTTTCAGCGCACGCGGTCAATCCGGCGCTGCAATCGGTGCTGTCGCGCATACCGTCTCTCACGCTGAGCGAGAGTTATGCGAAGGGCGATAGTTATGAATATGGCGCGGCGTTCCTGAACGCGGCGACGCAAGTGTTGGGAAAGGATCTCGCGCTGCGCGTGCAGGCCGATCTGCTGTCGCTCAACGATGTCGGCCTGGACAGGCTTGGCGAGCGCAAGGAAAAGCTGCGCGCCCGGTATGCCGCATTCGATCATCCGGGCGCGCGCGAAATCGTGGCATGGCTCGACGGCGCTTATCGCATCGGCGCCGACGAGATGCCGACAGGCTGATTATTCTTCCGCTTTGAGCATGGCCTCGGTATCGGTCGCGGCTTTCTGTGCGGTTGCCAGATCGGTGGCCGCGATGCCTGTCTCGGCTTTGTCCACGGCGGCCTGAAGCTTGGCCTTCTTCGCCGCGTCGACGGTATCGGGAATCGCGCCATTGCCGTTATGGGCGCATGGATTCAGTTGCTTGGCGTCGAAGCCCTTGCCGTTTGCGCCGACGAGGCAGTTCACCGCGTGATGCAGATGCATGTGCACGCCGTCCAGGGCTGTCGCCTTCGCCGCGAGGCCGGCATGGGTTTCGGCGGTCACGATTTCGCTCTTCACGTCCGCCAGTGCGCAGGTCGCAACCAGCGAGACGGCGCTTGCCAGCGCCAGCATGGTCTTTTTCATGAATTCCTCCCTTTGATCCGTTCACTATAGCGCATTCCGGTTGACAGGACTCCGTTGGCAAACCTTTGATCGCCGTGTGAGCGGAACAACCGAACAAACCGGAACATTGGCGGCGGCGTTGGCGCAGGCGGCGAAGCTGTTGGGCCCGCGGCCCGATCTCGCCGCCGAACAGGCGCGCGAAATACTTCGCCATTTTCCCGGCCACGCACAGGCGCTTTTCATCCTGGCATCGGCGCTCCGCATGCAAGGCGATGCCGCACAGGCGCGCGATATCCTGGAACGGCTGGTGCAGGCGTTGCCGAATTCGGCGGATGCGCGTTACGAACTCGGCCTTTTGCTTTCCGATCTCGGCGAGAACCGGCGCGCCATCGAAGTTCTGACGCAGGCTGTGCGCATCAATCCCAGGCACGCGCATGCGTGGCGCGCGCTCGGCGACGAGCGAACGCTGGTGGGCGATGCCGGCGGCGCGGACGAAGCCTATGCGCGCCATATCGAAGCGTCGGTAAACGATCCCAAATTGATGGAAGCGGCGGTTGCGCTCTGCGAGAACAAGCTCGCGATGGCCGAGCGGATGCTGCGCGGCTTCCTCAAAATTCATCCGACCGACGTGTCGGCGATCCGCATGCTCGGCGAGATTGCGGCGCGGCTGCGCCGTTATGACGATGCGGAGAAACTTTTCGGCCGTGCGATCGAACTTGCGCCGGGGTTCGAAGCCGCGCGCAATTGCTACGCCGCCATCCTCTATAGAAACGGCAAGCCGCAGGAGGCTATCGCGCAAGCCGATCTCCTGCTCGCGCGCTCGCCGCGCAATCCCGGTTACAAGGCGGTGAAGGCCGCCGCACTCAGCCTCGTCGGAGAGTATGAGCAGGCGATCGGGATTTTCGAGCAACTGCTGAAAACCCATCCCGATCAGCCGAAAGCCTGGATGAGCTACGGCCATGTTCTGAAGACGACAGGCCGACAGGCCGACAGCATCGCGGCCTACCGCAGGAGCATCGCGCAGCTTCCGAGCCTGGGCGAAGCGTATTGGAGCCTTGCCAACCTCAAGACCTTTCACTTCACGCCCGACGACATCGCTGCAATGCGCGTGCAGCTCGCGCGCAAGGACATCGACGACGAAGACCGTTTCCACCTCGATTTCGCGCTGGGCAAGGCGCTGGAAGATGCGGGCGATTATGAAGGCGCTTTCAAGCACTACACCGTCGCGAATGCGTTGCGCCGCAAGTCGCAGCCTTATCACAAGGATCAGACCGAAAGTTTTTCCCGGCGGTTGAAGACGGTCTACACGCGCGCATGCTTCGAGGAGCGGAAGAACATCGGCTCGCCGGCAGCCGATCCCATCTTCATCGTCGGCCTGCCGCGTTCCGGCTCGACGCTGGTCGAACAGATTCTCTCCAGCCATTCGCAGGTCGAAGGCACGATGGAGTTGCACGACATCGGCCAGATGACGCGCGAGCTCGGCAAGTGGGTGCAGAAGAAGGATGACGACAGCTATCCGGAAGTCGTGGCGGAACTGTCGGCGGAGCGCTTTCGCGAACTGGGTGAAGAATATCTCCAGCGCACGCGCATTCATCGCAAGCTTGGCCGCCCGTTCTTCATCGACAAGATGCCGAACAACTTCCTGCACGCGGGCTTCATCCACCTCATCCTTCCGAACGCGAAGATCATCGACACCCGGCGCCATCCGATGGGCTGCTGCTTCTCCTGCTTCAAGCAGCATTTCGCGCGCGGGCAGGCCTTCTCCTACGGACTGGAAGACACCGGTCACTATTACGCGGAGTATGTCGCGCTGATGGCGCATTACGATTCCGTCATGCCCGGACGCGTCCATCGCGTGATCTACGAGGACATGGTCGCCGATCCGGAGACGCAGGTTCGCCGCCTGCTGGACTATTGCGGTCTGCCGTTCGAGGAGTCCTGCCTGCGCTTTTACGAGAACGAGCGCGCGGTCCGCACCGCGAGCTCCGAACAGGTGCGCCAGCCCATCTATAAGGACGCCACCGATCACTGGCAGAATTTCGAGCCCTGGCTGGGGCCGCTGAAGGACGCCTTGGGACCGGTGCTCCCGGCATATCCCGCTCCCCCGGTATTTTGAACACAGTCCGCAATTCCTTTGCGGCGATGCAGCAAACGAGCATTGACGGCGGCGAAAGCCCGGTTTCACAATAACGTCGTATATCCGGGATTCCCGAGGAGCTGGCGTGCGGGCGCCGGCGGGGAATTTCCGCCAAGGGGACATCTCTCATGCGTCGCTTGTCAGCGAAGACTTCCATGCGTTTTGCCATCGGTCCGGCGCTTCTGGCGTCCACCATGCTCGCGGGCGTTCCCGCCCACGCGCAAGGCAGCGGCGGCATCGAGGAAGTGGTGGTCACCGCCCAGAAGCGTTCCGAGGATCTGCAGAAGGTTCCGATGCAGGTGCAGGCGATCACGGCGCAGAAGCTTCAGGATCTGCATCTGAAGGACTTCACCGATTTCGCGCTCTACATGCCCAACGTCACCTATGCGGTGAGCGGGCAGGGCAGCAACGGCGGCCCCGGCTTCTCGAACATCACCATGCGCGGCATCGCGTCGGACCAGAACGGCAACCACTCCGGCCCGGTGCCGACGGTGGGCGTCTATTTCGACGAAGCGCCGATCACCACCATCAACGGCACACTCGACATTCCCGCCTATGACGTCGCACGCGTGGAAGCGCTTTCCGGCCCGCAAGGCACGCTCTACGGCGCCAGCGCGGAGTCGGGCGTTATCCGCATCATCTCCAACCGGCCCGACACCGATGGCTTCGCGGCGAGCTACAATCTCGATGTGAATTCGGTCGATCACGGCGGCATCGGCTACGGCGCGCAGGGCATGGTCAACATCCCGATCTCCGACAAGGTCGCGCTGCGCATCGTGGCTTGGGACGAGCACGATGCCGGCTATATCGACAACGTGCACGGCACGCGCACCTATGACTTCACGGACGGCACCTCGCTCACGATCGACAATGCCGGTCACACGAAGAACAACTACAACACGGTCAACAAGCTGGGCGGCCGCGCGGCGCTCGAGATCGACCTGAACGAGAACTGGACGATCACGCCGACCTTGATGGGCCAGACCGAAAACACAGACGGTATCTTCGGCTACGATCCGTCCGTCGGCGACCTGAAGGTGCAGCACTTCCTGCCGGAATATGTCCACGACAAGTGGTATCAGGCGGGGCTGACGGTTCAGGGCAAGATCGCGAACCTCGACTTCACCTATGCCGGCTCTTACATGGACCGCAAAGTCCATTCGGCGGCGGACTATACGGACTACACCTTCTGGTACGATCAGTCCTACCCGGCCTACGTCAACTTCTATGACAACGCCGGTCATCGCATCGACCCGACGCAGCGCATCCTCGGCGACGACCACTTCACCAAGGAGAGCCACGAAGTTCGTCTCGCGTCGTCGAAGGACAATCGCTTCCGCTTCCAGATCGGTGGCTTCTACGAGAAGCAAACGCACGCGATCATCCAGGATTATGTGATCCCGGGTCTCGCCGATCCCGGCTCGGGACAGCCCACCATGCATGTCACCGGCTGGCCGGACACGCTCTGGCTGACGGACGAATACCGCGTGGACAAGGACTGGGCGGGCTTCGGCGAAGCGTCGTTCGACATTCTTTCGAACCTGACGATTACCGGCGGCATACGGTTCTACAGCTATGACAACACGCTGAAGGGCTTCTATGGCTTCAACAGCTACGAAACCTCGCGCTGTTTCGCGCCGACGTCGGTCGACGACGGCCCGTGCACCGACATCAACTCTCGCGCAAAAGGCAGCGGCGAGACGCACAAAGTCAACCTGACGTGGAACGTGACGGACGACAAACTGCTGTACGCCACGTATTCCACAGGCTTCCGTCCGGGCGGCGCGAATCGCGTATTCGATCCCTCCACCGGCAAGGCCTTGCCGGCTTATTCGCCGGACTCGCTCGACAACTACGAAGTGGGTTGGAAATCGAGCTGGTTTGAAAACACGCTGCGGTTCAACGGCGCGGTCTATTACGAGAAGTGGAACAACTTCCAGTTCCCGTTCCTCGGCGCAAACTCCGTGACGATCGTCGGCAACGCGAAGAGCGGCGCGACCGTGAAGGGCTTCGAATACGACCTGACATGGTTGCCGCTTGAAAACCTGACGTTGTCGACCTCTGGCGCCTACAACAACGGCAGCCTAGACGGCCCGTACTGCAAGGATCAGTCGATCGTCTGTACGAACGCCGTCGCCGCCGCGCCGACGGGCACGCAGCTGCCGATCACGCCGCTGTGGAAGATCAACGGCACGGCGCGCTATGAATGGTCACTGGACAACGACATGCACGCGCATGTGCAGGGCTCGTTCATCCATTCGAGCGGCACGTGGTCCGACCTGCGTATCTTCGAGCGCAGTCTGCTGGGCAAGAATGATGCCTACACGATGTTCGACTTCACCACGGGCATCGACCGGGATAACTGGGCGCTCGAACTCTACATCAAGAATGCGTTCGACGAGCGCGCGCAGCTTGGCCGTTACGCGGAATGCACACCCGGCACCTGCGGCTTCGAGCCTTACATCCTGGCCTCGCAGCCGCGCACGATCGGCATCACCTGGAGCCAGAAATTCTGATCGGCTCCTGATCGCAGAGACAGCAGCCGCGTGGCGACACGCGGCTGCTTCTTTTTGCCCTGACAGCTGCGGCCCGCATGGAAGTTGCGACGCGGGTGCATGACGCGCAAATATCTGGCGCGACGGACAAAACCTGTCGTCGGCGCAAGGAAGTTCACGCCTTCGGGAACTCGCGCCACTCCTGTTTCTGGCGCGCGGCAAGCCTATGGGCTACACAAATCGCCGGATTTCCATCCGCCAATAAGAACCTCGAAGGGGAGTCTTCATGCTTCGCATCCGTTCGCTGTGCCTTGGCGCAGCCGCTGTCGCCGTGCTTGCCACCGCCGCTTCCGCCAATCCGTTCGATGCGCCCAGCACGCTGCCGCTGCAGGCGCCGATGTTCGACAAGATCAAGGACACGGACTATCAGCCCGCTTTCGAAAAGGGCATGAAGGAGCAGCTCGCCGAAATCGACGCCATCGCCAACAACAAGGCCGCGCCGACCTTCGACAACACGATCGTCGCGATCGAAAAGTCCGGCCGCATGCTGGACCGCGTGTCGGAAGCGTTCTTCGCCGTCGTGCAGGCCAACACCAACGACACGCTGGACAAGGTGCAAGCCGCCGAAGCGCCGAAGCTGGCCGCGCATCAGGACGCGATCTATCTCAATCCCAAGCTCTTCGCGCGTGTGAAGGCGGTTTATGACCAGCGCGCCAATCTGAAGCTCGATCCGGAGTCGCTGCAGCTTCTCAACGTCTATTACGCGCAGTTCGTCCATGCCGGCGCCAATTTGTCGGATGCCGACAAGGCCAAGCTTCGCGAGCTGAACAAGGAAGACGCCACGCTGGAAACGTCGTTCCAGCAGAAGCTCCTTGCCGGCACGAAGGCCGGTGCGCTGGTGGTGGACAGCAAGGCCGATCTCGCAGGTTTGAGCGACGCGGAAATTGCCGCCGCCGAAAAGGCGGCTGCCGACCGCAAATTGCCGGGAAAGTTCGTGCTGCCGTTGCAGAACACCACGCAGCAGCCCGCGCTGAGCTCGCTTACCAACCGCGCCACGCGCGAGAAGCTGTTCAACGCCTCCTGGACCCGCACCGAGAAGGGCGACGCGAACGACACGCGCGCCACGATCCAGAAGCTGGCCCAGTTGCGGGCGCAGAAGGCCAAGCTGCTCGGCTATCCCGACTACGCCAGCTACGCGCTGTATGACCAGATGGCGAAGACACCGGCGGCGGTGAAGAACTTCATCGGCCAGCTCGTGGCGCCGACCGCCGCGAAAGCCGCCGATGAGGCGAAGCAGATACAGGCCGCGATCACCGCGGATCACCAAACCTTCGAACTGAAGCCCTGGGACTGGGAGATGTATTCGGAGAAGGTCCGCAAGGCGAAATACGATCTGGACCAGAATGAGCTGAAGCCCTATTTCGAATTGAACAAGGTGCTGCAGGACGGTGTGTTCTATGCCGCCAACAGGCTCTACGGCATCACCTTCAAGGAGCGCCACGATATTCCGGTCTATCAGCCGGACGTGCGCGTGTTCACCGTCTATGACAAGGACGGCTCGGTACTGGGCATCTTCTATTGCGACTACTTCAAGCGCGACAACAAGTCGGGCGGCGCATGGATGAGCAACTTCGTGCAGCAGTCCAAACTGCTCGGCACCAAGCCGGTGGTTTACAACGTGGCGAACTTCACGAAAGCCGCGCCGGGACAGCCGCAGCTCATCACCTTCGATGACGTGACGACGATGTTCCACGAATTCGGCCACGCGTTGCACGGCCTGTTCGGCAACGAGAAATACCCCTCGCTGTCGGGCGCCAACACCGCGCGCGACTGGGTGGAATTCCCCTCGCAGTTCAACGAGCACTGGGCGCTCTATCCGGACGTGCTCAAGCACTATGCGGTGAACTACAAGACCGGCGCGCCGATCCCGCAGGCGCTCGTCGACAAGATCAAGAAGTCGGCGACCTGGAACCAGGGCTACGAGCTGGGTGAGCTGCTCGCGGCGTCAGAACTCGACATGCAATGGCATTCGCTGCCCGCCACCGCGCCGCTGCAGGATGTCGACACGTTCGAGACCAAGGCGCTGGCGGACACGCACACGAACTTCCCGAACGTGCCCACGCGCTATCGCTCCAGCTACTTCCTGCACATCTGGGCGAACGGCTATGCAGCGGGCTATTACGCCTATCAGTGGACCGTGATGCTGGACGACGACGCTTATGACTGGTTCGAGAAGCACGGCGGCCTGACGCGCGAGAACGGCCAGCGCTTCCGCGACATGATCCTGTCCAAGGGCCACAGCGAGGATTACGGCACCATGTTCCGCGCCTTCTACGGCAAAGATCCGGACACCGCACCGATGCTGAAGGATCGCGGCCTGCCGGCGCCGAAGTAAGCATCGCACGACGAAGGAACCGGCGTTCGCACATGCGAGCGCCGGTTTTTCTTTTGGACATCGCCGCCGTCCTCCGCCACTCTCGCAGGCAAGCGAGGCGGGATTTTTCAGTGAACCGGCGACATCTTCTCAAGACCTTTGCCGCATCCGCTCCGCTGCTCGCCTCCACATCGCTCCTCGCCACGCCGAAACAGAATTGGCATGCGCTCGCGCAGGATGTGCGTACGCAGATGGCGTGGGCGTGGCGCGCCTATGTGGAGCGCTGCTTCGGGCAGGACCAGATCAAGCCGGTCAGCGGCGGCGCGGAGCCGTTCTTCTTCCCCGGCGGCCCGCCGCTGGGCCTTTCCATCGTGGAGGCGCTCGACACGCTCTATGTGATGGGCCTCGACGCCGAAGCGGAAGAGGGCATCCGTTGGATCGCGGACCATCTGAATTTCGATATCGACGGCGAGGTGCAGGTGTTCGAGACCGGCATTCGCATCGTCGGCGGGCTTCTCTCCAGTTGGCACGGCACGAAAGAGAAGAAGCTGCTCGCGCTGGCGAAGGATATGGCAGATCGCCTGTCGGTCGCCTTCACCAAATCGCCCACCGGCATGCCCTATCGCTTCGTGAACCTGAAGACCGGCGCGGTGCGCGATCCGGTCAGCTTCCCGGCGGAGATCGGCACCTACATCGCCGAATGGGGCACGCTCAGCAAAGCCACCGGCGACAAGCGCTATTACGACCTGGCCAAGCGCGCGATGATCGCGTTGTTCGACCGCCGCTCGAAGATCGATCTCGTCGCCGACACGATCGATATCGAAACCGGCGCGTGGGCCAGCCGCCGCGCCAGCATCGGACCGCCGAGCGATTCCTATTTCGAATATCTGTGGGACGGCTGGCAGCTTTTCGGCGATGCCGACTTCAAGCGCATGTATGACGTGCATACCGCCGCCATCGTCAAATATCAGGCGCAGGAAATGAACGGCGATCTGTGGTTTCCACAGGTCGATTTCGAGACGGGCGCACTGCAGGACCATCACCAGAGCGAACTTGCCGCGTTCTATGCCGGCCTCCTCGCGCAGGGTGGGGATATGGCGCGCGGCAAGGCCTATCTCGCGAGCTGGGCGAAGGTACAGGCGAAATTCGGCGTGCTGCCGGAAGGTTACGATTACGCGAAGGCGGCGGCCGAGCGGGTGACCAACGAACTACGTCCGGAGTTCGTGGACTCCTGCCTCAATCTCTTCCTGCTGGAACCCGGTGACCGCTATCGCGAGCTGGCGCGCATCCATTACGAGAACATGAAATCGTCCAGCCGTGCGGCGTACGGCTTCACCATCATCGACGACATCTCCACATCGCTGATGAAGCAGGGTGATCTGTGTCCCGGTTACTGGTGGAGCGAGCAGATGAAGTATTACTGGCTTCTGTTCTCCGATACCGACCGCTTCGACTACAAGAACAATTACCTGTCCACCGAGGGAAACGTCTTTGTCGGACTCAAATAAGAGCAGCTTCAATCCCGCCTTCGCGACCGTCACCACGTTGTTCTTCATGTGGGGCTTCGTCACGGCCTCCATCGACCCGCTGGTCCCCAGCGTCAAAGCCGTGTTCAGCCTGACCTACGCAGAGTCGATGCTGACGCAGTTCGCGTTCTTCCTCGCTTACGGCGTTGTCTCGATCCCCGCCGCGATGGTGCTGGAGAAGTCCGGTTATGCGCGCACCATTCTGCTCGCGCTCGGTGCGATGCTGGTCGGCTGTCTGCTCATGCCGGTGGCGACGCATTTCAACGCCTACGGGTTCGTGCTGATCGCACTGTTCGTGATCGCGGGCGGCATCACACAGCTTCAGGTCGCCGCCAACCCGCTGGCGGCGCTGCTTGGTCCGGCGAGAGGTTCGCACTTCCGCCTTACGCTGTCGCAAACCTTCAATTCGCTGGGCACGGTGCTCGCGCCGATCATCGGCTCTTATCTCATCCTGCGCGATGGCGTGTTCGGCGGCGTCGCCAGCGCCGCGGCCCGCGCGGCGACATTGCGCAATGTCGATACGCAGTTCGTCGCCATCGCGATCATCCTCGTGTTGCTGGGCCTCTTCCTGTGGCGCCTGCGGGGACTGCTGCGGGTGCCGCATGAAACTGTCGAAGCCAACGCTTCGCCGCTGGCTGCCTTCTCGTCGCGCTGGGCGTTGTTCGGCGGGCTGGCGATCTTCCTTTATGTCGGCGCGGAAGTGTCCATCGGCAGCATCCTGATCAACTTCCTGCACGCGCCCGCGATCATGAATGTGAGTTTCGCCGAAGCGGGCCGTCTGCTCAGCTTCTACTGGGGCGGCGCCATGGTGGGCCGCGCGCTCGGCAGCGCGGTGCTGATCCGCGTGCCGGCGGATCGTGTGCTGGCTGCCGCGGCGATCGTTGCGATGCTCCTTTGCCTCGTGGTCACGCAGCAAAGTGGCCTTGTGACGTTGCTGTTCGGCAGCGTGAAAGCCGGGCAGGTGGCCGGCGTCGCCGCCATCGCGGTCGGCTTCTTCAACTCGATCATGTTCCCCACGATCTTCACGCTCACCATGGAGCGCTCCGATGCACCGACGCCTTCGACATCCGGCCTTCTGTGCATGGCCATCGTCGGCGGCGCAATCTTGCCCGTTATCACCGGCTATACCGCCGATCATGCCGGGCTGACGCTCGCTTTCTTCGTGCCGCTCGTCTCCTATGTCTGCATCGCAATCTTCGCGCTCGCCCGGGCGTCGCGCCGTCCGCAGATCGATACCGCTCCCGTTTCCGCCTGAGGTTTTCCATGCGCAAGATTACCATTGCCGCTGCCGTATTCGCATTGACCGGAGCCGCGCACGCCGCGCCCGATCTCGCCAGCGAGGTGAACGTCTTCATCGGCACGACCAATGGCGGCAACACATACCCTGGCGCGACGCTTCCCTTCGGCATGGTGGCGTTCAGCCCCGAAGAGACGCCGCTGCCTGGCAAGAGCTATCCCATCGCCGCACCGGGCGGCTACGAATGGCGCTCCAACGGCATAAAAGGTTTTTCGCTGACACATCTCTCCGGCACCGGCTGCACCGGCGCGAGCGGCGATATACCCATCATGCCGGTGACGCGCCCCGTGGAGATGTCGCCGTCGGCGGATGACAGCTTCACGATGTATTCGAGCTGGTTCAGTCACGACAAGGAACGGGCATCGCCGGGCTTCTACAAAGTCGCGCTCGACAATGGGGTGACGACCGAACTCAGCGCCACGTTGCGCACCGGCATCGCGCGCTTCACATGGGCGAAGGACAAGGACGCCAATCTTCTCTTCCGCACCTCGGACTCCGAAGTCGGCAGCAGCGACGCGTCGGTAAATGTCGATCCCGACAAGCGCGAAGTCACCGGCTCCGTCACCAGCGGCAATTTCTGCGGCTATCTCTCGCCGGATCGCCGCGAGAGTTACTACACGCTCTATTTCGTCGCGGCGTTCGACCAGCCGTTCACGGCCGGCGGCGCTTGGCACGACATGGACGTCACCAAAGGCGCGCGTGAGGCCCATGGCGGCACGACCTATGGCGACCGCGGCCATCCGCCGGGCCGCAAGGGCAGCGGCGCGTGGATCAGCTTCGATCCTGCCAAGACGCCCGTGGTCAACATGCGCGTCGGCATTTCCTATGTGAGCCTCGCCAATGCACGCGCCAATCTCGAAGTGGAAAGCCCGAACGGCACGACGCTGGAAAGCGTGCGCGATGCGGCGCGTCAAGCATGGAATGCGAAGCTCAATCAGATCGCGGTGAAAGGCGGCACGAAGGACGAGCGCACGGTGTTCTACACCGCGCTCTATCATGTGATGCTCGGCGAGAACACGTATAGCGACATGAATGGCGACTATCTCGGCTTCGATAAGAAAATTCACAGAGTCGCACCGGGCCACATCCAGTACGCGAATTTCTCCGGCTGGGACGTCTATCGCTCGCAGCTTTCGCTGGTCACATGGCTCGATCCGAAGATCGGTTCCGACATCGCGCAATCGCTGTATAACCAGGCCAGCCAGAACAACGGTGTGTGGGATCGCTGGACGCATCTGACCGGCGCCACCAGCGTGATGAACGGCGATCCGTCGCCGGCCTCCATCGCCGCGATCTACAATTTCGGCGGCCATGATTTCGATGTGAAAGGCGCGTACGCGTCTCTACTGAAAGCCGCGACCACGCCCACCGCACTCGATCTCAGCAACCGCGGTTGCGGCGTGCAATGCGTAGGCGAGCGTCCCGGCCTCGATCAATGGCTGAAGCTGCACTACATGCCCGCCGGTTCGCCGGGATGGGGCAGCGCGGCCGATACGCTCGAACTCACGGCCGCCGATTTCGGCGTCTCGCAACTCGCCGCGATTAATGGCGATGAAGCGAATGCCAAACTGTTCCAGAACCGCGCCGGCTGGTGGCGCAACCTGTTCAACCCCGCCACCGGCTACATCCAGCCGCGCAACGCCGACGGCACCTGGAAGTCCGTCGACTTCAACGTTGAAGACGATGACGACTATGTCGAAGGCTCCGGCGCGCAATATCTTTGGATGGTGCCGTTCGATCCCGAAGGCCTGTTCGAGAGGCTCGGTGGCCACGACAAGGCATCGGCCCGCATGGACCGCTTCTTCTACAACGCGGATGGCACTCTCGCGGTCACCAAGTCCGGCGGATCGCATGCCGAGCTCGACAACGAGCCCTCCATAGCGTCGCCCTGGCTTTACGATTTCGTCGGCACGCCATGGAAGACGCAGGAAGTCGTGCGCGCGGCGATGAAGCAGATCTGGACGAATGCGCCGAACGGTATCTCCGGCAATGACGATCTGGGCGAGATGTCGTCCTGGTATGTATGGGCCGCGCTCGGCATGTATCCGCTTTATCCCGGCCGCGCCGAATTGGTGCTTGGCAGCCCGCTCTTCGAGGAGGCGACCATCACCGGCGCCGGCGTCCACACCACGATCCACGCAAAAGGCGCGGGCATGGACGCGCCGTACATCGTCTCGCTCTCAGTGAACGGCAAAACGAGCGGGCGCGCGTGGCTGCCCGCGTCTTTCGTCACTACCGGCGGCACGCTCGACTACACGCTGTCCGAGACGCCGCAAAAGACGTGGGGTGCGAAACCGGAAGACGCGCCGCCGTCGTTCGGGCCGGAAAAGTGAAGCATGGGTCCTCCGGTCAAGCCGGAGGACAGCAGCTTTTCTAATTCGCTGCGCTCATAAGAAAAGCTAGCTGGCTGGGGGACTAGGATTCGAACCTAGACAACCAGAGTCAGAGTCTGGGGTCCTACCGTTAGACGATCCCCCAACGGAGGCGGACCGTTTATACGAGCCGTCCCGGCCTTTCAAGCAGGACGCAGCGGGGCCGGGCGGGGCCGTTCGCGGCTGGTTTCGGCTGTTCCTCGGACCAGTCCGGCTGGCCCGCGCCGATGTCCAGAAAAGCCGATGCGCTAGCCCGGTCCAGCGAGATCATCGCCAGATCGGTCGGAACGTCGCACACCTGTCCGCGGCTATAGACCGCCAGAAGCATGATCTGCGGCGGCCCATCCTCGCGGCAGAACGGCAGCGCCGTCAGTTCCAGCGATTTGAACAGCCCGCGCTGATAATGGATGCCGAGAATCTGCCACACCCCGCAAGGCTGGCTGACGACCGCTTTGACGCGGCGCTCCGATGTGCTGCGCAGATGCGCCGGCACGAAGTGGAAGTAGTCCTGACCCACAACCGGAAACGGGAGCCGTTCGCGGATGCGCTCGCCCACCAGGCACACGCGCGAGCGCATCGGCGGGCCGGGCATGATGTCCATCAGTGCGATGTCCGGCAGCATCTTCTTGAAACGATGCAGCGAGAGGTCGCGGCGGTCGGGTATCGCTCCGCTTCTGGGGAGCGCGCGCCAGGCGGCCTCGAAGGCGAGGCTGTCATTCGTGCGCTGTTCGCTCAGCGCATAGGGCTCGCGTACCAGCGCGTTCACTCCAGCCAATCCTTTCCGACGCCGGGCGCCATCCTGCGCGCGCGACACTTTCCACTTGGTTTCGCAATACTGGTCTTTACTGTGCTGTTCTTGGCGAAGCTTGGCGCAGCGTGTGGGTTCCTTACCGGGCGCATGCCGGATAAGGTCGAATTTTAGTGATTGTGGAAACGGCATGGTTCGAGATTCCGGCAGAGGGCCTTCGGGGCGGGGCGATGTGTTGCGCACCCGTGTGAAGACCTCCAAGCGCCGCACCGCCTCATCCAATCGCTGGCTCGAGCGGCAACTGAACGATCCTTATGTGCGCGAGGCCAAGGCGAAAGGCTATCGCAGCCGCGCGGCGTTCAAATTGCTGGAACTGGATTCCAAATTTCATTTTTTGAAGAAGGGCGCGCGCGTGCTCGATCTCGGCGCGGCGCCGGGCGGCTGGACGCAAGTGGCCGTTGCCCGCGTGGGCGACACCGGAAAAGTCGTCGGCGCGGATGTGCTGGAAATGGAGCCGATTGCGGGCGCGGAGTTGTTTCTCGCCGATCTCACCGATCCCGATGTGCCCGCGATGCTGAAGAATGCGCTGGGCGGCCCCGCCGACCTGGTGCTCACCGACATGGCCGCACCGACCGTGGGCCATCGCGCCACGGATCATCTGCGCACACTGGCGCTGTTCGAGATCGCGCTCGATGTGGCGGAAGACACGCTGAAGCCAGGCGGCGCATTCGTAGGCAAGGTCTTTCGCGGCGGTGCGACGGGCGACCTGCTCACGCGCATCAAGAAGATGTTCACCGAGGTGAAGCATGTGAAGCCGCCGGCGTCGCGCGCAGAGTCGGTGGAGCTTTATTTGGTCGCCACGGGATTCCGGGGGTAGAATTTCCGGAATCGGGGACGGCAAAAATAAGCGAAGGGGAGAATTCATGCACGCGTTTGTCGCAGGCCTTGGCCTGTCCGTTCTCATTGCCGCCGCCGTGGTTCCGGCGCAGGCGGCTCCCGCGAAAGGTTCGAAGATGACGGCGGATGCGCAATTCGAAGCGATCTATACGAAGGAATGGGCGTGGCGCATCGCGCAGTTCGGGCGGCAGGACGGCAAGGGCATCGATGCGCATCTGCCGAGGATGGATGCGGCCACCCAGGACATGCGCCAGCATTATTGGGAAGACGTGCTGAAGCAACTCAAGGCGGTGCCACGCGAAAAGCTCTCGGCCAAAGAGCAGGTGAACTACGATGTTTATGTCCCGCAGATCGAAGTGCTGATCGCGGACCAGAAATTCCGCACCTATGAGATGCCCGCCAATTCGGACACGCAGTTCTGGTCCGGCTTCGGCGAAGACACCAGCGGCTTCAAGACCGAACAGGACTACAAGAATTGGATTTCGCAGATGCGCGATATCCCGCGCTACTTTGACGAAGAGACCGCGGAGATGAAAGCGGGCCTCGCGCGCGGCTTCACGCCGCCGCAGGTGACGCTGCAGAACCGTGACAAGTCCATCTCCAATGTTCTGAACGCGAAGCCGGAAGAGACGTCGTATTACAAGCCCTTCAAGGATATGCCGAATGTTCCGGCGGATCATCAAGCGGCGTTGCGCGCCGAGGCGGTGCAGGTGATCCAGGGCACCGTGCAGCCCTGTTACGCAAAGCTGCTGAAGTTCTGGAACGAGGACTATGTCCCGGGCGCGCGCAAGACGCTGGCGGCGGACGATCTGCCGGACGGCAAGGCATTCTACCGCTCGCAGATCATCGAATACACCACGCTCGACATGGACCCCGCCGCGATCCACAAGCTCGGCGAAGACGAAGTCGCCAAGCTGCATGCGCAGATGCTGGATGCGATGAAGGCCAGCGGCTTCAAGGGCGATTTTGACGCGTTTCAGAAATTCCTGCGCACCGATCCGCAGTTCTACGCGAAGACGCCGCAGGAGCTTCTCGACAAGGCGGCATGGATCGCCAAGACATTCGACGGCAAGGCCGCGACCTATTTCGGCATGATGCCGCGCTCGCGCTTCACCATCATTCCCGTGCCGGCGGATATTGCGCCGTTCTACACGTCGGGCCGCGGCGGGCCCGGTGTCTATCTGCTGAACACCTATGACCTGCCGCATCGCCCGCTGTTCAACCTGCCGGCGCTCACGTTGCATGAATCGGCGCCCGGTCACGCGTGGCAGATCCCGCTCGCCGCCGAAGATAAGACGCTGCCGGACTTCCGCCGCTACACCTACATCTCCGCCTATGGCGAAGGCTGGGCGCTCTATTGCGAATGGCTGGGCGACGAGATGGGCATGTATGAAACGCCCTATGATCGCTATGGCATGCTCGGCTATCAGATCTGGCGCGCCGCGCGGCTTGTCGTCGACACCGGCATCCACTCACAAGGTTGGACGCGCCAGCAGGCCATCGACTACATGGTGAAATACACCTCGCTGCCCGAACACGAAGTCGAAACCGAAGTCGACCGCTACATCACTTGGCCGGGGCAGGCGCTGTCCTACTACATCGGCGAGCTGACGATACGGAAAGCCCGCGCGAAAGCCGAAGCCGCGCTCGGCCCCAGGTTCAACATCCGCGCCTTCCACGACACCGTGCTGCAACTCGGGTCCGTGCCGATGCCGGTGCTGGAAGCCCGCATCGACAAATTCATCGCCGATGGCGGCAAGGGGCCGTATCCGGATTTGGAATGAATCATCACCTCCCCCTTGTGGGGAGGTCGAACAAATTCGAGCGTAGCGAAGAATTTTTCGGGTGGGGGGACCGCTGCCGCAGCGCCGCCCCCCACCCGGATCGCTTCGCTCTCCGACCTCCCCACAAGGGGGAGGTGATTGTGCGGGACGACCTCGCTACAGTTTCCCAAACAGACATCGAGAGGAAACGACAACATGGCGATCGATTTTGAGATTCCGACGGAAGCCAAGGCCATTCGCGCGAAGGTGCGCCAATGGGTCGAGGATGAGTGCCGCCCCGCCGAGAAGAAGCTGCTCGACGGCGCGGACTACAAGACCACGCTGGCCGAGCTGCGCAAGAAGGCGCGCGCGCAGGGCCTGTGGTGCCCGTTCATCCCGAAGGAATATGGCGGCATGGGCCTTGGCCCGCTCGCCAACGCGCTGGTGCAGATGGAGCTCGGCGAAAGCTATCTCGGCGCGCTGTCGATGAACACGCAAGGTCCCGACGATGCGACCATGCTCACCTTGCTGCAGAACGGCACGGATTATCAGAAAGAGAAATTTCTTAAACCTCTTTTGAACGGCGAAAAGCGCATCTGCTACTCGATGACCGAGAAAGCCGCGGGCGCCGACGCCACCGGCATGCAGACCCGCGCCGACAAGAAGGGGAACGACGCTTACATCCTGAACGGCGAGAAATGGTTTTCCTCCGCCGCGTCGGTCGCTGATGTCGCGCTCGTCATGGCGAAGACCGATCCAAACGCGCCGCGCCACAAGCAGTTCTCCACCTTCCTCGTGGAGCTGCCGAACCCCGGCTACAAGATCAAGCGCAACATCCCGACCATGGCGCTGGAAGGCCCGCTGAGCCACATCCTCGGCGGCGGCCATGCGGAGATCGAGATCAAGGATCTCGAAGTGCCGGCGGAGAATCTGCTGGGCGGCGAGGGCAATGGCTTCAACATGGGCCAGCATCGCCTCGCATACGGACGTTTGCGCCACGGCATGCACAACGTCTCGATGGCGCAGCGCGCGCTCGATCTCGCCACGGCACACATCACGCAGCGCAGCACGTTCGGCAAGAAGCTGGATGAGCGCCAGGCGGTGCAGTTCATGCTCGCCGAATGCGCGACGCAGATCTACATCGCGCGGCTGATGATCCTGCACATCGCCTACAAGGCGGAGAAGGGCATGGACCTGCGGCAGGAGAACGGCATCGCGAAAGTCTATCTCGCCAACATGGTCCACAAGGTGGTGGACACCGCGATCCAGCTTCACGGCGCGCTCGGCTACAGCCGCGATACGCCGCTGGCCGCGTGGTACACGCACATCCGCTCGCAGCGCCTGGTCGATGGCCCCGACGAAGTCCACAAATGGACGACGGGCCGCAACGTGATCAAGGCCTTCAAGGAAAACGGCACCACCGCGAAGGCGTGTGGCGGGGATTTGCTGTAACCAATCACCTCCCCCTTGTGGGGAGGTCGAAATTTGCACTTCGCAAATTTCGGGTGGGGGGAGGTGCGTGCCCCCCCCCCACCCGAAAAATTCTACGCTGCGCTACGAATTTTATCGGCCTCCCCACGAGGGGGAGGCGATTGATTCAAGCCCGCGCCGGCAGCACGCGCGGATTGCGCAGGAGCGCGGCGCTGATCAGCGCGATCAACACGCCGACCGGAAATATCTCGATGAACGTCATGCCCATGCGGATGATCGGGTTCGCATACTCCGCCTTCATCGCGTTCAACTCTGCGATCTTCGCCTGAAGCGCCGCGCCATGCATGCCCGCGGCTTTCGCTTGGCGGAGCATGGCCGCGGTGTAATTGTCCATGAAGGTGTAATGCGTGACGAAGAGATAGATCTCCCACACCGCCACATAGATCAGCCCGGCGACCACCGCGATCATCAGGCCAAGCCCCAGCGCCGGCAGAAACTTGATGACGCCGCCGCGTTCGTTGTCGCGATAGCGCTTCACCCCGAACAGGATCATGGACAGCGCCACGATCATGATGGCGTAGCCCAGCCACACCGACCCATGCGCGTTGGGCAGCAGGAAGGTGAGCAGGATGCCGGTGATGGTGATGGCGCCGGAAATCGCGCCGAAGATGAGTGCGGTTCTGATCATGTGTGCCCCCGATTTGCCCGCCCAGAAAAGCAGCTTACCGCCCCCGCCGGTATCGCCCAAAAGGGTGAAATGGCCGATTTCCGCCCTTCGGCTTAAGGTATCAGCCCCAATTCCTTCGCCTTCTGCACCGCCTGCGTCCGCCGCTGGGCGTCCAGCTTCTCGAACAGCTTGAGCACATGGCTCTTCACCGTGTTGGGCGAGATGTCGAGGCTGCGGGCGATCTCCTTGTTGGATTGCCCGCCCGCCAGCAATTCCAGCACGGCGAATTCCCGCTCGGTCACGCCCAGCGATTTCAGCGCCGCATCGTTGCGCGTGAAGGCGGGCGAGACGGTGCGCGGCGTCAGCCGGTACCCCGCCCATATCCCCAGCGCCGTGAACCCCAGCGCGATCAATCCAATGGTGAACTCACCCGCGAACACCTTGGTGACATAAGCATATTGCAGCCAGTCCAGCGCAAACGCCCCCGCCGCCAGCGCGATGCCATATAGGATGATGGGCTTCATCATGCGCACAAGATTGGCGAAGAAGTCAGTTGAGCGCCAGTAGGCGTGCCAAACACAGACCGTCATCCCCGGCCTTGTGCCGGGGACCCATTTTCCAGAAGCGGTAAACGCCACGGCGCGAACCAATCCGTGTTATTCCTCCACTCGACTCTGGAAAATGGATGGCCGCCACATGGGCGGCCATGACGGTCTTTAAGAGCAGGGCACAATGACCGCGTTCGACTATCTCTCCGTTCTCTTCTCCATCGTGCTGGGCCTGTCGATCACCCAGCTTCTCGCCGGCTTCGCGGGCATGGTGCGCTATCGCGCGCGCACCGCGTTCTACTGGCCGCTGCCGCTGCAGATGCTGGCGCTGTTCCTGATCAACGTGCAGAGCTGGTGGGCGATGTTCGGCATGCGCCACATGCGGGACTGGACGTTCCTGAGCTTCTTCATCGTGCTGATGCAGATCACCTTCACCTATCTGATGTCCGCGACCATCACGCCCGACCCGGTGAGCGAAGGCGCCCGCCTCGACCAGCGCGAATTCTTCTTCCGCGAGAAGACCTGGTTCTTCCTCGTCTCGCTGGGCGCGATCGGCTCAAGCCTGACGAAAGACTTCTTCGTCATCCCCGGCCCGCCGGGCGCAATCGACATCGGCGCCCACGGCGTCTTCATCACCCTGATCCTGATCGGCCTGTTCACGACAAAGGACTGGGTGCTCAAGACCATCATCCCGATCACGTTCTTGATGTATTGCGCCTATATCGCGCTGCTGTTCGTGAGCTTGCCGGGGTAAGCGACCAAAGGAATATCTCACTTGAGCCAGGCGAGCGCGCCTTTGGCGGCGGCAACGCCTGTGGCGAACGCGGCTTGCAGCAGATAGCCGCCCGTCGGCGCTTCCCAATCGAGCATTTCGCCCGCGACGAAGACGCCGGGTTTGGATGTGAGCATCAGATTCCGATCGAGCGATTCAAACCCGACACCGCCAGCGCTGGAAATGGCGCGGGCGATGGGAGCAATGCCGGCAAGCGTGATCGTGATGTCTTTGATCTGCGTGGCCAGATGCGCCGGATCGAACGCGCCTTCGCGCAGCAGGTTTATTTCCAACGGTGAGAGCTTCACCGCCTTGCGCAGGAAATTGGAAAGCGATTCCTTGCCGCGGGGTTTGGCCAGAAGTTTGGAAAGCTGCTCTCGCGAAAGATCGGGGCGAAGATCGATATGCAGCGTGGCTTTGCCGTCTTTCGCGATGGCACCGCGCAGCGCTGCGGAAAGGGCATAGATCGCGCCGCCTTCGATGCCATAAGACGTGACCATCGCTTCGCCGCGAATGGTCCCGCCGTCAAAGCGAAACGATGCATTCTTGATCGGCTGGCCCGCGAAGCGTTCGCGGAAGATTTCGCTCCAGGCGACGTTGAACCCGCTGTTGGAGGGTTTGAGCGGATGAACCGCCACACCCTGAGCTTCCAGAAGCTTTGACCAGCTTCCATCGGACCCGAGCTTCGGCCAGCTTGCGCCGCCGAGCGCTAGGATCGCAGCATCGGCGCGCACCGCAAGGCGCGCCCCGTTCGCGTTGAACAGCAACGCGCCGTTATTATCCCAGCCGCACCATTCATGGCGTGTTTTGAATGCGACGCCTTGCGTTTCCAGCCGCGCCAGCCATGCGCGCAGCAATGGCGAGGCTTTCATCGCTTTGGGAAACATGCGCCCGCTGGAGCCTTTGAATATCTCCTGCCCCAAACCTTCCGCCCACGCGATCAATTGCGCGGGCGTGAAGTGTTCCAGCAACGGCCGCAGCACCGGCGCCGCGGCGCGGTAGCGCGCAACGAAGCGCTCGAAATCTTCCGAATGGGTAAGATTGAGCCCGCCCCGCCCCGCCATCAGGAACTTGCGGCCGACCGACGGCATGCGGTCATAGACCGTCACGGCAACGCCGTTGGCGCTCAGCATCTCCGCCGCAATCAACCCCGCCGGCCCGCCACCGATGACGGCGACGGTGGTCATGTCTTCACCGGCCTGTTTATGACGAAAGACTGGGTGCTCAAGACCATCATCCCGATCACGTTCCTTATATATTGCGCCTATATCGCGCTGTTTTTTGTGAGTTTGCCGGGGTAGATTTCCAAAAATGTCGATTGACGAGGCATCCCTTAAGCAAACCCTTTGGCAATCGGCGCTCGCGGACCTTGGGCGCTATATGCCTGAGGTGGAGCATTCCAAAGTGCTCATGTGTCCCACATGCGGAAGATTCTTACCCTTCGATGATTTTAGTTTGGAGCATGTAATACCTAAACAAGCCCTTGCGCATGATCCGCCAGAGGCGAAAGCGTCCCTAACGGTAAATCAGCGTAGCGGGAACATCTTGCTCTGTAGAAAGCGATTGAAAATTCGCGACAAAGATATTTCTGGCAATGGATGTAACGGGTGGAAGGGCCGCTACTATGACGCACCCATCCGTGATGCGTTGGCAGGTCGTGCATTCACGGGAAAGTCTCGAACGGGCACTGGAAACCACATCGTTGCACTCGTATGCGCTGCCTTCTTAGCCCTTGTGAAGCGGTACGGATACCAGGTTGCGCTGACGCAAAGCGGCGTACTTTTAAGGCATCAATTCTTTTCCCCGAGAACATTTCGAAAAGAAATGCCGCTCACTTCTCAAATGGTGCTCTCCGGAGAAATGCCCGCGTATTCAAGTGATACTCATCATTTTTGGGCGGACCCATTTAAGATATCGATTGAGGGAGAACGGCGGAGTTGTGTTGTGGTGTTCAGAACCTTCGGAATTAGGCTTCCTCTTTCCAGAGATCCAGAAACTCCCTTAGCAAACAAGCTGCGCATAGCGCCGGCACGCTACAAATTGCGGCCCGATTTCAGCACCGTGTTCGAGTAAGATGCAGCTCTCGGTCCGCTAGTGCGCAAACGATATACCAAAGCCAGCTTCCTCACGTGACTATTCCGTCCGCAAACTTCTCGACTATATCGCGATAGATACTTGGCTCGAATTCGGCAAAATCAAAAAGCTGGAACATCGGCGCGCAAATCTCCCGTGTAAACTCAACCACATCGTTCCTCATTTGCTCGACCTGCAATTCAAAAGCCACGACCGATTGATCTGCGTCTGTTGTCCGGTTCTCAAACAACGCCCTATTTGGGGACGAACTGGCCAGAGTCCTTCCTTTCAATCCGCTGTGTCGTACTCGAACCTTGATGAGCGTCTCAGGAGAAAGACCTAAATTGCCGTATAAACTAGCCCCAAACAGCAAAGCTTCTGCTGCGCGGACGATTCTGGTGTTAAAGAAAATCGCTTTTTCCGTTCGCATGTCTTCAAACAGACTCTGCAGTAGATAAAAATCTCCTTCGTGCGTTAAAGCCCAATAATCATATGAATATCGCCCTGTCATAGTGCTTTCAGGTATCGATATTTCCGCTTTTATGCCGTGCTCGCTAGGACGCGGCCGATATTCTGGACGATTTTGAAGGGTAACCGCGATTGGCCAGCCAAAGGTTTTGATTTCTGATTTTTCTACGGCATTCAACAGTTCGCTTGGCGACTTTCTGGCTGGGATAGAGGGCGCGAAGCGTATTTCCATGAAGCCGGGAAGCCGAGCGATTTTTGAAATCCCAGTCTCCGCAACAGAGGACTGTTGGCGAAACCAATCGCTGTCCGGATCGCGTGGATTAGGTTTCCCCACAATAGTTACAGCCGCCGCGGTCAAAGCGTTGTTCGCGGCAATCTCATCTGAAAAAGGGTTCCTGCCTAAGTCTGGTTTTTTTTCTGACAAGGGTGGCTCCTATTCCTCGCCTCTAAAAGGATTCTTGCCCAGCGCTGGCTTGGTCGATAGGCCGTAGATATCGCGAGCCAGCTCTTCAAGCGCAGCGTCATAGTGATTGTCATCACGCAAATCGAGGTACCTACGAAGACCCATAAACCGTGGAATCGCCGGTTCTGCGACCTGATCACGGATGACTGGGACGAATTTAGCCGAGTCCATTTTTGCGATCAGTTCAGCGCGAACTATTAGCTTCTCATAAGGCACGCCGCCGCCGTTTCCGTCATTGGCCCGGGCTAGGTAGTTGTCTGTACAGACCATGAGTACCCGGTCGGATTTGGAAATGCCCTTTTCCATAAATTCGGCAAGGTCTCCTCCCAAGGGCACCTCCCACTCATCAAGGAGCACGTTTATTTCCATTCCGATGAGGTCCGTCGCGAGCTTCTTGACCCACTGCTTATGGAGCGGCGAATCCCATGAGTAGGACATGAATGCTGTTGGCACGTCTTTTCCGGAAGTGATCAGTGAGATCGTGAAGGTAGCAGCTTTTTGGCAACGCAACCGACGAGTTTAGCCAGAACTTACAAAGCTGATTTGACAATTTGTCAGATATTTTTTCCTTATGGGGCTTGATAGTCCTATATCATGTTCGCTATTTGTTCTCACGCCTAATGCGTGGGAGAAAAGTCTTGAAACAGTAGCGACGCCGCAAGGACAGACAGGTAAGGGGCCGAGCCTTGTGCGGACCCCGCGTGGCGATCATCCGGAGCCGGACTCCTTAAGACCGGGCGAAAGATGAACCCGCCGCATGAAAACCGGGGAAGTTGAAGCGAAAGCGCTCATTGGTTGGCCTGAAAGACGGCCTTCCTCGGGCCTGCCGGGTAGCTAGGGACTGTCGGGCTCGCCGGGACGCCGCGCGGGCTCTTCTTTTATAGGCCGCTGCTTTTGCCGCCTTGCGGAATCGGAGACCTGCGGATATACGCGCCCATGGAACAGCGCTCCACCATCCGCGAAGCCCTTACCTTCGACGATGTCCTGCTGGTGCCCGGTGCCTCCGAAGTCCTCCCTGGACAAGTCGATACCCGCACCCGCCTCACCAAGACTGTCGAACTGGGCATTCCGCTCCTCTCCGCCGCCATGGATACCGTCACCGAAGCCGGCCTCGCGATCGCGATGGCGCAGGCGGGCGGCATGGGTGTCATTCACAAGAACCTCTCCATCGCCGAGCAGGCTGAGCAGATCCGCCGGGTGAAGAAGTTCGAAAGCGGCATGGTGGTGAACCCCGTCACCATCGCGCCGGACGCCACATTGGCCGACGCGCTGGGCCTGATGGAGCGTTACAAGATCAGCGGCATTCCGGTGGTCGAGAACGCCAACGCCCAAGGCACCGGCAAACTCGTCGGCATTCTGACGAACCGCGATGTGCGCTTCGCCTCCGACACGCGCCAGAAAGTCGCCGAGTTGATGACGAAGGACAAGCTCATCACGGTGAAGGAAGGTGTGAAGCCGGAAGAAGCCAAGCGGTTGCTGCACCAGCACCGTATCGAAAAGATCCTGGTGGTGGACGACGCCTATCGCTGCGTCGGCCTGATCACGGTGAAGGACATCGAGAAGGCGCAGAAATATCCCAACGCCTGCAAGGATGAGCGCGGCCGCTTGCGCGTCGCTGCTGCGACCTCGGTGGGTGAAGACGGTTTCCGCCGTGCGCTCGGGTTGATCGAAGCCGAAGCGGATGTCGTGGTGGTGGATACCGCGCACGGCCATTCCAAAGGCGTTCTCGATACCATCACGCGCATCAAGAAAGAGTCGAACTATACGCAGATTCTCGCCGGCAATATCGCCACGCGCGATGGCGCGCAAGCGTTGATCGCTGCGGGCGCAGATGCGGTGAAGGTCGGCATCGGTCCCGGCTCCATCTGCACCACGCGCATTGTCGCTGGTGTCGGCGTGCCGCAGCTCACCGCGATCATGGATGCGGTGGAAGCCGCGCACAAAGCGGGCATCCCGGTTGTCGCCGATGGCGGCATCAAGTTCTCCGGTGATCTCGCCAAAGCGATTGCCGCCGGCGCCAGCGTTGCGATGGTGGGCTCGTTGCTCGCCGGCACCGAAGAAGCGCCGGGCGAGGTGTTCCTCTATCAAGGCCGTTCCTACAAAGGCTATCGCGGCATGGGCAGCGTGGGCGCCATGGCGCGCGGCTCGGCCGACCGGTATTTCCAGGCCGAAGTGCGTGATGCGCTGAAGCTGGTGCCGGAAGGCGTGGAAGGGCAGGTGGCCTATAAAGGCCCGGCCGGCGGGGTGGTGCATCAGATCATCGGCGGCCTGCGTGCCGCCATGGGCTATACCGGTTGTAGGA
>DATCRK010000051.1:0-12628 GCA_036569005.1 Rhizomicrobium sp. | reverse complement strand
GTCGTCGGCGGATAGCAGGCAGCGAGAAGCAGCGCCGTGAAGGCGGCAAGGAAAGGTGTGATGCGCATGGCAATCCCCCTTCGGAAGAATACCAGATTCTCAGGCGATTCCGGCATAAGCGGGGCGGCGCGCCGCCGCGTGGACCGGCGCTGTGACGGCCCATATAGTCCCGCGCGTTCAACGGTTTGGCTTTCCTGATGAATCCGCGCAAACGCCGCCGCCTTTATTTCGCCGCAGCCCTTGTCGTTGCCGGCGCGGGCGGCGCTGTTCTGGTGTTGGGCGCATTGAAGGACAACGTTCTTTATTTCTACAGCCCGTCGGATGTCGCCGCGAAGCATGTGTCGCCCGGCGTGAATTTTCGTATCGGCGGGTTGGTGGAGAAGGGCAGCGTCAGTCACGGCGAACATGCCGATGTGAAATTCGTGGTGACGGATGGGCGCGCATCGGTGCCGGTGGAATTCCACGGCGTGTTGCCCGATCTCTTCCGCGAAGGGCAGGGCATCGTCGCGATGGGTGCGATGGACAATGCCGGCACGTTCGATGCCAGCGAAGTGCTCGCCAAGCACGACGAGAAATATATGCCGCCGGAAGTCGTCGATGCCTTGAAGAAATCCGGGCGCTGGAAGGAAGGCGGAACATGACCGGCGAGATCGGCCAGCTCGCCCTTGCGCTTGCCTTCGCGCTGTCGGCGGTAATGGCAATTGCGGGATTGGCCGGCGCGCGTCAAACGGCGGGGGGGCAATCGCGCGCCATCGCCTCCAGTGCGGCGATGGGCATGTTCGTGTTCGTCGCGCTCGCGTTCGGCGCCTTGACCTATGCGTTCGTGACGTCGGATTTCAGCGTGCTCGACGTCGCGCAGAATTCGCACACCGCCAAGCCGATGATCTACAAGATCACCGGCGTGTGGGGAAACCACGAAGGCTCCATGCTGCTGTGGGTCTTCGTGCTGGCGGTCTATTCGGCGATCATCGTCTTCGCACAGCGCGGCGGCTCGCGTCTGACATCGGCGGCGCTGGGCGTGCAGGGATTGTTGGCTTGCGGGTTCCTGCTGTTCATCCTGTTCACCTCGAACCCGTTCCTGCGTCTCGATCCGCCGCCGTTTGAAGGCGCGGGGCTGAACCCTCTGCTGCAGGATCCCGGTCTCGCGATGCATCCGCCGATGCTCTACATCGGCTATGTCGGATTGTCGGCCGCCTTCTCTTATGCCGCCGCCGCGCTCATCACCGGCGAAGCGGATGCCGGATGGGCCCGCGCGGCGCGTCTGTTCATTTTGCTCGCCTGGATTGCGCTCACCATCGGCATCACGCTGGGAAGCTGGTGGGCATATTACGTTCTCGGCTGGGGCGGCTTCTGGTTCTGGGATCCGGTGGAGAATGCCGCGCTCATGCCGTGGCTCATCGCGACAGCACTGTTGCACTCCGCGCTCGCCACCGAACGCACCGGCGCGTTCCGCAGCTGGACATTGCTGCTCGCGATCCTCGGCTTCTCGCTCAGCCTGATCGGCACCTTCCTGGTGCGGTCCGGCGTGTTGTCCTCGGTGCATGCCTTTGCCAGCGATCCGACGCGCGGCGTCTATATTCTGATGATGCTCGCTGTGGCTATCGGCGGCGCCCTGGCGCTGTTCGCGTGGCGCGCGCCGCAACTGCAGACCGGCGCCGCGTTCGAGCCGGTGAGCAAGGAAAGCGCGCTGCTGCTGAACAACGTGCTGCTCTCCGCCGCCGCCGCGACGGTGTTCATCGGCACGCTCTATCCGCTGCTGCTGGATGCGCTGACCGGCCAGAAGATCTCCGTCGGCCCGCCTTATTTTGCGATCACCTTCGCGCCGCTCTTCGTGGTGCTGATTCTGCTGGTGCCATTTGGGCCACGTCTCGGCTGGCGCAATGGCGATGGACGCGTGGCGTTGCGCGCGCTGATGCCTGCAGCAGGCGTTGCGGTGATCGCGGCGATTGCCGTATTCGCCATCGTCACGCCGCGCTCGCTGGTTGCAGCATTGGCATGCGCGCTCGGCATATGGACTATTGCTGCCGCCGTGATCGATCTCGCGCGCCGCGGCGATATCCGCGCATTGCCGATCAGTGCTTACGCTTCGGCGCTTGCGCATCTTGGATTGGGTGTGACCTTGCTCGGCATCACCGGCACGACCGTGTGGCGCAGCGAGGCACTCGATCTCCTGAAACCCGGACAGGCAATGGAGATTGCAGGTTATACGTTGCGCCTGGATGGCGTCGAATTGCTGCAAGGTCCGAACTATCTGGCGCAGCGCGCGACTATCGATGTGTCGTCGGGCGGCAAGATCATTGCGGTGATGTCGCCGGAGAAGCGCGCCTATCCGGTAGAAGGTCAGGCAACAGCGGTGACGGCTATCCGCACCACCGGCTTTTCCGACCTCTATCTCGCGCTTGGCGATGAGCGCGACGGCGGCTGGGTGATCCGCGCTTATGTGAGCCCGCTGGCACCATTCATCTGGTTCGGCGGTGCGTTCATGGCGCTCGGCGGTGTTGCAGGCCTATGGGGACGGTTGCGTCCGCGCCGCGCAACCGCTGCACAACTGGCGGCAGCGGAATGAAACGACTTCTGCTTACGCTGTTCGCCACGCTGCTCTGCACGAACGCGGCATTCGCGCTTATCGGTTCCGAGAAACTCCGCGATCCGACGCTCGAGGCGCGCGCGGTCGCGTTGCAGAAGGAACTTCGCTGCGTCGTCTGTCAGGGGCAATCGCTCGATGAGTCGGACGCGCCGCTTGCCGCCGACCTCCGGCATTTGATTCGCGTGCGCATCAAAGCCGGCGACAGCGACGAACAGGTTGAACAATATCTCGTCACGCGCTACGGAGATTTCATCCTGATGAAGCCGCCGGTTGAGCCGCAGACTTATGCGCTCTGGTTTGGTCCTCTCGGGATTCTGCTGATGGGGGGAGCGGCGGTGGCGCTGGTAATTGTCCGCGCGCGCAAAAGGCTGGATTCTGCCAGTTCCTGATTGCGCGGCGCGGGCCGGGATCAGGAAACAGTGATGTTACATACTGTTAATATTCGAGACAGAAACAGGCAAGATCGATAGCTTAGTGCTGTCCCCTGGCGAGGCCGGGGCACGGCATTGGCCGCGATAGGCCATGGATTTGGACGGAGTAGCAGATGGAAAAGAACAAGCTCTTTCAAGGTTTTCGCAGCCGGCTGACGGCCTCTGTCGCCGCGGCGGTTCTGGTCGTTGGCGGTCTGGGTGCCTTCGCGATGACGCAGCCCGGAAACAACAAACAACCGCAGCCGCAACAGCAGCACGCGCCCCAGAAGCCGCAAGCACCGGCGCTCGCCGTCGCGCCGCACCCGTCCACGCCGCGCATGATCGAGACTGGCGCGCCATTCTCCTTCGCGGATCTGGTCGAGCGCGTCAGCCCGGCCGTGGTCACGATCACCGTGGAAGAGCAGGTGAAACAGCAGGCGGGATTTGATGCCGATCAGATCCCGGAGCCGTTCCGCGATTTCTTCAACCAGTTCGGCGGGCAGGGGCGTCAGTTCAACGCGCCGCAAAAGGCCATCGCGATGGGTTCCGGCTTCGTGATCAACAAGGACGGTTACATCGTCACCAACAACCACGTCGTCGCGGATGGAAAGAAGATCACCGTCAAATTTCCTGACGGCCGCGAGTTCAACGCCAAGCTGATCGGCACCGATGCGGCGACGGACGTTGCGCTGCTGAAAGTGAAGAGCGACAAGCCGCTGCCCTCCGTCGAATTCGGCGATGACCGTCAGGTCCGCGTCGGAGATTGGGTGATCGCGGTCGGCAATCCGTTCGGCCTTAGCAATACGGTCACGGCCGGTATCGTGTCGTCGATCGGCCGCGATGTCGGAAATGGTCCGTACACGGACTTCATCCAGATCGATGCGCCGATCAACCGCGGCAATTCCGGCGGCCCGACCTTCAACATCCAGGGCAAGGTCATCGGCATGAACTCGATGATCTTCTCGCCGTCCGGCGGCAGCGTCGGCATCGGCTTCGCGATTCCGGCCACCACCATCCACGATGTCGTGGCGCAGCTTCAGGCGCATGGCCGCGTGGCGCGCGGCTATCTCGGCGTCGAGATCCAGAGCGTCACGCCGGAAATGGCGGCAAGCCTCGGCAACAAAACCATGAAGGGCGCGATCATCGCCAGTGTTTCACCGGGCGGTCCGGCCGCGCAGGCCGGCATGGCGGCGGGCGATATCGTCCTGGCCGTCAACGGCAAGCCGGTGGAAGACTCGCGCGACCTCACCCGCCGCGTCGCGTCACTGCCCGCGGGCGGATCGGCAGCCTTCACCGTTCTGCGCGATGGAACGACGAAGACGCTGACGGCGAAAATCGGCGCGAAGAAGGATACGCAGGTCGCGTCGAACCAGCCGCAGCAGCAGAGCCGCGCGCCTGCCACAGCGGAAGCAATGGGCCTCGGCCTTGCCGCCGTTACGCCGGAAACGCGCCGCGCCTTCAACCTCGACAACAATGTAAATGGCGTCGTGGTGACAAAGGTCGATCCCAACAGCGATGCCGCGGACAAAGGCCTGGAGCCCGGTGACGTGCTCGTGTCGGTGGCCAACCATCCGGTGCGCTCGCCGCAGGATGTGAAAGCCAGCGTCGCAGCCGCGCAAGCCGCGCACCGCGACACCGTGCTGGTGCTGGTGACCGGTCAGGGCGGCCAGCGCTTCGTGGCAATCAAACTGGGCGCGTAAGGACAGCGTACCGGACCGCGCGGAGGAAACTCCGCGTTGTCCGGCCCCCGCGCCGGTGGTGGCGGCCCCATCCCCCCGTTGCTGCCGCCGGCGCGGACCCTCTTCGGAAATAATCGAGTCAGGAGCCTTCCATGCGGATCCTCGTTGTCGAAGACGATCTTGAAGCCCAACGCTATCTCGTGAACGGCCTGAAAGAGGCCGGGCATGTGGTGGACGATGCGGAAGATGGTGAGATTGGTCTTTCATTGTCCCTGTCGCGCCCCTACGACGTCGCGATCGTCGATCGCATGTTGCCGAAGATGGATGGGCTGAGGCTCGTCGAAGAGCTGCGCCAGCACGGCAACGTGACGCCGGTTCTCTTCCTCAGCGCGCTCTCCGAAGTCGACGACCGCGTCAAAGGCCTGAAAGCTGGCGGTGACGACTATCTCACCAAGCCTTACGCGTTCGTGGAATTGCTGGCGCGCCTTGATGCCCTGATGCGTCGTCGTCATCCGGCCGCTGTGAAGACGCGGCTTCAGGTCGGCGATCTGGATCTCGATCTTTTGACCCGCACCGCCAAGCGCGGCGAAGTGTCCATCGACCTGCAGCCGCGCGAATTCCGGCTCCTCGAATATCTCATGCGCCATGCCAATCAGGTCGTCACGCGCACGATGCTTCTGGAAAGCGTATGGGAGTATCACTTCGATCCCCAGACCAACGTGATCGATGTCCATATCTCGCGCCTGCGCGCGAAGATTGACAAAGGCTTCGAGACGCCGCTGCTTCATACCGTGCGCGGCGCCGGCTACATGATCCGTGCGCGCGCCTAGGCTTTTCCGGTCGATCGCATTCCGGATCGTCTTCATCTACATCGCGATCTTCGCGGTGTCGGCGGCGAGTCTTGTCTGGTTCACCTACTGGAACACCAAGCGCGAACTGGACGCGCAGACCGATCAGACGATCGATGCGGAGATCGTCGGCCTTTCGGAGCAATACCAGCGCCTGGGGATCGGCGGCCTGGACGATGTGATCATGAGCCGCTCGGTGCGCGGCAGTCAGGGGCTCTATCTCCTGACGGATATGCAGCACCATCCGATCGCGGGAAATCTCGACGGTTGGCCGGCGATGATCTATCGGCCAAACAGCTTCATCGAATTCAACTATGAGCGGCGCGTCGGCGGTGTTTCGACCCTGAGGCGCGCGCGCGGCCGGGTATTCACGCTGACGGGCGGCTTCCAGCTTCTGGTGGCGCGCGACATTCATGAGCGCCACGAGACCGTGCGCCTGTTCAGCACCACGCTGCCATGGAGCCTGATGCTGATGCTGCTGCTCGGTGTTGTCGGCGGCGCGTTCATGAGCCACAATCTGCTGACGCGCCTGGATTCCATCAACCAGACCAGCCGCGACATCATGGCGGGCGACCTGTCTCGTCGTGTGCCGGTGCGCGGAAGCGGCGACGAATTTGACGTTCTGGCCACCAATCTGAACCGCATGCTGGAACGGATCGAGCGGCTCATGCGTGGCATGCGCGAGGTGACCGACTCGGTGGCGCACGATCTGCGCTCGCCGCTGAACCGTTTGCGCAACCGGATCGACGCGGCGCTGCGCCGCCTGCCGACCGACAGTGCGGAGTATGACGAGATCGAATCCGCCGCGATGGAGGTCGATCAACTGATCGCCACGTTCAACGCCCTTCTGCTCATCGCGGAAGCCGAAGCCGGATTGGCGCGCGAGGCAATGGAGCGCATCGATCTGCGCGACGTGGTCGAAGGCATCGCCGAGCTCTATGAGCCGCTGGCGGAGGAGAAAGGGCTGAGCTTCGAACTCGCGCCCAGCGGCGCGGCGGCCATCGCTGGAAACAAACGCCTCGTTGCCCAGGCGCTGGCCAATCTCGTAGACAACGCGATCAAGTATACGCCGGAAGGCGGCAAGGTTCGGGTATCCATAGAGGACACGCCTTCCGGCGTCGCGCTCAGCGTCGCGGACAACGGGATCGGAATCCCCGCGGACGACCGCGCCCGCGTGCTGGACCGTTTCGTGCGGCTGGAAGCGAGCCGGCACTCGCCGGGCACAGGCCTTGGCCTCAGTCTCGTGGTTGCGGTCTCCAAGCTGCACGACGCGCGGCTGGCGCTCGCTGACAACATGCCCGGGCTCAAGGCCACACTCGTGTTTCCACACGATACCAAGCGCCAGGTCCCGCGCGGCGCCGTTCCGGCGCCGCTGCCGATCGCCGCGAAATGAACCGCTCGATTTGAGCGGCGATTTCGGCGCATAAACTGCGCTCATGACCGAACCGAAACCGATCCCGAGAGAAATCCCCGCGCCCTTCGATCATGCGCGCGCGGATCGGGTGGTGGAGGCGCTGGCGGAAGGCGGCTTCGTGCCCTCGGCAGCGCAGGCGGAGGTTTTTGCCGGCGCGTTCGGCAACAGTCCCTATCTCGCGCGGCTGGCGGTACGCGAGCGGGATTTCCTGCAACGGACACAGGGACAGGCGCCTGCGGCTGTTCTCGAGGAGATCGAAAGCAGGGTTCGATCCATCGAGACCGAAACCGATATCGCCATGGCGATGCAGATTCTGCGCGTCGCAAAGCGGCAAGCCGCGCTGACAATCGCATTGGCGGACATCGGAGATCTCTGGAATCTCACGGACGTCACGCACGCTCTCAGCCGCTTCGCTGACGTCTGCATCAGTGCGTCGCTGCGCCTTCTTCTGCGCGAGGCGGCGACGCACGGAGATATCGATGCGACGGACCCTGCCGCGCTGGAAGCCGATACCGGTCTCGTTGTTCTGGCGATGGGAAAATACGGTGCATTCGAGCTGAACTATTCCAGCGACATCGACCTGGTGACGTTCTACGAGCCACGGCGTTTCCCGTTCCGCAAGCGGGACGATGCCCGCGGTGCCGCAGTCGATATCGTGAAAGCCTTGGTGAAGCTGCTGAGCGAAACGACCGCGGATGGCTATGTATTCCGCGTCGATCTGCGTCTGCGTCCGGATGCCGGTGCCACGCAAGTCGCGATCTCCACAGATGCCGCCGAAGCCTATTACGAAGGCATGGGGCAGAACTGGGAGCGCGCTGCCATGATCAAGGCCCGCGCTTGTGCCGGCGATCTGATCGCGGGCACGGAATTTCTCGATACGATCAAGCCCTTTGTCTGGCGCCGCAGTCTCGACTATGCCGCCATCGAAGATATTCATTCGATCAAGCGTCAGATTCATGCACACGGCAAACACGGCGCGATCGCGGTGGCAGGCCACAACGTCAAGCTGGGGCGGGGCGGGATACGCGAGATCGAGTTCTTCGCGCAAACGCAGCAGCTCATCCTCGGCGGCCGCAATCCGCAACTTCGCTCCCGCGAAACGCTGAAAGCGATAGAGGCATTGCGAGCGGCCGGTCTCGTGACAGATGAAACGGCTGCGGATCTGGGCCTGGCATATGATTTTCTGCGCAAGCTCGAACATCGCCTGCAGATGATCGAGGACGAGCAGACTCACACGCTGCCAAAATCGGAAAGTGAGCTGGCGCATGTCGCCTGCTTCATGGGCTTTGCGGACACGGCATCGTTCAGCGAGGTGCTTCTTTATCATCTGCGCACCGTTCAGAAACATTATCTGAAGCTGTTCGAACAGGAGGCGCCGCTTGCGACCAGCGAGGGCAGCCTTGTCTTCACGGGCGTCGAGGACGATCCGGAAACCATCGAGACGCTTTCCAAGATGGGTTTTCACGATCCGCACCATGTTGCACACGCCATCCGCGGCTGGCATCATGGTCGCATCCGCGCCACGCGCAGTGCCCGTGCCCGCGAGATTCTTACCAAGCTCATGCCGGCCCTGCTGGACGCGCTCGCGGCGACAGCCGATCCGGATGCGGCGTTCACGCAGTTCGATCGCTTTGTGTCGCGGCTGCCGGGCGGCGTCCAATTGTTCTCACTGCTGCTCGCGAACACCCATCTGCTGAAGCTTGTCTCGAACATCTGCGGTTCGGCGCCGCGGCTGGCCGATCACCTCGCGCGCTCGCCCGGCGTGCTGGATGCCTTGATGGACCGTGGCTTTCTCACCTCGCTGCCGTCGCGCGAGCAGCTCGACGGTCTTCTGGCGGCGCAACTCTCGGCAGACTATGAGGCCGCGCTTGACGGAGCCCGCCGCTTTGCCAAGGAACAGATTTTCCGCGTCGGTGTGCAGATCATGGAACACCGCTTGCGCGCAGATGCGGCTGGACCGGCCTTCACCAATATTGCCGAAACTGCGATCGCCGGATTGCTGAAGGCGACGGAGGACGAGCTGGCCGCAAGCTTCGGCCACGTTCCCAGTGGTACATTCACCGTCGTCGCTATGGGCAAGCTTGGCGGCCGTGAGATGACCGCCAGTTCCGATCTGGATCTGATCTTTGTTTATGACGCGGCGGATGAGGCGATGTCGGACGGATCGAAGCCGCTGCCCGCCAGTGTCTTCTATGCCCGGCTCGCCCAGCGCCTGATCGCCGCGCTGACCGTGCCGACAGCGGAAGGGCCGCTTTATGAAGTCGATATGCGGCTACGGCCAACCGGCAACAAGGGGCCGGTCGCGGTAAGCCTGGAGTCTTTCGCCCGCTATCACGCGAACGAGTCTTGGACATGGGAGCGGCTGGCGCTGACGCGGGCGCGCATCATCGCGGGCTCGGAAAGTCTCGGAGACAAGGTCACAGAGGTTATCCGCTCGACCCTGATCTCTGCGCCGGATCGGGCAAAGATATTGACCGACGCTGCGGATATGCGCGCGAAGCTTTTCACGCAGTTCCCGGGCAAGGCGCCCTGGGACCTGAAGTTCGCCCGCGGCGGGCTCGTGGACATCGAGTTCATCGCGCAGACGCTTCAATTGCTGGAAGCGCACGACAAACCGAACGTCCTGCACAGCAACACGGTCGGCGCCCTCAACGCGCTTGCCCAGGCAAGCGCCGTCGAAGCAACGGACGCAGTGACGTTAATGGCGGCGGCGGAGCTCGAGACGGCGCTGATGCAGGTGCTGCGGATCGCGGTAGACGGCGAGTTCGAGACCGTGTCCGCCACGCCCGGTCTCAAGGCCCTGCTGGCACGCGCGGGCGGCGAGGGCGATTTCGCCGAACTCGAAGCTAAGCTGCGCCGGCTGCAAGCCGGCGTCGCTACGATCTTCGAGAAGCGGATCGCCCCGCCCGGTTAAGGCACCAGACGCGCGATCCACTCCGGCAGCGCGAAAGACGCCGCGTGGACGGCCGGGTTGTAATAGTCGGTCTTGAGCTTCGCTTTCTTGAACGCCGCGGTGGCCTTCTTGATGCCGGCAGGCGTGCCGAGCTTGCTCTTGCCTTTGCAGGCCCAGCTAAGCGCCATGAAGCCGCCGATATAGGTCGGCACCACGGTCAGATAGAGGCCCGACTGCGGGAAGAACTCGGCGAGCTCGTTGAGTGCCTCGGTAATCTCCCAGGGCTGATAGAATGGCACGCCGGTCTGGAAGGTCGCGAAGCCGCCTGGCTTCAGCGCGTTGCGGACGCGATCATAGAAGGTCTCCCCGAAGAGCGCCTTGCCGGGCCCGACCGGATCGGGGCGATCGGCAACGATAAGGTCGAAGCGGTTCTTGCTCTCCTTGCGGCCCAGATATTCGAAGGCATCCGCCACCTCGAGCTTGAGGCGCTTGTCCTTGAAGGCCTTGGCGTTGATCTCGCCGAAGTGCTTTTTGCACAGCTCGATGACCCGGCCGTCGATGTCCACCAGAACGACCTCTTTGACGCCTTTGTGCTTGAGCGCCTCGTCAGCGATGGAGAGATCGCCGCCACCCACAATCATCACCCGCTCGGCCTTGCCGTGTTCGAGTATGGGCAAATGTGTCAGCATTTCGGCATAGGCGCTCTCGTCACGCGTGGTGATCTGGACGATGTCGTCGAGCGTCATGACGCGGCCGTTGTTCGGCGTGTCGAAGATCTTGATGCGCTGGTATTGGCTTTTTTCGTCCGCCAACGGTTTGCCGCTGAGTTCCATAACCTGCGCGTAACCCTTGTGGAGACGCTCTTTGAAGCTGCTTGCGGCCATCGTCAGGCTCCTCGTTCAGAGGTGAGAAATTTTGGAAAGCGCGGCCTTTTAGGGCTGACGCGCCACGCTGGCAAGCGTGGTGGCCGAGCGCTCTCTGCTCAACGCGCGTTACGGAATGTGACAGCGTCGGAGCGCGTCTCGCTCGTCACACGGCTGTCAGAAAAATTGCGGAGAGGGGACAAAAATTCTTGCATGTGCGAACGATGGCCCTATATTCCGACTCGTTCCGGCGACGGGACAAAGCGGCGAGGCGGCCTTCCGTCCGCCGCTTTCTTCTTGGGAGAACGCGTCCGGAAACCCACAAGGCCAAGGCGCAGGTGTCAACTCTGAGTGAAAGGGTAGGTGCCCGAAATGGCTAGATTGCAGCTTGTCTCGGCAAACAAAGTGGCGAGGGCTCCTCGCGTCCGCACATCGGCAAACGCAGCAGCGAAACCGATGCCCGTCGTCCTCCAGAACGACAACGATCCAGAACAGTTTAAAGACCACTTCATCACCCGCAACGGCGTGACCTTTGCGGGCAGCCACCTGATCATTGATCTGTGGGAAGCCGAAGGCCTCGGCGACCGCGACCGGATCGAGCAGGCGCTGATCGACGCGGTAAAGGCGGCTGGGGCAACTCTGCTGCACATCCACCTCCATACTTTCTCGGATGGCGGCGGAATCTCCGGCGTGGCGGTGCTGGCGGAGAGCCACATCAGCGTCCACACCTGGCCGGAAAAGGGCTATGCGGCGTTCGACGTGTTCATGTGCGGCGACGCTGAGCCCCGCAAGGCGATGGACGTGTTCAAGGCGGCCTTCAATCCCGGCCGCATCGTCGTCGGCGAGCACAAGCGCGGCGTTCTCTAAGAACAGCCTTAGCGCGAATTAACCAAAGGGCGGAAATGGCGTCGAAAGCCGTTTCCGCCCTTTGCCTTTGAAACAACTCTTTTCCATTTGACCCTTAACATCCGTTTACGCTCGGCAAGCGGTGAGAGGGGCGCAGGGTTTGCGATACGACGCGGCGATCATCGGCGCGGGCACGGACGGTTTGGCCGCGGCGGTGACGCTTGCCAAGTCGGGCCTCAAGACGATCGTGCTCGAGCGCAACGAGCAGCCGGGCGGTCGCGCGGTCACGCGCGAATTCCACCCCGGCTTTCGAGCCTCGCCTTTTTGCGATGAACTCGCGCCTATCCCCGCGGAAGTTTTCTGGGCGCTCGACCTCGCCAGGCATGGCGCGCTGTTCATGCCCTTTACCTCTGGGACCGCTCTCTGGCCGGATCGTGCGTGCTTCTTGCCCACGGGCGAAACAGGAGCAAGGACGAAGGCCACGACGCTGGCCGCAGCGGCATTGAAGCGCGCGGCTCTGGACGTGGCAGCGCCCCAGAAATCGTTCTTCTCATATCGGCGGCGCACGGACGCGAAAGAGTGGCCCGGCGATGAATGGACCATTCAGCCGCTGACAGATGTGCTCAGGGCCGACCTACCAGATGAAGATGTTCTGGCACTGACGATGGCTGAAACCTTGGAAGGCCATACTGCCCACCCGGAACTTGCGGGAAGCGCTCTTCATCTGCTGACGAGCCGCCGCGCGGGTCATGTGGTCGGGGGCCTGCAACGGCTGACCGATGCTCTCGTCGCCGCTGCGCATGGTGAAGGCGTGGAAATCTCCTGCGGGCTTGAAGTCTCCGATATTCTTCGGAGGGGCGAACGGGCTGTAGGGTTGCGATTGGCAGACGGGACGGAAATCGGCGCCAGAACCATTATCTCCACGCTCGATCTGAAAAGGACTTTTCTGTCGCTGTTCGCCTGGAATGATTTGCCGGCCGGTATCGCCAATCGTGCTGCGGCATTTCGCATGGGCGGCGGCACGGCACGGCTTCTGTTCGCGCTGGACGGATTGCCGAGTCCACCGCGATTTGGGGACAGCAATATCT